>CANHDJ010000050.1 GCA_947459425.1 Ignavibacteria bacterium
ATAATGGCGCTGATCTCGTTCTTTCAAATGAGCATAAAACGTTTGCATCTGATGCTCTACTGCGGCTGAATATGGTTCAATCATGAGAAGTTTTTACTGGCAAAATACTACTTTGGATAACACGCTTTTATTTATTTCTCGTTCCTTAGCTATCTCAGAGACCGCTCGGAAGCCGAGGAAATCACGCAAGATGTGTTTATTGAGGTATTCGATTCAGCAAAAAAATTCGAGGGAAAATCGTCAGTGCAGACGTGGATTTATCGGATAACGGTGAACAAATGCCTGGATAGATTGCGGTATCTGAAACGAAAAAAACGGTTTGCGCAGGTACAAAGCCTCTTCCAATCCGGCAGTACAGCACTTCAGTACGATGCTGCCGACGACGATTTCGAGTATCCCGGAATCGCACTCGAACGCCAAGAAAATGCAAAAATCCTCTTCAAGGCTCTTCAACACTTGCCCCAGCAACAGCAAACCGCATTTATCCTGAGTTTTATCGAAGAACTGCCTCGTCAGGAAGTTGCTGATGTGATGCAGACCTCCCTCAAAGCTATTGAATCTTTGCTTCAACGCGCCAAAGGAAATCTCCGGACTGCGCTGGAAAAGTATTATCCCGACCGAAGGAAATAGATTTTCGCAGCGTCTAATACTTCAATACACGAAAGCACAGAATCAACCGCAATAGCTATGAGCAACAAGAATAACTATACTGCAAAAGAGCGATGGAAAGACGAGATTTTATCAAGCATTGAAGGGGTTCGGCGCTCTGAAGCACCGCCGTTTCTTTTCACGCGGATTCAATCAAGAATCCAATCACGCTTTCGTGGCAAGGACAACCGCGTTGCCTCTCCAATACTGGCATTGGGCGTTGCGGCATTTGTGGTATTGTGCTGCGTGAATGTTTGGATTCTTGCTGATTCTATCAAAGCAAAAACTCAAAATACAACAATACAAGCCCTACAAGCCGCATCCACACTTGAGACAGTGAATTTCGATTTGTACTAATTTTTCCACAGCGCTACAATTACGCCGAAAAACGAGGTGAGCTAATGAAACGAGAAACCCTGCTTACGCTTGCTGTTGTGGCGCTGTTGGTGCTGAACATCGGTATTATGGCATATCTCTTTATGAGTCGTCGTCCAGATGGGGGGCGTGCGGCAATGCCGCCTAGCGGGAATCAGTTTGATGAATTGGTAATTACACAATTACGCTTGAATGCGGCGCAGCAAGAGCAGTTCAAAAGTCTCAAACACCAGCACCGCTCGGCAATGCAAGGACATGATACCAAATATCGGGATGTCTTGGGGCAATACTTCGCCTTGCTTCGGGGAACAAGGCTGGACACGGCACGGCAAGACTCTTTGCAGCAATTACTTACGGATATTCATGGTCAAAAAATTTCTATGACACTTCAGCACTTTCTTGCATTAAAAAATATCTGTTCGTCGGAGCAACAACCGTTGTTTGAACGGCTTATTCCTGAGCTTTCGCGTGTGCTGACTCCTCCGCCAAGAAGGGTACGGGAAGGTGCACCTGAAAAATAAATCATGCTTTGGTGAAAATACCCTGTCCAAAAATAAATAATCGTGGCTTTTGCCAACATCAGCACAAAAGAAAACAAGTATGACACGCCTTACAATAGCATTCATCATCTACAGCACGACTTTCACTATGAATTGCCGTGCGGTTTTCGGGCAGCAAAGTCCTGTGAACGCTAGCACCATTCGCCTTTCTATTATTCCCACTTTTGGCGCAAAATCTATCGTCATCCGGGATTCTGCTTTTCAGGCGAAGGATGCACGGAACACACAAATTGATATGCTGAAATTCTACATTTCGCGCATCCAATTTTTGCACAAAGGCGCAGTCGTGCTGGAAGAGGCGCAGAGCTTCCATTTGATAGATGCGGCGAGGGAAGTCTCATTTCACCTTGCCGTTCAAAACAAGCGTGGAGTGAGATTTGATGCGGTGCGCTTCCATCTCGGTATTGATAGCGCGACCAGTGTTTTTGGCGCAATGGGCGGCGATCTCGACCCCACACGAGGGATGTACTGGACGTGGCAAAGCGGCTATATAAACTTCAAATGCGAGGGAAAAAGCAACGCTTGTACGGCACGAAATAACGAGTTCCAGTTTCATCTTGGCGGATACAAGCAGCCATTCGATTGCCTGCAAACTCTGACGTTTCCTATCTCTGTGAGCGATACAATTACCATTCAATTCGATGTAGAACGTTTTTTAAGCAAGATTGATATGGCAAAGCATCATCACTTCATGTCGCCCAGCGCAGATGCGGTGCGCCTTTCGGCGCAAGCCGCAGAATCTTTTCGGATTGTTCATTGAAATTTTTTTGAGGTTGTACGCGATGAAAACGAAGATTGTTTTTTTGCTATTTTTTGTCGTTATTGGCATTGCTGCCACAGCCTTTCGCACTAGCAATGACTGGCTTTTCGTTGTACCAAGAGGCTGGCAAAAACCCGCATATAATTTTCAGCAAAACCCATTACACAAGCAGAAAATTGAATTGGGGCGAGCATTATTTTACGACCCGCTATTGTCTAAAAACGGCATGGTATCATGCGCTTCGTGCCATTCGCAATATTCCGCTTTCACGCACGGCGACCACGCACTCAGTCATGGCATTCACGACAGCATCGGCACACGCAATGCTCCCGCGCTGATGAATTTGGCGTGGCAGCGAGTATTCATGCGGGATGGAGCCATCAATCACTTGGATATGCAGGCACTCGCGCCTATCAGTAATCCGGCGGAAATGGGCGAAAGCATTACGCACGTTGTTGCCAAAATGCAAGCAACCATACTCTATCCACGGCTTTTTGCGGCGGCATTTGGCGATTCTGTTATCACGGGCGAGCGCACCTTAAAAGCGATTGCCCAGTTTATGCTCATTCTGGTCTCAAGCAATGCCAAATACGATAGCGTTACGAGGAAACAAGCGGTGTTTAGCGAACAAGAGCGCAAAGGTTATGTTCTGTTCAAAAAACATTGCTCCACGTGCCACACAGAGCCGTTTTTCACGAATCATCAGTTTATGAATAACGGCTTGCCCGTTGACTCAACGATACGAGATTTGGGGCGGTTTGGGGTAACGCAGAACCCCGATGATTCGCTGAAATTTGCCGTTCCGACGCTTCGGAATATCGAATTTTCCTACCCGTATATGCACGATGGGCGCTTCAAGCGATTGCCCGATGTGCTGAATCATTACACGGCGATTGGGTTGCAAAACCGCACAAAAAGCCATACATTAGCGAAAGAATTGCAAACGCCCATTGCGCTGTCTTCCAACGACAAGGTAGATTTGACCGCCTTTCTTCTCACGCTGACCGACAGAGGGTTTCTTTTTAATCCCGCATTTTCGTTTCCAAGAAATATTGTTTTTGAGACAGCGAAGGATTAGACGGGGAATTGTCGTCTAACGGGGAAATGCCGCAGGAAACCGTCAAGAAACAACACTTTTTTTATCAAACTATCCCACCAGCACTATGAAGAAAACCTTCATTCTCGCAGCGTTTCTACTGTCCAGCATATTCGGCAGCGTCGCAAACGCGCAATTAAATCCCGCAATTACTTCATGGCTGCGGAATACCACAAGAACAGGCACGTACTACGTTTCGGGCAATTCCACTGCTATCTCGAATGGTATTCTCGTGAATTGCCAGTCGGTGGAATACTCCGCAAATAGCGTTTACGTCAAGGCGACGGGCGTTCCGGCACATCCGACGGGACCGTTTTTGGACAGAAATCCCTCGAATGCTCAAGACCAAAACGCAATCTTTCAATTTCCCTTAAATCCTGTAAAAAACACAGGAACGCCTACTGCTACTTCTGGCGGGAATATTGGCGTATTTATCAACGGCGTTGCCCTCTTTGACTACCGCGACGGTGTTGCGTGGAATGCCAGCACAAACTCGCTGTGCGGCGGTCCCGGAAACGCGCCTTGTGCTGGTGGAATGAATGCAACACAGGCTTGGAACAGGGATGCCATCATTGCAGAGCGCGGAGGTTTTGACTGCTCCAAAGCACATCCGGCAAATGGCAATTATCATTATCATCAAAACCCATCAGCCTTCAAACTAGACTTAAAAGTTATCTCAACCGTATGCAACCTCTACGATGCTGAAGGCTTGTACGCGATTGACAGCACGAAACATTCGCCACTTATCGGCTTTGCGTATGATGGTTTCCCGATTTATGGGGCGTATGCGTACCGAAACCTTGACGGAACAGGCGGCATTGTGCGCATGAAATCAAGCTATCAACTGCGCAATATCACCAGACGCACTACCTCGCCAACGGGCGCGGCTGTTACGTCGGGACCCGATGTCAGCACGACCTATCCGCTCGGATATTTCCGCGAGGATTATGAGTTTATCGCCCGCACAGGACAGAATGATTTTCTGGACGAGCATAATGGCAGATTCTGCGTTACGCCGGAATACCCGCGTGGAATCTATTGCTACTTCGCAACCGTTGACGCAAACTGGAATTCTGCGTATCCTTACGTCGTCGGACCAACGTTTTATGGTGTTTATGCAAACAGAAAAGTTACGGCAATTACCGAAACAACAACAAAGTTTACAGGCACAACAAGCGTCCGCGAGGCAAGCAATGAAGCCTTTTCCGTCAATGTTTTCCCGAACCCCTCCAATGAGTTTCTTGCGTTGCAAATTCTTGGCTTGAACAAAGAAGATGTGCTGGTGGAAATGTTCGACGTAACGGGCAAACTTGTCCAAAAAACGACGCTTTTGCAAGGTACAACGACCACCTACCTCGACACCAGAACGGTCTATGCTGGCACGTATGTCGTGAAGCTAACGGGGAGAAATGGAGCAACGACGAAGAAAGTGGTGGTTTCTAAGTAGAGTGGTGATTTCTAAATAGGAAAGTGGCGCGAAAACATCTCTCGTTCCATTCAAAAACAGTGAACTCCTGTGAACTTTGGTTTGCGGGAGTTTTTTATGCGCGAGATTTCGCGCAAGCCAAAGCGCTCAGATAGCCACGTTGCCTGTAATTGATTGATAACATTTGCTAGACAAATCAGTCATTGGCAAAGTCACGCAAATTCCGTATTTTGTGCGCTTGTGTGCTATGGCGTAACGCCCGCGCCCTAGCTCAACGATAGCTCAAAAGCGGCGTATTTTTGCCCTTATCCATACCATGACACCAACACCAGCGCTTTTGGCACTTGAAAACGGGATGACTTTTCGCGGTTTTGCTTTTGGGGATTTAGAAGCAGAAGCTCACGGCGAAGTCATTTTTAATACCGCCATGACTGGCTATCAAGAGGCACTCACCGACCCTAGTTATTACGGGCAAATCCTCACCTTTACCTATCCGCACATCGGCAATTATGGCGTGAACATTCACGACGTGGAATCCGGCAAAATGCAGGCGGAAAGCTTGATTGTGCGAGAGTATTCGCCCATGCACTCGAATTGGCGTGCCTCGCACTCGCTGGCGGAATTTTTGCAGATGAATGGGAAAATCGGCATCGAAGGGCTGGACACACGAGCGCTTGTGCGGATTTTGCGAAGCGAAGGCGTGATGCGGGGTATCGTTTCTGCCAAAGAATTTAATGCTGATCTGCTGATAGACCGCGCCCGTGCTATTCCCAGCATGGACGGTCTTGATTTGACTGGCTTTGTAACTTGCAAAGAGCCGCATCTCTACCAAGAATCCGACGAGCCGTATATTCTCGGCGTAAATGGCTACCGCTCACCGAAGAAATTGCGCGTAGCGGCGATTGATTACGGCATCAAAAAGAACATTCTGCGCCGCTTGGCAAGCTACGGCTGTGAAATTATGCTGTTTCCCTCGAACACCACCGCCGAAGCCATACGTGCCTACAACCCTGATGGAATCTTCCTTTCCAATGGTCCCGGCGACCCGGCGGCGGTCAACATTGATGCGGTGCGCGAAGTTTTGACGGAAAAACCCGTGTTTGGCATTTGCTTGGGGCATCAAATCTTGGGTTTGGCGCTGAAGGCAAATACCTACAAAATGAAATTCGGGCATCGTGGCGTGAATCATCCGGTGAAAAATCTTCTGACAGGGGGAATTGAGATTACATCACAGAATCATGGCTTTGCCGTAGATGCAGCATCTATGCCACCAGAACTTGAGCTAACACATATCAATCTGAACGATAATACGGTCTCGGGTTTTCGCCATCGCACATTGCCGATTTTTTGTGTACAATACCACCCTGAAGCTGCACCCGGAACTCATGATTCTGATTATCTTTTCCGTCAATTTGTCGAGGTAATGATGGAGCGCAAAGCAGCGCCCGTGCAGGTTGCATCGGTATAATCAGTATTCCGACGCACTAATTTTTAGTCCACATCTCTCATCTCCATTTTTCGCAAGAAATGTCCAATACCGCACCCACACTGGATTTGCCGATAATTCAACCGAGTGAAATGCCCATAGACGGCATTACAGTGCGCATTGCAACCGAAGCAGATGCGCAGTTTGCAGAGGAAATTTGTGCCGAAATGGAGGCTTCGGCAAAAGTGCGCGGGACGGGTATTGCCAAGCGAAATCCTGATTATATCGTCAGCAAGATGCAGGAAGGCAAGGCGGTTATTGCGCTTACGGAGGGTGGGCGTTTTGCGGGCTTTTGCTATATTGAGACGTGGAGCGGAAAGGAATTTGTCGCCAATTCGGGGCTTATTGTCGTGCCATCCATGCGCAAATACGGCTTGGCAACCCGCATCAAACGGCGTGTTTTCGAGCTTTCACGGGAAAAATATCCGAATGCGAAAATTTTCGGCATCACCACAAGCCAAGCAGTGATGAAGATTAACACCGAACTTGGCTACGTGCCTGTCCATTTTTCCGAACTCACCCAAGATGATACCTTCTGGAATGGCTGTAATTCCTGCCCCAACGTGGATGTTCTCACGCGAACCGAGCGTAAAATGTGCCTTTGTACGGGAATGCTCTTCGACCCGAATGACCCACATCCAATCGTAGAGCGGGTTGCGGAGCATCTTACGCCGGAACTTGCGGCGCAGTTGATGAATGGAGACATTCTGAATGGTGATATTCTGAATGACGACGCTGCCGACCAACTCCGCCAAGCGCGATAGGGCATATTTTTCGCCCCATTCTCCAATTTCGTTCAAACTGGAACTTGCTGCGGCAAAACCGTGTTGTGAGTTTTGTGCAATAATTGACAAGAAAGTTGCACGGAATTTTTGTGCGATACAAGCGAAAAATGTATTTTACGCCGCGCAGAAGGATTGTGCAAAGAAACGCGCTCAAGAACGTCAGATCTAATTCCTAATTCGTCATTCCTAATTCGTAATTGACTATGGCAACAGTACTCGACTCCAAAGTTCCCAGTGGACCGCTTGGTGAGAAGTGGGAAAAACACAAGTTTGAATCCAAACTCGTGAATCCTGCGAATCGCCGTAAATTCTCAGTGATTGTCGTTGGAACAGGCTTGGCGGGCGCATCGGCAGCCGCATCGCTGGGCGATATGGGCTATAAAGTAAAAGCCTTTTGCTTCCAAGACAGCCCCCGCCGGGCGCATAGTATTGCAGCGCAAGGCGGCATCAATGCTGCAAAGAACTACCGCAATGACGGCGACAGTGTTCATCGGCTCTTCTACGATACCATCAAAGGCGGCGATTATCGCGCCCGCGAAGCAAACGTGCATCGTTTGGCGGAAGTCAGCGTCAATATCATTGACCAATGCGTCGCGCAGGGCGTTCCTTTTGCCCGCGAATATGGTGGATTGCTGGACAACCGCTCCTTCGGTGGCGCACAGGTTTCACGGACATTCTATGCGCGTGGGCAAACGGGGCAGCAGTTGCTCTTGGGCGCATATTCAGCGCTTTCACGCCAAATTCATTTGAACAATGTCGAGATGCACACCCGTACGGAAATGCTGGATTTGGTCGTCGTTGATGGTCGCGCACGGGGAATTATCACCCGCAACCTCGTCACGGGTGCGGTCGAGCGCCATTCTGCTGATGCCGTGCTGCTTTGCACGGGCGGTTATGGCAACGTCTTTTTCCTCTCCACCAATGCGCAAGGCTGTAATGTCACCGCAACATGGCGAGCGCACCGCCGGGGTGCATTTTTCGCTAACCCATGCTACACGCAGATACACCCGACCTGTATTCCTGTGCATGGCGAAGACCAATCCAAACTGACGCTGATGAGCGAGAGTTTGCGGAATGACGGTAGAGTCTGGGTGCCGAAGGCAAAAGGCGACAAACGCCGCGCTGAGGACATTCCCGAAGCAGAGCGCGATTACTTCTTGGAGCGCAAATATCCGGCGTTTGGTAATTTAGTGCCGCGCGATATTGCCTCGCGTAATGCAAAAGAAGTCTGCGATGAAGGGCGCGGCGTAGGCGAGGGGCAAGCTGTCTATCTTGATTTTGCGGCTTCGATTGCCCGTGTTGGCGAAAATGTCATTCGTGACCGCTATGGCAATTTGTTCGATATGTACGCAAAAATCACTGCCGAAAATCCGTACAAAACCCCGATGCAAATTTATCCAGCCGTGCATTATACGATGGGTGGTTTGTGGGTGGATTACAATCTTCAAAGCACTATTCCCGGCTTATTCGTGCTGGGCGAGGCAAATTTCTCTGACCACGGTGCAAATCGTTTGGGTGCATCGGCTCTGATGCAGGGCTTGGCAGATGGCTATTTTGTTGCTCCGTACACGATTGGCAATTACTTAGGCGGCACAAAACTTGACCCCGTTACTGCCAATGCTCCTGAATTTGGCGCGGTGGAAAACGATGTCAACGAGCGTGTCAACAAGCTTTTGAGCATTAAAGGCAATAAAACACCATTGGCATTCCACAAAGAACTAGGGAAAATTATGTGGAACGAATGTGGCATGGCGCGAAGCAAAGACGGCTTGGAATCAGCGTTGAAGCGTATCCCAGAACTTCGTGAAGAATTTTGGAATAATATCAAAGTGACGGGCGAAGCGGGCGAATTTAACCAGCAACTTGAACGTGCTGGGCGTGTGGCAGATTTCCTTGAGTTTGGCGAGCTTTTTGCCAAAGACGCGCTTGTTCGTGAGGAAAGCTGCGGCGGGCACTTCCGCGTTGAGCATCAAACCGAAGAAGGGGAAGCAAAACGTGATGATGACAACTTCGCACACGTCGCTGCATACGAGTGGACAGGCAAAAGCGGCGCACAAACTCGCAACGTCGAGCAGTTAATTTTTGAAAACGTTAAACTGACGCAAAGGAGCTACAAATAATGGCTACTCTCAATGGAACGTCCAACGGACACGGAAAAATGCTGAGTTTAACGCTGCAAATCTGGCGGCAAAAAAACTCCAAGACCAAAGGGCGCATGGAAGAATACAAGATAAAAGGTGTTTCGACCGAAATGTCGTTCTTGGAAATGCTTGATATGCTCAACGAACAACTCATCAAAGAAGGCAAAGATCCCGTTGCTTTTGACCACGACTGCCGCGAGGGAATATGCGGGATGTGCGGCGCAATGGTCAACGGATACGCGCATGGACCTGATGAGGCAACAACGCTTTGCCAGACCCATATGCGCTCGTTCTCGGACGGCGACACTATTACGATTGAGCCTTGGCGGGCGAAAGCATTTCCGGTGATTAAAGACCTCGCCGTTGACCGCACATCGTTTGAACGCATTATCCAATCGGGTGGCTATATTTCCGTCGGCACTGGTGGTACGCCCGATGCCAACGCGATTCCGATTCCCAAAGAAGCGGCTGACCGTGCTATGGATGCGGCTCAATGTATCGGCTGTGGCGCGTGTGTGGCGGCTTGTCCGAATGCTTCGGCAATGCTCTTTACAAGCGCAAAAATCTCGCATCTTGCCAATTTGCCTCAAGGTCAGGTAGAGCGCCATCTGCGGGCAGCAAACATGATTCGCGCGATGGACGAACTCGGTTTCGGAAACTGCACCAATCACGGTGAATGTGAAGCAGTTTGCCCGAAAGAAATCAAGATGGAAAATATTGCGCTGATGAATCGGGAGTATTTTGGCGCGATGATGTAGGTTTTCTTCTTCAAGCAAGTAATGAAGCGGCTGTACGAAAGAATTGTAATATTCTCGTGCAGTCGCTTTTTTTTATTGGAATTGCAACAATAAAGCAGTAGCTTCGTCTTTCAAAAAATAAACATATATGTTAATTTGTGAAAAAATCGTTTGAACTCATACCTTTTATGCCTCCAAGTGGAGCAGTAAAGCGGAAAGCCTCGCTTTATACCGTCAAGTATCATGATTCTGAAAGCAGTTTGACGACACAGTTTTTTCAACGTCCTGAGATACATCAAGGTCAGCGTACTGAAGCAGAATATTTAGCGAAACGCTTGCGGGAATACCTGCGCGTAGGGTGCATAGAATCAGACTTTCGTCAAGAACTTACCCCAAAAGATAGCGTAGAGTCGCTTTTTCGCGGTGGCAACTTTACAAAACCTAAAATTCGCTTATGTTGCTGTCGTTATGGCCGTATTCTTCTGATTTTAGGGAATGGTTGCCTGAAAAAATCTCGCTCATCTCAACAAGACCCAGAATATCATGGAATGTTACTGGAAATGCAAACCGTTGACAGATTACTCCTTGAGCGGCTGCTAGCTAAAGAAATTCTGATGAGTGATAACGGCGAACTTATTGGTAATTTGGTATTCAACATTTCATAACTTCCACAATTAGTAAACCACAATGAATGAATTTGAAGCTGTAATGGCACTGTTTCCGCAAGATGATCTTGCTAACGAAATTTCTGATACAGTTCGTGATGATGTTGATTTTGCTATTCTCGTCCGCGATTGGCTTGAAATCAAGGGTTGGGCGCAAAAAGAGCTTGCACAAAAGCTCAGTATGAAGCCATCGCAACTAAGTCTTATTTTGAGCGGAAATACAAATCTTACATTGAAGACCATACGCCGTTTTGAGCGTGTTTTTGGCGAGAGATTTTTGAGTTTCGCGCCAAGTCCGCTTACAAAGGCTCATCAACAACCACTCAAAACAACTCCATCGCTTAGCAAGTGCTTTGTTAATGAGGAAGGTTGTTTGATCGACAATAAGAACGCAATAGCATTACCGCCCGTACAACAATCTGTACACTTTTCTTTTCAAGGTGTCTAAAAAATTGCTATGAAAACTGAAAATTATGAACCGCCTGTAAACATCAATATTGACTATTCAATTAGGTCATTGACCGTGAAGCGGTTTGCTTACAATGAAAATGCTATAGATGCTCAGACTTTGCGTCCAGCAATATTATCTACGGAAGACCTTCAGCATTTACAGATACAAGGTAACATCAAACACAAATTTGCTGCACCCAATATTTTTTCGGTAATATTCGATTTTACACTGGCAGAGCCTACGAATTCTACCGAACCAATAGTCACGACGCTTATTGAAGCCCAGTATAATGTAAAGCTATTCACACAGCAACCAGATGGCTCACGTACTTATCTGGACGAATCGGAATCATCATTGCCGATAGAATTTGTGCGTATGTTAGCAAGTGCTTCGTATTCTGCAACAAGAGGTGTTTTATGGTCAAAATTAGGTGGAACACCGCTACAATCCTATCTTCTGCCAATGATTGATCCGCAGTTACTTATTTCTGCATCACCGATGCAAGGCGAGGCAAGCCCTGAGAAACCAAAACGCAAGATAGCAAAGAAAATATCGCGCTGATGAATCGGGAGTATTTTGGGGCGATGATGTAAAAGGTTCGACTTTAAGGGTATTTTTGCCGACTTGTTTCATCTGAGATAAGTCGGCTTTTTTTCTACCCTATCTCTTTGTCCACGCCTTCAAGAGCCACTCTCCCGCGCAGCCTGTTCCGCAAGCCTCATCAAATCTTCTTCAGAAAGATTGTGCTGTTCCGAAATGCCACGCAAAATATCCCACGAGTAGATGCCCGTATTATGCCCATCCTTCCAATCGGCTTGAATGGCGTAGTTTCCTACTACCTGAATACTTGCCAACTCATACATCCCGGGCTTGATGATTTGCATTCCGAAGGAGTAGGTCGTTCCCATAATATTTTCGCCTTTGCACGAGGCGCACGGACACTCGTCGCGGAAAGTGCGAATGGTGATGGTCGTTTCCAAGCCGTCCGACCATGCAATGGTCAGCAAATACGGTTTCGGGCGAGTGATTTTCACGGGTGTAAGCATACTGAAATACGATTGAGTTAAACGGCTTGCACGAAGGAAATTACGACGCTAAAAGTTGTGCTTTCACAAGCGCCAAACGCAATTTTTCGCGGTTTTCGGGCTTCATCGGCACAAGTGGCAGGTGAAGATTTTCTTCGATAATTCCCATCATCGTTAATGCCGCTTTCACAGGCATCGGATTGGATTCGATAAAATTGAGTTTCATCAGTTCCAAGTAGTGATACTGCAATTCACGCGCTTTAGCAAAGTCGCCCGACAACGCAAACCGCACCAAATCACTAAATCCACGCGGCGCGTAGTTGCTAAAGACCGAAATAACGCCTTTCCCGCCCGCAGCAATGAGCGGCAAAGTGAGAGAATCATCGCCCGACAACACCGAAAAGCCTTCGGGCGCGTTGGCAATAATTTCCATCATCTGGTCGAGATTTCCTGATGCTTCTTTTGTTGCAACGATATTCGGGTAGGCTTCGGCAATGGCGAGTTGCGTTTCGGCAGGAACATTCGATCCGGTGCGTCCGGGAACATTGTAGAGAATTATCGGAAAGTTCGGTGCTGCTTCGCAAACCGCGCCGTAGTGCGCCATAAGTCCCGCAGCTGTCGGCTTGTTGTAGTAGGGCGTAACGACGAGCGCCCCATCTGCGCCAAGTTCTTGGGCAAATTTTGTGTAACGAGCAGCTTCTCGCGTATTGTTTGAGCCAGTCCCGGCGACGACCTTGACCGCTTTGCCGGTTTGCCTGACACGCTCAATCGTGAAGCTAATCGCCGAGCGGTCTTCCTCTTCCGTCATGGTCGCACTTTCACCCGTTGAGCCGCAACTCACCAGAAATTCTACTCCACCGGCAATTTGAAAATCAATCAGTTTTCCCAATGCCGGAAAATCTATTGCTCCGCTTTGGGTAAATGGCGTTACGAGTGCCGTTCCTGTGCCGTAAAATGGGCAGTTTCGCATGATTTTTCCCTTCAAAAATATCAATCAAAAAATATCAAAAGCACTTCACGGGTGGGGAAGCCCGTACCGTGAAAAAAATACGAATAAAACAAGACCGCTAAGTTACGGCTTTTTGTGCAAATCTGCGTGAAAATCTTCGTAATTTGCGCCCGAAAGCATTCCTTGTTTTACCATTATCGGCTGAATTTCTTCAACGCTATGTCCAAAAATGAACCCGCTCAAGCGCGTGAACGCTGGTTGCGCGTGGATATTATCTCGGCAGTTCCCCATCTCGTCACGCCCGTCATTGAAGCAAGTATTCTGAAACGAGCGCAGGAAGCGGGCGCTGTGGAAATCGTTGTCCATAATCTCCATGATGACGGCTTGGGCAATTACAACCAAATTGATGACGTTCCTTTCGGCGGCGGCGCGGGAATGATTTTGCGCTGCGAGCCGATTTTTGCTTGCGTTGAGCGCTTACAGGCAGAACGCCAATACGATGAAATCATTTTTCTCACACCCGATGGCGACCGTTTTTCGCAGTCCATCGCCAATGAATTATCGCTCAAACGCAATATCATCATGCTTGCAGGGCATTACAAAGGCATAGACCAACGCATTCGAGATATGCTCGTCACACGAGAACTTTCGATTGGCGATTATGTGTTGACGGGAGGCGAATTGCCCGCTTTGGTCGTGCTGGATGCCATTGTACGCTTGCTTCCCGGCGCTATGAGCGACGCGGAATCAGCGCTGTCGGACTCGTTCCAACATGGATTGCTTGATGCACCACACTACACGCGCCCTGCGGAATTTCGCGGTGTAGGTGTGCCGGAAACACTGCTCTCCGGCGACCACAAGCGCATTAGTGCTTGGCGCGAAGAGATGGCAGTGCAAAAAACCCGCCAGCGCCGACCGGATTTGTTTGAATGATGCAAATTTGCTAACATTGCGCCGATGCTGGTTGCGTCAAGCGCATTTTGTTTATTGTGATTTCCCATTTCACCAACACTGCATGAAATCTTTTACCCCAAGCGAAATCTCACCCCGTGAACTGCATAAAATCTTGCTTTCCGGCGTAGCACCTCGTCCAATTGCTCTTGTCGGTACGGCTGACCCGCGTGGCAATGTTAATCTCTCGCCATATAGCTTTTTCAATGCTTTTAGCTCAAATCCGCCCGTTGTGGCGTTTGGTCCGGCGCATCGTGCCACCGATGGTACGGCAAAAGACACCTACACCAATCTCATGGCTACGGGCGAGTGTACTATCAGCGCCGTAACGCATAGTATGGTCGAGCAGTCGAACTTGAGTTCGTGTATGTATCCGCCAGATGTGGATGAATTTGCCAAAGCGGGCTTCACAAAGCGCCCCAGCCAAGATGTGAAGCCTCCGAGCGTGATGGAATCGCCTTTTGCGATGGAATGCCGTCTGGTGCAGATGATAAATCTTGCGCCGGAAATCAAGACGAGCGGGAATATGGCGATTTGCCGCGTGGTGCGGCTGCACGTGAGTGGTTCGATCTTCAATGGAGATGTGATAGACCCGCATAAAATAGACCTTGTGGGGCGTATGGGGCTTTCGTGGTATGTGCGGGCAAGTGGCAAAGCGGTGTTCGAGTTACCGCAACCCCATGTCAACGGCATCGGCATTGACGGACTCCCCGACCACATCCGCAAAAGTCCGATTTTGACGGGAAATAATCTTGCCAAACTCGCCGGAGTAGAGCGGAAACCCGCTCGTAATCACGACTTCATCAAGTTTGATGCTTCAATGCAAGCAGAGGATTTTTCCTTAGAACTGAACTCTGGTAATCCCTATGGAGCGCTCTATGCCTTGCTTACCGGTACGCCACCGCCACCAGAAAAATTACAGGAAAAACTGCACAAGGTTGCCCAAGTTTTTCTCGCACAGGATAAGATTGAGGAAGCGTGGCAAACACTGATGTTGCCGCTGTAAACGACTTTCTAACGGCATCGTTGAAAGCATTGGCAGTCTTATCTCGTTGTCCTTTCTTGCTATTTTTCTTCTCTGCGCCTCAGCGCCTCTGCGGTCAATCAAAAAGAGATTTGAACACGAGCAAACAAGACCTTTTGCGTAAATTCACTCCCGCACACAATCCAAAATACACAACGGCTCTTTCCCATTGCGAAATTCCTGACGGACGACAATTCCGCCCTGCCCGATAACTTTGGTTTTGATTCCTGCGGCATGAAGAAGCGTCAAAGCACGGCGAACACTCATGCCGCGAACATCAGGAATAGATGCGGCTGTGATTTTTTCTGCTACAAAGTCCGGTTGAAGTGTTCCGACGATAATCTCCGTGCCGGATTTCACTATGGTTCCGGGCTTGATTTTCTGACTACTGACAATGATCGTGCCAGTCTTTGCGCTTGGCGTGGCGGCTTTCAGCGTTATACCCAGATTTTGCGTAATGTCCAGTGCATCACTCCACATCAATCCTCGTAAATCCGGCATTTCCACCTTGTTCGCGTCGGCAGAACTGGCTGATGACGCAGTATCACTGCCATTGGACACCGCTCCAACGCTCACCGAAACTAAGCCCGATGAAACAAATTTTTGGGCAATGCGCTGAAAAATTGGCGCTGCCACATCGCCGCCATAATACCCTTTGCGTGGCTTGTCCATCCGAATAACGATAACGACTTCCGGTTTATTTGCCGGAAAATATCCTGCAAATGAGCCGTTGTAATCCCGCTTCGAGTATTTGCCTTCCGTGATTTGTTGCGAAGTCCCTGTTTTTCCAGCAATCGCCAAACCCGCTATTCGTGCCGACTTACCCGTTCCGCGCTCCACAACGCCGCAGAGCAGTTCGGTGAGCGTTTTCGCCGTTGCCTCCGAGACAACACGGCGAACGCGCTGCGGCTCAAACGTCTGTACATCCTCGCCAGCAGCATTGATGATGCGCTGCACCAAAAATGGCTTCATCATCACGCCACCATTGGCAATCGTCGCGTAGGCATTCGCAAGTTGCAGTACCGTCGAAGAAAGCTCGTAACCATGCGCCATGTAGGTCTTGGTGGTATAATCAAATTCGTGGGGTTTTTTGACCGTACCGCGCACTTCGCCCGGCACATCAATTCCGGTGAAAATCCCAAAACCGAAATCCCGTGTGTATTTGTAAAATTTGGGATTGGGAACGCGCTGTGCTAAGGTTGCGATAACAACGTTGCTTGATTTCTCTAATGCCTGCGCAAACGTTACCGTCCCGACAGGGTGTTCGTCGCGTACGACAACAATGCCGTCGCGTCCAGTGATCGTCTCAGCACCAGTCACGGTCTCGTTCGGGGTGATTTTTCCTTCTTCGAGAAGGGCGGCAGCGGTGATGAGTTTAAAGGTGGAGCCGGGTTCGTAGGTATCGGTAAAACAAGCGTTGCGCGTCAATTCCGGTGAGGCACTCAGAAGATTATTCGGATTGAACGTCGGATAGCTTGCCATTGCAAGAATCTCACCTGTTGCCGGATTCAGCGCAATAACCGAGCCGGACTCTGCGGCAGCAGCCTCCACGCCCTGTTTGAGCTCGTTTTCTACAATCGTCTGCATATCCATATCCAGCGTCAAAACAAGCGAATATCCCGGTTGTGGGTCGAGGCGGGGTGCATCGGGAATGGCGCGTTTTTTGCCGCGACCATCGCGCTGAAGGAAAATATAGCCGTTTTTTCCCGATAATACGGAATCCCAACCAAGTTCTAATCCGCTTGCGCCTGTTCCTTCAGAATTGGTAAATCCTAGTATTTGCGAGGCAAGTGAGCCGTAAGCAAAACTTCGGCGCGGTTCAGGGATTTTTATCAGACCTGATGCTTCGAGTGTATCGAGTGCAGCATTCATCACGCTGGAAGGCGAATCCACCGCACGTTCAAGCCAAACAAACCGCGAGGCTGTTCCCCGAATTTTCGACAGATAATTCTCCACTGGCTTGCCCGTGACAGCAGCAAGAGCGCGGAACACACGCAAGGTGTCGTCCAACATTTTGGGGTCAACGGCAAGTGAGATTTTTTCTACGGTCGTTGCCACTAAGCGCCGTTTGCGGTCGTACACCTTGCCGCGCTCGGAAGGAAGTTCGATTTTTGATTCGTATTGTCGCCGCGCTATATCCTGATAGTAGTCGCTGCGCACCACTTGGATCATAAATAATTTTGCCAAGACCAAGACAAAGCCAAGCAAAAACGCCAAAAAAATGATTTTGACTTTGGTGTTCATGCGCCTAATCGTGCGTTCGTCGCGCTGCGGTGCTGCGGTTGCCGTTGCATCGGTGAAAATTTGCTCCGGCGGCGGTGTACGCATAAATTCTGGGTCTATGGGCTGAATCATAGCAAAAAGCTGAAATGAAATGGGCAGATATTGGTGACGACGACATGAGAAAACAAGGGTTCTACCGAAGAGACAGCCTCAAGAAATTATTTTTTCATTTGTTGAGCCTGCTCGACCATGAGTACCCACCAAGGTTTGCTGAAATCCACTTTATTTGCTGGTACAACAACGGCTTCCTTCGGAACGTCGAACATTTTCCAGAAATTCTTTTTGTAGCCGCCATCAAAAATTTCAAACGACTTGCCTTTTTCTTTTTCTTCGAGAAACTTTTTGTAGGCACCAATCGGCTCGAAAGGATTAGCCTGCTTCATTACGACCGTACCGCCATATTGCTTGTAGAGTGCTTGGTCAAATTTCCAGACCTGTACTGTGCGCTGTGCCAATTCTTTTTCTTGTTGATTTGGCTCAGGAAGCGCCTTACCAAGCTGGTCTAAAGCAGCAAGCATTTGTTTTTTGATACCTTCAGCTTGTTGTTTTTGCTGGGCATTGAGTTTACCGCTTTGCACCTCAGCATTGAGTTGTTGCAGGTTTTGTTGGATTTGATTTTTTTGAAGTTCGCGGGCTTTTTTAGCATAATCAAAAAAAGTCGTTACTTCATTCGGCGCAACATTGATGGACTTTTCTTTCAAATACTGCTGCTGAAGCCCTTCCCAGACGAGCGCTGCCATTTTAACAACCCGAATTTGCGAAAGCCATTCGTTGTATTTGCCTTTGAGAGCATCTTTTGCTTGTTTTTTGGTTTTGTCATCGGGTTCAAGTTGCGAAGCCGTAATGTTTTGCTGCAAAACCCGTGCGAGAGGTTTTTCTGAAGCGGAAGCAGGTGCTTTTTGTGCGAGGGCTATGACGGGCAGACAAAATAGCGCGACACAGAAGGTGCGAAGTGTTGATTTCAAGAGGTCTCCGAGAGAAAATGATGCAAAAAATTGTTAGAAGCAATCGTCAAAACTCTTCCGTGCAATTATTCACGAAAAAACGTTGGAAACGGTAACAAGCCAGCAAGTTACGAATTTTCCGAATAACTCTTCCCATCTTCCATGTCAAATCTTTCTTTATCCGCTTCAATACACCATTTTCAATGCTACTCCCCATTTCAGTACGCAAAACCCCTTAACCATTGAATTCACCGACTTCAGGGGAGAATTGTGGTTAAGGGGCTGTGGATAAAAGAGCAAATTTAATTTACATCTTTTCCCGCTTTCAATTTTTCGATGCCGGATTGAATATTCTTTTTATTGCCTTCGTCAGGATTAAGCGTTAAAGCCTTTTCTGCGGCTTTGAGCGCTTTGCTGTAATTGCCCAACGCTGAATATCCTCGTGCCAAACCCCACTGCGTGACCCATTCTTTGGGATTGCGCTCGGCGTTCATCTCAAAAATCTTAATTGCCTCTTGCTTGCGACCCTGTGCTTGCAAGCCGCGTGCGTAGGTGTGTAAATCCATAACGCTCGCCGTTGGCATAGCTATTGCAATATTCATCAGCGAATCGCTTGAGGATTGTTTGCCGAGTTTTGCCAGCAAACCCGCTTTGGTGCTGAGGGTTTGGAAATTTTTCTCGCCGATAAATGCACCGGAAATCGAATAGTCAGCCCAGCGCACGGCTTCCTCAAGATTGACGTTGTTTTGCAAACAGAAATTGGCTGCTTGTTGCCAATTCTGCCACGAAAAGCCGATTTCACCTTGCAAATCTTTGCGCATTTGAGCGACGTAATAGTCATTCAGATTCGGAACGCTAATCGAAAACGGCACACGGAGATTTTCCCACATCATAGCGCAAAGAGCGCTTGTTGCCTTGCGTTCAAGAAATTCGTAGGTCAGCCATTGGCGGAACTCGCTTTTTGCGGGCTTCACCTTCACGCGCAAAGCATCTTCGGATTCGCGGTAGAAGTAGCTGCCCCATTGCCACGAGTTTTTGGAAAGAATAAGCGTCCATTCTTGTGCATCGGGGATGAAGTGAACGCCGTATTTCCCAGCCGCTAGGGGCTTACCTTCCAAAACAACATCGTGCGAAAATTCAATCGTGGTACCTTCATTTGCACCACCGCGCCATGGCATTGGCTCCAATAAGCCAAAGTCCGATTTCGGTGTGCCGTAAGGCACCAATTGCCCCCAAATTTTGCCCGTTCTGTCTTCCCCGCTTGGCGAGGTAATGTTGGGGCTGTTGTAATCAACCGTAACCCGCACCAAACCGATGTACTGGGTGACAACGGCGTGCTGATTATTCCCGCTTGGCGGTGCGGTGAGGCGGTACTGTTGTGCAAGAATATTTCCCTGCGGTAAACAAACACACAGGGCTGCAAGCGCTATTGCAGCAAAAATCGTGCGCATCGAAACGTGTTTCACGGAATCCATGGATTCTACCCTAAAATTGAAAAATACAGTGGATTTGCAATGCGTTTATACTGCTTTGAGGGGGAATAGTTTCAAAAAGCACAAGAAATTCTCTGCCCAAAATGATGAAGAATTTTTGTATCTTAAAGGTTTTCCATACCGCAGTATTTCACTGTTTTATTTTCATATATCTGCCAATGACACCAATCGAAACATTCCCAAATCCCGCACCAAATGGGCGACGCTACACAATCACTCACGCAAACCCTGAGTTTACGTCTGTTTGCCCAAAAACCGGACTGCCGGATTTTGGGACAATCACCGTCAAATACATCCCTGACAAAACTTGCATCGAACTCAAGGCGCTTAAATACTACTTCCTTGATTTTCGCAACAAAGGCATTTTCTATGAAGCTGTAACGAATCAAATTTTGGATGACCTCGTTGCCGCTTGTGACCCGCTTGAAATGGAGATTATCGCCGAATGGATGCCGCGTGGCGGAATTTCATCGGTGATTGTGGCTTCGCATAAAAAATAACTATTTCGGCACTTGATTCCTTGAGAACGCATGAAAACTCGTATCGCAAAAGAGTTTCACTGGGAAATGGCTCACCGACTGCCTTTGCACACGGGGGGCTGCCAAAACGTGCATGGACACTCGTATAAACTTTGGGTCGAACTCGAAGGCGAGCCGGATTCGCACGGTATGGTGATGGACTACTACGACCTCAAAACCATCGTCGAGCCGCTTGTCAAGCAGCTTGACCACTCGTTTCTTTGTGACCGCTCGGATGAATTGATGATGCGCTTTTTTCACGAAAACACGCTCAAGGTCAATTACGTGGATTTCCCAACAACAGCGGAAAATATTGCACTCTATCTGCTTAAACATATTACCATTCGCCTTCGTGAATCGCAAAATGTCCCCGTAAAGCGCCTTTGTGTCCGCGTCCACGAGACCGAACGCACCTATGCAGAAGTTTTCCAAGAGTTCTGAAAACAGGATGACTATGAACAACGAATTACACGAAGAGCAAGACACAGAGCCATTGTCTGACAATCAAGAGTCTTACGAAATATCGGAAGATTTGCCCCAAGAAACGCTTCCTCTGGACGAAACGTCGGAAGCAGACGAGAATCGTAAGCAAGTGGCAATGCAAGAAGCCATAGCTTCAGAAGCCGCATATAACGCTGAATCCGAGGCACAAACTGCAAAAGAAATTCTCGCCGCCACAACGACGTTTCATCTCTTGCCGGAAGTATTTTCGCTTATTCGCTTGCCCGTACAGATTAAGCAATTACCGGATTTCCTGTGGAAATCATCGTTTTACACGATTTCCCGCAGCCCTGATGAAATCTCGCTTGTCTGCGAAGAGCGCCTGGTAATTTGGAACGTTGATCATTACAGTTTGGGTAATTTTGCCAAGATTGATGGCAACTGGCGAATTCTGAGGCTTGGCGTGATGGATTTGTCGCTTGTCGGTATAGCAGCGCGGTTCTCTGGCGTTTTGGCAGAAGCAGGCGTGAACATCAACATTATCTCGACTTACGACACCGATTACGTCATGGTCAAGCAAGCAAAACTTGCCAGAGCGCTTACTGCCTTGCGTGAGGCGGGGTATGAAATCAAGTAAATTGGTTGCTTGGTCATTGGTGCATTGGTTATTAGTTTAACGACAATGCATCAATGACCAAGCAACCAATGACCTAATGACCAAGCAACCAATAACCAAGTAACTACATCCCACATCTTTCTTCTCAAACTATGGTTCGTGTACGATTTGCTCCATCCCCGACGGGATACCTCCACGTAGGCGGCTTGCGCACTGCGCTTTACAACTATCTTTTTGCTAAGCGTCATGGTGGTGTGTGCATCTTGCGCATCGAAGACACCGACCGCACAAGGCTCGTGGAAGGCGCTGCTGAAGCACTTTTGACGACACTTCGCTGGGCGGGCATCGAATTTGACGAAAGCCCCGAAAAAGGCGGCGATTGTGGTCCCTATGTGCAATCAGAGCGCTTCGACCTGTACCGTCAATACTCGGCGGAACTCATTGAGCGCGGCGCGGCGTACTATGCCTTCGACACCGCAGAAGAACTGGATGCAATGCGGAAACGAATGCAAGATGCGGGCATTGCGTGGCGATACGACCGTACCACGATGCGCAACCAATACACACTCGGCGAAGCAGAAACCAAGCGACTTTTGGACGAAGGCGCACCAAAAACCGTGCGGATGAAAGTGCCGCTTTCGGGCGAGATTCGTTTTGATGATTTGGTGCGGGGTCCAATCGAAGTTCCGGCGCGGGATGTGGACGACCAAATCTTGCTCAAATCTGATGATTTTCCGACCTACCACCTTGCGAACATTGTGGACGACCATTTGATGAACATCACTCACGTCATTCGCGGCGAAGAATGGCTTCCTTCCACGCCGAAACACGCTTTGCTCTATGACGCAATGGGCTGGGAACGTCCGAAATTCGCGCATTTGCCGCTTCTGCTCAATCCCGACAAAACCAAACTCAGCAAGCGTCAGGGCGACGTTGCCGTCGAAGATTACCGCGAAAAAGGCTATTTCCATGAGACTCTAGTCAATTTCGTTGCGCTTTTGGGATGGAATCCCAGCAGCGACCGCGAAATTTTCACGATGCAGGAACTCATTGATACCTTTGACCTTAGCAAGGTGAATAAAGCTGGAGCAGTCTTTGATGTTCAAAAACTGGATTGGATGAACAGCGAGTATTTACGCGCCAAGCCGCTTGATGAACTCGCCCGCGACATTATGCCCGCCATGCAAGCGCACGGCGTAACAACAACACCGGAATACCTTGCAAGCGTAATCGGGCTTGTGCGGGAGCGGATTCATAAACTCAACGAAGTTCCCGCTTTCACGACCTATATGTTCCATGCGCCCACCGAATACGAAGCCGAGTTCAAGGAAAAACACTGGCTGCCCGAACACGCAGCACCCGTACGCTCTCTGGCAGAGCGCCTCGCCGCAACTGAGTGGCATCACACGCCGCTCCAAGAAGTAACGAAGGCGTTTGCGAAAGAATCCGGCATTAAAGTTGGCGTGTTTATGAACGTTCTGCGCCTGATGATTACTGGGCGCTCGGTCGGTGCGGGTATGTTCGAGACGATGGAGCTTTTGGGCAAGGATGAGTGTGTGAGGCGCATTGATGCTGCTTTGAAAGCGTTTGCTTAGGAGATTATCCGAAAATGATTCAAGAATTTTTAGACAAAGCCAGTGAAAACTTGCGTGATTCTGAACGTGCGTTAGAGGAAGAGCGTTGGAATGCCTCTGCCAATAGAGCCTATTATGCTTGTTTTCAAGCGGCAATAGCAGCACTGGCAGAAGAGAATACCACTCATCCGAAAAACCCACATTCTTGGGTGCAAAGCCAATTTGCCGAACTTTTGGTCAAGCGTCGCAAACGTTATCCCGCAGCAATGGCTTCATACCTTATGCCAATGCAGGAACTCCGTGATAAAGCTGATTACAAGCCATTGTCGGTGAGTAAAGGCGAAGCCACAAAGCAAGTACGCATGGCACGTGAATTTCTCTCAACCATTTTTTCAGCAATCCGACCATGAAACGCAAAGTACAACAACTCGCAAAAAGCCTCTACGAAGAGACGAAACAACGCTTTCCAGCGATTCAATTTATTAACATTCAGGAACACCCAGAGCAAGCAGACCGCTTTTGGATAAACGTGGCAGGAGAATTGAGCGAAGAGGAACAAGACTCAATGCGGATGTTTGTTGGGCGGAAAGCCACGGATATTCTTATCCACGATGGATATTCCTTTGCGGTGATGCTTGATAACAGTCTTGTGGAGATTTGAATATGCCTGAGATTTCACGATTTTTAGGTGTTGCTATCAGAATGCAGTTTAGAGAACACGGTGTACCGCACTTTCACGCGATATACCAACGACTACGCGATGGTCGTACAAATAATGCCACTGAAAGTATTGAAAAGTGGTCGTATGCCTGAACGTGTGAAAGGATTTATCATGGAATGGGCTGCACAGCATCAAGAAGAATTGCTCAAAAATTGGGAGCGCTGTCAAAATGGCGATAATCCCAAAAAACTCAAACCGTTAGTCTAGTCGAATTATGCCGAAACGCCTTGCTATATCTAGCGCAGTGCCACGTGAAGGCGCAGTTCTCTTTGTTCGTTTTAATAACGGCAAAGCTGTTCTCTACGATTTCAAGCCATTTATTGAGCGTATCGGCAAAATCTATTTGCCATTAGCAGAACCCTCATTCTTTCAACGTTTTAGCATCGACAAACTCGGTTACTACATCGAATGGGAAAATGGCATGGACGTTTGCGCCGACACGCTTTGGGCTGAAGGGCGTAAGGTTTGAACAGGCTTGGTGATATTTTCTAACGCACTCAATTACGAAACCAGATTGTATGAACATCCTCATCGCCGACGACAACCGCGAATACTGCGCCACTATTGGCGACATCATCTCTTCCGAAGGCTGGAAGTATGCCGCCGTCCACACACCTGGCGACGCGCTGGAATACTTGCGGTTGCGAAGCACGGAAGTCGCACTGGTGCTGCTCGATGTGGATTTTAATCATCCGCAAATGAACGGTTTGGACGTGCTTGCAGAGTCAAAACGCTTGTATCCGCAGATTCCGGTGGTGATGATTTCCGGTACAGGTTCGATAAATGCTGCTGTTCAGGCGACACGTATCGGTGCGGAGAACTTTATTCCCAAAAGCGACATCAGCCGCGAAAAACTGAAAGAAGTGCTTTATACCGCAATGGAGCGCTTAAATACTCGCATAGCCAGCGAAGAAACACTCCAATTTATGCGTACCAATGGCTTAATCGGCAGAAGTCGGCGGATGATGGACGTGGCGGAAAAAATCATGAAATACGGCAAAACCGAACTCTCAGTTTTGGTAACGGGCGAAACGGGCACGGGAAAAAAAATCGTTGCTAAAGCGCTTCACGCAGCCAGCCGCCGCGCTAAAGCAGGGTTTGTCACGGTGGACATTCCTAATATTCCCTCGTCGCTTTTTCAAAGTGAGCTTTTCGGGCATACCAAAGGCGCATTTTCGGGTGCGGGCGAAGATAAAATCGGTCTTTTTCAGCAGGCACATCAAGGAACGCTATTTTTAGATGAAATCGGCGATTTACCGCTTGAACTCCAACCAAGCCTGCTTTTGCCGATTGATGACAAAAAGGTTAAACGGCTTGGTTCGGTGCGGGAGGAAGATGTTAATGTGCGCATTGTTTCGGCGACCGACCGCAATTTACCCGAAGCTATTCGGGAGAAAAAATTCCGCGAACAGTTGTATCATCGCTTGCGTGAATGCGAAATTGCTCTGCCGCCGCTCCGCGAGCGCCGCGAGGATATTCCACTCATTGTGGAATTTTATTTGCAGCAGCACAATCAAACTATGGGCGAACAGCGCTACATCGCTATATCCGCCATTGAGTATATGCAGGGACTCGCTTGGGATGGTAATGTTCGCCAGCTTACAAATCTTCTCAAACGTGTCTTGCAGACTGCGCAAAATGACCGTATAGAAATGGCAGATATTGCCGAAAGCGACCCGTCTTTGGTGCAGAATTTCAGCCAGTACACTTCTTCGCAGCATTCTTCGTCGCATTCCTACACGTCGCACACTTCACAAGCCAGCAACGGTGCGATGTTCCAGCCTGTTCATTCCCTTCCTCTGACAAGCGGCACCATTAAAGCCGACGAGGATGAATTGAAAAAACAGCGTGTTATTGCGACGCTAACCGAAACCAGTGGTAATGTCAGTAAAGCCGCCGCGCAGATGGGCATTAGCCGCGAAACCCTGCATACATGGATGAAGCGCTATAATATCGAAAGCCGCGAGTTCAAAAAAAAGGTGTAAATCATGAGTATCCCTAAACTTCTCTTCCGCTTTTTGCAGCAACGTGTCATTGCTAACACTTTGACAATGTTTGCGATAGCTGTCGGTGTTGCGCTCACGGCGAGTATTCTCACACTCCGCACCGAGGCAGAGCGTTCTTTTTCACAAAAAGATACCGGGTTTGAAATTATCGTTGGTGCGAAAGGAAGCCCGTTGCAGCTTGTGTTGAACACGCTTTACCATGTTGGCGCTCCCGTTGGAAACTTTCCCTTAGCGGACTGCGAGCGTTTACGGTCGGACAAGCGCATAAAATCAAGTTTGCCAATGGTCTTTGGAGATAATGTTGGTGGTTTTAAGGTTATTGGGACAGCGCCGGAGTTTTTTACCAAATTTGAGTATCGCAAAGGCTTGCCAATCCCTATGGCGACAGGGAAACCATTTGCGGGGGACTTTGAGGCTGTTTTAGGGGCAGAAGCCGCAGAGATGCTTAACAAAAAAACGGGGGATTCTATCATTGTCCGGCATGGCTTGGAAGCAAACGAAGAAGGTGCTCATGACCACGGCAAAATGCCTGTTGTCGGCATACTTGCCCCAACCGGAACCGCTTTCGACAAAGGTGTGTATATGACCATGCGCACCGTCTGGGACACGCACTACCACGAATACCAAGAAGCACAGGAAGCCGCAGAAGCCGCACTCAACAAGGAACAAGCAGCAAGCAGCAAGGAACATTCGCCCACCAAAGAACACGAACACGGCGCAGAACCTCACGCAGAAGAGCATCATCATCACGAAATTCCGCCGGAATTTACCACCGTTACGGCGCTTGTGGTGAAACTCAAAAGCCCCGTTTTTTATGACAGTTTTATTCGGAGTGTCAATGAAGGCACGTCTGCACAAGCAGCAATGCCGATTCGAGAGATTACAGGCTTATTTCAAATTGTCGGCAATGTGAGCGGTATTCTGCTCGGAATTTCCTATCTCGTTATTGTCCTTGGAGCGATTTCGATTATTGTTGCACTTTATACATCACTGAATGAACGCCGACGGGAAATTGCGATTTTACGCGCTCTCGGGGCTCATCGTCGCTTGATTGTTGGACTGATTGTCACCGAAGCTGTGATGATTAGTACGCTGGGAAGTGTGGTAGGACTTGCTTTTGCACGTGTCGGTATGGTTCTTGCCAAAGACGTGCTTCAAGCACAACTGGGCGCAAAACTTCATCCTGCCGCATGGTATAGCTTTGATGCGGTGTTGGTGCTTGGCGTGATTGCGCTCGTGGCATTCGTGGCTCTGTTGCCCGCAATGGCGGCATACCGCACGGATGTGGCGGAAAATCTTGCCCCGATTGCGTAATGACTGAATAGTATTCCGAAATTTTACGATAATTAGTGCGGGAAAGCCCACGCGCTTCAGCCGTGGGATGAAAGCACCACGATTGCAACCATGAAGCAGTCACGGTTTGCGTTTCTGAACGCAAGGCGCGGCGCGACATAGCGCAATCGTCATCGGTGCAACGTGGTATCAATGCTATTTTTTGTATCTTGAGCGCAATGACCATACTCAAAACATATCGCTTCAAACTCAAACCCACACGAGCGCAAGCGCAAATCTTCGCCCAGTGGCTTGGTTCGTGCCGTTTTGTCTATAATCTTTGCCTTGAATATCGGCAGTTGATGTACAAGCAATGGCAGAAAAGCGTGAGCAAAAACGAGTTGCAAAAACAAGTCAAAGAGCTTGTGAGCGAGGTAGAATGGCTCAAATCGCTCTATTCTCAAACACTACAAGATGTCACTGACCGCTTGGAAAAAAGCTACGACCGATTTTTTAAGAACGGCGCAGGCTTCCCGAAGTTTGCCAAACGTCATCAGTACCGTTCATTTTCTTTCAAGCA
>CANHDJ010000051.1 GCA_947459425.1 Ignavibacteria bacterium
GAGCGGTGGAACAACACCCTTCGGCAACGAGTGGGGCGTTATGTCCGCAAAACCCTCTCGTTTTCCAAACGAGACTTTTGGCATCAGATTGTAACCGAAATGTTTATTATTACTTACAATCTCTCATGTATTACTTGACCACTACCTATTTTTGCAAGCACATTTTCTGGATTGTGGCGGCTTGATTCTGTGGTACAGTTCCCATCAATGCAGCTGACCGCTACCCCTCAGCAAATCATGCTTGACACCATTGTACGCTTTGCCCCATCACCCCAAAAAACCTACACCCTCACAGGACAAAACCTCACCACCAGCACCGTTACTATCACTGCCCCAATAGGCGCAGAAATAGCGACTACCCCAAACGGGCAATTCAGCACCACGCTAGAATTACCAGTAACAAATGGCTCGCTGTCCGCAACAAGCATTTTTGTCCGCCTAAACTCAGCGAATGCCCGCACCGTCAGTGGCGATGCCATTACGCACCGCGCTGGCTCTACTTCCGCATCTGTACAGGTATTCGGCGTTGTGCAGCGTCCACCCGCACAACTCACCGCTACCCCGCAACAAATCTCACTCGACACCATCACCCACTTCGACTCATCACCCCAGAAAACCTACACCGTTGCTGGCGCGAATCTCACCGCGCCCGTCATCATCACCGCCCCCGAAGGCGTTCTGCTCTTCAACACCGCAACCTCAACATGGGTGCGAAGTTTGACGCTTGCCACCAGCGCCACGGGAAGCGTGATGCAGACTATTTCGGTGCGCTTGGATTCCTCTGAGTTTCGCAGTATTGTCAATCAAGAAATCACCCACCAAAGCATCGGAACACAAGCAACCGTGCGGGTAAGCGGCGCAGTTATCCCGCTATTTCTGCCGATGGGTGCTGAAACGACGTTGGAGCTACGGCTTGTCGCACAACGCCGCCCGATGCTTCTCCGCGACACCGCACGGGTACAGCTTTGGCTGAAAGATTCTCGCTTGCTCACACCGCGCCTCATTGGGCGCTTCGTGAAAAATCTTCGTGCTACTGTCAGGATTGATACCAACAATTTCAACATTGTCGGCATTGCAGCGCCAGCTACATCTCGCGCCCGATTCGAGACCGCACCACAACTGCCGCGCAGCAGCACTTTCACAACATTACTCATAGACCGCATAGACACAACCGCCACAAGAGAAATGCTTCTTGCTGAACTTCTCCTGCAAGCGGCTGTGGGTGCTGTCACGACCAATACCGTCCGCGCCGCACAGCCCACTGAATGGCTTGGAAACACTGCTGCCAACACTGCACGCATCACGTGGGGCGTGGATTCCTTGCATCTGGAGATACGACCGCTTTTTGCACCACGTCGCCAAACCGCACTCGCAGCCGTTTCTGCACCGAATCCTTCGGATGGCGAGGTGGAATTGCAGTACACACTTTCGCCCGCAGCGCAAGGCGTAGAGACGCTTACACTGCTTGTGAGCGACGTGGCGGGGCGTGTTGTTTTGCAAAAAGAGATTGGCACACGAAACACTGGCATAGGACAACGAGAAACCGTGAATTTGCGCGGTCTTGCGGCGGGGTCATACCGATTACAACTTATTTCGTCGTCGGAAGTATTGCTTGGGCGGGTTGATATTGTGCGATAAAGCACTTGAAATCAGCTTTGATTTATCCAAGGTTTATACTACTACTTTGGCAAATTAGCTGCAAACGCAGGTTTGGAGCGGTGTTCAGAAAAAATATCTTGTAAATAAAAACAACTCTTCATCTGCAAGATGCTTCGACACTGAATCTTTGATTCTTAAACCTAGTACTTATCAGTATTGTCGACTGTTTTTACCTCTGGATTTCGTCTAAAAACACCTTTTGAGTAAGATTTTGGAGAGGTTTGATGAAAAAAGATACCTCCAAAATGCCATAAAACACTCTTCAAGCCTCTTCAAATCAAGAATGTATTTGCTGCTTGTAAGATTTTAAGCGGTCTGTAGAGTCAAAATAGCATTTTTACTACAAATGTTTATCGCCTTGAATCTAGTTTTTATCAGCCTCAGAGGCTAATGTGCCAAAGTAGTATTACTTATTCTTGCAAACGCTGTGGACTTACCCCACCCGAATCCGCTTACGCACAAATGCTCCATTGCCGATGCGCACTTCGGCGATATAATCCCCGCGAGGCACGGGCAAGCCAGCGTCATTCTTAAGATTCCACGTAATTGAGTAACCACCTGCATTCTGTGGTGCTTTCAGGATTCGCGCAATACCAATTGCCTGAATCGAATAAATCATGATTTCCACCTCCGCCGGCTGTTCGACCGTGTAGCGAATTGTGGCAGAAACATCCTCTGTTAAGCCCAATAGCGAACCAATGAGCGAAAGCGGAATGCTAATGCCCGAACCACCTACCCCCGGCAATCCGCCGTACCGTGCAAAGGGGTCGTAAACGCCGGGAATGGTAAACGATTGGGCAATACCGTAATTATAGAACGTCTGTTCTTTTGCCGTTGGCACAAAAGCGCGTGGGTCAATGGAGGTCATAGCAGCAATGGCGGCTTCTTGGGGTGTGTATTTGCGGGCTTCTTGCGCTGCAAGCCACATCATGGAGAATTGCCGTGCGGCAAACTGAAAACGGACACGGGGCGAAATATCAAACCGCAAGGCTTCGTAGAAAGCACGGTCTTGCGCCGGAGTGAAGGGATATTCTCCCGGCGGTGTCGTGCCAAGAGCCGATGAATCCTGCACAGGCGCTGTGGTCGTGTCGGCGGTGATGATTTGTTGCGGCGTAAACTCTTTGGGTCTTTCGAGAATAGGGCGTGTTTTTTCGGGCGCTTTTTTGCTGCTGGATTTGGTGGAATCAGCTTTTTGAGCGGCAAGCGATAATGGCGAGATTGCAAGAACAATGCTCAGAATCGCAATAAGTGCGAATCGTATTGCCGAGAGATGTTTCAGAACAAGCATGGGCGAAAGAAAAAGGCTGAGGAGTGGGAAAAATAGTACACACGAAGAATGTGCCGAACTATGCAAGAAGCCTCATCACTGCGTGGACAAGACGGCGCACTTTATCATCACTGAGAAACATCATAAAGTCAACCTCATAGACGCTTTCCATCTTGGGTTCAAGTTTTAATGCTGTTGCCAGCAGTTTTGCTGCATCATCAATCCGATCTTCTGCCGCATAAATTTTTGCTAATGCATAGTACCCTTCTGCCCATTCGGGAGCAAGTGCAATCACCTGTTGAAAGGCATAAATTGCGGCGGGGATATTGCCCAAATGCAGTGCCGTATCGCCAAAATCAAACCAACATTCGTGGTCTTTGGGATTCAGTTCTAAAGCGCGGCGATAGCATTTGAAGGATTCTTCAACCTTGTCGGTATTGTAGAGCAGGTCGGCTTTGGCGTACCAGAGATCGGCGTATGTTGGGTTCATTTCGAGTGCCGTGTTGTAGTCTATCAACGCCGATTGATACTGTTCAAGTGCATCGTAGCACGACCCGCGTGCAAAATAGGCATCGGCATATTTGGCATCCTGCCGCAAAGCACGGGTGTAGAGTTCAATCGCTGTGAGAAACTCGCCGATTTCCTGATAGGCGTTCCCAAGATTATACAGCGTTGGAACATCATTTGGCTCGTGTTTTAGGGCTTCTTGATAGCTTTCAATAGCTTCCTTGATGCGATGGAGTGAAGCGTAGGCATTGCCACGATTGTACCACGCAGAGGCAAAATCTTCCTTAATCGCAATCGCCATGTCGTAACATTCAACGGCTTGATAATACTGCTCTTGTTTGCTATAGACCACACCGCAATTATACCATGCGTTGTAGTTGTAAGGGTGCATATCAATATGCTTATTGTATGCTTCAAGCGCTTTATCGGGCTGCCCCAGAAAATCGTAACAATAGCCTAATTCGTACCAGGCATCTTTGGCAAGGCGCTCAGAATGGAGGAGGTATTGGAATAATTTAATTGCCTCGTCATATTTTTCATAGCGTTCCAAGAGTGTTGCTTTCATAAAAAGCGCTTCTTCATTGTCGGCTTCGTACATTAGTGACTGCTCTATGGTCTCCATTGCCTCATCGTAGCGCTCCAATCCGTCGAGCGCCCATGCGCGGTTGATGTGGGTCTCAATATCGGCTGGATCAAGTGCCAGAGCGTGGTCGAGTGCCTCCAGTGCTTCGGCATAGCGCCCCAGCGCACTGAGCGTGATTCCTTTTTTCTGCCATGCTTCGCCCGAGTACGGCATAGATTCAAGCAAAAGATTGGCAAAATTGAGTGCGTCGTCGAATTTTTCTGTTTCTAGGCAGTACAAGACAAGTTCCTCCAATGCCGCCGTGCTGGGCGTTTGGCTACGAGAATCATCGCTACGCATAGCTTCGCGGAAACGGCGAATCTGCTCGTCCATTTCCTTCTTGTTCCAGTGCGGCTTGTCGAACTCGAAATCATCATCTTCAAAACCATGTGTACCCATAACAATGTCCTTGATAACGGTGAGAGGCGCGTAACAACGTAAAAAGTCTCTTGCAATGATAGTGAGTTCACCAACGATTTGCAAGGAAAAACGGCAACAATGGTAAAATGCTCAAGCCTGACCGAAAAACCCGTATCACCGCAAAAAAGCGGTAGTACGGGCGGAATATCAGAGAAATTACCCCGAAATGACAGGCGCTTGACGAAAAAAATAGCGCGTCTGCAACACCAGCAATGATGCGCCCAACAGCATATTCGCCCCTACCAAACGAGAATACCACTGGTGATAGCTGCGAAATGTCTGCACAAGTAGAAGTGAAGCTGCGTCCGGCGTGTCAAAGCTGTTAATCTGCCCACGTAAATTATTCATTTGCGGTGTAAGAATGTACGCATAAACGCCCCACAGTCCAATCATCACGCCAAGCAGGGCAAGTTGCGTCACTACATATTTTCTCTCGTGATAAGAAGCGCCGAGTGCAAAACTTACGCCAACACAGGCTGCGCCAGCAAGTTCCACCATATTCAAACGGTGCAAAATTACAGCATTTAATGCTCCGGCAAGGTCTTTAGAGGGTAGCGTTTTAAAAATCACGGGCGCTACGCCAATGCCGAAAAACGCAAGGCTGCCAAGCCAGACAATCATTCCGAAATAGAATAATAACGCAGCAGCAAAGAGTGTGCGGGGTGTGATTCTTTCGCTCATTCTCGCTACTCCGGTTTCCAGTTGCGGTCAAAAGTAGATTTCAAGCCCTGCCAGCACTCGAAATAGTCGCGCTGAAGCATACCTGTTTCGAGAGCGAATTTTGTCGGCTTCACAGCAAAGCGCGTTTCAAACATGAAGGCAAGGGTCGAATCAATGTAATGCGGCTTCAAATCTGCGTTGACGGCTTTGGTGTAGGTGGTCGAATCGGGTCCGTGTCCCGACATACAGTTGTGCAAACTACATCCGCCCGGAACAAAACCTTCTTCTTTTGCATCGTACACGCCATAGACCAAGCCCATAAATTCATTCATAAAATTACGATGGAACCATGGTGGACGGAACGTGTGTTCGGCAACCATCCAGCGTGGCGGGAATATCACGAAGTCAATATTTGCCGTACCGTGAATTTCGGATGGTGCCGTCAAAACTGTGAAAATTGACGGATCGGGGTGGTCGAAACTCACTGTGTTAATCGTTTGGAATTTGCTCAAATCGTATTTGTAGGGCGCATAGTTGCCGTGCCATGCCACAACATTAAGCGGTGAATGGTCGATCTGCGCCGACCAAAGATTCCCGTGAAATTTCGCAATCACGCGAAAATCGCCATTTTTTTCTTCAAATGCTGCCACAGGCGAGAGAAAATCACGTGGATATGCCAAGCCGTTTGCACCAATTGGTCCCAAATCCGGCAAGCGAAATGTGGAGCTGAAATTCTCACAAATATAGCCACGAATCTCGCCCTGAGGAGCTTCGACCTGAAATTTTATGCCACGCGGAATCACACAAATCTCGCCTGGATTCACCTCTACAACGCCCAATTCCGTTTTGAAAATATGCTGCCCTTTTTGCGCGACAATCAGCATTTCACCATCGGCATTGTAGAAAAACGAGTCCGTCATGGACGTATTGGCAGCGTAGAGATGGATTGCGCAGCCGACGTGTGTTGCCGCATCCCCATTTCCGCCCATTGTCACAATACCGCTCACAAAGTCCGTCCCCGCCTCTGGCGCGGGAAGCGGATTCCAGCGTAATTGATTTGGCGAGGTGGGCGATTCATCAAAGGGCGTGGAACGAATGAACTTATTGTCCATTTGCACAAACGGGGTATGCACCACCGACGGGCGAATGCGGTAAAGCCACGTCCGGCGATTTTGCTGGCGCGGCATGGTAAACGCTGTTCCGCTTACCTGCTCGGCGTAAAGGTTGTAGGGAACGTTTTGCGGCGAATTTTGTCCAACGGGAAGCGCATTTGGAAGCGCTTCAGAGGCAAATTCATTGCCAAAGCCCGATTGATACTGAATACCGTTCACAACCAGTGATTCGAGAGCTGTTGCTATCATGCTTGAAATCTCCAAAAACACAATGAAAAAGTATTGCTAAAAGATTCCCAAATTAGCGTTTTCATGCCGATAGAACAACATATTTTCCGTATATTTTTCGCTCATGGCGAAACTGATTATTCACAAATATTCTTCTACCGATATGCTCCGTTTAGTATTTTTTACCCTCGCTATCCTGATTTTTTGCGCTTTTGAAGGCTATTCTATGAACCATACTTCTTTCCCTGCGGACACATCTGCTAAACCGATTGCGATTGCGATTCACGGCGGCGCGGGAACAATCCGTCGGAGCGCTATGACTCCCGAAGCTGAGGCGGAATATCGCGCTGTTCTCACGCAAGCACTTCAAGCCGGACACGCCGTGCTGAAACGCGGCGGAACGTCGCTGGATGCGGTTTCGGCGGCGATAATACTCATGGAAGATTCACCGCTTTTTAACGCTGGCAAAGGTGCTGTGCTGACTGCCGATAGCACCATCGAACTTGACGCTGCAATTATGGACGGAAAGACGCTCAAAGCGGGCGCAGTCGCTGGCGTACGTGGTATAAAAAATCCGATTTTGCTCGCAAGGCAGGTCATGGAAAATTCCGAACACGTCATGCTTGCGGGCAAAGGTGCAGAGCGCTTTGCAGAGGAGCGAGGTTTTGAGAAGATGCCGGATAGCTATTTCATTACCGAGCGCCGCTCACAAGAACTTGTTCGGGCAAAGCAGAAGGACGCAAAAAAGCCACTTTCGCCCGATGAAACGCCCGCCACGCCAACAAAACGCGACAGCACCAGCAAAAACAAGCGCAGCGAGATGTTTCAAGAAACTGCACCGCTTGGCGATTATTCACACGAAGGCAAAAAATTTGGTACCGTAGGAGCCGTTGCGCTTGACAGCAAGGGGAATCTTGCTGCAGCAACATCCACGGGCGGTATGACCAATAAAAAGTACGGACGAATCGGCGATGCGCCAATTATCGGTGCTGGCACATATGCGAATAACGCCACGTGTGCTGTTTCCGCTACCGGACACGGGGAATATTTTATTCGGAGCGTCGTGGCGCATGATATAGCGGCGCTTGTGGAATATAAAGGGATGAAGATTTCGGCAGCAGCGGACGAGGTAGTAATGAAGAAATTAGTCGAACGAGGCGGAAGCGGCGGCGTTATCGCCGTTGATGGTCAAGGCAATATTGCGATGCCGTTCAATAGCGAAGGAATGTATCGGGGATGTATTACGGTGGACGGAAAAATTATGGTGGAAATTTTCCGAAACGAAAAGAAGTAAAGGCTTTAGAGGGAAATTGGGCAAGGAAGGAGAGCGAGGTGGAGATTTTTTGTTTTTCTGTTTAAAGCTGCTTTCGTATATTACGGCTTCCTGTTCTTTGTCAAAACAACGTTTTATCCGTTGATAACGGGTAAGTATTGTTTTATCATCACCTTCCGGGACAAGTCGTCATGCACTTGTCTCATTTTGCTCAAGGTTTGTTCCGTATCGGACACATTTTTTGACCAATGATGTTCCATTCTGAAGCAAATCAAGAGCGTTTTTGCGCTTAAAAGGGAGACAATTTTGGTCGAGGCGCTTGTATTGATACCGTTTTTCGTCATTTTGAGGTTCTGCAAACCATAATGAGATTACGGAATATGATGCAAAGCGTGTGCCAGAGTTTCATTTCGGCGTAGTCTGCACCGTTACGGTATGGCGCGGGTATATGTTTTTGTCTTGATGTCGTCAAAAATCACCCCAAAATGCTGTAATAATTTCTATGTTTTTTTGCACCATATTCAATCGGAGGCGTAATGCATCGTTGGAAAAGTACCCTGTGGATGCTGATAACTGGCTTTGTGGCAATTTTTCTCTTGATTCCCTCTCTACCGCTTCAAGCGGCGCTCAAACTCAAGAAAAAAGCCGTGAAGTATGTGAAATACAAAGCCAAGCATAAATACAAAAAATATAAACGTCATCGCGCTGCGTGTAATACAACGCAAGGGAAAACGCAAGCGTTGGCTTTCCTCCAATCAAGCAAAGAGATTGCAGCATTGGCGGGCGTAGAATACCGCCCCGACCCAAATCTGCAACGCTATATGGACGACGACGGCGAGGAACTCGTTGATGAATTAGATTTTAACGGGCTTCCCTCTTCAGAAGACGAGGAATTAGAAGACGATATGTCGGAAAATTTCTCTGCCGATGTTAATTCTTTCCAAAAACTGTGGATGTCGTATATGCGTAATGTTGACCCCGCTTCAGCAAACACGCAAGGTGAGATGATTACTCAATCCGGTTTGAAAAAGCGCGAGTTAATGGCGGCTGTTATGGACTGGATTGGAACGCCGTATTATTACGGCGGTACTCAACGAAGCGGTATTGACTGCTCTGCCTTTACTGGCGCTGTGCACCGCATGATTGCAGGCATTGTGCTTCCTCGTACCGCCGCAAGTCAATCATCGGTCGGCGAACAAGTCCGCGAAGGTGATAAACTGGAGTTCGGCGACTTGATTTTCTTCAATACTCGCCGTGCGGTCTATGTTTCTCACGTTGGGATGTATCTTGGGGATAATCTTTTTGCCCATGCAAGCTCACGGTATGGTGTTACCGTATCATCACTTACGGCTGATTATTACAAAAAGCGTTTTATTGGCGCACGTCGCTTGCGTCCGGCAGATTTAGATAATCTTACCCCGCAGCGACTTGGTAGTATCCCAAGCAATATTACGCCAAATGGTGCTGTTTTACATATCGGCACCAGATCAAAACTTCGTTCCGCACTTGCCGCACAAGACTGATACAGGTTTTGACCCTTGATAACTCTATTCGACTCATCGCCCAAGCAGCATGATTACTTTCTTCAAGTAACGCTGCTTCTTGGGCGATGAGTTTTTTATTTCCCCTTTATCCTTGCGTATTATGCTGTTATCTCGTTTGTTTATTGTGATTGTCGTGTTGACAAATTTCGTTCTTGCGAATCTCACTGCCCAAACTCCTTCCACGCAAGCATCAGTGCGGATTCGTGTGGCAGTAGTGGGGGATTTTATGTGCCATGACTCCCAGATAAGTGCAGCATTGCAAAGCGACGGAAGCTATGATTATACAACTTGTTACACGCATATTGCGCCGCTTATCGCGAAAGCAGATTTTGCTTTCGGCAATCTCGAAACTGTTCTTGCCGGAAAAGCAAAGGAATACACCGGTTATCCTGCATTTAACTCTCCTGATTCTTACGCCACTGCCATTAAGCAAGCGGGCTTCGACGCGCTGACGACGACGAATAATCACTCTTTTGACCGTCAGTATTTTGGCGTGAAACGAACATTGGAGGTACTCGATAGCCTCGGCATACCCCACACTGGCACAACGGAATCTCAGCAAGAGCGCTCCAAACCTCTTGTTATTGCCGTGCAAGGTATTAAAATCGGCATTATTGCCTATTCGTATGGACTCAATAACGGTGCTGCACCACAAGCATACCGCACAACCGTCAATATTATAGACACAGCGCTTATTCGTGAGGATATACGCCGCTTGCAGACTCTTCCGGCAGCCGAGCGACCCGATATTATTCTCGCCTCCTTGCATTGGGGCGCAGAATATCAATTACAGCCGAGTGCAGCGCAGCGCACGTTTGCCGAATGGCTGTTTCGTGCAGGCGCACACGCACTATTGGGTGCGCATCCTCATGTCGTCCAAACGGTTGAAAATAAACGCTTTGTTCGTGTTTCGCAAGGAGCGCTTGATACGCTCATGTATCCGGCAATCTACTCGATGGGGAATTTTATTTCGGGGCAGCGCACCAAACCTCGTGAAACAGGCGTTGTCGTGTGGTTGGATATTGAAAAAACAGCACTTGGCGCAAGTAAAATTGTCGGCGTTGGTTATACACCGACGTACATTGACAAACGCCGCAATAATGTGGGGCGCACGGAATATCGCGTTTTGAATGTTCCCCAAGCTGTGAAAGAAGCCGCACAAGACCCAAAGGCGTATCCGCCAGCGATTACCAAGCGTTTACAGGAAATTTTGAAGGATATTGCGAAGCAGTTCGCTACGCCGGATAATTCTTTTCAGCTTGTTGAATAGTTACGGCACGAGTGCTGATGCGTCTTGGGAGGAAATTTGGAGTGCGAATGAACTTCCCACCGCGAGGCGTGAACTGCATTCGCACCTCTGCTAAACAACCATTGCACCTTCTTGTAGGAATTACAGCCTTGCGCCGTAATAGGCGAGGCTTGAATAGGTTACGGCTGATTTTGTTGGTCGCTCGTACCACTGCTCGTATGCAAGGCTTGTACCACCTGTCAGCGAGACAAGTTCCAACATAGTGTAAACAGGCGGTAAGCCGCAGATTTTATAGGAATCGTTTACTGCCGCAATACGCCGAAAATATGCTCCCGCATCGCTATTTTCCATCGCAGAAAGCAAGTGTTTGTCCTCTTCTTCGACGGTTGGGAGTATTGATGCGGCATCAAAGGGGTCGTCAAATTTTCGACCAATGTGTGCCATATCCGCACTTGCCACGAATGCAACTTTTTTACCCGAATCCTCCAATACTTGACGCAATGCCTCGCAAAAGCTCATAAAATTTGTACTATCGGTCGGCATTGTTTGGTGCTTGTGGTATGCTTGAATGAACGGATAGAAGGATGTTACCAAAATGGGCATCACTGTAAATGGACGATGACCGAAAAAATGCTGTAAGAAAACAACCTCAAATTCGATAGAATGTTCCTCGTTGTGTGCCGAATCATCACGAGTGAGGCGTGGGAGTTTTTCGTAGAGTTTGTGAAGGAGTTCTTGGTCGGTTTTTGCCACGCCGTGCGGGGTAGAAAAATGCTGAAATGTAGGAATGAAGAGGTCTCCCCAGCCATAATGCGAGGTTGCCAGCACTACAAATACGTCCGCATCAGTGTCCGAGAGCGCAAAATACGCCGGAGCGTAGGCAGAAAGCCCAACGCGAAAATCAATATGCGGCGCAATAATCGCCTGTGCATTTTTTCTGACACTTTCGCCCGAAAGTGTCAGGTGGTGTGGAGAATCTACCACACTGTTAAGTAAATCTGACAGTTTTTGTGCGCTTGCCGGATAACTACTACCAGCAAATTTGGCGGGGCGGATGGTGGGCGGGTGAAAGAGCGACATATTGCTTTGGGGGTTGCGTTTGTTTCCTAGACCTCAAACGGGTCTGCTTCATCTTCCTCAATCGTATCTTCTTCAATATCGTTGTAGGTTTGGAAAAAGTTAATTGCACTGCGCACCAGACCAATCAGAATGTACGAAAGCATGAATGGAAAGAGCAGTGCGCCTTTTGAGGCAATGGCAATAATTACTCCAAGAAAAAAATAGCTCATTACCACGGGGCGCTCCCGTATTACCTTGCCCGAAGGCGTAGGAACGGCATCGTATTTAACCGTGCTGACCATAATTCCTGCCACACACAGCGTGATGAGCGTGATAGCAAGGGGTTTCCAAGCATCAGGAAGGATATAGCTTTGCGAGCCGGTATGATAAAACAGCGTGTAGGAAAGAATCGTTAGCGCTCCAGCCGGAATGGGCATTCCACGAAAGTAGCGCTTGTCGGTGCTTCCGGCGGATTGGACGTTAAAACGCGCCAAGCGCAGCACTCCTGCTAATGCCGGAAGCGAAGCCAAGACTACGCCGAAGTCGCCTTGCGTCTCAAAATACACTTTGTAGAGAAGAAACGCCGGAGCCACACCGAAAGAAACAGCATCGCACAGCGAATCTAATTCGCCGCCAAACTCGCTGGTGGATTTAGTCAAACGAGCAACTGCGCCGTCCAACACATCAAAAACTCCGGCAAGCACGATAAAACCAGCCGCTCCCATAAAATCCCCCGACGAAATGCGCGTCAGCGCCATGAAGCCTCCGAAGAGGTTCATCAGCGTAAAAAGATTCGGAATAATGGAGCGTGTAACGCGAAGTTTTCTCATGCGAACATCTTTCAAACAAAAATTGCCGTTGACCGGGCGAACGGATTCGGTGTTCACCAGCCAACGGCAAATTTAATCAAGAATTACGAATTTGTGCGAGGAAATTCCTACGATGCAGCGAAATTTCGCTGCGCAGGGCTACACCGTGAGGCTACATCGTATAGCCAATCTGTACATAAAACTGCCGTCCGAAATCGGGCAGCTGATTCGGACGATTGTAGGTATTGGAATTCCACGAGCCTTGTGCGTCCATTTGCAAAACGCCCCACACGTCCGTACCCAAGAGATTACGAGCCTTTGCGAGAATAAAGAAGCCTTTCATTCCAAGCGGTTCTAAATCTTGGCGCAAGGTCAAATTCATGGCGAAGCTGCTTGGAATCTGGTATTGCACAAAATTCCGCGCATCAAAGTTCACTCCCGCCGTGCTGCCACGAGTCGGAACGGGCGCAAGTTCATTCAAGTTGTTGTTTGTTGGCGTAAGGATTTGAATTGCGCCATTGTAGTAAAACTCAGCAGCAATGGACGTTTGCGAAGGGAAAAGGTAGGAAACGCCCGCCTTTGCAAGCAGCGTCGGGGAATCAATCGGCAAACGCTGATTAGGCAGAAATGGCGCAATAGGCGTTCCATCGGTAGTCGTCGTGTCCTTCCAATCCCGCATAAAACCGTACGCATCGCTTGAGCGGCTTAACGCATAGAATGTCGCATTTGCCCATATTTCCAGCCCGCCTTGCAAAACAATATTTGCTGCCAGCGAACCGCCAATATTTGTCCAACCACTGCCGCGATTAAAACTTTGTGTGGCAGGAGCAAACGAATACACAACGTTGCCGTCCATGTAGAAACCATTCAGCGTCAAACTGATGTTTTCTGTGGGTTTGAAGGAAAAAATAGCGTCAATGTTATTCAATTTTTCCGACTCGGCATTAGGAATATCGCCCGTTACGGGGTCGCGTGGCAAACGAATAATTTCTTGCGGCGGCACGGCGCGAAACGCCTGAGCATAGACAAGGCGAATATTGGCATCTTTGCTTAAACGATAATTAACGGCTACACGAGGCGTAAAATCTTGCGCCACGCGGTTCGTCACGCGAAACGGCAGATAACTTGTGTCCGTGCCGCGCACAATGCGGTCATATCGCAAATCACGCCCAACTTGCCGCCCGACATCCGTAACATTTTGGAAGTCATATCGAGCGCCTGCTGTCACCGTCAGCGCTTCTATCGGTGTCCAGATAGCTTGCGCCCACACACCAAAATAAAAGCCTTTGTCATAAATGCCGCCGCCCGGCGACCAACCAATAAAATTACCGTTGCGATGCGAGAACCACTGAATATTCTCGTAATCAGCATTTTCGTAATTTCCGCCAAGCGATACATAGAGTTCCTTCGTTTTCACGGGTGCAATCTGCCCTTCCAAGCCAAAGGATTTATCCACCCCGGCGTAATTGAACTGCGAACCGCCGCCATTGCGCCGCGCAGCATCATCCGTAAGTTGGGTGCGGTCAATAGCGTTGATGTACTGAACAAAGCGCCCTGTACGGTTGTCACGCACGAAAATATTGGCATTACCGAACTGTCCGGGAATCCGCCCGGTATTGAGAGACGAAGTGCCGATACCAAGTGGGTTACGAATTGAATCGGTAACGCTAAAATCAGCAATTTCACGGTTTGTGTTGACGTTATAGCTAGCACGGAGCATAATATCAAGGTTCTCCAACGCACCTTTTGGCTTCCACTCAGCAAAAACGGCGTGCGTTCCCCATGAGCGGATATTATCGGGATGATTCGGCGTGGCATTGTCTTTGGGTGGAATCCATGATGCAAGGCGGGTATGGAGAAAACTGCTGAAGGTGAAATCGCCGACATTCAGCCGCACATTATAGCCCGGAAGCGGTGTGCCGCCTGTGAATCTCTGGCTGCTAAAGCCACCAATGGTGGAGCGTGGCAAATCGAAATAGGCATCGGTGCGCTGCACCACGTTGTATATCCCTGCACCATTCCGCGAATCAAGGCTAGACCAGGGGCGCGAGGTGTTTGCAGTGCGCGAATCATAGACGCTTTCCCCGCTAAACCAGTACAGGCTTGCTGAAAGTGAAACATTATCGTTGAATTTATGCCGCAAACCAAGCTGGTACTTGCTTGTCAAGCCTCCGGCACCGATTTCGTCTGCCGTCACGCTCATATCCCATACTGTTTGCTCTTTTTGATTTTTTGCATCGCGGGTGATGATATTGACGACACCAAGCATGGCAACGCTACCATACAGTGCAGCCCCGGGACCGCGCAAAACCTCAATCTGTTCCACATCTTGTAAATCGCCGATCACATCAGGGTAAAAATCGCCGAAATGAAAACGGTCATTAATACGATGCCCATTGATGAGATACAGCGTCCTGCGGGCAACATTATTCGCAAAAAAGCCGCGAAAATCCACACTGAAATTATTTCCCTCGAAATGCGTATATGCCTCCGGCGAGCGTGCAAGCGCTTCAGCAAGGTTTCGATAGCCATAGCGCAAAATATCTTGGCGAGTGATGACGGAACTTGCTGCTGGCACATCGGTTAGTTTGACCGCCGTTTTGGTAGCGGTTACAATTTCAACACTCAGCAGCTCTTCAAGCGAGAGGGCATCAAACGTATTGGTGGTATCTTTGGTTTGGGCGTAGCCTATTGCATATCCTCCATAGATACACATCAAGACAATAAACCACACCCGATATCGTTGAAAAGTATTCATACAGTTCTCCTTGATGATGAACGGTTAAAAAAGCGCACAAAGCAGGACGTATCGCATCTGGCATCATTACTCGAACAGAGCCGTCTGCTGCACGAATAGTGAGCGCAATATACTCAATCGAATGACAAAAGAGGACGTTGAATTCACGTTCCAAGGGCAAAAACCCGTTAAACTTTGTTTACAGGCTTTTTATTTATAGACAAGCGTTCAGGCACTACGCCATCATCAGGCGGCTTCTTTGCTGTTCGATGGGCTTTTCCTCCTGTTTCTGCCCATTGGCAGTTGCCCCCGAAAACCCGTCAGATGGCGGCGTTTTTACAGCACGAATCAATACAAGCTACCCAATTCTTGCACCAACAGCATCGAAAAGATAGCAAGCCTCTGGCACAGTGAAAAGCGAAACGACTGCTCCTATCGCCGCCGCTTGGTGCAAATCAGTTGTGCGGATAATCTTCAATGCCGCTTCTGGGCTGGTTTCCACATAGATAAGCTGTTCGTGTCCTAAAAATTCTCTACGCCGAATTGTGCCAGAAAGCTGATACAAAATTGCTTCTGTGCCAAAAGGCGCAAAAGCAAGATGTTCGGGGCGAATGGCAAGAGTGGCTTTTAAGGGCAATGTGCTGAAAGCGGTGGCGAGGGCTTGCTGCGGCAGGGTAAATGCGCTTTGGCTTCCCTGTTCGTAAAATACCATTTTCCCTGCTTCGGAACGGATTTCCCCACTAAACATATTGATAGACGGGCTGCCGACAAAGCCAGCAACAAAGAGGCTTTGCGGGTTTGTATAGATTTCATGCGGCGTACCGACTTGCTGCAATTCTCCACCGTTCAAAACGACTATTTGGTCTGCCATTGTCATTGCCTCGCTTTGGTCGTGGGTGACATAGACTGCCGTTGCGCCCACTAAACGCTGTAAGCGCGTAATTTCAGAGCGCATTTGCTGGCGCAACTGTGCATCTAAATTCGATAATGGCTCGTCGAACAAGAACACACGCGGCTTGCGGACGATTGCCCGCGCCAATGCTACGCGCTGTCGCTGCCCGCCGGAGAGTTGTTTCGGCTTGCGTCCCAGCAATTCCGTTAGTTCAACCGTCTGCGCCGCAGCACGGACGCGCTCTTCAAGCGAGGCTTTGCTTTCGCGGCGCAAGCGCAAGGGAAAGGCAATATTTTCAAAGACGGTCAGATGCGGGTAAAGGGCGTAGTTTTGAAAGACCATACCAATATCGCGGTCTTTGGGCGGTGCATCGTTCATTCGCTCTTCGCCGAAGTATAAATCACCCGACGAAATTGCTTCCAAGCCAGCAATCATGCGCAATGTGGTGGTTTTCCCGCACCCTGACGGACCAAGCAATACGGTAAAACTCCCGCTTTCAAGTCGCAGTGAAAGATTTTTTACCGCTTCAAAGCCATTTTCATAGCGTTTGGCAATATTGTGGAGCGTGATGTCGGTCATGGCGCAAGGAAATTGGGAGTATGAGAACGTTTTCATAAGAAAGCCCCTTGCTATGGTAAGCAAGAGGCTTGTAACTATGTGTCTTTCAATGCTCTATGGGATGGCGTTAAATGATAAAAAACGCATCGCCATAGGAAAAGAAGCGTGCCTCTTGTTTCATTGCTCGTTTGTATGCCTTCATCAACTCATCTTTCCCGGCGAAAGCGGCGGAAAGCAGCATGAGTGTTGACTTTGGCGGGTGAAAATTGGTGATGAGTCGGCTCACAATTTTGAACTCGTAAGGCGGATAAATAAATTTATCCGTCCAGCCTCGATTAATTTTGATAGCATTGGTTGTCAAAACGCTTGATTCCAAAGCCCGCGCTACGCTTGAGCCGACGGCAACAACTTGTTTTTTACCTTTCAGCGCCTTATTGACGGTCTCGACGGCTTCTTTATTGATTTCAAAATACTCCGAGTGCATTTTGTGCTTGGTGAGGTCTTCCACATCAACGGGGTCAAAGACGCTATACCCGATATGCAGGGTGATGCGAGCGATAGTAACGCCTTTTTCTTCCAATTTTTTCAGAAGTGGTTTGGTGAAATGCAATCCTGCCGAAGGGACAGCCACAGAGCCAATTTTATCAGCAAAAACGGTTTGATAGGTTTCCTTATCAAGTTCAGTCGGGTCGCGCTTAATGTAGTCAGGAAGCGGCATCTGCCCGATACGGTCAATGATGCGGTAAATGTCGCCGACGTTGTTGAAGCGCACCGTGCGTCCACGCGAGGTGGTATTGTCGATAATTTCGCAATAGAGCTTGTTTTCATCAAAGTAAATTTTATTCCCAATGCGCACTTTGCGGGCAGGATCAACAATTACGTCCCAAATGCGGTCTTCTGCCTTGAGTTCCCGCAAAAGCAAGACTTCAATTTTCGCATTCGTTTTTTCTTTTTTGCCAAAAAGCCGTGCCGGAAAGACTTTTGTATCGTTGATAACAAGGCAATCGCCTTTTTGGAAATAATTGAGAATATCGGCAAATTTTTTGTCCTCAATTTCGCCGGTTTGACGGTTCAGTACCATCATATACGAGGAATCACGCGGGTCGGCGGGGTACTTCGCAATGAGTTTTTTGGGGATGTTGTAATTAAATTCGGAGAGTTTCATGCGTATGCGAGTCCTTCCGTACAAGTGGGCGAAAATTCACAAAATGCAGTGTATTGTAATGTGAAGCCGAATATACAATTTTCCGATAGGGGTGCGCAACTCTTTTTTCTGGTTTGATGATGTTTTTTGAAAAGATTTGCTCATGGAGTGCAATGTCATGGCGAGTAAAAGCCTTCGCTACCGATGATGGTTACTACTTTTCCACAGAAATATTTCCTTTAAAGCAAATACGATTTGGAAAATTTTCTTTTCTATGATATTTTTGTAGGCTCTGCAAAATTTTTGCCGCATAACGGGTATTATGATGTAACGATACGCAGAGACCATAGCCATAACCGAAACAAATCAATATCGTTCAACAGTTTAAAAAGTAGGCACAATCCGTGACACCGTACACGAAATCTACGAAATCCGCAAACGAGGCAATCATTGAGCATAAATGGCTCGTGGTTGATGCTACCGGACAAAATATCGGTCGCCTCGCGGCGCAAGTAGCCACGCTGCTTCGCGGTAAGCATAAAGCATATTACACACCGCACGCTGATTGTGGTGACTATGTAATCGTTATCAACGCGGAACACGCAACCATGGCGGCAAAACGCGCTGAGAAAAAAGAATACTATCGCAACACGCTATACCCGGGCGGCGCTCGCTTCAAAAGCTACAAAGAAGTGAAGAAAACCAATCCGGCGTTTGCAATCGAACACGCCGTGCGCGGTATGCTTCCGAAAACGTCGCTCGGCGACAAACTCGCGAAGAAATTGCGCGTCTTCAACGGCTCAGAGCATGACCACACGGCACAACAGCCCGTGGCATATCCTCTGCCGTACAACTTTAAATCGTAATTGATTTTTCACTTCTTTTTTCTCCATAACGCCAATGTCAGCAACAGCAGTTTATTCAGCAACCGGCAAGCGTAAAAACGCCATTGCGAAAGTGCGCTTAAAGCCCGGTGTCGGCAAAGTCGTGATTAACGACAAAGAATCGCTCGAAACCTATCTTGCATCCGAATTTCAACGCTTAGACGTATTGAAGCCGCTTACCGTCACTGGCACCATCGGCACGTTCGATGTTGTTATTGAGGCGCTCGGCGGTGGCAAAAGCGGTCAAGCGGGTGCTATGCGCCTTGGTATCGCTCGCGCACTCGTCACCTACAACGAAGAGTTTCGCTCCACGCTCCGTATTGCCGACCTCCTGACGCGCGATCCGCGTATGGTTGAGCGTAAAAAATACGGTCGCAAAAAAGCACGGAAGCGCTTCCAGTTCTCCAAGCGTTAATCCGCTCAATTTTGACGATATACGCTCTTTCGTCGGCTGCAAAGCGCTTTACGCCTTGCAGCCGATTTGTCTATTCGATTTCGTACTATTATTTTCATACCATCATTCATGCGCCCGGATTATCCCGTGTGTGGCGGACAAAAAGTACGCTTGCGGCAGATAAGATGAACGGTGCAGAAGTTTTAACACAATCTTTTATTTTGGAGTTCTTTTCATGGCTAAAGCAAGTATTGAGCAACTGCTCGAAGCTGGCGCACACTTCGGACACCTTACCCGCCGTTGGAATCCGCAAATGCGGAATTTTATTTTTGCCGAGCGCAATGGCATTCACGTCATTGACCTTCGCAAAACCCAACTCCTGATTGATGTGGCGCACGATGCCGCACAAGAAGTTGCCAGCAAAGGCGGGCGTTTTATGTTCGTCGGTACAAAAAAACAAGCAAAAGACGTTATCGCCCGTGAAGCCCGCCGTTGCGGTGCATATTTCGCGGCTGACCGTTGGTTGGGCGGTATGCTCACCAATTTTGCGACCATTCGCAAATCCATCCGTCGCATGGAAGCGATTGAGAAAATGGAATCCGATGGCACATTCGAGAAACTCAAGAAAAAAGAGCGCCTCGTTTTGAGCCGCGAAAAAGAGAAACTCGACAGAATTTTGGGCGGTATCCGCGATATGTCGCGCCTTCCAAGCGCAATGTTCATCGTTGATATTAAAAAAGAGCATATCGCTATTGACGAAGCGCACAAACTCGGCATTCCGATTTTTGCTATCGTTGACACGAATTGCGATCCGAATACCGTTGATTACCCAATTCCAGCAAATGATGACTCCGTTCGCACGGTAGAACTTATTGCAAAAATCATGGCTGATGCGGTGTTGGAAGGCAAAGAATATGCAAAAATTCATAACATTGATACCAGCGCCGACGACAAAGACGCTTTCTCCGACGACCAAGACGACAACAAATCCCGTCGTCGTCCGCGCAAACGCGGTCCACGTACGGAAGTCAACTCCTCCGATGCTGGCGATGAATCGGTAAGCGAACCTGCTGCGGCAGAGGTTGTTGCTGAATAATTACGAAATTACTCTTACTCATCAATATTTTCTTAGAAACACATCATGGCTGTAACACTTGATATGGTCAAGAACTTGCGCGAAACTACGGGCGCAGGTATGGCAGATTGCAAAAAAGCGCTTGATGAATCGCAAGGCGACATGAATGGCGCAATTGAGTATCTCCGCAAGCGTGGTGCGGCTTCGGCTGCGAAACGCTCCGACCGCACGACTAACGAAGGACTCATTATTACCAAAACTGCCTCCGAGGGCAAAATCGGCGCTATCGTCGAAATCAACTGCGAAACAGACTTTGTTGCGCGGAATGAAGAATTTGTCAATTTTGTCAATACGGTTATTGACACAATTTTGGCGAAAAATCCCGCTAACGAAGAAGCGCTCTTGTCTGCTGACATCGGCGGCAAAAAACTTGGCGATTTGATGAACGAAATGCTGGCAAAATTCAGTGAGCGTATCATCTTGAAGCGCTATGAGCGCCTCGAAGCAGGTGCAAACGGCTTCATTATGGAGTATATCCACACCGGCAATAAACTCGGCGTTCTGCTTGAGTTCACTGCCGCGCCATCCGGCGATGCTGCTCGCGCTCAAATGCGTGATATTGCGATGCAAATTGCTGCTATGAGTCCGCGCTTCACCCGCCGCGATGAGGTTGATTCCAAGACGCTTGACAAAGAAAAAGAAATCTACATGGAGCAGGCAATTCAGCAAGGGAAAAAGCCTGAAATTGCCCAAAAGGTCGCCGAAGGGCGCGTTGAGAAATTCTACCAAGAATTCTGCCTTGTCGAACAGACCTTCGTGAAAGATTCCGGCAAAACCGTAACCGACGTTCTGAAAGAAATCGGATCGGGTGTTGATGCCGTGCGCTTCCGGCGCTATTTCTTGGGCGAAACAGGCGACAGTGCAGCAACGGAAAACGCTGCCAATAATTAAATCGGTATTACAAAAATGGCTCAAAACAACGTGTTTTGAGCCATTTTTCTGTGGGCTTGGCGTATCTGCTATTTTTTCTTTTACCTCTTTTTTACCTTATTCCGATGAAACCACATTACAAGCGCATTTTGCTCAAATTAAGCGGCGAATCGCTCCTTGGATCGCAGCAGTACGGTATTGATTCGAGTATTTTAGGCTATGTGGCAGAAGAAGTGAAGGAAATCCACGAACTTGGTGTCGAAATAGCGCTTGTTATCGGGGGTGGCAATATTTATCGCGGCATCAATGCCGAACATCACGGTATTGACCGCGTTTCAGGCGATTATATGGGGATGTTGGCAACGGTTATCAACTCCATTGCCCTACAAAATGCTTTGGAATTACGCGGCGTACCAACGCGCTTGCAAACAGCGATTACGATGTCGCAAATTGCCGAGCCGTATATTCGCCGCCGTGCTGTGCGGCATTTGGAAAAAGGGCGCGTCATCATTTTTGGCGCTGGCACGGGAAATCCCTACTTTACAACCGACACCACGGCTTCGCTTCGTGCAACGGAAATTAACGCGAATGTTATCATCAAAGGAACGCGCGTTGATGGTGTTTATGATTCAGACCCAGAAAAAAATCCGAATGCCAAACGCTTCGATACCGTTACCTTCCGCCATGCGCTGGAAAATAATTTGCGCGTGATGGATTTAACGGCCTTTACGCTGGCGCAAGAGAATAATGTTCCGATTATTGTGTATGATATGGCAATGAAGGGCGGTTTGAAACGCTTGGTTCTGGGCGAGGCTATTGGTACGAAGATTACCAATTGATCCCCTCGACCAACGAAAGTTTGCCACATTGGACGATAAAAATTCACAACTCAAAGATTTACAACTCAACATTTCTTCAAGATTATGCCGGTACAAGATGTTGTTAATAAAGCGCAGGCGGCGATGAAAAAGACACTCGACCACTTGCAACAAGATTTCTCAAAAGTGCGCACAGGACGGGCTTCTGCGGCGATCCTGGACCCTGTTCGTGTGGATTATTACGGCTCCCCGATGCCAATCAATCAAGTGGCTTCGATGGCAGTCCCCGACCCTCGTACTATCGTTGTACAGCCATTTGAAAAAGCAATGCTTACACCCATTGAGAAAGCTATTCGAGAGGCAGATTTGGGGTTAAATCCATCGAATGACGGAAACGTTGTGCGTGTGCCGATTCCTATGTTGACGGAAGAACGTCGCAAAGAAATCGTGAAAACGTGCAAAAAATTCGCCGAAGACAGCCGTATTGCGATTCGCAACATCCGCCGCGACCACAATGAAGTTCTCAAAAAAGTAGAAAAGGATGAGCATTTGTCCGAAGATGAGCGTAAACGCGGTGAGCAGGAAATTCAAAAAGTCACCGACCGCTTTATCAAAAATGTGGATGAAATGACCGAAGCAAAAGAGAAAGAAGTGATGGCGGTCTAAACAAGTTAGTGCGTTCAATGAAATTTAGCGCCGAAAGACTAACTTTACCAAGCCCGAAACCGTGAGATTACTCCCAATTTCGCGCCCAAAATCCCTGTACACCTTCTTGTTCCATCGGATAGGTAGAGTTTTTCTTTTTGAAGCAATTCCAACAGAAACGCCCTCAAAGCAATATTGTATCTTGCTTTGAGGGCGTTTTGATTTTCGATGCAACTATGAGACCAAAGCTACATTCACCTGATACACTGGCGATTGTGCGACCACCTTGACGGCAACCTTTTCTTGATACAGATTGATCACCCCCTGCAAGATACCGTGCAGTACGCCATACATTTTGCGCTCTGAGGTGTACTCAATCATTACCTCTTTGGGGTTGATGCGAGTAATTTTGAGGCTTGGCGGAGCCGCACCGGGGTTATTGCGGCGCACTGTGCCGTGGATAGTCTCTTCAATATTTTCGAGAAAATCCAGCAATTTCCATTCTTTTTTGATATATGCCTTGTAGGTTTGCGCCATATCTGGCACCATAAATTCGCCAAATTCGCGCTGAAGCGCATCAATACTCTTTCCGGTGGCTTCCGAAGCAGCGACGAGTATCGCAACCAATTCGCTATCAGGATAGTTTTGATTCGGGAAATAGAGATTATCGGCAAGACCAGCCTTTTTGAGCAGGAAATCCCATGTATCAGAGCCACCATAGCGGGATTCGACAAATTTCCGAAGCTCGAAGTGAATAATTCCGTGCATAACTTGAAGGGGAAAAGTGGTGAAAATGAAGGGGTAGGAAAATTACGTCTATCGTTTGCGAATTGTCTAATATTGCATCAGAAAAAAGCACTGTGCTTGAGTTTAGTTACGAGTTTCCTTGTACTATCTCACGGTAGCATGGACGCTGAATAGAACGAAAAATGCCGTAGTCCTGCACAATACTACGGCATTTACCTTTAAAGGGTTGCACAACGAAATGTATTTTGGGACGAATGACACAGCTTGAGGGACGGAGAGGAGGAAGTGTTGAAAAGGCTCTGGTCGTAGCATTTTCACCGACCTCATCTCCAGGCAAGGCTCATAATCACGAGTGTTCAGTTCCGAAGGAGAATATACCAATTACGGCTGTACAATAATCGAAACCGTCCCCAACATACCTTCTGAAGAGCGTATCCGACAGTAATACACACCGCTTGCCAAATTTTCCAAAGGCAGCATAAAACGGTGCGTTCCTGCCGGACGCGACTCTTCAAATGTTCGCATCAACTCCCCTAATGAAGAATAGACTTCATATCGGATGCGTTTGGGTGAGGAGGTTGTATAGGAAACGATTGCAAATTCTGTGGCTGGATTTGGATAGACCGAAACACCAGCATCATCGCCAAGTGTGCGCACTGAACTCATCAACATACCCGTAATGCGCGGCACTTGAACATCTGCACTGGCAACGGTAAACATTGATGTTGCCGGGGAAAACGTCCAACTGGTGCGGCTTGGTGTGAGCGTGTATGTGCCATTTGCCAGCCAAAGCGTGTAATTGCCTTGTGCATCGGTGGTTGCTGTCGAAGAACCTGCCGTCATTGTTATCCCCGAAACCCCCATACCGCTTGGATTTTGAACCGACCCCGTAACTGCCCAGAGGCGCGTCCCCGTGAAATTTTGTCCCGCTATGTCTGCTCCAACAACACTGAGTGCCTGTGTTGCGGGGGAAAACGTCCAGTTGATGCGGGCTGCACGGACGGTATAGCTGCCGTTTGCCAGCCACAGCGTATACCTGCCTTGCGCGTCGGTCGTCGCTGTCGAAGAACCAACCGTCACAATCACGTCAGGCACAGCAACGCCCGCCGGATTCGTAATCGTTCCCGTGACCGCCCAGAGCCGCGTTCCTGTGAAGTTTTGCCCTGCAACATCCGCTCCGGCAACGCTTACCGCCTGTGTTGCGGGGGAAAACGTCCAGTTGATGCGGGCTGCACGGACGGTATAGCTGCCGTTTGCCAGCCACAGCGTATAACGACCTTGCGCATCCGTCGTCGCTGTTGAAGAGCCGACTGTCACAATCACGTCAGGCACAGCAACGCCCGCCGGATTCGTAATCGTTCCCGTAACCGCCCAGAGGCGCGTCCCCGTGAAATTTTGCCCTGTCAGATTTGCACTATTTACCGTTACCGCTATTGTTGTCGGCGAAAACGTCCAATTTATCCGTGCTGCCGTCAGCGTGTATGTGCCGTTGGGAACGCCTGTGATGGTGTAATTACCCTGAGCATCCGTAATTGCGCTGCGTGTGCCATCGGTGACGATTGCCTCTGATACCGCAACACCGCTTGGATTCACGATTCTTCCCGAAATGCTAAACGACGTGGGAATATTTGGCTCGACGGTAATCGTGATTGGCGTGAGTGAGTTCCATGCATCGCCGCCAGATGAGCCATCGCGGTTTACCGCATTGCCAACGGCGCGAAGCGTGTATGTACCAGGCGTGGAAGGCGCAGTCCATTGAAACGGAAATGAGACGCTACCGCCACTCAAGGATTGTGGGCTGGTGTGCGTGAGTTCGCCGCTTAAAAGCTGCGACCCCGCTCCGGCAATAAGCGTTCCGACATTGACATCAGAAGCATTGACAACTGCCAAATTCATGCCGGCAGCACTATTGCTGCCGTGAGCGACCATCAGAGAGAGTGAAAGGGTTTCGCCTGTTTTGGCGGTAATCGTGCCACTGCGACCGGGAATAGAGAGGCTTGTGGCGGTACTTGCGCCGCCATGACAGGTGCAGCCAACGCTTGTGGCGCGAATAAGTCCATTGGGGAAGGCAAATGCTGCTACGGCACTGAAGGCAAGGAGCAGAGAGACACTGAGTAAACGAATGAGGTGCATAAAAAACATCCTGAAAAATATTGGTGAAAACGATGAATAGTGCTACTGATTGCAAAGATAGCGAAACTCGTAACAGATTTTATCAGTAGTATTGCGGTTTTTCGCTCCGTACAATTACGGATTTTGATGGCTGATGGGTACAGAAAAGACCACAAAACCGAGAACTACGGAATTTTTACGCACCTTTGCAACAAAAAACCCTGTAAGCAAGATTATGTCTTACTTACAGGGTTTTGATAGGTAAAGGGCAATTCCACAAAAAATACCCAGCAGACCAGATTTTATCGGCTCTTGAGGTTCGTCACTCAGCCTAAGCACTTATCCAGAATTGCTTTGGGGTACATTTCACTGAATTTCCGTAGTTCTCAGTACAAAAACAGAACGAAGTTCTTGACCAAAAATTATTCAGTATGAGTAGCAAGGCATTATGCTGCCTTGTTTTACGAGTTTTGGCAGAAAACTTTTGAGCAAGAACTTATCTGCACGACAACTAGGAGCGCTAGCGAAATAACTGAGCATATCCCAAATTTCGTGTAACTTTTCTCCTACTCATCCAATCTTGTTTATAGTTGACAACGACAATCATTCTTTCCGCAAATCCAGATGGCATCAAAGCGTACGCGACTTCATCTTCTTTTGCATTGCAGCAATACCCATCATTTTCACAGTTTTTTTATAGGAATTCGCCATGAAACGCATCATGATTTTTCTCGCCCTGACGCTCGTTACCAGCGTCGTAGCCAATGCACAAACCGTACCAGTGAGCACTTCTGTCGAGCAATCCACAATCCC
>CANHDJ010000052.1 GCA_947459425.1 Ignavibacteria bacterium
ACGCAAGAGTTTTTGCAGATATTCGACACTTTGGCGAATGGCAGGTAATGGATGGCGCATAGTTTTGAAAATAAATTTGTGTAATTATCTTGTAATTACCAAATATACATAAAATTTATGCACAGGCATTAACTTGAATTGGTATAATAGGTCTTTGTAGTCCGTTTGGCAGCCAAGCAAGAATTGATGCGGGCAAAATATTTTCATGCGACCGCCCTAGATTTTAACACTACTCACTATTGTAACCGCAAATTCGGTCGCGCAGGCAATGAAGCGGGTTTGAGCGATTCACCACCTGCCAGAGCCGCCCGGTTTTCCAGAACAAACTGGTCGGCAACACTTTTCAAATGCTCCGCTTGCTCATTGATGCTACCGACTGAACTTGCAACACCGTAAATATCGCTATTATTCGAGACAATAGCACGACCAATGTGTTCGACATTCCGCGTAATTTCTTGCGCAGAGGCAGACTGCTTCTCGGCTGCCTTCGCAATTTGGATGATAAGTGTATTGACGTGTTCGATACCTTCGACAATTGATTTCAAGCGTTCTCCGGCATTTGTTGCCCGTTGGATGCCCGTGCGAACACGCTCTGCGCCAACGCTGGCTGCATCGGTCGCATTTTTCGTATCGCCTTGAATCAGATGAATCGTTTTCGTGATTTCTTTCGTTGCCTTCGTGGTCTTTTCGGCAAGTTTGCGTACTTCGTCAGCGACCACGGCAAAGCCTTTTCCTGCCTCGCCTGCGCGGGCGGCTTCGATAGCTGCGTTGAGTGCCAGAAGATTGGTTTGGTCGGCAATTTCCTCAATGGTTTCGACAATATCCCCAATCTGCTCGGATGAATTGCCTAATTTCATCACGACACTCGCCATACTTTCCACAACACCAGCAATCGTTGTCATGCTCTCCAACGTGCTTTGAACGGCGCTTTGACCCGTTTTTGCGGAATCCACAACGCCGTGCGACACGTCCGAAGTAGCGCCGACATTGTTCGCAATATCGTTGATGGAGACAGACATTCCTTCGATTGCTTCAGCAATTTCACCGACACGCGAAGACTGTTCATGGCTTTGATGCGAGATGCGGTCTGCGTTGACGGCAATTTGCGACGAAGCTGCCGCCAAACTCGAAGCGGCATCTTGCATCTGGATAATCGTCTGGCGCTGCGCCTCTATCGCATCATTCAGCGCAGCGACAAGCTGCCCGACGGCATCATCTTTAGTGGCTTTGAGTGTTTTGCTCAAATCATTTTGTCGTACAGCATCCAAAAATCGCGTAATACGCTCAACTTCAGCTTCCAAGTAAAATTGCTGCTCAATGACCTCATTGCGGGCATCTTCGGCAGCTTGTTCGGATTTGCGAATGGCGCGGCGGCGTTCTTGTTCGGTCAAAGCACTCATTTTCCGTAAGTTTACCGCCATCGTGTTGAACTCCCCGCCAAGTTCGCCGATTTCGTCCGTACGATTGAGATCGACCTTAATTGTTGCAGTTTCAGGATCTTCGCTGAAACGCTCGGTAAATTCCCTGACCGCGCCGCGCAACCGCGCAATCGGTGTTGCAAGCCAGCGTCCCAACACAAACCCGACAATAAGGCTCAAAACAACGCCAATCCCGCGCACAATCCATGCCTGATTACGGATTTGATTTTCCACTGCCAAATATTCTTTGTAGGAAATATCCACCTCCAAGACCGCAACAGAAATGCCTTGCGCGTTTTTGATGGGAGCCATACCGGAAATCCACACACCGTTATCGCTTTTGTAAATATCCGTCGAACCCGCTTTTCCTTCTTTGAGCGCACGATGAAACGTAGCTGCCACACCTGCGTCACGGAAGGTGTATTTATCGCCGGAGAAAGGTGTTGGATGGGTCATAATGCCAAAGGTGGTTTCGTTTGTCTCGGAGGCTGTGAGCGTGTACCAATTTTCCGCATACCCAAGCGCAGAGCGCATCGCAGCAAGAGGTTTGACGACTTCCGCAAACATTGCTTTCGCGGCGGAGTCTTTGCTGAGGGCGGCATCGTGTTGTTCGCCGGAAATAGTTTGTGCGGCTGCCGTTGCCACATCGCGTAAACGCTCGGCAATCATCGCTCTGCGGTCATCAATATTGACCTTGAGCGCCACTTGCAGTACAATTTCCAGCAGCAGCCAACAGACCAAAATAATTGGTAAGGCAATTTTTATCCAAAGTTTATTCATAGCGCAGAATAGCTTGAGTAGTGAGGTGTTACGGGCAATAGATTATTGTTTGACTCTTCCTTTTGCAGCACCATTTTCCAACGAAAGCACACCGCGTGGGCAAACGGAGGAGCAAACACCACAACCGACACACGAAGCACGAACAATATTCTCGCCACGCTGTGCGTAGGAGCGAACATCTATGCCCATTTCGCAGTAGGTTGAGCAGTTGCCGCAGGAAATACACTGACCGCCATTGGTAGTGATGCGGAAGCGCGAAAAATGGCGCTGAAACAAGCCCAGTACAGCCGCCATCGGGCAGCCGAAACGACACCAGACGCGGCTTCCCATAATCGGATAAAAGCCCGTTCCGACGACACCGGAAAACAGTGAGCCTACGAAAAAGCTATATGCCTTTGCATAGCCAAGCGAAAACTCGCCCAATACACCGCCCTGCATAGCGGAATTAACCCAAAGCAAGCCCGTCATGGACGTTACAAAAATAAGAACACTATAAATCATCCAACGCTCAATCTTCCATGCTTTCAAGGATTTATCAGAGTTCTGACGGAAGGGATCACCAAGCGTTTCTGCCAAACCTCCGCAGCCACACACCCACGAACAGTACCAGCGCTTTCCGAAAAAATACGTCAGAACAGGCGTTGCCACAAACGTCATAATCATTCCCCAAATAATCATAAAAACCATGAGTTGGTTCGGAGAAGCAAGGAAATATCGGACGTTGGCGGGATTGAGGTAGTCGTATTTGAGGGGCCAAAAGTAGGTGAAATAAAACTCGGGCTGGTTCATCATTTGCAACCATGCGGGGATCAAATAGGCAAACATCAACTGAAAAACAACAACCGAAAGAGTGCGAATAATCTGGTAGCGGCTATGGCGATATTTCGCAATCATGCGGACACCCATGATGACGACAGCCAGCGTATAGAGCGTTCCATAGAGAAACCACTGGTCGGCAGCCTTGCCGCGAAGCCAGAAACTAAGAGGGTCGGCGGCGCGAATGCAGTGCTGCAAATATTCCGCATACCAGTAGAGCAGCACATAAAACCCCGTCATGCCAATCCCCACCATCCATGCCAACGCCCCACGGCTCTGCACCTTGCTGAACATAATGCCGTTATGATGAATCCCCGGCTTATACTCACGGAAAAGTGGCAACAAATACAAAAGCGCCCCCAACGTTGCCAAGCCCAAACTTCCAAACGAATACAGCAAGGGAACAGCCGTAAATGCACCCGTTCCGCCGATAATAAAAACAAGCAATCCCATGACAAACAGTGCCAATGCTATCTTGCGAACCGGAGATAATTCCACCAGTGGTTTCGAGAAGCCCGCAGGAATGATGATATTTTCCAAGGGGATAAAGGAAGAAGGGGTCGCGCTTGGCATAATCGGTCTCCTGCAATTGGGAAAATGAAATGTTGGATATATTTTTCAATACTCCAATAATACGAAATTTTCCGCAACAAGGATGGTGGAATTCAAGCCAAGAACACTTCACGCCCTCAAGTACCTCTTTGTTTTTGCTTCCGTACTTACCGCAAGCCTAAAATATGTGCTATCGAATACAAAATATCGCCATAAACATTATCCCGCAAGCCCCGCAAAAGCTGAAACTCCAGCGATGACGAGCAAACAAACGGGCGCAACATCCACGAAATCTGCACAGCCACAAAACCATAAAGCAGAAACCAAAAACGAATAAAATACGATTGAATTTTCGTGTGATTTTCCGTTTCTTGAACAAGATTGGTGAGCATCTTATGTTATGAGTTTGCATCATTTTGTATGGGGTAAGGATTGCGAATATCGAAGAGTGCATCACGAAGGTTATTTCTAAGCGGCATTAGTCGGTATTTGTATTGCCAGATACCATAGACGCTTCCCAATACAAGAGCTGCAAGCAAGAGTATGTGGAACGTGAGGTCTGCTGATATTTCATCCCAATATCCCGCATATAAGGCGGCGCAACCTCCCAGAAAAAATCCCGATGAATAGCGCAACCAAGCCATTTGACGGCGAACGCGCTCTAAATTGTATGTGTAATAATCTTCTGTTTTGAAAAGGTCATATTTGCGCTTTTCCAATTTTGTCCAAAGATGGAAAATAAACTGAATTGGGGACATAATAGCCAATAATAGAAAGATTGATTTTGATATTTGTAGCGTTTGCTTCATACTCATCAATATCATCATCACGGACATCAAGCCAGTGAAAATAACCTGTTTCCACGTACCGAAACCAAATTTTTCGTCAAAAGTGTCCATATCGTATTGAATCTCGCGTAGCATTTCTCGCTCCTTAATTTTAAGTGAATCATTTGTGATTGTTTGTTGCCAAAGGTTCTTGAGGTCATTCAATTCTTCAGCGCTCTGTTCGTTATTCATGCCTCACCTCCCTCGCTCTTGCGCATACATCCGAGTAATTTATCTTTGATGCGGCTAATTTTCGCGCCAATATTGGTTTCCGTCAACCCCGTAATCTCGCTTATTTCCTTGTACGAACACTCCTCCAGATACAACACCATCACTGAACGGTCAATCTCCGGCAGCGCCGCAATACAACGATGAAGCTGCTCGGTGCGTTCTCGCGTTGCGTCGTCGTGCGGATGTGGTGTGGTTTCCTCTATCCATGGTATGCGCTCTGCATTGGGCTTGCGGCGTTTGGTCTGGTAGGAAAAGCGCAATGCTACGTTGAGCGCAATACGATAAAGCCACGTGGAAATTTGCGCCTCGGCACGGTAGTTGGGAAGCGCCTTCCAAAGGTGTACCGCGATTTCTTGGAACAAATCCTCACGGTCTTCCCGCGAAACCGTGTACGCCCTACAAAGGCGCATGATGCGGGCTTTGTTGTCGTCCAGCAGTCGCACAAAATCTACTTCGCGGGATGCGATATTTTTTGTGTCAGTTGTTTGCGTCATGGGGTATGGTCGGATTGAGATTCGTTAAGTTGTTGCAGAGCCGATTCTAGCTTGTTGCGCAGGGGTTCTAGCTCATTCTTTGCAAAATCTCTTGCTTTGATTTCCAGAACAATGACAATACTCAAAAGCAAGACGTAGCTCGCCACAAGCCATAATCGCGCATCAAACCAAAGGCTTATCACTGTCGAGAAAATGAGCATTGCAATAAGGTATGGCGAAATTGTGATTTGGTAGAAAATCTCCTGCTTCACGCGTACAAGCCATCCAGTCAGAAAGTCTGAGTAGCTACTCATATCAAACTTGTACGTTATCGCACGAACAAATATATGCCGTGCCGCAAATATCGACCAGAATATAATGCCTGTATAACCCCAGAGAATTTTACTCGCATCACCAATTTCAAAGCCTTTGACAGCCAATGCTATTGCTCGTGCAAGCAGAAATATAAAAAAAGCTATTACAGACCAACTTCTCGGTGGCAAGTGATGACTTAGAAGCCGGATCTCACGTTGAATGTTCGCCATAACCTCACGCTCATTAAATGTAACTGCATCATTCGTTATTGATTGCTGCCACATTTCCTGTAAGCTGCGTATTTGCTTCTTTTCGGAAGAGTCATCGTCCTGCATTGCCGCCTCCTTTCTGTTTCGGTGACGATTTTCTGCTGGTGAGAAATGTATCCAATATCATGGTTCGTGCCGCGCTAGTTCAAAAATGTTGCTGTTATGAATAGTTAGTTACACCGACGCAGCGAAAACTTACACGCCAAAGAAAAATATTTGTCGCTCATCCAGTTTCTCTCGTTAAACAAATCCCACAACAATCTTATTTATCAAGTATTTACTCGGAATAGCTCATTGCTTTGTGCAATAAAAAAACCATCCTCCACAAAGAGGATGGTTTTTACTATGATGAAGAGATTTAATGCCGAATCATCACGACTATTCTTAAAACAAAAAAGCCCTGTAAGCCGCATGGCTACAAGGCTTTGAAAATAAAATGGTGGAGATGGCGAGAATCGAACTCGCGTCCAAAGTGCGTACAACGTTGATACTACGTGTGTAGTCGTTTTATGACATTCGCTTTCGTCTTCGCCAAACGACAGGCAGACAATTGCTAGAAGCAGTGAATCGAATGTGCAAGCCTGTTCCACACTTGTACATCGCTCTGTTTAAGGGTTTACACCCGCGACTAACCCGAACAGATACACGTTAGGCGGATGCGTAATGGCGCTCTAAATTAAGCAGCCATTGCGTAGGAGTAAGTGTTGCCACTTAGGATTTGCCAGTTGAATTAACGTGCGCCACCGGCGAAGCACGACACGCATCAGACGCTCTATCATCACCCTGTCGAAACCATTGCATCCCCAGAGTGTTAGGATTACCAGCCCATACTAGACGAGTTGCTTCAACATTTGTTGTATTTTTTCTATTCCATTCTAAATTGCCGTGTCAATTTTTGCAAATTGCTTGCCAAGGACTTCAGCGATTCCGACGCATCGGCAACTTCTGTAATCTCTTTCGTAAACTGCGCCAGCGTGTGGGTCATATCGTCCACATTGCGGCGTATTTCCTCGCTTGTGGCGGCTTGCTCTTCGCTGGCAGCAGCCACTTGGGTGGTGATGCTGGCAACCTTTTCTGTTTGGTCAATAATGCTTCCTAATGCCGTTCCCGCTTTTTCTGCAAGGCGCTTTCCGGCTTGCGTTTCGCGTGTTCCTTGTTTCATGGTTTGCACGGTTTCGCCAATATCTTGCTGAATTTGCTTGACCATCGTGGTAATCTGCTTTGTCGCTTTGGTCGTGCTTTCGGCTAATTGGCGTACTTCATCGGCAACAATTGCAAAGCCTTTTCCATGCTCACCAGCACGAGCCGCTTCAATAGCCGCATTCAAGGCAAGAAGATTGGTTTGATTGGCAATAGAGTTAATCACTTCGATAATATCACCGATTTCAATACTTCGCTCACCCAAACGCTGCACCGTCGTCGCGGAAGCCTGCACAACTTCGCTGATTTTGTTCATTCCATCAATCGTTTGCGCTACAATTTTCCCGCCTTCTTTGGCGTTTTCGCCCGATTCCGTAGCAATGGAAGCAACCAAGGTAATATTCTTTGATGTGTCGTGAATCGTATGCGCCATCTCGTTGATAGCCGCCCGGACTTCCGAAACTTGCGTGTTTTGGCGCTGCGCTGCACGCGACATATGTTCGACCGAACCAGAAATATCGCGGCTTTCGCGGGCAGTCGTGTTTACGGCTTCCGTTACTTGCTTCATCATCGTGGCAATATTTTCAACAGCTTTGGTGAAGCCGTCGTAGAGTCGCCCAATATCATCGCTGCTTTGGGGAATCATTTGGATATTGAGATTTCCAGAAGCAAAGCGGGTCATTTCTTGCAGCAACTCCTCGACCGATGATGCCAAGTATTGACGGTGCGATTCAGATTCTCGCACAGCCAATTCAACCTTTTTCTCCACGCTTTCTTTTTCAACAAGTGTGGCTTCGTGAGCCGTTTTGAGGTCAACAACCATCTCATCAATCCGCTTACTCAGCTCCTGCTCACGCTTTTCAGCACTTTGAATACGAATCCGATACGCCTGATACGCCCCACCAACAACGAGTGCCAAACAAATCAAGCCAAACCACCATGTTTGGTAGAAATAGGGGCGAAAGTAGAAATCAAGTTCTGCGCCCGTTTCATTCCAAACACCATCATTGTTACAGGCTTTCACGCGAAATGTGTAGCTGCCCGGAGAAATATTGGTGTAGAATGCCGAGCGGCGTGTTCCGGCATCAACCCAGTCTTTATCGAATCCTTCAAGCATATACTTAAAGCGAACCTTACCCGGAAACAAAAGGCTAAGTGCTGTAAAGTGAAATTCAAAATTTGTTTTTCCCGCAGGGATCGTGATTTCGTCGTTGTGCGGCGAATACGTTTCTTTATCAACAATTACTTCTTCAATCACTACCGAAGGAGCGAGGCTGTTGCGCGGAATATTGTTGGGGTCAATGATTGCCGCACCAGAAACAGTGGGAAACCAGAATTTGCCGTCATTTGCCTTGATAGAGGGAAATTGATTACCGCCATTACACTCTGAACTCCGCATACCGTCAAGTTTTCCATAAAGAACGGCAGATGTAATGGATGGTATTTTGCCATCCAGAAATTCATTCAATTCCGACTTAGCAACTCTGATAATACCTTTGTTACACGTCATCCAAAGATTCTTGTTATCATCCTCCAAAATGGAATATTCGGTGTCATCAGGCATACCATCTGTTGCTCGCGCTGCCTTGAATTTCCCATCTTTGTAACGGCAAATGCCGCCGCCATTTGTCCCTATCCAGAGTGCGCCATCAGGATCGTCATACAGTGCCATACAAACATTTCCGGATAAACCTTGTTCTGTCGTATATGCCGTAAATTTACCATTATCAAACGTCGCCAATCCTCCACGTGTTGCTACCCACAATTTCCCGTCGCGGCGCTGAAGAATGCGATAAATGGTGTTATTCGGCAAACCATCTTTTGTGGTATAGGTCGTATAGACTCCGTTGCGCAAGACCGTCAATCCGTCGCGGTGGCAGCCGAACCAGAGTGAGCCGTCAGGATGCTGGTAGGTCACACGCACAAAATTTCCCGCAAGACCGTCTTTTTGCGTTAAAATCACGAATTTCCCATTGACCAGTTTTGCCAAGCCTTTTTCCTGCGTCCCGAAGTAGATTGTTCCATCGGCGGACTCGCCCACCGAGCGGATGCTATTGGTCGGCAAGCCGTCTTTGTCGTTATAGACCCGCACAACCCGCCCATCACGTATCTCATTCACGCCGCCGCCGTTGGTCGGAATCCAGATTGTCCCGCGACTATCTTGGAAAAGTCCCCAAAGCATGGGAAACGACAAGCCTTCCGGTACGCCGAAGGGCGTAAATTTTCCATTTTTCAGACGATTCAGTCCGCCAGCGCTTGTACCTATCCAAATGCTGCCTTCGCGGTCTTCGTAGATATATTGGATTTCATCGCTGCCCAAACCATCTTTGTTGTTAATTGTCTCGGCACGACCATTTTTGATACGGCTGAGACCTGCGTTTGTCCCAACGAAAAAATTCCCCCGTTTATCCTCATAAACGTACAGCGTAAAACTGGAAGGCAGACCGCTATTATCCTTGTTGTAGAGCGTAGAAAACTGACCATTATCGAATTTTTGTATGCCTTCATCAGTCGCCAGCCAAATTTCTCCATTGCGGGCATTGTAAAAAACATCATTCACCCGTTCATGCACCAAGCCATCAGCCTTCGTATATCGGCGGAATGTGCCGCCAGTCATGGTAAAAAAGCCCTGCTGCGTAGAGAGAAGCAAGACCCCATCTTTGGTTTCTTTGATACGTGAGACAAAAACACCTTCAGGTGCGCCGTTTCCACTAACTTTCTCAAATTTGTCAGATTGCGCATTAAAGCGGAAAAGACCATTATTTGAGCCTGCCCAGATTGTCCCTTTGCTGTCTTGCGCAATCGTCGCCACGTCGCCGTCAATGCCCTGTTCTTTCCCGTAATTTTTGAATACCCCTTTTTCATATACGCTCACTCCGCCGACATACGTCCCGATCCAGAGTTTACCATCTTTATCCTCACAAAGCGCATAAACATTGTTCTCTTTTATTCCGGCGGTGTGCTGTTTATCGAAAACGGTAAACCGCACACCGTCAAAGCGCACGACACCTTCTTGAGAGCCGAACCACAAGTATCCATCACGGGTTTGGAGAATGGTTTGGACGGCGTTTTGCGGAAGCCCTTGGTCTTCCCGCCAAACCTCAAGAATATATTGAGTGAGGCGCTTCTGTGGGTCAAGCCCAACTACGGTTTGGGAGTGTAAACGAACAGTGAAGAGAGTAGATGCGACAACAATGATGCGCAGAGCGAGCGAAAAGGTTCGATGCCGTAAAACAACATTCGAGAAGAGGCGAGAAGCAACATTTACCATAAAATTATGCGTAATTCTGTGCTTAAAAAAATAACACGGTAAAAAAAATTCCCGAATGAAGAAATTAAGAAAATTTCACAGAATAATCTACGATTTGTTATGATAACGTAATTCAGCAGCCTGCCAAATGCGATTGATACAGCACATCTTGAACATAGGGAAGGCAAACACCATGAAAAACTCCTCTCCTCGCGGAAAAAACTCCATAGTGAAATTCCCAAAAACTCCTATATTTGCGCACTACGATATACCATTCCAGCAAAGCAAGCCCCAAAAACGATTCCACCACCATTGCAAACACTACCGATGATTCAAGCAGTACGAGGCACAAAAGACATTCTTCCCAGCGAGATTGGGGCATGGCAGACACTAGAGTCTGCCTTCCGCCGTATTGCGGGACAGTTCGGCTTTCATGAACTCCGAACACCTGTTTTTGAGCATACAGAGCTGTTCTCGCGGGGCATTGGAGAGACAACGGATATTGTTGGCAAAGAAATGTACACGTTTCTCGACCAAGGGCAATCGTCCATGACACTGCGTCCCGAAGCCACTGCCAGCATTGTTCGTGCCGTTATCGAAAACACCCTTGTTGAAAAAAATCCCCTTCTGCGCCTGTGGTATATGGGCGCAATGTTCCGCCAAGAACGCCCGCAAAAAGGACGTTTGCGGCAATTCCACCAATTCGACGCAGAAATACTCGGCTCGGCGCAACCGGAAGCAGATGCCGAAAGTATTCTCTTGGCACACACCATTTTACGAGAGCTTGGGCTGACGGCATTTGAATTGCGCTTAAATTCTTTGGGTAGTGCCACAAGCCGCCTTCGGTACCGCGAGGCTCTTCAGAACTACTTCCGTCCGCATATTGGCGGGATGTCGGACGACAGCAAAAATCGGCTGGAGAAAAATCCCTTACGCATTTTGGATTCCAAGCACGCCGAAGATGCGCCGATTGTCAAAGGTGCACCTGTTCTTACCGATTACCTTGATGATGAAAGTCAAAATTATTTTGAGCGCGTACAAAAACTTCTCACAGCATTGGAAATTCCGTATATTGCGGACGATAGATTGGTTCGGGGGCTTGATTACTACTCGCATACAGCTTTTGAGTTTGTAACGACGCGCTTAGGCTCACAAAATGCAATCGGTGGCGGCGGTCGCTACGACGGGCTTTTCGAGCAGATTGGCGGAAAGCCAACGCCGGGAATTGGCTTTGCCTTCGGCATTGAACGTTTGCTTTTACTTCTTGATGAAGAGCAAAAAACACCTTCAACCGAGACGGTATGCGACCTCTACGTGATTGCTCTGGATGATGATTCCAGCGCACTTAGTATGAAACTAGCGCAAACACTCCGTCAAGAGGGATTCACTGCCATCACCGACGCGCTTCGGCGCTCCTTCAAAGCACAAATGCGCGATGCAGACCGTACAAAAGCACGATTTGTGGCAATCATCGGCGAAGCAGAGCGTACAAAAGGCGTGGCAATTCTCAAAAATATGGCGACCTCAGAGCAGCAGGAAGTAGTGTTAAATAACGTTGAAGGCTTTTATCAAATTCTCTCCGGGCGACAGCCCTCCTCAGAAAGTCCATCAGAAAGTCTATTCAGTGACCCCGCCGCCTTAAACAAACTCATAGTTGATCATATTATGGCTAATAATCTTGATAAATAATTTTCAATCCATTCGTTTTGATTTTCCGATATGTTCAGGAGTGTGTATTATGGCAACTAAAGTTGCAAAACCCGCAGCGAAAGCTGCACCAGCGAAAGCCACCAAAAAGCCCGTTGCGAAAGCGGCGGCAAAACCTGTTGCCAAGGCGGTAACAAAGCCCAGCACAAACGGTCACAGTAATGGTCACGCCGGACACGCCGTCCAACCACTACCGTTCTTCAAGTCTGTTGCGCAAAATTTCGATAAAGCGTCCAAGGCGCTTGGTATGCCGCACGGTCTGGCAGAACAGATAAAAGCGTGTAACTCTGTGTATTACTTCAATTTCCCGGTTCGCATCAAAGGCGAAATTAAGGTGATTGAAGCATGGCGCTGCGAACACAGCCACCACAAACTACCGACCAAAGGCGGTATTCGGTATAGCGAAATGGTTGACCAAGACGAGGTAATGGCGCTGGCAGCACTGATGACGTACAAATGCGCTATTGTCCACGTTCCTTTTGGTGGTGCAAAAGGCGGTATCAAAATTAACCCGCGTGAGTACAGCGAAGAAGAGTTAGAGCGTATCACACGCCGCTACACGGCTGAACTCATTCACAAAAATTTCATCGGACCTGCTGTTGACGTTCCTGCTCCGGATTACGGTACGGGAGAGCGCGAAATGGCGTGGATCGCTGACACATACATGAGTTTTCATGGAAACACCGACATCAATGCGCTTGGTTGCGTTACGGGCAAGCCGATTGCACAAGGTGGAGTACGCGGTCGCCGCGAAGCAACGGGGCGCGGCGTGATGTTTGGCTTGCGTCAGGCAATGGCGGACAAAACGGATATGAAACGTCTCAAGATGACGACGGGCTTGGAAGGTAAGACAATTATCGTGCAGGGTTTTGGTAATGTGGGCTACTATGCCGCAAAATTCCTCCAAGAGCAGGGCGCAGTCATCGTTGGCGTGGTCGAATGGGACGGTGCGGTGTACAATCCCAAAGGTATTAATATTGAGGAATTAGACAAACACCGCATTGAAACAAAGAGCATCACCAATTTCGCTAAAGCTAAAACGATTAAAAATGGTCGTGAAGTGCTGGAATATGATTGCGATGTTTTAATTCCGGCAGCACTCGAAAGCCAAATTACCTCCGAAAATGCGCCGCGCATTAAAGCGAAAATTATTGCTGAGGGCGCAAATGGTCCTGTGACCGCCGATGCTGAAGATATTTTGCTTAAACGAGGAGTATTGATCATTCCGGATATGTACCTGAATGCTGGCGGTGTGACAGTTTCGTACTTTGAGTGGTTGAAAAATATTTCCCACGTGCGGTTTGGTCGCATGGAAAAACGCTTCGAGGAAAATACGCAACGCCGCATGGTCAATGCCGTTGAAGAGCTCGTCGGACGCAGTTTCTCGCAAAGCGAGCGAAAACTCCTGATTCGTGGCGCGGGCGAAGAAGACCTTGTGAATTCCGGTCTGGAGGACACAATGATCAATGCTTACGAGGAAATCAAGAAATACTCCGATTCGCACCCGCAAATCAAGGATTTACGCACTGCCGCCTTCGCTTCGGCGATTGACAAAGTTTCTATGACATACAAACAACTTGGCTTATTCCCATAACGCCAGAGTTTTCAAGAATGAGAAAAAGGGCTTCCCACGGCTGTGGAAAGCCCTTTTTTGCGTTGATGTGTCGTCAATTTATACACGCCATACGAGTCGCGTTATTGAAACGGCTTGAGCGTGCGATAATCCTTACCAATAACGACACTTGCACGAATATACAACGTGGAATCAATCCGCAGAACCCGCAGCGAGTCAGCAATGCCGAGCGCTTTTGCTGTTTTCATGGCAGAAACCGAGTCGCCTACGCGGTCAATAACAAACGAGCGCTGTACCGAAAAGCGCGAATAATTATCAATTTCGACAACATCAAACCCTGATGAACGCAAATAATTCATCATCCGCCGTGCTACACCTTGATCGCCGCAACCATTCAGCAGATTCACCTGAATTTGGTCGCCCTGCCGAACGAGGTCGTCGGATTGCTCAATGATAGGATTGACAGACGGTGCAAGGTTTTTATGCAATGCCGAAGCAATAATGAGTATGCCAAAACCCACTAAAATTGCGACGCTTACTACAATCGTAATATTTCGCCCACGAAGAAAATTGCGAATATTCATAGAAAAATCGGAAAAATTTGCCAAGGAATTACAACACTCCAAAGAGCGTTTCAGCTTTTCCTTGCTGGCTAACGGCAAAATGTTTATAGGCGAGTTCGGTTGCTTCGCGCCCACGCGGGGTGCGATTCAAAAAGCCTTGTTGAATCAGAAACGGCTCATAGACTTCCTCAATCGTACCAGCTTCTTCGCCGACGGCGACGGCGACGGTGTTTAAGCCAACGGGTCCGCCATTAAATTTTAGCATAATCGTCTGCATAATACGCTTATCCATTTCGTCCAAGCCATATTCATCGACTTCCAGCGCCGCCAGCGCAATATTCGCAATCTCTTGCGTAATCACCCCATCGCCTTTGATTTCCGCGAAATCGCGTGTACGGCGCAACAAGCGGTTTGCGATACGCGGCGTTCCACGTGAGCGCTTGGCAATTTCCATCGCACCGCCATCTTCGATGGGCGTGGTCAAAATACCCGCCGAACGGCATACCACCTTGAAAAGTTCTGCGGCAGAATAATAATCTAATCGGCTTATCACACCAAACCGCGAACGCAAAGGAGCCGTCAGCAAGCCCGCACGAGTAGTAGCGCCAACAAGGGTGAAACGTGGCAACGAGAGTTTCACCGACCGCGCCGATGGACCGGAATCAATCATAATATCCAGCGCGTAATCTTCCATTGCGGAGTACAAATACTCCTCCACAACAGGCGAAAGGCGGTGTATCTCGTCAATAAACAAAATATCGCCTTCGTCTAAATTAGTCAGCAAGCCCGCCAAATCACCCGGTTTCTCCAATACCGGACCAGAAGTTACCTTGATGTCGGCGTGCATTTCGCGAGCGACAATGTGACTAAGTGTCGTTTTTCCAAGTCCCGGTGGACCTGTCAGAAGCACATGGTCAAGCGCTTCGGCGCGTTTGAGAGCGGCGGCAATGAAAATTTTCAAATTGCCGATAATTTTCTCTTGCCCAACAAATTCATCAAAACCCGACGGGCGCAGAGAAATTTCAATATCATCTTCCGGCGGACGTGATGTATTCAGCGATTCAGCACGAGCAGGTGCTTTCGCAATGAGTGCGTCTGTGCCGGATGAAGGCGTTTTTTTTGCCATAAAACTTGTGCGGTTACAAAGGAAATATCTCCCGCAAAATACGCCGATGCCGCCGATTGTGCAACCGCAATCGTTCTGCAAGCGCAAATGATGAGGGCTATACGAAAAAAGGTTGTGAAATTGCCTTTTTCAAAACTCTAAAAGTGGCTCAAAATGTCTTGTTTTTGTCTTACCCCGCATTAATATTTTTCATACATTTCCTTACCAACATAAGAAATCATGCTATCTTTAAGGAGTTTTTTCAATGGAATCGACCAATGTTGTTTTTCTCATTTTACCCAATGTTCACTTGCTTGATTTGGCAGGACCCGACCAAGTTTTTCATGAGGCAATAGATTATGGGGCAAATATTACTGTCCACTACTGCTCTTTTGAAAATAGCTTGCAGACCTCGGCACGACTACCGTTTGGCACGGTGCAGAACTATGCAGAAATTTCGCTTAAAGCGGGTGATTATGTGATTGTACCGGGCGCAGACATCCATTATCTCACCTCTAAAAAACTTATTGCCCAGAAGCAGCTTTTTCGTTGGGTACGCGAGGCGCACGCGAAGGGAGTAAATATCTGTTCGGTCTGCACGGGTTCTTTTTTCTTGGGAGAAGCAGGATTGCTGGCAAATCGGGAGTGTACGACGCACTGGAAGCGGATTCAGGAGTTGCAAGAGCGGTATTTGAGTGCAAAAGTGCAAGAAAATGTGTTGTTCACCGAAGACAATCGTGTAATGACCAGTGCTGGAGTGGCTTCCGGAATTGATTTAGCATTGCATATTGTGAGCAAGCTCACAGACGATTACTTCTCTTTCCAAGTAGCACGGGAAATTGTGGTGTACAGCCGCCGTCAGGGGAATCAAGCACAGCAAAGCGTGTTCCTATCCTACCGCAACCACATTCATTCGGGCGTACATAAAGTACAAGACTGGCTTCAGGAGAATCTTCACAAGAAGTCCAATTTAGAGGATTTAGCAGAAATTGCGTGTATGAGTACACGCAATCTCACTCGTGTTTTCAAACAGGAAACCAATATCACAGTGAACGATTATATCACACTTCTACGCAAAGAGCGCATTCAAAAACTCCTCAAAAATCCCGATATTTCTAAAGCAGAAATAGCTAAACAGTGTGGTTTGCAAAGCGAGCGACAGGTTGCGCGGCTGATGCAGCATTAAAGGGCGAATTCAAGTACTACGGACGGCTATTTAGTGCTTCCATCATCATCGTTTCATCAAGTTCGCCCTCGCTTTTGGCAATCACGATTGTTGCAATGGTATTGCCGATAAGATTGGTTGTGGACATTGCCTCCGACATAAACCGATTTACGCCCAGCAAGAGCGCCATTCCTTCGACGGGAAGCATACCAGTAGCCGCAATCGTGGCGGTGAGCGTGACAAAACCTGCGCCCGTGACTGTTGCTGCGCCTTTCGAGGTTATCAAAAGCAAGCCGAGAATTGAGAGTTGTTGCCCCAGCGTGAGGGGAATATTGTATGCTTGAGCAATAAACATTGCCCCCATAACGAGGTAAATACACGTGCCATCCAAATTAAACGAGTAGCCCGTCGGTAGCACCAAGCCGACAATGGAACGACTACATCCCAAATGTTGTAATTTTTGCATCATTCGGGGCAATACCGATTCCGACGAGGCTGTGCCAAGCACCAACACAAATTCTTCACGGATATAGCGAAAAACCTTCCACAAACTAAAACCGTACCATCGCGCAATTCCCCATAAAACCACGCTCACAAAGAGAAAACACGTCAAGTAAAACGATAACATGAGTTTAGCAAGTGGGATGAGTGCGGCAAGACCAAATTTACCAATCGTAAAGGCGATTGCTCCGAAAGCGCCTATTGGTGCGACTTTCATAATAACACCGATAATATGAAACAGCACCTCGGTAATGCGTTCCAGCAATTCCAACACGACGCGCCCGCGCTCCCCCAACGACATCAGTCCAAAAGCAAAGAGCAGCGACACAAAAAGCACTTGAAGCAATTCCCCTTCGACAAAAGCGCTCACAAAGGTCTTCGGGACGATATTGAGCAGAAATTCGACGGTTGATTGTGCGTGGGCAGTGGCGGTGTACTGCGAAATATCGGCGTGGATGGTGCTGACATTAAAGCCCGCTCCGGGCTGAAGAATATTCACGACCAGCAAGCCGATAATCAGTGCCAGAGTCGTGACAATCTCAAAATATATCAATGCCTTTATACCAATTTTGCCAACACGTCGCATATCGCCAACGTGTGCAATGCCCGTAACGATGGTGCAAAAAATAATAGGCGGCACAATCATCTTCACCATTTTGATAAACACGTCGCCAAGTGGCTTCATTGCTGCTCCGGTCTCTGGAAACCATGCTCCCAAGACAATGCCTATTAAAACGGCAATGACAACACGAAAGGTGAGATTATTATAGAATGGCTTCGGGGTGGCGGATTGAGACATAGTGCGGATAAAGAGGATGGTAAAAAAGATTGAATCGTGCTGCCGGAGTATCTATTTTCCGACAAAACAGGCAAATTTCAATCTACAAAAAAACCATCATCATCAACGACTTTTTTCCCTATTTTTGAGCCTATTCCATCTTGTATCATTTTGCCCGAAGCCTCATGAATACTGATGCTCAAACACAAAACCTTGAAAATATCGCCAATGAACTTTCGGAAATGATTGTTCCGACGGCAACACTAGCGGAGAAATTGCACAATATTCCCACCAATCCGGGCGTGTATCTCCACAAGGACGAGCAGGGCAAAATTATCTATATCGGCAAGGCGAAAAACCTGCGGAACCGCGTCCGGTCGTACTTCCAGCAAGGTCGCCCACGAGATGCAAAAACGCGCGTTTTGGTCAGCAAAATTCGTGATGTGGAGTTTTTCTTGACCGATTCAGAAGTCGAGGCGCTTATTCTCGAAAATACGCTTATCAAAGAGCATCAGCCACGCTACAATATTTTGCTCAAAGACGACAAAACCTACCCATACATCTGCATCACCAACGAGCCATTTCCCCGCGTCTTCCCGACGCGCAAAATCGTCCGCGACGGTAGTAAATACTTCGGTCCTTACACCGAAGCGAAGTATATGTACATCATGCTCAATCTCGTCAAATCGCTTTTTCCCCTGCGTTCTTGCGAGCTTCCGCTTACGGAAGAATCCATTGCTAAAGGCAAATACAAAGTTTGTCTGGATTTTCAAATTAAAAAGTGCGACGGTCCTTGCGAAGGCTTTATGAGCCGTGTGCGATACAATGATATGATCAAGCAAACAGCGCAAATTTTGCGTGGAAAATCGCGCGGAGTCGAGCAGGATTTGGAGCAAGAGATGGCAAGGCTTTCTGAGGAAATGGAGTTTGAAAAAGCTGCCGTTGTGCGGAATCGGCTCATGGCGCTCCGCGAATATTCCGAAAAGCAAAAAGTGCTTTCTACCGATCCTGTTGACCGCGATGTTTTGGCGCTTTCTCGCAATGAAAAAGATGCGTGTGCGGTTATTCTCAAAATTCGTGATGGCAAGCTGATTGGCAAACAACATTTCTACGTGGCACAATCGGAAGATACGTCGGAAGCAGATATTGTGCGGGCTACGTGTGAGCGCTTTTACTTGGAAAGCGACGATGTGCCAGATGAAATTTTTGTTCCCACCGACCTCGACGATATGCCGACGTTAGAAGCATGGCTGACCGCCAAACGCGGCTCAAAGGTGCATCTGCACGTGCCACAACTCGGCGACAAGCGTAAATTGGTGAATATGGCAACCGCAAATGCTGATTTTCTTCTCAAAGAACTGATTATGCAACGCATGAAGCGGGAACAGGAGAAAGACAAGGTGATTCCTCGTGCGGTGCTGTCGCTGCAACGCGATTTGCGGCTTTCCAAGCCACCGCGCAGAATTGAGTGCTTCGATAATTCGCATTTTCAAGGCTCGGAGACCGTTTCTTCGATGGTTGTGTTTGTGGACGGTAAGCCCAAAAAATCAGAATATCGGAAATTCAAAATTACCACCGTCGAAGGAATTGATGATTTTAAATCTATGCAAGAAGTTGTCGGAAGGCGCTACAAACGGATGTTGGAGGAAAAAACCGATGAACCGGATTTAATCATCGTTGACGGTGGCAAAGGTCAGCTTTCCCACGCTGTGGAGGTGCTTCAAGGGTTGGGGCTGTACGGAAAAATACCCATTATTGGGCTGGCAAAACGGCTTGAAGAGGTTGTTTTTCCGTTTCAATCCGACACGCTCTTGCTGCCCAAAACATCGAGCAGCCTCAAACTCCTCCAACAAGTCCGCGACGAAGCACACCGCTTCGCCATTGAGTTCCACCGCTCACTCCGCGACAAACGCACTTTGCAAACGGAACTCACGGAAATCGACGGTGTTGGCGAGAAAACAGCGCAAAAATTGCTCATAACCTTTGGTTCCGTCGAAGGCGTGAAAGCGTCTTCTGATGCGGCTTTGGAGAAAGCCGTTGGTGTGAAGGCGGCATTGAAATTGCGGGAGCATTTTGCTCGGAATGGTGCGCTGTCATCGGGAAATAAGACTGAAGGATAATTGCTGTAAGGATAGGATTCACGATACTGACCATATACCTGCTAAATAGGGAACAAATTGTTGCTTGTAAGCAGTGATAAATTCACACGTTATCGTGATTTGATTTGGTAAAGTTAAGCCTGTTCCTTTATAGTTCGCTGAGTATTCGTTTAAAAATGTTTGATAAATTGGCTGATAGTTCGTATCGGTTTCCGTTGCAACATTAAAAGCTACACGTTGTCCTTTTGCAAAAGCAAACCATTTTCTGTAAAAAGCAAGCCCAGTTTTTGTCGTAAAGTCGCGGAAGTCTCGTTGAAAATGCGCAGCTTTGCCCGTAATAATGAAGTAACAATCTTTTGCCGCAGAAGACCGCGCCAAATGTAATCGCATAATATCATCAAATATTCGCTGTCTTCCTGTTTGTGCCCTTGTGGTTGTGTTCGCAATCTTTAGCTCGAATGCGTGGTTTAAGCCTTTAGTTTTCCTGTCAATTACTGCCAAGTCAACGAGTCGATGGGAGAAATTTGGGTGTGGATACTCAAGTTCAATAGACGTAATATCAATACCACCATCATTGACAAGATAATCCGATAAAGGATATTTTAAGGCATCTTCATTCATCATGAATGAACGCCCAATTTTGTCTTGGAATCCAAGCCAATGCTCAATAGCTCCGCCCATCTGTGCGATTGTCATAACTTCAATGTATGCTTTGAGGGGTCAAAATCCTCTTGGTTCATTTCGTTTATTCCAGAGATTATTACTCTAACCCAAGGGTTGTCCATATGGCTGTCTATAAACTCATTAAATCCCTTATTTTGTACATATTCGGAAACAGCCCAGTCTAATTTCGCAACAGGGTCTTCTTCTCCGGCGTACATTAAAACTGCAACTTTTCCTTTTTGACCAGATGTTAGATCAATGGTACTTTCTTGAATGACTACATTGTTCATGGTTATCGCTATTTGTTAATTTTTTTTCTGCCAACTTACTTCGCCAATTTACAAAAAAATCATCTCCTTCAAAAACAGAAAGAACCGCGCATAGAGTGCAATATCAAGCATCCTTGCCGTTCCCGTTGTTGAATAATTTTCACGCATCTCTCAATCCAAAGAACACAATACTCCGTACTGTGAAAAGTGGGCGCAGAGTAAGGAAAAATTTTTCGTAGATTCCCATTCCCTGTGTCATCAATCCTCATTTTTTTGCGATAATGCCATGAACACCGCACCAATACTACCCATCATCGAAATCAACGGAAAACCCGTACCAACGGCAAAAGAATGCGTGATGAAAACATGGCAACACCTGTCGCCGCACCTCCGCACACCGAATCAGTCGCTTGGGCAAGTCCGCTCTATGGGCTGCGTATCGCTTGAAATCACGCAGCGCTGTAACCTAGATTGTACGCTTTGCTATTTGAGCGAAATGAGTGAAAAAACCCTTGATGTGCCAATGGAAGAGTTAAAAAGGCGCGTCGGTGAAATTCTCCTTCATTACGGCGCGGGAACGGGTGTGCAAATTAGCGGCGGCGACCCGACACTCCGCAAAGAATCTGAACTGATTGAAATTGTGAAATATGTTGCTGACTTGGGAATGGAACCCGCTTTGCTTACTAATGGCATCAAAGCAAGCCGTGAACTTATCAAAAAACTCGTGGACGTAGGCTTAAAAGATATTGCAATTCATGTTGATATGACCCAACGCCTCCGCAAGCCCGATAAAACCTATTACCAAACCGAAGAAGAACTCAACGAAAAACGCCTCGAATATATTGAGCGTGTGCGGGGTTTGGGTGTGGCGATGATTTTCAACACAACGCTTTTTCCGGGAAATTTCCACGAATTACCAATGCTCGTGAATTTCTTCAAAGACCATGCTGACGTGGTTGGTATGGCGAGTTTCCAACTTGGTGCAGATACCGGGCGCGGCGAACATCGTGGACGCGATGAAGATGCTATCGAACCGCGCAATATCATCGAAGTCATCAATAATTCTCTGAACAAGACGGGAAGCCTCGGAAGCCGCATTAACTTTGATGTTATTGATATTGGGCATCCGTCATGCAACCGCATTGGCTACGGGTTTGTCTCGAATAAGCGAGTGTACGATATGTGGTGGGATCCGGCAGCAATTCCAAAATTCAACAAGAAATTTCAAGGCTTACAGTTGGACAGAGGCAAGCCGAAAGAAGCAGTGATGCGCATTATCGGACACGTCTTGAAGCACCCTAGTATTATTTCCGAAGGTGTGCGCTTCATTGGTCGCCATGTATGGCGCATGAAATCTGACCTTCTGGCAAGTCGCTTCAAAGTCTATAAAATATCGTATTTCGTTCACAACTTCATGCACGCGGGTGCGCTTGATGCAGAGCGGATTCACAACTGCTCGTTTATGGTGATGACCCCGCAGGGTCCGATGTCCATGTGCGAACACAATGCGCGGCGCGATGATTACATCACGCAAGAAGTAAGTTACAAAGCCGCCGACGGCTCGGAAAAGCAGTTTAATCCCGTCCGTGAAAATCAACGTGAATACTGGGAACGGCGTAAAAAGGAGCGTTTGGAGCAGGTGTAACGCAAACGCATAGCACGGATGACTATTTTCCATAGATTTGTGGACAATAGTTCAATTCCTGTGATTTTATCATGTTTTGCAATACTCATGTCTGACACAAACGATTTCTACACGCGGCTTCCCGCACACAGTGATTTTTTGGCAATCACCAAACCCAGTAACTATGAGGTTTTGCCGGACGATTGGTCAATCATTATTACCGATGTCGTCAACTCCACCGTAGCTATTGAGCGCGGGCAATACAAAGACGTGAATACTTCCGGCGCACTTGCCGCCATAGCTCTTGCTAACGCGCTTGGCAGCTTGGATTTCCCCTTTGTCTTTGGTGGCGATGGCGTAACAATGCTGCTTCCCGAATCGCAAATGCCGATGGCGCGAGATATTTTGGCAAGTACGCGGGCGCTCTGCAAAACGATGTTTGGGCTTACACTCCGCGTGGGGGCAATTCCCATGAAGACGTTGACCGAGCGCGGTTTTGCCGTGCAGATTTTGAAATACCGCATTTCCGATAGGGCAAATCAAGCCATTCTCATCGGTGCGGGAATGGACGAGGCGGAATCACTCATTAAAAACCCCGTTGTTTCTGACAAATACTTGCTCCCAGAAGATTTTCAGCCTTCGCGGGAAGCCGATTTTTCGGGCTACCTTTGCGCATGGTTGGACATTCCAAGCCACAAAGGGGAAACCATCAGCTTGATTATCAAACCCCTCGAAGCAAGTACGGAAGCCGTTGAAGCTCGATTGTTTGATATTTTGACCGCCATTCACCGCATTTGTGGTACGGTTCAAGAGCATCATCCACTTTCCATGCAAAACCTCTCCACAACAGCCGGCGTGGCTGCCGTAGAGCGCAATGCAATGGTATTTCACCACGCCAAAAAACCTCTTCGCTATTGGCGTGATTTCTGGAGTATTTGGCTGCAAAACATCGCTATTACCGTTCTTCCCCGCTCCAAAAGTGATTTTGCACGGCGAAGCATTATGGCGGATGCAGATTTCCGTAAATTCGACGGGGCGCTCAAAATGGTGCTTTCGTGTACGCCGGAAAGCAGGAAAAATCTTACGTCGTATCTCGAATCGCTCCGCGAGCAAGGTTCTATCGTGTATGGAATGCACGTTGCGGATAAAGCATTGATGACCTGCTTTATACAATCCCCAACCTCGCATATTCACTTCATTGATACAGCCAATGGCGGTTACGCTCTTGCCGCAAAACAACTCAAACAGCAACTCAAGGAACTTCGGTCTGACAGCCTGTAAAAGGCATAAAACCAAAACTTATTAACCACAAACCAAAAACGTATGAATTACTACGAGTCCAAAGATCTCGCCCGTTTTGCCGAAGTAGGCAAATTCCGCAAAGAATTGATGGATAAATTTTTCGATTACTACGGCGAAGCCACTGGCACAGATGGCGCACTCACAAAGCGCGAGAAGGCACTTATTGGGCTTGCTATTGCGCATTTTAAGCAATGTCCTTACTGCATTGAGGCTTATACGTCGCAGTGCCTTGAAAACGGCTCTAATCCTGACCAAATGACCGAGGCTATCCACGTAGCAAGTTCACTGGCTGCGGGCATGATCTTGGTGCATGGCGTTCAGATGCAAAATGTGCTGATGAAGCACGATGCGATGTAGTCTATTGTATTAAGTTTTGAATGATGAGTTTGGAGTGTCAAATACCGTTTCAAACCTTGCGTTCAAGAAATATGCTTTATCAACCGAAATACTATGTTCATGGAAACACTCGAACTTCCGCTTCCTCAGGCTCAAACGTACAGCTTTGAAGCGGCTTTGGACAGTCATAAACTTGATTTGAAGCCGCTTTCGTTGGAAACGTTGCAAATCAATATCACCAAACTCTGCAATCAAGCCTGTTTGCACTGCCACGTAGATTCTTCGCCCAAGCGCACCGAACAGATGGACGAACGCACGGCTACTCGTGTTGTGGAAATTTTAGCGCAGCACGACGACATCAAAAAACTCGACATCACCGGAGGCGCACCGGAACTCAATCCGCACTTTGAATTTGTCGTCAAAGAGGCACGAAAACTGGGTAAGCACGTCATGGTGCGGCATAATCTCACCGTGCAGTTCGACGGCAACCCACAAACAGGCGCGAGTATGACACATTTGCCGGAGTTCTTTGCCGAACAGGGCGTGGAAGTCATTTCGTCGCTGCCGTATTATCAAGAGTTTTATACTGACAAACAGCGTGGGCTGGGCGTTTTCAAAAAAAGTATTGACGCTATGCGGCGTTTGAACGATGTTGGCTACGGGAAGCCTGATTCGGGCTTGATGTTTAATTTGGTGTACAATCCTGTTGGCGCATTTCTGCCCGCATCGCAAGTGGGCTTGGAAGCAGATTACAAGCGGGAATTGAAAGAAAAATTTGACCTTGTTTTCAACAATTTGTACACCATTACCAATATGCCGATTCATCGCTTTGCCGAGTCTCTGAAGCGGCGTGGCGGCTATGAAGAGTATATGGAAAAGCTGGTGAACGCCTTTAATCCTGGTGCAGCGGAGGGCGTTATGTGCAGAAGCCTCATTAGTGTTGGCTATGACGGACGGTTGTTTGATTGTGATTTTAACCAGATGCTTGAAATGCAAGTAACGACGGGCGTAAACGGCTCAACGCGCCATCGCACTATTTTCGACTTTGATGCGTCTGAACTCATGCAGCGAAATATTCTTTTCGACGCGCATTGCTACGGATGTACTGCCGGAGCGGGTTCTAGCTGTGGCGGCGCAACTGCATAATTTTTCGTATCTTGTTTTTTTTTCACAAACCTCATTTTATCATGGTTAAGACAATACTCAAGGTTGTAGGCGGCGTACTTGCTGCTATTATTCTGTTTTTCGGAACTATTTTTGTGCTTGTTCAAGCAAAAGTTGACGTTTCGGGCTTTTTCAAAGCTATCAGCGAAAAGGACAAATCCACGCGAACAAGCCCCGGAGCGGTTGCAAATGGGACGATTGGCACAACCAAACTCAGCATTGATTACAGCCAGCCCGCAAAAAATGGTCGTGAAGTCTTCGGCAAACTTGTTCCGTACAATGAAACATGGCGCACCGGAGCAAACGAAGCAACGGAAATTAGCCTTGATAAAGATATTCAAGTGGCAGGGCAACCCCTGAAAGCCGGACGTTATCAGCTATTCACGATTCCCCGCGCCGACAAATGGACGATTATTTTCAACAGCAAACTTGGGCAATGGGGCGCGTTTTTCCACGATGAAAAAAGTGATGTTTTGCGGGTGGACGTTCCCGCAGGTAGCACGGATACTATGCTTGAGCGCTTGCGTATTTCCTTTGAGAACACTCCCGAAACAGGTTTCAGCATAGCATGGGATAAGACGAAGGTGTTTGTGCCGATTTCAGCGCAATAGCCGTCCATTTAGCTTACTCACGTGTTTCTTCGACAAAGGAGAGTTACTATGAATACCGCAACGCAAGACCGTCTGGCACAAGACGACATTGAGGCATTATTTCATTTGCCGCCTGACCCCCGCGCCGTTGCTATTGCGCTGACACCAGAGCAGCTGCAACGCTGGAGAGCCATTGAACATGAGCCGTATCAGGTGCAAGATGATTTTATGAAAGCGATATTTGAAGAGCAACGTCCAGAGCGAGAGCGTATTTTACGAGAACAGTCTGGCAAGTAACATCCGCACACTATGGAAACAGATTCATTTACAATAGTGTGGACATTTTTTTAACTAAAAAACCCGTTAAAGTATTGATTTTCAATATCGCTATGCTGCGATAATGAATTAAATGCAACTCTGGCAAATCACCATACATTGCTTAAATTCATTTGTAGCTCAATACAGCTTGTATATGC
>CANHDJ010000053.1 GCA_947459425.1 Ignavibacteria bacterium
AAGACATTTGCCGACATTGATGCTCTCTCGGCATACATCAAGCAAGTAGTAGATGGGTTAAGCAATGACATTATTCTCTCTTTAACTAGCCCTGATTGGGTGATGAGTATTGTTCATGCACAATCATTAACTTAAAATGGTATAAGACAGCGAACACCTCAACATTTCGTTCCTTTGGAGAGTTACGAGAGACATTTGGTTCAGTTGATGAAGTTGACGGATTTCATGTTTTTAATATCGGTGGAAACAAAACACGACTGATTACAAAAGTAGATTTTCAATACCAGAAAATTTTCATTCGCTTTGTGCTTACACACGCGGAATACTCGAAAGGAAGGTGGAGAACATGATGGAACTTACGCAAGAGAAAACAACCCTTTTCGATATGAAGAGGCTTACTCCTCGAACAGAAAAAGAGTATGACGAACTTGTTGGGTTACTCAATACGCTCTTAGATGCGGGCGGGCGCTTTGAGGGCAATTCATTGTCTGAATTAGTGAATGCAATCGGCGACATTGTTAAGGAATACGAAGATATTCACTACCCCGATGAAGATTTTGTCTAAAAAATATGCGCCAAAAGAAATCCAAATTCTTCAGAGGTTAAACTTTTTTATACGAAGTCGTTATCAAATCATCAAATATGCGGAAAGAATTTGGCAAAGCGCGTTGGAAGTTGTAAATTGAAAGTCTTTGTTAGATTCGCACAAATTTCATTTATTGTTCATTGTTCACTGTTTTATTTTTTACTATGAAATATTTTGTCAGCGCAGCAATTTTAGCTGTTGTCGCCGTTGTGACCCCAAGTTTTGCGCAAAAAGCCCCTGCTGGCGCTTCCGGCGCGTTCAAAATCGGCGTTGTTGATTCGCAAAAAATCGTTGGTCAACTTCCTGAAGCAAAAGAAGCACAGGAAAAACTCCAAGAAACCGGTAAAAAATACCGTGATACCTTGGAAACCATCCAAAAAGACTATCTCCAAGCGCTTGAAAGCTACGACAAGCAAAAAGCGATGATGGCTGCCGACGCAAAAACCAAAGAAGAGGAGCGCTTAAAAGCTATTCAAGAGCGTTTTATGCGCTACCGCGAAGAGAAAATGGGCAATCAAGGTGAACTTGCGGCTTTCCAAGAAGAACTTCTTGCCCCTATCCGCAAGCGCGTTCAAGCCGCTATCAAAGAAGTCGCAAAAGCCGAGAAACTTTCTGCGGTCATGGAAACACCTGCTTTTGTCTATTTCGACGAAGAATTGGATATTACCTTCCGCGTTTTGGATAAACTCAAGCGCAACAAGTAATCACAAGAACAGTGTTAAGTTTTGAGTGTTAAGTCTTGAGTATAGATTACCCAAGATCATCAAGGTTAGACAACATTTTGTAGAACGGTTTCAATCGCATATCGAAACACTTTGCTACACAGTTCAAAGCCAAAGCCGATGCAATATCTATTGCCGTGCTTTGGCTTTTTCTGTCGTTAAACGTGTTGTTATTTCCCATTTTTTGTTGTGGTTTTTATGGTGAACATTTCTTGGAAAATGCGTTGCATTGTTGTATTATGCGGCGCGATATGCGTGGTCAGTGCTTGCCTTGCGCCCGTGCAGGCACAAGTGCCAAAGGTGGGATTTGTGAATTCCAATACCATTCGTGAGCGCTTCCCCGAATACCAAACCGCCAAACAGCGCATAGAATCACTGGTGGCGGATTGGAAAAAACAGGCTGACGATCAATTGGGGCAAATTCAAGCGCTGGAAGCAGAAATCCAGAAAAAGCGCCTGATTTGGAGCGAAGCCGAACTCAAAGACCGTGACCTGCTTCTCCAAAAACGTCGCGCCGACCGCGAGGAATTTATTCGCAAAACCTTCAATTCCGGTGGCACGTTCGACACGGAGGCTGCCAATATCATGCGTCCCGTCGAGGCGAAAATTGCCGCCGCCATTCAGGAAGTAGCGATTACCGAAAGTTATGATTATATCTGGGACAAAAGCACACAGCCTATTTTGTATGCTAATCCCCGGTACGACATTACCGCGAAAGCGATGGATAAACTTGGTTTGTTCACCGACGACATCAAAGCGAAATTGAACGAGGCACTGGACAAAATCGAAAAGGAAATCAATAAAGCGCGTCAGGAACTTTCACCTTCCAGCATTCGCCGCCGCATCAGCAAAATGGCGGATGATGCGAAAAAAGTAGCTGAAGACACGATAAAAGAAGCCGAAAAAGAATTTAAGGATGCAACAAAAGATTTGAAACTGGGACCGGCGCAGGATTCGACCAAGAAGCCCCTGCCACCGCCCACGCCGCCACAAGATTCAACGAAGAAAGAACCGCCGAAAAAGTAGATTGATAAACCTCCTTTCCCACAAAAAACCATGACCCCAAAACCGCGTCTTAGCTTCTGGCAAATCTGGAACATGAGTTTTGGATTTCTCGGTATTCAATTTGGCTTCGCTCTGCAAAATGCGAACGTCAGTCGTATCTTTCAAACCCTCGGCGCAAATCCCGATGAAATTCCGATTCTTTGGATTGCCGCCCCAACAACGGGCTTGTTAATTCAACCCATCATCGGCTACATGAGCGACCGTACGTGGGGGCGTTTGGGGCGGCGGCGACCGTATTTCCTCATTGGGGCTATCCTTGCGTCGCTGGCGCTCGTGGCGATGCCGAACTCCCCGACACTCTGGGTTGCGGCGGGCTTGCTTTGGATAATGGATGCTTCTATCAATATCTCGATGGAGCCGTTTCGTGCGCTTGTGGGCGATATGCTGCCGTCGGAGCAGCGCACAACGGGCTTTGCGGTGCAGAGTTTTTTCATCGGTACGGGTGCGGTGATTGCTTCGGCGCTGCCGTATATGCTCACAAATTGGTTCGGCATGACGAATGCCGCGCCCGAAGGCTCTATTCCGTCGTCGGTGGTGTGGTCGTTTTATCTCGGCGCACTGGCATTTGTCGGTGCAGTCATTTGGACGGTGGCGACAACACGCGAATATCCGCCGGACAATCTGGCAGAATTTGAGCGCGAAAAGCAGCAACAGAGCGGCTTTCTGAGCAGCCTTGCGCACGGAACATCGGAAATTCTGGAATCCTTCGGCAAAATGCCCAAAACGATGGTGCAGCTTGCAGTGGTACAGTATTTCTCATGGTTTGCGCTCTTTTCGATGTGGATTTATACCACAGGTGCTGTGACAAGCCGTATTTATGGCACGACTGATACTCATTCTGTTGCCTACAACCAAGGAGCAGACTGGGTTGGCGTGTGTTTTGCCGCCTACAATGGTGCGGCGGCTCTTTTTGCCTTCATTATTCCCATTATTGCCGCAAAAACAAGTCGTAGAGCCGTTCACGCATTGGCACTCACCCTCGGAGCGCTTGGCTTGGCTTCGATATATTTCATTGCCAGTCCGACGATGTTGCTTGTTTCTATGCTGGGGATAGGGTTTGCGTGGGCAAGCATTTTGTCCATGCCCTACGCAATTCTTGCCGGAGCGCTGCCGCCAGAGAAAATGGGCGTGTACATGGGTATTTTTAACTTTTTCATCGTGATTCCGCAAATTACCGCCGCAGGGATTTTAGGCTTTTTCATGCGCTCATTTTTCGGTAATCAAGCCGTCTTTGCCTTGATGTTAGGCGCTGCTTCGATGCTGATTGCTGCTGGAATGACGATGCTTGTTCACGATAAACATTCCTAAATGTACTGCCGCGCCGGAAAATGGCAGTTCCCATAAACACCGATTCTAACAACGACCATGACAATTTTTCTTGATGGAAATTCTTTGACATTGCAAGATGTGGCGGCAATTGCCGAATCATCCGAACACCGCGTGGAACTTAGCACCGATGCTAAGAATGCCATCCGGCGCTCACGTGCCATTGTCGAGCAGTGGGTGGAATCGAACGAGCCTGTCTATGGCGTAACCACAGGCTTTGGCGAGTTTGCTAATGTGCGCATTTCGCACGAAGATTTAGAACAGTTACAGGAAAACCTTATTCTTTCGCATAGTGTTGGCGCGGGTGCGTGGCTTCCACGTCCTTTTGTGCGGGCAATGCTTGTACTGCGCATCAATGCTCTTGCCAAAGGGTATTCCGGTATTCGCCTTCAAACGCTGGAAACGCTTGTTGCTATGCTCAACGCGGACATTATTCCCGCCGTGCCGGAGCAAGGTTCGGTGGGCAGTAGCGGGGATTTGGTGCAGCTCTCCCATATTGCTTTGGCTGCTATCGGCAAGGGACGTATTCTCATGGCGAATGGTCTTGTCAAGCCGTCATTGGAAGTCTTGCAAGCACATGGAATCACGCCGATTCGCCTTCAAGCAAAAGAGGGCTTGGCGATGATTAACGGAACCCAGATGATGTGCGCTTTTGGGGCGCTTTCGTTGCATAAGGCTTTGCGTCTGGCGGAAATAGCGGATATTGCCGGAGCGCTCACAACGGAGGCGTTGCGCGGCACAGACACCGCATTTGATGAGCGTTTACACAAAGTGCGCGGTTTTTCCGGGCAGCTACAATCCGCAAAGAATCTCCGAGAACTCATGCACGGCAGCCAAATACGCGAGTCGCACCGCGACGCGGCAGTGGACAACCGCGTGCAAGATGCGTACTCACTGCGTTGTATGCCGCAAGTACACGGGGCTTCGCGGGATGCTATCGGCTATGTCTTGTCGGTGATTGAAAAAGAAATTAACGCTGCAACGGACAACCCGCTTATTTTCCCCGACGAGGAAAATCCCGGACACGGCTTCCATCTTGAAGGTGGAAATTTTCACGGGCAGCCGTTGGCGCTGGCACTGGATTTTCTGGCAATAGCGTGTGCGGAATTAGCGAATATTTCCGAGCGCCGTATTGAACGCCTGGTCAATGGTGCACTGAGCGGTCTTCCGCGCTTTCTTGCCCCCAAAGGCGGCTTAAATTCAGGGTTGATGATTGCCCAATACACCGCCGCATCGATTGTTTCGGAGAATAAGGTGTTGTGCCATCCCGCAAGTGTAGATTCTATTCCAACTAGTGCCAATCAAGAAGATCATAACTCAATGGGCAGTATTGCTGCGCAAAAAGGCTGGCGTGTCGTACAGAATTTGGAACGAGTATTGGCAATTGAGCTTTTATGCGCTGCGCAGGGTGTGGATTTTCTGAAGCCCCTACGCTCCAGCGAGCGCTTGGAAGCGGTTCGCACCGCTATTCGCAATGTCGTGCCATTTATGGACATTGACCGCGTTGTTTATGACGATGTAGAAGCCGTGCGGCATTTGGTGGAGAGCGGCGTGATTGAGTCGGCGGTTGGTGGTGGACGTTGAGGAAGGTTGCTTGCTTGAGTATTACTTTTAGCAGATGATTCAGGAGTGTAGAAGTGCTGCGTCCGACTAGACACGGGGCAATAAATTTCGATATTGGTTTGCAAAAACGCACATTTTTTTGCAAATTCCTGCCGTACTCTTACCCACCTCTACAACGGGGATAATTATTGATCGTTTATTCTTTTGGAGAAGCTATGTCCATTGTAAAACCCGAAGCCGAGTGGCAGCATTTGGTATCGCACGTTCAATCCATTATTCCCGAAGCATTTGCTTCAAACGGCAACCCGCTCAATCTCAAATGCGGCGAATGGCGCAATCCCGGCAACGGCAAACTTTTTCTTTCTCCTGTGGACGGTTCTCCACTTGGGTATTATCCCATGCTCGACCTTGAATCTGGCAAAAAAGCTGCTCAAGCTGCAAAACAAGAGTTTGCCGCTTGGTCAAAAACTGACCTTGATACCCGCAAATCCCGCGTGAGTGCTTGTTTGGATGAACTTAAAAAGCACCAGGAACTTTTGGCGTATTTGCTAGTGTGGGAAATCGGAAAACCCTTCCAACAAGCTATGGTCAGCGTTGAGCGGTGTATTAGCGGGGTGCAGTGGTATATTGACAATATCGAAGTCATGCTGCACGGACGCGCCCGCAAACCGCTTGGACTCATATCTAATATTGCTTCGTGGAATTATCCTATGTCGGTACTGTTCCATGCAACGCTTGTACAGGCGCTTGCCGGCAATTCCGTTATTGCGAAAACTCCGTCCGATGGCGGCTTGTTTACACTGACGCTTGCCTTTGCGTTGGGACGACGTGCGGGACTGCCTCTGTCGCTTATAAGCGGCTCCGGTGGTGAATTGAGCGAGGCGCTGGTGCGTAATGAAAACGTTGATTGCTTGGCGTTTGTGGGCGGAAAATCCAATGGGCGCGATATTGCAGCCGCATTCTATGACCGCAACAAGCGATATATGCTCGAAATGGAGGGCTTGAACGCCTACGGTGTGTGGAATTTTTCCCAGTGGGATACGCTTGCGGCACAACTGAAAAAAGGCTACGAGTACGGCAAACAGCGCTGCACCGCCTATCCGCGCTTTGTTGTCCAGCGTTCACTTGTGCCGGACTTTTTGGACACGTACTTGTCTGTTGTCAAAACGCTGACCTTTGGGCATCCTCTGCTCGTTGAAAATGCTGACGATGCACCGCCAAAATTGGACTTTGGTCCCGTTATCAACAGCCGCAAAGTCGGGGAATTACAAGTGATGCTCAGTGATGCAATTGCTCATGGTGCAGTCTGTATTTATCAGGGCAAACTGGAAGAATCTCGCTTTTTACCTGGGCAAGATATTTCCGCCTACTTCGCGCCTCGTGCAATAATGAATTTACCTCGCAAGGCAAAACTTTACCAAAATGAGCCGTTTGGTCCGATAGACAGCATCGTTGTTGTTGATACGCCCGAAGAACTTGTTGAAGAAATGAATATTTCTAATGGCTCGCTCGTTTGTTCGGTTGCCACCGACGACGAATCCTTTGTCAAACGCATTGCACCTGAGTTACGCGGCTTTAAAATTGGACACAACACCGTCCGCTCGCGGGGTGATAAAGACGAGATTTTTGGTGGTGTCGGGCAGTCGTGGAAAGGCTGTTTTGTTGGTGGGAAATATCTTGTGGAATCCGTCACGGTCGGTATGCCGGGTGAGCGTTTGCATGGTAATTTCCCCGATTACACATTGTTGCCAGAAGTACGGTAAAATCTCACAGAAGCGCTGCGCAAAATTTTCTTGCTTAGTCTCTGAACCTTGCGTACTTTCGTGGCTGTCCGCGCCGCTTGCGCTGGGCGCTCTAGTTTGCAATAATTATCGAAACTCTCTTTTTTACTCAAGTTTTTTCAATCCAATTTTTGGAGGATGTATCATGTCTCATGCACACGCAGAACACGCAGAAGAATTGCACCCGAATCCGCTTGTAACCACTATTGGTGTTGTGGCTGCACTTGCCGCAGGTTGGTTGTTGGGGATGTTAATTCCGTCGTTATTCCACGCACCGCGTTTTGCTGCGGGAATTGCAATGGCACTCATCGGTATTGGGACGGGCGCATTTTCTAATAGTTCCAGCGCTTTCCCCGGTTTGCAGCGCTTTATGGAAACCTTTGGCTTTTCGCTATTTGCTTTTGGTCTTGTTCGCTATTTCCATTTTGCAGACATTTTGAGCAAATCCGAAGGTTTTATCGGCTCACTTGGTAAAGTCTTGATGATGTTTATGTAATCCACCTTCGTTATTGCAAGAATGCGATTACTACCCTCTCGCCTAATTCTTTTTTATTCCAAAAGAGTTAGGCGAGTCCCATTTTGTGCGGTTCCGCACAAATTTTTCTCTTGTACTTTTTCTCATTTTCGTCATGGACTGGCTCATTGTTGGTTTAGGAAATCCGGGCGTACGCTACGCCGAGACCCGCCATAATATTGGTTGGATGGTCGCTGAGGCATTCGCCCGCAAGCACTCAATCAAAAAGCAAGGGCTTTCGGCGCATTCCTCGCTTTTTTCTGCCGGAAAAGGCGAATGGAACGAGGCTCGATGCACTGTGCGGGATAGCGATGTTTTGGTTATTCTGCCCACAACCTACATGAATCTTTCCGGTAAAGCTGCCGTGCAAGCGGGGAAAATGTTTCGTGTTCCTGTGGGGCGCATGGTGGCTATCGTGGACGAATATAATTTCCCCGTTGGGCGTATTCACTTAAAAAATTCGGGGTCGGACGGTGGGCATAACGGTACGGCTTCGATGATAGCGGAACTCGGCACGCCATCGTTTTTTCGGCTTCGGTGCGGGATTGACAAACGATTTGGTCCGGGCGAGTTGGTAGAATATGTTTTGAACCCCTTCGCACCCGATGAAATTACGGCTCGTGATACAATGATTGAGCAATCGGTTATCGCCTTGGAAACGCTGATTGAACTTGGTGCAGCACGGGCAATGCAAATAGTGAATGTCCAAAATAAAGCCTGATTCCCACTCGTTCTTAATCGCGGTGTACACGCCACGATGCTTCGAGTGCCGTCAAAAAGTGCATTGCGGCTGAATGGGGTGATAGTTCCTGCGCAAAAACGCGCTGTTCTAAATTCTGCTTTAGTGTCCGTAATTCCTCCGTGTTGCCTGCCATTTGTTGCAAGCCATCATTAACCGCCTCGCGCATCCACCGAACTGCTTGAGAACGCCGTATTTGCTGGATTCTTGGGCTGTTTACGGTAAATTGCGTGATAGTCTGCCAAAGCTCCGTCAATCCATGTCCCTCCAATGCGCTACACAACAAGACGGGAACTTGCCAATCATCATATTTGGGTGCGGAAAAATGCAGGGCATTTCGCAGTTGCTGTGCGGCTCGTTCGGCGGCTTGGCGATTGGATTCTTCGGCTTTGTTGATAGCAATTGCATCGGCGAGTTCCATAATTCCTCGCTTCATTCCTTGTAATTCGTCGCCCGCTCCTGCCAACGCCAAAACGAGAAAAAAATCTACCATCGAAGCCACGGCTGTTTCGGACTGCCCCACGCCGACAGTCTCGACCAGCACAACGTCGAAGCCGGCAGCCTCGCACAGCAGCATTGTTTCGCGGGTGCGTCTGGCAACACCGCCCAGCGTTTGTCCGGCAGGGGAGGGTCGTATAAAAGCCGCTTCGGAGCGCGATAATTCCATCATGCGTGTTTTGTCGCCCAAAATACTACCGCCAGTGCGCTCACTCGAAGGGTCTATTGCCAGCACTGCCACTGTATGCCCTTGCTGAATGAGCATCAGTCCTAATGCCTCAATAAACGTGCTTTTGCCCACTCCGGGTACACCCGTAATGCCGATTCTTTGCGATGCGCCCGTCTGTGGCAATATCAAATTGATAAGTTCTTGTGCTTGTGCCATATCCTCGCCACGCCGACTTTCGACCAGCGTTATTGCCTTCGCTAATGCACGGCGATTTCCAGCGCGGAGCGCTTGAGCGAGGGCGAGGAGGTTAGGTGGTTGATTGGTCAAGGGGATAGGCTTTCCGTTTGTCAGGTCGTATTATCACGTCCAAGCGGCTGTGGAGGTGAAAGAAAACGCTGCCGTCCGGCGGAGGTGTTCCCTGAATCGATACTTTGGGGGGATGTTCTTCAAATTTTTAGTACGCCCGACAGGACTCGAACCTGTTACCCACAGCTTAGAAGGCTGTTGCTCTATCCAGATGAGCTACGGGCGCAACAACGACTATTTTTACGATTTAGCCAAGTACAAATTTACGCGCCGGAGGGAAAAGAAACAAGTTTTTTTGGTGATTTATCACGCTTTTAGGCTCAAAGACAAAAAAAATCTTGCACAAAAACCATAATTCCCGTACATTTGAAATCTGTCGCATTTATTTCGACAGTATTATGTGAAAATAACGTTCTTCTTATTTCAAGCACGTTTTACGACAGTCAGGTCAAGTCCCGTACGGCTGCGACAAGCCCAACCCCGTCAGGTCCGGAAGGAAGCAGCGGTCAGTTTGCTCTCAGCGCGATGCGGTCAGCTTGACCTATTTTTTTGCCCCGCCCGCTTAAATACCCTGCTCCATATCTCCCCATTTTTTCGTATCTTGCCTTTTGAGTACGACTTCGGAACGCAGCAATCTACCTCGTTTCCCGCCTTCTGTTCGTGCCGAAGCATCACGACGTTTTTCCACTATTACCTATTATGAGAAAAGAAATCCTCATCAACGCTGCTTTGAGCGAAATCCGCGTTGCTATCACTGAAAATGGACGCTTGGCGGAACTATTCTGGGAACTACCCGAAAAAGAACGGCACATCGGCAATATCTATCTTGGGCGCGTTGACCGCATCGTGCAAGGCATGAACGCTGCCTTTGTTGATATCGGACTCGACCAAGCCGCATTTCTCCACTTCTCCGATGCCGGAGAACTGGATGCTGACGACGATGGCGACGACGATGACGATGATACCGACTCACGCCGCACCGCATCAGCAACGACGAATTCTAATGCCGTCACAACCACAGCAAATGACGACGAACAGCTCTCCGACGTAGCCGCCATAGCCCTTCGCAGAAAATCAACCCCTTCGGCTGCCGCCAATTTTCCCATGCCGACCTTTTTCACGCGGCGCGTGGGCGAGGTGACGATTAGTTTGGAAGTTGGGCAGCTTGTCATGGTTCAGGTCACACGCGAGGCTTATGGCACAAAAGGGCTGCGCGTTACCACCAAAATTTCCCTGCCCGGACGCTATCTCGTCTTGCTGCCCTTTAGCAATTCCATCGGTGTGTCTAAAAAAATCTGGGATTTCCGCGAACGCAAGCGCCTCAGAGCAATGGCGAAGTCTATTCTGCCCGATGACATTGGCTGCATCGTCCGCACCGAAGCCGCCGAACACGACGACGCAACACTCCGCAAAGACCTCCAAGACCTTGTTACCAAATGGGAGCGAGTACAAGAGCAAATCAAAGCGCTCGAAGAGCCTGAACCGATGCTGCTCCATAACGACGTAAGCCTTGCTCGTTCCTTCATCCGCGACCTTCTGACGGCAGATGTCAGCCACGTTGTTGTTGATTCTAAGCAACTCTACAACGATTTGAAAGAATATGCTGAATGGGCAGCGCCGCACTTGGCGCACAAAGTCAAATGGTACGCCGCAAAAGAGCCGATTTACGAAGCATTCGCTCTGACGCAAGAAATAGAGCGGGCGACAGCGAAATCCGTTCCACTGGTTTATGGCGGCTATTTAGTTTGGGACTACACCGAAGCGATGACGGTTGTGGATGTCAATAGTGGGCGTTTTGCAGCCGACCGCGACCAAGAAGTTAATGCCCTTCGCACTAATATTGAAGCCGCCCGCGAAGTAGCACGGCAGATTCGTTTGCGAGATATTGGCGGGATGATTGTTGTGGATTGTATTGACATGACCCAAGAACAGAATCGTCGTCGTGTCGTCGAAGAACTCTACCGTGCTACCCGCGCCGACCGCGCTCAAGTTACCGTCTATCCGATAACGCAGCTTGGGCTGCTCCAAATGACCCGCAAGCGCGTTCGCCAAAATATTTTGCAAGTTGTTACCGAACCATGCCCGACGTGTAATGGAGCGGGTGTTGTACCGTCCGTCGCAACGGTTATCAGCGATATTGAACGCTGGCTTCGCCGCTTCACAACGACCAGATCGCTCCAAACTCCCAAACCACCACCGCCGAAATCTCCCGCCGGACGCGCTGCAAAGCGGTTTGCGACTCCTGAGGAGAAAAATGCACCGCCAGCAAAACCAAAAGAATCCGCCGCAGAGCGCGAGTTTACGCTTGTGCTGAAAGTGCATCCGCGCGTGGCGGAGGAACTTGCTGCAGGGACGTTTTCCCGATTAGCACGGCTCATGCTGCGCTTTTTTGTCAAAATCCGCCTTGAGCAAGATGAACGCTTGCGGCATGAGGAATTTCACTTCTTCTCGGTGCGCCGCCAGCGCGACATTACGGCAGAATATTGAAAAAAAACCGTTCACGCTCTATTTGCCAGAATCTATGCGCTTTTTCGCTTTCAACGCTTTGTTTGCCTTGTTCTTCTGCCTTGCGAGTACGGTGCATTTGACCGCATCAACACGTGCGTTCTGCCACGTTGCCGTGAGTGACTCGTTAGTTCGCTCTGGCACGACCACGACCATCGAAACCCCGCAAAGCGTCTCGGAACCTGCCTTACCAGTGACAGGCGCACCAACATCTCCCATAGCGGACATCGTGCCAGACAGCACGAATCCTGAGCGCCCCGTTCTATTTGCGCCCCTGCCTCCAACGCAAGCACCAGAGCGCCCTTACCGCTATACGTTTGATGGATCGCCCGTGCGCAAAACTACCCAAATTGATCTTACAAAAGCATTGATTTTTGGTGGTGGATATACCGCAGCTATTGGTGCCGCTCAATATTATCAATACCAAGCATTTTGGTCTGACAGACTTTCGTTTCGGATTATTGACGATGGTGATTTGGAATTAGGCGCGGACAAAGCGGGGCATATGTTCGCCGGATATTTTATGTCAAAATTTTCGACCGATGTTTTGCTGACTGCCGGAGTCGGCGAAGACCTTGCCACGATAGGCGGCGGACTGATGGGCTTAGGGTATCAATTTTTTGTGGAAATTCAAGACGGTTACGGCAAAGGCTGGGGATTTTCACCGAGCGATATGGTCGCTAATACCATTGGAGCAGGCTTGCATATTGCTCAACGCTATGTGCCGGGCGTGCAATACGTGAAAATGAAAGCCGATTTTTACCCCGCACCGTGGATTGGCGAAAAGACGCGCAAAAATGCCGCCTCGCCGATTGACGATTACAGCGCGTGGACATGGTGGCTGTCGCTCGATGTGCATGGAATCTTGCCGGAAGCAGCGAAACCGTACTGGCCCTCGTGGCTCAATCTCGCCTTTGGCTATGCTTCGCGCAGCTTGGAATGGGAGCAGCAATCGCGCCGCTATATCATCAGTTTGGACTACGACCTCGAAAAACTCCTGCCTGATGGAGCGCCGCTTTGGAACTGGTTCAAGCAATATCTCAACATTCTGAAACTCCCCGCCCCGGCGATAGAATTTGGTGTTTTGGACGATGGTAAAGGCAACGTCAGACCAATGCCCGTCCGCGCTTACGTGATTTTTCCGTTCAAATTCCCTTTCTAATTTCCTTTTGAACTTCATGAAAATTCTTCTTGCGACGGCTTTCTGCGTATTGATGATGGTCAGCAGCACGGCACTTTTTGCACAAGTGGATACCACAGAAGCAAATTCCGAAGCCCCGCACGTGGGTTTGGGCGTAAGTTTGCTGCCTTATACGTTTCCGAATAACGACACCTATTTGGTGCAGCCCGCCGGAACGCTTTCGTGGTACGTTCCGGTGCAGTTTGGTAAGCATTTTCGCTGTGAAGTTGAATTTTCCTATATGCAATCGCACGACTCACTCCGTCTGCAACTCAGCAGCACCGTCGGAACAAATAACTACCGCATCAGCACCTTTGGGCGCGTTGGCTTGGGGGTGTATTACACGCATCCTTTCGATGCTCAAACCCGCTTGTATGCTGGGTTGCGGTCAGGCTTGGTCACATCGTCAGTGCAATGGAAATCATTCATCGTGGGCAGCGCAATGACCTCGCCCTTTGTCTATGACGAGGGCATCGGTTCGTTCTGGATTGGCGGCGTTGTGGGGTTTGAGTATCTTTTGACCAAGCACATTGCCATCGGCGCAGAGGCGCATTTGACCAGCTATGCGACGGGTGCGACTAATTCCTACATCAGTACGCTGCCGAGCAATTATCCGGCGCGTTTTCCTGTTGGGCGCACCAGCGATGCGGCGCTTACGTCTGCTAATGTCGCAATACGGTTCTTTTTTTAGAAAATGCTCCGCATAATGAAACCGCTCCATTTCTGCGTTTTTTAGCCTATATTTGCAATCCTCGGACAACACTTTTCTCACTAACATTTTTGCTATGAAGGTTCTCACCGCAGCCCGCACAATCCTGCTTTGCGGCATCATGCTCTCTTTGTCTGTTTCACGATTAGCGTCTCAAAGTCGTGCGGGCGGTAATGCGCTTTCCGCCGATGCAGAAAAAATGTTCCAAATGGATGTTTCATCGCTTGGAGCGCCCACAAGTCAAGCAGGAAGCGGCTTTGCAACGGATAACATCCTCAATCCCGATTATTACTACGTCGGTGCGGGCGATGTGTTTGCGTTGGAAATCGTCGGTCCCATTTCGGTCACCGTGCCATTAACCGTTTCGCCGGAGAATATTGTACTGGTGCCGCGTTTGGGCGAAATCAATGTCAATGGCAAAACGCTTGCGCAATTCAAAACCGAGATTCAGCGCCTCGTGCAGAGCCGCAACCCCAATAACCGCGCCTTTCTTACGCTTCAGCGTCCGCGCACAGTGTTTGTGCGTATTAGCGGGAATGTCCTTGCGCCCGGTATGTACTCGCTGCCCGCAACGATGCGTGTCTCTTCCGCCGTAGCGATTGCGAACCAAGAAAACACGCCGCTTGTAAAAGACCGAAATCCTGCAAGCCGCTCTGCATCAAGTCTCATTGGCGAAAATGCTCCGAATGGACAATACGCCGTCAGTTTTGCCCAGCGCAATGTAAAAGTGCTACACCGAAGCGGTAAAGCTGAAACTGCGGATGCTCTGCGTTCACGCCTCTCTGACGACCCATCAGCCGACCCAACCGTCCGCGAAGCCGATGAAATCTACGTTCCTTTTGAGCAAGAAGCCCTGCGCAGTGGCGGAATGCTTTCTATCGCCGGAGCTGTACAGCGTCCGTGTTTGCTGCCGTTCCGTAAAGGCGACCGCGTGTCGCTGCTTATCAAAGCGGCGTTTGGGTTGGCGGAAAATGCCGATTCTAACCGCATCGAACTTTTGGAAACTGTTTCCGCAGGTGGAGCGGGCAGCGCGGCAAAAACGCTCACAATGGCGCGAATACTTGCCGGAGGAAATGAAGATATTGAACTATTCGCCGGAGCAAGTATTGTCGTCCGCGAGAAGGTAGAAGCCGGAAAACCTCGTGGAACGGTCTCTGTGCTGGGCGAAGTCGCTCTGCCGGGCGTGTACACGATTGAACCCGGAACAACGCGACTTGCGGGTATTATCAAGCAAACAGGCGGTTTGACGAGCAATGCGCATTTGCCGCTTTCGACTATTACGCGCCGTGAAATGAAGTCTCTCGCCTTTCGCAATGCCGATGGAAATGAGTCCTCGCGCAATTTCCAATATACCACACTGACCCCCGAAGACACGCTCCGTTACAAACTTGACGAGACGATGCGCCGCCCTGTTGTTGCGTGTGATATGGCGGCGGCGTTGGAGAAAAATTCTGATGCCGACAACGTACCACTTCAAGATGGTGATGTGATTATGATAGCCGCCAGCCCGCGTAATATCTTCGTGTACGGGCAAGTGAACAAACCCGGATTTATCGAAGCACAAGAGGGCAAAACGGCAGAATGGTACGTCGGCGCAGCAGGAAGCTACGCGCCCAACGCCGACACAGCACGGGTGCGGATTATCAAGGCGAAAAATCGGCTTTGGCTCGAACCCCGCATCGCAACTGGTGCCGCAAAAGGAACAAGTGTCACTCTCGAAGCTGGCGACCAAATCTACGTTCCGCGTGTGCCGGATACGAACTCGGACTTAGCATTGAAGCGGGTTTCGGCGGAATTGCAGGAAAAAGGGTTGGTGTTGCAAAAAGAGAGTTTGGAAGCGCAAAAAACTGCGCAGATATGGGGGATTGTGGCGAGTATTATAGGCGTACTCATTGGCGGTGTAAATACCTATATCTTAATTTCGCAGCAGAATCAAAATAGAGTACCATAAACGCGAAGGTGATTTTCTATGACTATTTCCCATCAACGCCAGCACGTACCGATTGTTGCGCTTGTAGAGCGCCGCACGAAAGGTCGTAAAATGTCGCTTGCAGCATATATGAATTGGAAGTCGGAAGACGGCTACAAGTACGAATGGAACAACGGTATTTTGGAGCAGCAACCGATGATCAAGCCTGAGGAGTTTGGCATTGTCCGCAATCTTAAACAAGCATTCTACCAAACCTCAGCATTTAAGCGGGGTGCGGACTTGTACACTGAGTTTGGCTGCCATACGTCGCCGACGCAGGTGCGTGTGCCGGATATTTCCTTCTACACCGCCGACGAGATTCGTACTGCTGCCGAAAAACCCGTCATGCCGCGCTTTGTCGTGGAGATTATTTCGCCCAACGACGCAGGAGAGCGAACGCACTTGAAGGTGCATGAATACTTGCGTGCCGGGGCGGAGGTTGTGTGGCAGATTTATCCGCAATTACGCCAAGTCTGGATATTTCACGACACGAGCCATATTACGGTCTGTTCGGGCGATGTGCTTTGTTCGGCAGCGCCCGTAGTAACGGACTTGCAGATAACCTCGCAGCAACTTTTCGGAGATTTTTTGCCGCCCACGCAAGCATAATTTCACGGTAACTGTTCAGGTAAACTCCCGTCGGGCGGCTGAGGAGTGAAGAAACGCTGCCGTCCGGCGGGTTTCACGGACAAACGCCATCCAATGAAAGCGCCGTAAGAACCCGCCGGACGGCGAAGAAGCCGCCCGACGGGGTGATCACTGAATAGTTACATTTCACGATAAACAACGAGGGTGAACAGCAGTCCACATCGTACGCCTCATCCTTCATAATTTCCCTTTTCTATGAATCTGCCTTCCATCAATGAACCCGTCATGCGGCGCGATTTAGCGCGGATGAAACGCCTTGCTACTGCATTGCTGGTGGCGATGGTGTGCGTGTTTGCCGGGGCGCTCTATGCGGAGCGTTGGTATGCGTGGGCGGGCTTTATTCGCGCCTTTGCCGAGGCAGCTATGGTCGGCGCTTTGGCGGATTGGTTCGCGGTGACGGCTCTTTTTCGCCATCCGCTTGGTGTGCCGATTCCGCACACTGCCATTATTCGTCGTAACAAAGACCGCATTGGTGCGAGTTTGGGGAATTTTGTGGAGAATAATTTCCTCACGCCCGAAGTTATTGCGGGAAAAATGGAAACGATGGATATTCCGCATCGCATCGCGGAATGGCTTTCGCAGCCGGAGAATGCTGAGGAGATTGCGCACCGCATCACAATGGCTATTCCAGAGTTTTTGAACGCGCTTCGGCATGACGACGTGCAGCGATTTTTAGAGGAAAATATAGCAACACGGGTCAGGGCGCTTGAAGTTGCGCCGATTGCGGGCGGCTTGCTTTCGGCGCTGACGGCGAATAATCGGCATCAGTTCTTGCTGGACGAGGCATTAAAAGTCGCCGAGCGTGTGTTGAACGACAATCAAGACTTTATTCGTCGAAAAATTGAGGAAGAAAGTCCTTGGTATGTGCCGAAATTTGTGGATGAGCGCATCTACACGACTATCATCAATAAGGCTGAACAAACCTTGCGCGAAGTGAATTTGAATAGCGACCACGAATTGAGGCAAAAATTTACCGCCGCTATGCAGCAGTTTGTCCACAACCTGCGCCATTCCGACGATTACAAGCAAAAGGTCGAGGCGTTGAAAGAAGATTTATTGGAAAATCCGCTTGTACGGCAATATTTTTCGTCGTTGTGGGCGGATGTGAAATACCGCATTATTAACGATGCGGAGCGCCCTGACTCCAATATTCGTACCCAAATTTTTGCCAGTTTACAATCGCTCTCGAATGCGCTTTTAAACGACGAGTCCGTCCGAAATCGCATTAACTCTTGGCTTCAGAATGTCCTGCTCAACATCATTATCAGCCGAAAAAGCGAAATCACTGCCATTATCAGCGATACCGTCAAAAAGTGGGATGCTGACACGATGTCTGACCGCGTAGAACTCTATATTGGGCGTGATTTGCAATTTATTCGCATCAATGGGACGATTGTTGGCGGCACGGTGGGTTTGCTGATTTATCTGATTACGCTGCTGGTGCGGGGCTGGTAGCTCAAACTCAAGTAAAATACACATCCGAGCAACATCGAATCACGATTATTGCATCAACCATGTTCAATTTTCCATCATGCTCAAACTCCTGAAAATACGAGGCTTCGCCGCATATCTCATGATTGCCTTTCTGAATGCGTTTACCGATTTGGGGCATAAAATCATTGTCCAAAACACGATTTTCAAATTCTACGACGGCACAACACAAATCGTTCTGACGACGCTCGTGAATGCCTGTATAGTGCTGCCGTTTGTGCTGTTTTTCACTCCGACGGGTTTTTTGGCGGACAAATTCCCCAAAGAGCGGATTATTCAGGTTGCGGCGGCGTGTGCGATTCCTCTTACGGCAATCATCACACTGGCGTATTACATGGGTTGGTTTGAACTCGCCTTTGCCATGACGCTGCTTTTGGGCGTACAGGCTGCTTTTTACTCACCCGCAAAGTACGGTTATATCAAGGAACTCGCTGGGAAAGAAAATATTGCGGGCGCAAATGCGTTTGTCCAAGCTATCACGATTATCTCCATTTTGGGCGGCACGGTTGTCTTTTCGGCGCTTTTCGAGGCGTATATCATTCCCAATGCGCCCTCTGTTCATGCTCTTTTGCAGTCTATCGCCCCGCTTGGCTGGCTGCTCGTCGCATTTTCGGTGATGGAATTTCTTCTCACGTTTCGTCTGCCGCGCAAGCGCGAAACCGACGCGGCACTGCACTTCGACGTGCGCAAATACGTGAGCTTCGGTTATTTACGCCAGAATTTACGCGGTGTTCGGGCATCGAAAGTGATTTGGCTCAGTATTATCGGCGTGTCGGTCTTTTGGGGCGTGAATCAAGTTGTGCTGGCTTCGTTTCCGGCATATCTCAAAGAAACGCTCGGCGTTCATAACACAATCATCTCCAATGGTTTAATGGGTGTGGGTGGTTTGGGCGTTATCATCGGTTCGTTTATTGCCGGAAAAGCATCGGAAGAATTTATTGAAACGGGCGTTGTGCCGTTGGGAGCGCTTGGAATCACGGTTTCGCTTTTTATGTTGCCTGCCGTTCATTCGTTGTGGCTTTTAGCAGCATTGTTTCTGTTCTACGGCATTATGGGTGGTTTATTTCTGATTCCGCTCAATGCACTCATTCAGTTCAACGCCGAAAGCGACGAGGCGGGAACAGTGCTTGCGGCGAATAACTTCATGCAAAATCTTCTCATGTCGGCATTTCTTGTTGTCACAGCGATTTTGACAGGCTGGGCAAAGCTGGATAGCGCATGGATGCTCTACGGAATGGCAGTCGTCGCGCTGGTGGGTTCGGTTTTCGCGCTCTCGCGTTTACCGCAAGCATTTGTGCGATATGTCGTCTTGGTCATGGCTTCCCAGCGTTATTCACTCAGAGTTTTGGGCATGAAAAATATCCCTAGCACAGGCGGAGTTTTGCTGTTGGGGAATCATGCGAGTTGGTTCGATTGGGCAGTGCTGCAAATCGCCTGTCCGCGTCCGATTCGCTACGTGATGCTCCGTTCTATCTATGAAATGCCCGTTTTGAAGGGCTTTCTGCGGACGTTCGGTGTGATACCGATTGCGCCGGGCAAAGATGCGGAAGAATCGCTTGCACAAATCCGCGAAGCGCTTAAAAATGGCGATGTTGTTGCAATTTTTCCCGAAGGGCGCATCAGCCGAAATGGGCAACTTGCAAATTTCAAGCGTGGTTTTGAGCGGGCTGTGGAAGGATTGAGTGCAGAAGCTGATGTAAAAATCGTTCCTTTCTATTTGCGCGGGCTTTGGGGAACAGCGTTCTCTTATGCCACCCGGCACCAGCAGCAGAGCGGCTTGCAGCGCGGGAAACGCCCCGTTACCGTTGCCTTCGGGGAACGACTTCCATTCACTACTTCTGCGGCGGAAGTGAAACAGAAAGTTACGGAATTATCCATTCAAGCATGGCGCAACTATGCACAAACACTGGATTCCGTGCATGAAACCTTCCTCAAAACTGCACGGCGTTTTCCACTCGAAATTGCTCTTGTCGGCAGTGATAAACGCCGATTTACGTCCATCAATCTTTTAACACGAACGATTACGTTCGCACAAGATTTGAAGCGACTTGGGAAGAAACTGCCCATAGCACAGAAAATCGGTATTCTACTTCCCACGAGTGCAGATGGCGTAATGGCAACGCTAGCACTTATGATGAACGGCAAAACCGCCGTGCTGCTTGATTACACCAACTCCGCCGATGATATTGTTGCCGGAATCCGCACTCAAGCGCTTTCCACTGTGATAACATCTCGCTCCTACTGGACAACACTCGTGGAGCGCTTTCCAACCTTGCCCTCTCTTCTTTCGCCACTCGGACTCCATTTCGTGTACACCGACGAAGGGCAGAGTGCCGCAGAACCGACGATTGTGCGCGGTTTATTCATCCAATTTGCTCCGGCGTGGCTTTTGAAACAACGCTATTTTTCCAAACACGTACCAAATGCCGATGCCGTTGTGGTCTTTGCCGGAAAAGCAGAAACACTGCGGGCTGTGGGGTATTCGCACGAGCATATCATGGTGAGTATTCGCCAAGCCGTCGAAGTGCTGAATCCACGCGACAACGATACCGTGCTGGGCGTACAGCCGCTTTGCACCTCGTTTGGCGTGGTCATCTCAACGCTTATGCCTCTTGTCGGCGGTATGACGCTGGTGTGCGCGGAAAATGCCGATATTATGACGCTTGGAAAATTTGCTGCCCGCAATGAGGCGACACTTCTCTTTGCCGAAGCGTGGCAACTGCGTGTGTTTGCTGCCAGTGAGCAGTTGCACCCGCTTATGTTTGCGTCGCTCCGATTGGCGGTCACCGGCACAAACGGCAACGGCGAAGCGCTCGAAGCCAGCACCCAGGCGGCATTCAAGCAGAAATTTGGTATCAGTGTCTATGAAGGCTTCGGCACAACCGCCACAACGCCTGTTGCAGCCGTGAATGTGCCGGACGCAATGACTCCGGGCGAGTGGAGCGTTCAAGTTGGTACGAAAGCGGGGACAGTCGGTATGCCGCTTCCGGGCTGCGCCTTTTCGATTGTTGACAAAGCAACGGGCGTGGAAATACCCTTGGGGGAAATTGGCTGGGTGAGAATTGGTGCGCCATACAGCGCTATTGCTGAAGAAAGTTCAAACGAAGTCTGGTCAATGACGGATGTGCGTGGAAGTTTGGATGCCGACGGATTCTTGCATTTGGCGGGTTGATGAAAACGGATTGAGAGTTGTGCATTCAATGTGACTAGTCTAGTCAAATCTTCCTATTCTACGCCTCCGAACGCTAGTCTATGCCCACAAGTCGTATAGACTAGTCAGGGAGGGGTTTGTGAGGTTATTGTTCTTTGAAAATAGTCCATGCTTCATACATTTGGGCAAAGCACTGGAAGCCTCGTCGCATGGTAATCGGTCCTAGTTTGGCTTCAGAAGCGAAGCCTTTCCAGCCGCCCAAGTGTGCAATGAGCCATAGATAGTGCCGCATCGAGCCTTTGCGGTACGGATTGTTCTGCGCTTTGGTCTTGCCTTCATACCGACTCATGATGGCTTCAGCGCATTGCTGCTGGTCGGTGGTAAACAATGGTTCCGGTCGAACACTCTCATCAGTTCGAGCGCAATCAATCCAACGCGAGGACTCTTTCTCCGAGCGCTTTTTTCGCCAGTAGTTCTTCTTCGACGGCTCGGTCATCTCGGCGCTGCGATTCCAAAGATACCCGCCGGCAACGTCTAAGGGCATACCCGTCGAGGCTTCTACCGCGATTATCGGATGAACGAAAAAGCCTTGACAATGCTCTTTCCCCGAAATCCGACTAATATCGACATGATTCGTTGCGTGTAAGTCCAGCAGATGAGTTCGGGCTATCTCGGTGGCATCCTGAATCAAGAGTATCGTTTTGTCCTCCACAACACCACTACACTCTTTCGAGAGTGCTGCCAGCGTTAGTTCTGGGCGAACCGACGGATGATTGAAAAATCGGCAAGCTCCACGAACCGATGCACGGTCTTCGCAGAATTGTTGGATGATTGCCGTTGTTTTCGCCTTCATGGTTGTCATGATTTTTTCGGCTCGTTTGCGTAAACGGGTTTCGAGGGTAATGCGTTGAATAAACATCCCGTAATCTGCCTTCAAATGGATCTGTTTTCAAAGAACTTTTTTCTCGTTCTCCGCAAACCCTGATTCTATGATACCTATACGACTTGTGGGCGTAGACTAGGGTCGAACATCCCAAGGAGTTCGGGGATTGCCGTGATTTCATTGGACTTCTCTTCAGTGCAACGTAGCCCCCAAAACCAGCCCATAGTCGGAGGCAAAGGCGCTGACCATATGAAGCGCTTTTACGCCCTTACTCCGATGATGGGAGCGACTCATGTTTCGCCATCACTATTGACCGTTGTTCCTTCCACGGCAATATCGGCAGCGCTCATCCAGCACAGAAAACACTGGTGGAACGTTGCGGTATCCAGCATTCGGAAGACATTCCCGAAGGTATCATGCGAGGGGATACCGTTTGCCAACGGCAGAGCGAGTACTGTTCGATACCATTCTTCACGTTCCTGAGCCGCTTCGGCAATCTCGGTGTAGCCTTGCGCCACCAATGGTTTCGCAGAGAGCAATCAGCAGTATTTCGACGAGAGGATATTCCACCTTCACCGCTTGGCGAGGGTCGTTCAATGGGGTAAAGGCTTCTTGGAGCGAGAGTATCGGCATGAGAAAGATCGAAAATGCGGATGAAATAGTTCTTGGCTAGAAAAACAACTTTCCGCACTATCCGCCGTCTTTCCTACCTTTTTCACGCAATTGCCCTAGGGGTAATTTCCGCTCTACTACGCCGAATCTGGAAATTGCGTATATTTGCAGCCGTGCCAGTATTATGACCTCACCGGAGCTGAGAAATCCCTATTGGATAATGTGGTAACGGGCAAATTGAGTAAAGAGCGACAAAATGCAATGCGAGAATTTGTCGCCGACCGAGGAACGGATATTCTCATTGACGAAGGCTATTCTTTTGCGGTGATGCTGGAAAATGCACTGGAAACGGTGTAAGGACGTGAGTAATATTTATACAAGACAAGCATGATTCAAGAATTTCTCCAAAAAGCTGAGGAAAATCTTCGTATTGCTCGCGTTGCTTTCGACCAAACTGCATACAACGCAAGCGTGAACAGGTCATATTACGCTTCATTTCAGGCGGCAATCTCCGCGCTTGCCGCCGAAGGATTAAAGAAAAAAGGGCATCCGCACGATTGGGTGCAGGCGCAGTTTTCGGGTGTGCTTATTCGGCAGCGAAAGATCTATTCGTCGGCATTAAAATCGTATTTGGTGGATATGCTCGAACAGCGTGAGAATGCCGATTATTCCGAAATGATGATTTCTAAAGCTGATGCTCGGCTGCAACTGAAACAAGCCACGGAATTTGTTACCTCTATCGTCGAAAGGATACAACAACCATGACACGCAAAACAAAAGAACTTGCTATGAACTTTTTCCGCGAGACACAAGAGGCATTTCCTGAACTTACCTTTGTTAGCATCATGCCGTCGCCGGAACTGCGCAAGCGCTACTGGATAATGGTCAGAGGCGCAATGACCGAAAAGCGAAAGCGTGAAATGCGCCACTTTGTCGCCGACCGCGCTACCGACGTTCTCATTGACGAAGGCTATTCTTTTGCGGTGAAACTTGAGCATACGCTGGAGACGGCGTGAAAGTCTTTGAGTTCAAGGGCTATAATGACCATTTTCTCTTCAGATATTTTTGATAATACCTCAAGATCAATTATGCCGCAGTTTTATCAACCAGAAACTACATTCTATCGAAATAGTCTTTTTAGAAGCCGCCTTGAAGCAAGGTGGGCTGTGTTTTTCGATACTTTTGAACTTGAATGGGAATATGAACCTGAAACTTTTGTGCTACCTAATCATCAACAATATACTCCTGATTTCTGGATTAAAAACCTTGGCTGGATAGAAATTAAGCCCTCTTATGAGGCGTTTTCTTGCAATCCAAAGTATAATTTATTTGCCCAGTATCTCGTAGAAAAATTTGGTAGAGGTGATCAGCCAGAGTCAAAATACTTCAGTTTTTGTAGTTCCAGCCCTTCCGATAAACAATCCATTCAGTGCTTAAAACCCTATATTCCCAACCTACGATTTCTGGAATGCCCAGTTTGTCAATATAAAGGCTTAGGCGCAGAAATGCATTTGGATTACTTAGGTTGGCGAACCCACAGTTTCTGTTCGCATATATTTGATTCTGATTTATCCAATGTGAATCACAAAATTGATAATAGGTTTGATTTTGTGAAGCATTATACGTTTGATGATCCTCAACACATATCAATAGCAGTTCTTAATGTATTAAAAAAAATTGCTCTACAACTCGACGAGACTGAACCAATGCGCCTTGCTTTTGATAAATTAGCCTACAACGGAGTGATTGACTACAATCACTCTCATATACGCTCGGTAATTCCATCAAAAGTGCAAATCGCCGTTGAAAAAATGCACATAGATGAAGGATTGAAAAGACTGCGCTTACACACTGACACTAAAGTATTTCATCAGAAATACGGTGAAGGTATAATTGTAAAATCTGATATAGCAGACGATAGATTTTGGGTTAGATTTTGGTAGTGGTCAAGTAATACATGAGAGATTGTAAGTAATAATAAACATTTCGGTTACAATCTGATGCCAAAAGTCTCGTTTGGAAAACGAGAGGGTTTTGCGGACATAACGCCCCACTCGTTGCCGAAGGGTGTTGTTCCACCGC
>CANHDJ010000054.1 GCA_947459425.1 Ignavibacteria bacterium
GCCGAAACGTGTCAAAAGCTATGGTCATTGATACCAGAATCCTATCGTCGGTGTCACACCTTGAGTGATTTCTGGTCAGCCTATGAAAAAGTCTTTGACGAAGAGACGCATCGTTCCGTCGGCAAGGAGGCAGGCGAGACGGCTCATATGGAGGAACAACACCTTACGTCAGCGCATTGCTCGGTATGTCCGTGAAACGCTCTCGTTTTCCAAGTGTGACGTTTGGCATCAGATTGTAACCGAAATGTTTATTGTTACTTCCAATCTTTCTTGTATTATTTAATATGCTAAGGTTGTGGACGTAAATAATCTAAACTAAAAATCCAAAATTATTTTGAAATATCAACAACTTACAAGTAAATATGCTTTGATATTTCACCATCCACAACCTTGTCATGTATTTTTATACCACTACCAAAAATTGTTGGTTTTACTTCGCAAGGCAATGAAATTATTATCAAAACGATATAACATCAAAAATCAGAATATCGGGCTGGAAGATATGGAGAGTCTCTCTTGCTTGTTGCAAGGCTTTCGCGGTTTCGATTGTTTCCAATTCCTCGCGGAAATATGATCGTATTACCGACAAAAGCGCATCAGCAACAGACGAATCGTCTTCGAGAAAAAAACACGCATAGTTTTGGGACGTTGAATAATGGTACGGAGTCATTCTTGTGTCGTGTTGTTGTCGTGCCTCGCCTTAGCGCTTTGCGGAGGAGCAGGAGAACGCGGCAGTCTCACACGAGGCAAAAGTACCCAAAAACAAGCACGGGGCAAATTTTTTGCCAGTGTTATCGTGCCGTCCTTGCTTGATTTTGGACGATACGCGAAAAAATCTCGCTAAATTCCATCATGCCTTGTTTGCCATCAATCCACCGCGCCGCACGAAGCGCACCAATGGCAAAGCCGCTTCTATTGCGGGCGCGGTGGGTGAGTTCGATAGTGTCGGGGAGTGCATCAAGGTAGAGCGTGTGAGTGCCGGGCGTTTCGCCGACCCTGGTGGAAGAAACGTGGAGGGCTTCGGGGGCGATGCGCCCATCGGTGGTATCAGTCAAAAGCGAGGTTTTCTGCGGCATTGCGGCTTGGACAATCTGTGCCAAAGATAGTGCTGTACCGCTTGGAGCGTCAATTTTACGGGTATGATGGAGTTCGTGCAGTGCCACGTCGTATTCATCAAATTTATTGGCAAATTCTGCCGCCATGCGCACAAGATGGCTGAATATCTGCACACCAACCGAAAAATTTGTTCCCCAGACCAGCCCGATATTTTTTTTACCTATCAACTCGCCAAGCGCCTCGCGATGCGCCATCCAGCCTGTTGTGCCGAGAACAATGTTTTTTCCGTGTTCTGCCAAAATCTGTGCGTTATCAAGCACCGCCGAGGGAAGAGAAAAATCAATAGCAACATCGAAGGATAAGTCGTTTATTTGGGTGCTTTGAAGCGGACGACGGGTCGAAAAAATCTGTTCGACAACGCATCCATAGCGCGGCGCAAGGCGCTCTAATTCTTTGCCCATCGAACCATAGCCGACGAGCGCAATGCGCAAGGGGGAAAGTGTTTCCATAGAGTTGTCTGACGATTGTGTGAAAAATATGCCCCGCGAATCTACACAAAAAACCCTATTCATTGCAACGTCGCTGAAAAACGTACTTTTTGGGCTTGGAAAAGCGTGATGGACGGCGTATCTTGGCAAGGCTATTTTGTCATTATTCCTTATCTTCAATCTTTTTTCGTTATGTACAATTTTCTCGTTCAAAACTCGCTGTATGTGGTGCTTCTTGTCGCACTGACCGTTTGGATTGGTATTGCCTATTACCTGTTTCGTTTGGAGCGCTCGGTCACGAAATTACAGAAATCATCGGGCGCGGCGCACGTAGGGAATCGCTCAAGGGAGTGAGATGAACTGAGCAGGTTATGCGTTTGATTTGTCTCGCTCCGCGTAAAAATGCTTGCGCGACGGCTTTTTTTTCCTATATTCCGTGCCGTTTAATTTGTCTTCACATTTCGAGTCAGATTTGTTCAGTGTGTGTTCATTATTCCCATTCTGTTTCATCTTTTTATCACGTGTTCCCATTATGGCAACAGTTCAAACTCCATCGCAATCCCCTTCACCGCCATCGGTGCAGCAGGGAGCGCAATTTTTCGGTCACCCGCGCGGCTTGTCTGTGTTGTTTTTCACAGAATTTTGGGAGCGTTTTAGTTTTTATGGCTTGCGGGCAATACTTCTCCTTTTTCTCACTGCCCCGGCGGTGGCAAGCGGGATGGAATTTGACACAACAACTGCAGGTTTTATCTACGGCGTTTATACCTCAATGGCGTATTTGGCAAGCGTTCCAGGCGGTTGGATAGCCGATAATTTAATAGGACAACGCAAAGCCATTTTGTATGGTGGCATCCTCATTTCTCTGGGTAATCTCACCCTTGCGCTTCACGGCGTACAGTTTATGGCGCTGGGATTATTACTGGTCATCATGGGAACGGGGCTGCTCAAGCCCAATGTGAGCGCTCTTGTGGGCGGTTTGTATTCGCAAAATGAGCCAGCGCGTCGTGACGCAGCATTTTCGATTTTTTATACCGGTATCAATCTTGGTGCATTTGTCGCACCGCTTATTGTCGGTAGTTTAGGGGAAAAAGTCAACTGGCATTTAGGATTTTTGGCATCCGGTATCGGGATGATGTTGGGTGTGTTTTGGTTCCGAGCCGGCACAAAACATTTAGGCGATGTTGGGAACTTCCAAGCAAGCCCCGAAAACTTTGCAACGGCAAAACGTACTTTGATGATAGCAGCAGCAGGGTTGCTGGCTGTGATTGGTCTTGTGGCGGCACTGCATTTCTCTTCGGTGATGACGTTGACCGTTGGGGCGGTGCGGAGCGCTCTGAATGTCGGCTATATCGTGATTCCGCTTGCCTTTTTTGCCGTTGTTTTTGCTGACAAATCTCTAAGCGGTGTTGAGAAAAAACGCTTTATTGTGATTGCGATTTTCTTCATGCTTTCCGCCGTATTCTGGGGGTCATTTGAGCAAGCTGGAACAACCTTTACGCTGTTCGCACGAGATTCGACGAACCGCGAAATGTTTGGTATGACAATTCCGGTGACATATTTCCAGTCGCTCAATGCAATGTTTATCGTGATTTTCGCTTCGGTTTTTGCCTTTATTTGGGTCAAACTCGGTGACCGCCAACCTTCCAGCCCGATGAAATTTGCTATCGGTTTGGTGCTTGTCGGAGTTGGTTTTTGGGTATTGTCCGTTGCGGCAGGGATTTCTGCTAACGGGACGAAGGTAACACCTTTTTGGCTTGTCTCGGTGTATTTGATTCACACCTTTGGCGAATTGTGCATCAGCCCTGTGGGACTGAGCAATATCACCAAACTCGCCCCCATGCGCTATGTTAGTCAAGCAATGGGTATTTGGTTTTTGGGTGCGTCATTGGGTAACTATATGGCAGGGCAAGCGGCGGGATATATTGAGCATTTTCCGGCATCGGAAGTCTTTTTTATTGTCTTTTGTATCGCGGCTGGCATCGGCATTTTCATTATGCTTGTCTCGAAACCCATTGCCAAACTGATGGGCGGAGTGAAATAATGAAGCCCCATACTGCAAGCATTCTTATCGGTACGCAGAAATTTCTCAAATTTTGTTATTGACCAAAAGAAACGTTTGTAAAAGCGCCGTTGAAAGTGTATTTTCAGGCTTGTTCTGCATATCGCATAGCAAGCCTATTTTTTGATATGGCTTTAAATGTACAGCATCTGGAAATGTTCTTATTTTTTTCCAATCTTCTTTCAAAATCTCTTGAGGAAACGTGCATGAAAACAGTGATTCATCGTGGTATTGTCTTGTGCATAGCGCTGTGCTGGATGTTCAATACGACGCTTTTGGCTCAAAAACTGGCAAATTTTGAGGGGATCGTTGTGTTCAAGAAGAAAGGTGAAACCCATGGTGTGGTGGATTCTGTCACGATGCGCCTCTATATCAAGGGCGACAAATTCATGGCTGAAGATGTCAAAGATGCCAATCAGCCCCGTATTATCGTGGATTCCAAGAAAAAATCTATCTACATGGTCACCGACCGCAGCCGTGAGTATATGCAGATGCCCATGCCGCCTTCGCCGCCAACAACTCCCTCGAAGCCACCAACCAAAACCACCGATAAACAAACGCTTGCCGGACATCCCTGCGAACACTGGGTGGATAAATCAGTCGAACTCGAAACAGAGTTGTGGGCATCCGCCGACCTTGGCAAACTCTCGCTTCCAAGCGGTTCGATGGGAGTAAATCTCATCAGTTCCAACAACATGGCGACGTTTCTGAAAAATAGTAGTCTTTTCCCCTTTCTTTTTATTGAAAAAAACAAAGCTGGGCGGGAAGTGACAAGGCTTGAGGTGATTACCGTTGAGAAAAAAAGCCTCGCCGACCCCGTATTTGAGCCTCCTCAAGGTTATAGTAAAATGAATATGCCTACTGGAACACTTTCCGATGCTCCAGCACAAAGTACAAAGAAAAAAAAGTAAAGGAACGTCGGCGAAATATCTTACCGACGCAGGCTATTGAAAACTTGAGCATAACGTAGTATTAAAGCGGTTTCTGAGAGTTTTCTACTTCATCACTTATACTTCCACTTTCATTATGGCACAACCAATTAAACGCATTGCTGTTAGTACGGGCGGAGGCGATGCACCAGGCTTAAATGCTGTTATTCGTTCTGTTGTTCACGCCGCTACAAAGCGGGGTTGGGAGGTTTTTGGCATACGCGACGGCTATAATGGTATTTTTCTGCCAGAGCGCTATCCCAATGGTGACGGCGTGATACCGCTCACCAGAGCGCGTGTGCGCGGCATTACCCATCTTGGCGGCACGATTATCGGCACAACGAATCGCGGGAATCCGTTTAAGTATCCCATGCCCCAGCCTGACGGTACGATGAAGGAAGTTGACCGAGCGGACGAAATCGTTGAAGGCTTCAAAAAATATGGCTTCGATGCGCTTATTGCCATTGGCGGCGACGGTTCGCTCACGATTGCCAACGACCTCGCCAAACGTGGAAATATCCGTGTGGTAGGCGTTCCTAAGACTATTGACAACGACCTTGAGGGAACAGAGGCGACATTTGGCTTCGATAGTGCGGTTAGTTTTGCTACTGAAGCTATTGACCGTCTGCATTCGACGGCAGAATCGCATCACCGCGTTATGGTTGTTGAAGTGATGGGACGCACGGCGGGATGGATTGCGTTGAACGCCGGAGTTGCCGGAACAGCCGATGTTATCTTGATCCCCGAAATTCCTTACGACATCAATCTCGTCGCCGCAAAAATCAACGAGCGTGAAAAAGCGGGACGCAATTTCTCCATTATCATCGTTGCCGAAGGCGCAATTCCTAAAGGCGGCACGTCGTCCGTCGTAGAAAAAGAACTTGGCAAAGCCGAGCGTTTTGGCGGTCTGGGCGAAAAAATTGCTGCGCAAATCCAGGCACTCACCCAAAAAGAAACACGCTGCGTGGTTCTTGGACACTTGCTGCGCGGTGGTTCGCCGACTGCTTTCGACCGTCTATTATCGTTGCGCTTCGGCGCTGCTGCGGTGCGAGCGTTGGAAGAAGGGCAATCCGGCGTGGTAGTAGTGCTGAATCCACCGACCGTGAATTATATTCCGATTGAGCAAGTTGCGCACCGCGTTCGCCACGTTCCCACTAATTCCGATACAATTTTGACAGCAAAAGATTTAGGTATTAGCTTTGGCGACTAGCATAGTGCAGTGAATATTGTACATTTTCCGCTTTTTGATGGTATTCGGCGGGCTGCCTAGTTCTCAAGCGGGCTGCCCGCTTTTTTTACGAAATACTGTGTGTTCTTTTCACCACTTTTTACTGTTTTTATGAAATCCTTCTTTCTCCGTGCAGTATGCCGTATGGCGTATGCTGTGGCTTTTTGCGCCTCGCCACTCTTGGCTCAAGTGTCTGTTAATCCGCCCTTTCCCACCATAGACGATACCGTGACTGTCACCTACGATGCCACGCAAGGTACAGGAGGGCTGCGCGGTGTGGCGCAAGTCTATGCCCACACGGGTGTTATAACAAGCAGAAGTAACAGCCCGAGCGATTGGAAATATGTTCTCACGCAATGGGGGCGCGATGATGCCAAAGGGCGCATGACGGCTATTGGCAACGACCTTCACACCTTGCGTTTGCACATTCGGAGTTTCTACAATGTTCCCCAAGGCGAGGATGTGCGCCAATTAGCGATGGTTTTTCGCAATGTTGACGGCTCGAAGGAAGGCAAAGGAGCGGGCGGTGCGGATATTTTCTACCCAGTCTATCCCGCAGGAGCATTTATTGCCAGAATTTTAGCACCCTCCACTGGCACAACATTCTACAAAGTTGGCGATACTCTGCGTTTCCGTGCCGCAGCCTCTATTGCCTCGACCCTCACGCTGACCGATGGCACGACACAACTTGCGCAAGCAAGCGGACGCGAACTGAATTTCGCCTACGTTGTGCCTGCCTCCGGTGCAGGAACAAGCCGCACAATTCGCCTTACAGCAGCGCAATCTGGGCAGACGCAGACGGACTCGCTCACCTTTTTTGTGCGTGGCGAAACACCCGTAGCGCCCTTGCCAAGCGGTGTTCAGGACGGTATTAACCAAATTGACAGTACAACCATTGTCTTGGTGCTGTTCGCTCCCAATAAGCAATTTATTTACACCGTTGGCGATTTTAATGATTGGCAACCCACCGGAAGCGGTTTGATGAATCGTACCCCGGACGGTAATCGCTATTGGATTCGTCTTACGGGCTTGGTGCCTCGCCGCGAATACGGTTTTCAGTATATCATTGATGGCGGGGTACGGACGACCGACCCCTACGTCGAAAAAGTGCTTGACCCCAGCAACGATGCCGAAATCATCCGCGATAATCGCTATCCGAACCTGCTTCCTTATCCGACGGGCAAAACTACAGGTTTTGTCGGTGTCCTGCGCACACCACGCGAGGCATACGCTTGGCGGGCAAATAATTTCCGCCGCCCTGCCGTCAAAGATCTCGTTGTCTATGAAATGCTCATCCGCGATTTTACCGATCGCCGCACGATTCGTGCTGCAATGGACTCGCTGGAATATCTCAAGCGACTTGGGGTGAATTGCATTGAACTTATGCCGGTGTCAGAATTCACGGGTAATTTGAGTTGGGGCTACAACCCCACATTTTACTGTGCCGTTGATAAATACTATGGTACCGAAAATGACCTGCGGGCATTTGTGGATAGCGCCCATGCGCTTGGTATCGCCATTGTGTTCGATGTTGTGTTCAACCATGCCGATAATTCTTGCCCCTTGTATCAACTCTATCCGGCAGCAGAAAATCCATATTTCAACGTCCAGGCAACGCACCCGTTCAGCGTTTTTAACGACTTCAACCATGAGTACGCCGGAACGCAGCAATTTATGGATAGAGTCTTGCAATTCTGGGTACAACGTTTTCGCGCTGATGGCTTCCGATTTGACCTGTCGAAGGGTTTTACGCAGGTGAGAAATACGGGCGTTTCGGCATGGAGCGCCCGCGATACCTCCCGCATTCGCCTTTTGAAGCGGATGTATGATGTCGTCCGGCGATACGACCAAACAGCGTATATGATTATGGAGCATTTTGCTGACAATAGCGAGGAGCGCGAACTTGCCGATTACGGTATGATGTTTTGGGGCAATTTGGTGAATGCCTACAACGAAGGAACGATGGGCTACAATGCCAATTCTAATTTTAGTTGGATACACCACCGCCAGCGTAACTGGCTACAGCCCAACGCGCTTGGCTACATGGAAAGCCATGACGAAGAGCGTCTGATGTTCAAAAATTTCCAATTTGGCAATCGCAACGACAACTACACCACCCGCGACACCGCAACAGCGCTTGAACGGATGAAATTGGCGGCATCGTTCTTTTTCACGATTCCCGGACCAAAGATGATTTGGCAATTCGGCGAACTAGGCTATGATTACTCTATCAATCACCCTTCGCTTAATGAGCGCGACCGCACGTCTATTAAGCCTACGCGCTGGGATTATTTCGCTGATCCTCGTCGTCGTGCGCTTTATGGCGTTTATGCAGAATTGGCAAAGCTCAAAGTACAGCAGTCTGTTTTTGGAACCGATAGCGTCAGCTTGGCATTGAGCGGCGCACTCAAGCGTATTCATTTGACCGACCCAAGCAATAATGTGACCATTTTGGGCAATTTCGATATTACCCCACAAGCCATTACGCCGAATTTCCAGCGCACTGGCACGTGGAACGAGTTTTGGACACGCCGCACCTTGACGGTAAGCGATGTCAATGCACCAATTATGCTGCGTCCGGGCGAATTCCGTATTTACTCGACTACGCCGTTTCCTGCGCCGCCTACGGGCTTGATTACGAGCGTCAGCGCCGAAAAGCGTGTGAGCAATGCGTCCTTGCTTTCTGCCTATCCAAATCCTGCCTCCGATGCTGCGGAAATCCGTTTCCATCTGGCAAAAACTGCCCGCGTCAGTGTCAAAATCTACGATGCTTCGGGGCGTGAGATTGCCACTATTGCTGACGAAACCATGAGTGCGGGCGAGCAGCGACTTGTCTGGCGCACGGAAACTGCCGATGGCGTAGCACTGGCAAGCGGCATTTATTTCTACCGCGTCATTACAGGCGAGAATGCTCCTGAAAGCGGAAAAATTGTTGTTTTGCGTTAAGGTTATTGGTCGTCTTCTCAAAGGGTTGCTTTCTTGTATTGATGCAGCGCACAAGGCAAATGACGGCGCTGTGGCAATCCTTTGAGGACACGCCGCCCCGTATAATCAACACAATGTTACCATCATCTTCACTTGCTCTTGCGTACCCATTATGAAATATTCACACATTTGTGCGACCTTTCTTGTGAGCATCGTTGCCCTGCAAACCGCATCAGCACACGATACGTGGCTTCTCCCCAAAGCCTTCCGGCTTCAACCGGAAAAACCTTCAGGGCTTTCGCTCACAAGCGGAATGGCATTCCCACGCAATCTTTTTCCCATTAAGCAAGAGCGCATTAGTCAAGCATTTATCCTGCTTGCGGGCGAAAAAACGGCACTCCTCAAACGGCAGCCTGCCCCTATGGCGCTAGAGTTGCCGATTATGCCGCCTAATGTCGGTGTTGCGCAAGTATTCGTGAGCCTTCAGCCGAAAATGCTTGACCTCAAGCCTAAATTAGTGCGGGAGTATTTGGAGGAAATTGGTGCATCGGATTCCTTGAGGGCAGTTTGGAAAAATGTTCGTGAAGGTGATAAAACCAAGCGCTGGCGCGAGAATTATGCGAAGCACGCCAAAACGTTTGTTTTCGTCGGCGAAGAGCGGTTTTATCGCCCCGATTCGTCGTGGAAACAGCCATGCGGTATGGCGTTGGAAATCGTTCCCGAAGCGCATCCGGGCTTAATTTCGGCAAAGGTGGATTTTCCCGTTCAAGTGCTGATCAACGGCAAACCACTGGCGAATTTCCCCATTGGTTGTGTCCGCGAAGGCAGTAAACACGGCACATTGCAGAAAACCGATGCAGAAGGGCGCTTGCGCCTGAAATTTCCACAAGCCGGACGCTATCTGCTGCGCGGTACATTGCTTCAGCCTTCCCAAACGCCTGAGTTGGATTGGCAAAGCAATTTCACGACGCTGACACTTGAAGTTCGGCGGTAAATGGATGGTTATTTTTCCCTTGTCTATTTTTCTATTCGACAAAAACTACCATGCTGAAAATTGTTCTTAAACGCTTCGGAACCGCTCTGGTGCTGATATTGATCGGGCTTGCTTCGGTTATCTTTTTTATGAAATCCTCCAAACCGGAGCAGGCAAGTGCTTCGACCCACAAACACGCCTCAAGCGAAGATCACAAAGAATGTGCGGCGAAAATTGCCGGAAAAGCCTTGCCGCCACTGTCCTTGCGCGATACTCAAGGCGGAGAAATTCCCGTTATGACCATTTCCGAACGGCAACCCGTGATTGTGATTCGGTATTTGGGGTATGGCTGTTCGCATTGCATTGAGCAGCTTTTGGCACTCCAAAAACTTGCCGATACGCTTAAAAGCAAGCGCGTCCGCGTGATTGCCTTTAGCGACGACACCCCGGAGGAAAACCGCAATGTGATGACGAAATACCAATTCGATCCCGCTATTTTCACGCTTGCGTCCGACCCTGCTAAAGCCTCCGCATACAGTCTTGGCGCGGTCTATCCCGAAACAGATGGCACAATGACGGAACTGCACGTTTCGATGATTGTTGAAAAAGGGCTGGTTCGCTTTGCGCACTTTGATTCTAAGCCGATGATGGATGTACAAGCGCTTTTAGCGAAAACGCTTGCCTATTGAGAATATCTGCATTCACAAAAAAATACGGCGCATTCTGCTTTTTGAGAGCAGACTGCGCCGTTGTTTTTTGCCCATAATCGGCTTCCATACTGGCTTTGGTGAGATAGAAAAACTCCATGAACTTTTTTCATTGATTTTCCCACAAAACACGTATTTTGCCCACCGAACAATAATTGTCGAATAATTCTATTCACCTGTCTTCACCATTTCACCGGAGCATCCGACTATGGCTGCAAAAAAGAAGTCTATTTTCTTTACCGACGCGCACGACCCGGAATCCTACTCGTTGCAAAACCAATTTGCCGAGAACATGGAATTTCGGCTTGCGAAAGACAAAACAAATTACACTCTCCGCGATGCCTATACCGCGCTTGCACTCTCGGTGCGAGACCGCATGATGCGCAAATGGCTCCGTACTCAGCAGCAGTACGCCGAGAAGGACGTAAAAAAAGTCTATTATCTTTCGCTGGAGTTCCTGATGGGGCGGCTTTTGAGCAATACGCTCATTAATCTGAAGTATGAAAAAGAGTTCGGAGACCTTGCCAAAGATATTGGCTTCACTCAAGAACAACTCCGCGACAGCGAGAAAGATATGGGCTTGGGCAATGGCGGTTTGGGGCGCTTGGCGGCGTGTTTTCTGGATTCTATGGCGACGCTTGGGCTGCCCGCTTTTGGGTATGGGATTCGCTATGAATATGGTATTTTTGACCAAGATATGGAAAAGGGGTATCAAATCGAACACCCCGACAACTGGCTTATTTACGGTTGTCCGTGGGAGATTATGCGTCCCGACCTGACGTACCGGATTAAGTTTGGCGGAACCGTGATGACGGACATTGACCAAAGCGGGCGCTTGCGTTTTCAGTGGACAAATACCGATGATGTCTTGGCTGTGGCGTATGATATTCCGATTCCGGGCTATGGCAATAACACGGTCAATAATTTGCGGCTCTGGCAAGCAAAATCCACCGAAGATTTCAATTTTGAATACTTCAACAAAGGCGATTATGCTGCCGCCGTGAGCGATAAAACCACATCGGAAACGATTTCCAAAGTTTTGTATCCGAATGACAATATTGACCCGGGCAAGGTTTTGCGCCTGAAACAGCAGTATTTCTTTGTGTCGGCAACACTCCACGACATTATCCGTGCTTACAAGGTCAAGCACAACACCTTCAAAAAATTTCCGGAAAAAGTTGCTATTCAACTCAATGACACACATCCATCCATTGCCATTCCTGAATTGATGCGGATTCTAATGGATGATGAAGGATTGGAATGGGATGCCGCATGGGATATTACGGTCAAAACATTTGCCTACACGAACCATACCGTTATGGCGGAAGCGCTTGAAAAGTGGGATGTTTCCTTGTTCGAGACACTCTTGCCCCGCCATCTGAGTATTATCTACGAAATCAATCATCGCTACTTAGAAAAGGCGCGTCAATTCTACCCGAACCCGCAAGATGTGAAAAAGGTTGCCGGAATGTCGATTATCGAAGAGGGCGCAACAAAGCGGGTGCGGATGGCAAATCTCGCTATTGTCGGCAGTCATTCGGTTAATGGAGTAGCCGCATTGCATACACATATTCTGAAAACTGATATTTTTGCTGATTTCTTTCGTTTTGAATCGGAAAAATTCAATAACAAAACCAATGGAATCACGCAACGGCGCTGGCTCAAAGAGGCAAACCCATATCTTTCCGAACTCATCACGGGCAAAATTGGGGACGGCTGGATAACCGACCTCTACAAAATCAAGGGCATCGAAAAATTCAAATCCGACGCGAAATTTCATGCCGAATGGAATGCCGCAAAGCAGCAGTGCAAGCAAAATCTGATTCAGTATATCGAATCGCGCTATGCCGTGAAAATCAACCCTGATTCGATGTTTGATTCTCAAGTCAAGCGGATGCACGAATACAAACGTCAGCTTTTGAACGCGCTGCACGTCATCACGCTCTACAATCGCATTAAAGACAATCCCAAGGCAGATTTTGTGCCACGCACGGTACTGTTCGCCGGAAAAGCCGCGCCCGGATACCATTTTGCGAAACTGACCATCAAGCTCATCAATTCTATTGCTGATGTCGTCAACAACGACCCCGATGTGGGCGATAAACTCAAATTGCTGTTTTTGAAAAATTATTCGGTGTCGCTTTCGGAGAAAATTATTCCTGCATCGGATTTGTCAGAGCAGATATCCACGGCGGGCTTTGAAGCATCAGGCACGGGCAATATGAAGTTTCAATTGAACGGCGCACTGACTATCGGCACGATGGACGGCGCAAATGTGGAAATTCGGGAAGAGGTCGGCGACGATAATATTTTCATTTTTGGTTTGGAAACCGATGAAGTCATTGAACTCAAACAAAACGGATACGACCCATTCCAATATTATCAGTCCAATCAAGAGTTGAAGCGGGTTTTGGACATGATTCAGTATAATTTCTTCAATCGCACCGAACCCGGTATTTTCAAGCCGATTTTTGATGCTCTCGTCCACAATGGCGATAAATACTGCCTTTTGGCAGATTACGCCTCATACATTGCCGCGCAAGACCGCGTATCGGCAGAGTTTGTCAACCGCAAAGCATGGACGGAAAAAGCAATCATCAACGTCGCCAACGTCGGTAAATTCTCCAGCGACCGCACCATTAGCGAATATGCAGAAGAAATTTGGCACGTAAAACCCGTTGACATTACTGGTTAAATCGGTATTGGCAGAAACGATTTGCCCACACATCGCAACAGCACTCATCGTGAGTATTGGCGCGGTGTGTGGGCATTTTTTTGTGCAATTGGTCAGGTTTCCCCTCCGACGAACGAGGAGTGCTGGAGCGCTGCCGTCGCACAGATTTCCCGGTAAGAATGATCTTCGCTGTCGTGTAAGAAATGTTCTGAGTCATCTATTCTACGCTTCGGAAAGCTAGTCTATGCACACATCGAAGGGTTTTCGTGTCTGAATGCTTGTCAAAAAAATGAGAAATTTTTCTTTTCTTTTCTCAGCATATTGAGAATTTACGATCATAATTTTGGGATAGATAACAAACATTTCCCTAACTGTATATTTATGAATGTAGTGAAAAATTGGCATAAATTTTATCTGATGCGAGGTGGCAGTTATTCTTTTGACTACTATCGCGCCTTTATATGGAATCTTCTCGTTCTCATCCTTCGACGACTCTTCATCGGCTGCCCGATATGCAAGAGCTGATCCATGATTTTATTCAAGAAGCATTATCAGGTCTTGAACGCACTGAACCTCTGGTCGAGTCACTCGGCGCAAATGATATTGAAGCGATTGAGAAAAATATTCGTATTCTCTTTCGGTCATTTCATTCAATGAAAGGAGTAGCAGGCTTTCTCCAATTTATGGTTATTCAAGATCTTACGCATGAAGCAGAAACGTTATTTGATGCAATTCGTGAAACACCTCAGCAGCAGCCGGAGCATATTTTAGATTTGATTTATGAAACATTTGATTGCCTACGAGGGCTTATCGGTGAAATTCGACAAGCAATGCCTGGTACAACAGATGCCGATGATCACCAGCATTCGCAAATCATCATTGAAAAAACCCATCGCCTTATAGAGCGCTTGAAAATTGAACATGGCGTACAAGGAGTGGATCAAGAATTTTTCTCTGCGCTTTCATCCTCTTCTTCTCCTTATCACACCTATCACATCATCCTTAAAGAACACGCCGCAACGCTTCATATAGAAATTCATCGAGCCGATGCCTTGCATAGTGTACCCGAATCTGATATTATCGTGCCTGTCGTCGGGAGTATTCTTGCTATTTTAAATAATCCTATCTTTAAATCTCTTATTCAAGACAATGAAGAAGCGTCCACATTAGTACAAAGCTCTTCGGTCTTTGCTGATATGATTGTTTCTGGTGATTTATCGCTGGATGTAGCCGTGTTGACGACACTTCATTCACAAATCGAGGCTCTTATTCAGGCTCTGGGTTCCGCCATATCTCTCCTGACTCCGGCAGAAACCTCTTCTGCCTTGAATTCAAGAACACATCCTCTTCCTGATACCACCGAAATCTCTTCTGAAAACACACCGCCTTACGAAGAAGTTTCTCTCCATCATCCGGAGGGTCTTGAGCATCATCGGGCGCATTCGTCACAGCAGAGTAATACTTCTGCTGAACGCTCGGAAATCCGGGTCGAAACATCAAAACTTGACCGCCTCTTTGATTTAGTCGGTGAGCTTGTTACTATGCAGACCATGGCGTTTAACAGCCCTGATATTATTGGGCTGAAACTTCCCCAGTTCCGCAAATCTGCAACGATGCTTGGGAAAATCACTCGGCAATTACAATCGGTTACGATGTCCATGCGTATGGCTCCTGTGGAAGTGCTCTTTGTGAAAATGCGTCGAGTGGTCAGGGAGATTTCCGGTCGCGTTGGGAAAATGGTTGAGTTGCAAATGAATGGTGCTGATACAGAAATGGATAAAAACCTCATAGACCTCATGTTTGATGCACTGGTGCATATCGTTCGTAATGCTATTGATCATGGGATTGAATTACCGCACGAGCGTTTAGAACGTGGAAAAGTAGAGACTGGTACTATTACGTTGAGTGCGCTCTATGAAGGCAATGATATTGTCATCATTGTCCGTGATGATGGAGGTGGGCTAGACAGAAAGAAAATTTTGAAACGAGCCACTGAGCGAGGAATTGCACCCGCAAATAATGATGCGCTAACCGATGAAGAAGTATGGAATTTTATCTTTGAGCCGGGATTCTCGACGGCTGAAGTCGTAACAGATATTTCGGGGCGTGGAGTCGGTATGGATGTGGTACGGCAAAATATTGAGCGTTTGCGCGGACAAATTCATGTTTCTTCACGCTTTGGTATCGGTACAACTGTTACCTTGCGCATCCCTCTGACGTTAGCAAGTATGGATGTAATGTTGGTACGTGTTGGCTCGGCTCGATATGCAATTCCTCTCGGCAGTGTACGGCAATCGTTCCGTCCTCGTGCTGGAGATATTACGACAACTATGGATGGTTTGGAAGTAGTGCGTGTTCGTGAGGTACTTTACCCGATACTACGTCTGCATGAAGTATTTGCACAATCTTCCGACACGACCGATTTGACACGGGGCATTCTCGTCATTGTCGAATCACACACCCGTAAAGCCTGTGTTTTGGTTGATGAAGTCATTGGGCAGCAACAGACGGTTATTAAATCATTGTCGCAATACATCGGTACAGTCTATGGTTTGAGCGGTTGCATGATCCTCAGCGATGGACACATCGGACTTATTCTCGACCCGGAAGACCTTATTCGCCAAGCGGAAGACCGCGCGGAAAATGTTCTTGTTTAATGGCATCTCTTCAACACAACCATTCTTCAACTCTTCCCTTCTCTTGCTATGAAATCACAGATTACCACTGCCCTTGAGGCATTTACCGACGATGAAGATATTAATACTCTCCAGCACAAATTTATTGTTTTTCGCTTGGGGCGTGAGGAATTTGCTCTCGAAGCGCAGTATGTTAATGAAATTGTCGGGATGCAGCATATTACGGTTGTGCCAAATGTACAAAGCTATATCAAAGGAGTAATCAATCTGCGCGGTAGAATTATTCCCGTCCTTGATGTTCGTTTGCGCTTTGGTTTGGAAGAGTGTACATACAACGACCGAACCTGTATTATCATCACACAACACGATGCTTTTGGAGCGACGGGTCTTATTGTTGATGCGGTGGTGGAAGTGGTCGATATTGATGGCAGTGACATTAGTGATCCGCCCAAAACAAACAAAGGGAATCAAAGCCGCTTTTTACAAGGTATGGCAAAGTATCGTGATATTGTTCGGATGATTGTCAATACGGCAACTATTCTTGCTGATGATGAGGTCGGTGCTGTCTCCGAGTAAACGGTGGAAGCAGTCTTTTCTTACAATTTTTCTTTACGATTTTTTTGGAGTCATTATGAAAACGTGGTGGAATAATCTCAGGATACAATACAAAATTATCTTGCCTGCGCTTGTGTTATCGCTTATTAGCAGCATTGCGACATATTGGTATTTTTCTCGTCTCTATCGTGAAACAGAAACAAATGCACTGGTAACTAAGGCACGAGCGGTTATACTCGCTTCCGAGTCTGCCCGGGAATATACCGCCGACCAAATTCGTTTTGATGTTTTTCGGGATGCCAAACAAAGTAATATGAGTGTCGAGCAAGTGCTGCGGACGGTACCGATTTTCTCTGCTATGAGCGTCGCCAAGAAAAAATCAGCAGAATTGGGATTTACGCTCAAAGTACCGAAATTTTCCCCACGTAATCCTGATAATCAGCCCGATCCATACGAATCTGAGGTATTGAAAAAACTGGAAGTCGGCTCAACATCGGAGTTTTGGGAAATCAATAACGGCAACATTCGTTATTTTCGTCCTATCAAACTCAGTGAAGAATGTATGCGTTGCCATGGCGATCCTGCACGTGCGCAAGAATTTTGGGGACGCTCGGATGGTAAAGATATCACAGGAACACGCATGGAAAACTGGCGTGTGGGAGAAATTCATGGCGCATTTGAAGTAACGATGCCAATGGAGTCGGTAGAAGCGGCGGTAAGCCAAAAATCACTGGTTATTGCTTCTATTGCCGGCGGAACAGCGCTAGTGATGATATTTATTATGTTTGTTGTCGCACGTTTTATTAGCCAGAAACTTGGTGCTATTGAGACGGCAGCTCGTAAGGTTGCTGATGGGCAATTTGATAACGCAACAGTTGTGATAGAATCAAACGATGAGATTGGCTTGTTGGCAGCATCGGTCAATGATATTGTGCAAACAATGCATCAATTCTCGACCGAGCAGCGTATTATGTCGGAACAGCATACGGCGGGCATGGTTAGCTATGCTATGCCAACGGCAGGTCTCAAAGGCAGATACGGAGAGTTAGCTGCTAGTATGAACGCTTTGGTCAAGGCTCATATTGATGTAAAAATGCGTGTCGTGGACGTAATTTCGCAGTATGCGGTTGGAAATTTCTCGGTTGATATGGAAAAATTACCGGGAGAAAAAGCGAAAATCACCAAAGGTCTTGATGATGTCAAAGCAAGTCTGCAAAGTATCAATAGTGAACTCGTAATGCTCATTGATGCTGCTCAGCGCGGAAACCTGAGCATACGCGGCGATGCCTCAAAATTCCAATATACGTTCCGCGAGATGATTGGCGGAATGAATCAAATGCTGGACGCTATTGTCATGCCGTTCAATGAGGCTTCCGGGGTGCTGAAACAAATGGCAGAAGGAAATCTTTCGGTCAAAATGACCGGACAGTATCAAGGTGAATATGCCGTATTAAAAAATGCCCTCAATACCACTGTTGATCTGATGCCCTTCCAAGAATGTATTGCTGTCCTTCGTGAACTTTCGGCAGGAAACTTTAATACCACGATGCAAGGTACTTACAAAGGCGATAGCCTTGCCTTGAAAAATGCGCTCAATCAAACTATTGATTCAGTCAGCCAGACCCTTGCTCAGGTGATCGCTGTTGTCGAACAGGTTTCTTTGGGTGCGCAGCAAGTTGCTCTTGCCAGCAATGATTTAGCGCAAGGAGCACAACATCAAGCAGCAGCGCTGGAGGAAATCAGCAGTTCCATGACGGAAATTGGCGCTCAAACTAAACTCAACGCCAAAGGCTCCGAGCAAGCAAATTCTCTCGTCCAAGAATCTCAGCGTACCGCCGAACTTGGAACGGTAGAAATGGAACGCCTCACACTAGCGATGAATGCTATTAGTGATGGCAGCAGGAATATTTCCAAAATCATCAAAGTAATTGACGAAATTGCATTCCAGACGAACCTTCTGGCACTTAACGCTGCAGTGGAAGCAGCCCGTGCCGGACGGCATGGTTTAGGATTTGCTGTTGTTGCCGAGGAAGTAAGAAATCTTGCTGCACGAAGCGCAGAAGCGGCAAAAGAAACGGCGGATTTGATAGAAGGCTCCATTGAAAAAGTCCAAAATGGCAATATTCTGGTCGGGAAAACGGGCGAAGTATTACACCGCATTGCTGAAAACTCGACTATCGTTGCACAGACCGTCGCTGAAATTGCCTCTGCATCAAAAGAGCAGTCGACTGGCATCGAACAAATTAATATTGGACTCAATCAGATTGACTCAGTTACACAGCAAAATACCGCTAATACCGAATCCAGTGCAACAGCCGCAGAAGAATTATCGGCTCAAGCCCGTGAACTCCGGTCTCTCATTGCTCGCTTTCAATTGAGTAATAATCATGCACATATTGCCGGTGGTTATTCTGCCAATAGTAATCATCTCTCATTACCGAAAGCACGTCCAATATCAGCCACGAAGCGCTTTGGCATATCATCTGGCAATGGTGAGTATACCAGCACAACGCTCGAACAGCACGTGGCAGCAATGGATAGTGCTGAATTTGATAGATATTGATACAATTAATCATTCACTGTTTTTGGGTGGGAGTGAATTATTTTCACTCCCACACCATAGCGCTCTTAATTCTTGTGTTATTGTTCTCGTCTATTTTTTCTCATCAATAGCCGCACAATTATGAAAATTTTAATACTAGAGGATGATCGCCATTTATTGGATCTGCTTACCCGCAATATGCAGATGTATGGTGAATGCTACTCCACCGATAATGGAGCTGATGCTCTTCGTGCGTTTGAGGAAGCAATGATTAACAATGCCCCATTTGATATTGCACTTCTGGATGTCATGCTGCCGGGTATGAGTGGATACGAAGTGTTGGAGTATATTCGACAAATGGAAGCGCAATGGAAAAAAGATGGTTTAAGAGGCGCAAAGATCATTATGGTAACAGCGCTCAATTCCTCCAAAAATATCATACAGGCTTTTCGAGAAAATTGCGAAGGCTATCTCACGAAGCCCTATACGACCGAAGAATTGAATACTCTGCTCAAAGGACTGGGTATCGTTCCACAGCGTGAATATTCATCGACTTATCACAATTTGAATGCCCGAAGTCATTCATTGTAATGTCTATCACCGTCTGGTCATGATTGCAATCTCCTGGAGTAAAATTATATGAAAAAGCATATTCTACTGGTCGAAGATAATGAGCGATTGCGCTCCAACCTCTTATTTGTTCTTAATAAAGAGGGTTTTGATGCTGTCGGAGCAATCAATGGAACACAAGCATTACAGGTAATAGCAAATGAAATACCGGATTTAATTATTTCCGATATTATGATGCCGGATATGGATGGGTATGATTTGGTCAAGCATCTGCGAGAATCCCCCGATACAGTTGATTTACCGGTTATTTTTCTGACCGCCAAAGCGACGACCGAAGAACTCCGAAGCGGTATGCGGCATGGAGTTAATGACTATCTCACGAAGCCCGTAAACATTAATGATTTGATTGCAACAATCCACGTTCGACTGGAATATGCTCAAAAGCAAAAAAAAAAATGGATAGCTAATCTTCATCTCCTACAAACCCATCTAACATCCATTTTACCACACGAATTGCGGACTCCTCTTTCTGGTATTCTCGGTGCATCAAGTCTATTGCGCACCAATATCGAACAACTTACCCGTGATGATTTATTAGAAATGTATGGCTGTATCGAAACTTCTGCCAGAAGATTAGAGCGTATTGCAGAAAATTTTCTGCTCTATGTCCAATTACAAGTTCTACTAGAAGAACAACGCAGCATACCGAAGGAAATACAGGAGAAGAAACCGCAGTATCAAGTTGTTAGCGTAAAAGAACATCTTGAGGAGATTATTCATCACTGCGCCCAACGCTATAACCGCCTGACAGATGTTCATTGTTTTTTGCATGATGGCTCTGTCCAGTGTAGCGTTGGACATTTTACCAAAGTCATATTTGAGGTCATGGACAATGCACTGCAATTTTCACCGAAAGATACGCCCATAGAAATTATTTCTGATCAGGATGATGAAAAGTACACCATCACCATTACCGATTTTGGGCGTGGTATGACCGCTGAACAGATCAAAGCAATTCAAAATTTTCCTTCCGTCTTCAAACAGTTTGACAGAAAAAAATTTGAGCAACAAGGGGTCGGGATGGGATTGGTATTGGTATATAATATTCTTCAGCTCTATCGTGGTGAGTTATCTATTACCAGCCAATATGGTCACTCAACTACTGCACATTTAACTTTTAGAACTTAATACTCCATTTTTTTTTACCCTCAGGTGAGAATCATGAACACCATAGATATTTTTATTGTGGATGACAATGAATTAGTCCGCACAGGTATTGTCAGAATGTTAGAAAATGATAACTTTACCGTGAAAGCCTTCAACAACCCGCGGCAATTTATTGCAGAGATATTTACCACAGCAACACTGCCCCGACTGATTATCAGTGATTATGATATGGAAGGGATGAATGGGATTGATATTATCAGTACACTCAAAAGTTCGCCGAAACACAAGCACCTACCTATCCTTATGGTTAGTGCGCAAATTAAAGCAGAAATATCTCTGAAGGCAAAACAACTTGGTGCGTGCGATTGGATAAAAAAATCTTCCATTGGCAATGATCTTATGCCGGCAGTTCGGCGGTATATGCTGATATAGGTAGATTTCAACATTGCATTCCTTTGCTTGCAAATTCTTCTGATCTATGTTGAGCGAAAATCCAAAGATTATGCTCCATTCACCATTTCCTGATGCCTCCGCACTTATGTTGCAGGCGATGCAGTATGTCAATGACCCAGTAAAAATCGTTCATTGTCAGAATGGACGATTTATGTTTTATTATCTCAATCAATCTGCGTGCAGCATCTTTCAAAAACTTGGTTTTGATCCTGCAACATTCACGGGGAAAATACCAACGGACATTTTTCCTACCCAACTTGCCCAAACACTCATTCGACAGTATTCCCTTGTTGTGGAAAAAAAACAGGAAATGACTTTCGACGTTCCTATGCGAGATGCCAACGGGAATATGTGTTATTTTCAACGACGGCTTATCCCTTTACCGGACCAGAGTGGAGAAATTTCGTTTATCGTCTCAATGATGCACGATGTATCCGATGAGGAATATCAACGCAAAAACCAGCAGCGATTAGCAGTGATGCTCGAAAATGCACCTGCTATTTTTATGTTTGCCGATCGGCAATCCATCTTTTATTATAGTCCTGTGGCTCTCCAGATTCTGGAGGTGGATACACAGCAAGCAATTGCCTTGCCACCACATACTTTTTTTGATGATCCTCGCTTCTTTGAAACCGTAGTTATATCCTCGTTGCAAGCAAATGATACATGGAAGGGCGATTGCCAAATGCGTACTCTCACCGGCAAGGCTTTTCCCGCATCAGTAATAGTCATGGTACAGCGCCAAAAAAACGCTTCAGAAGATGAGTACATATTTATTTGTCTCGATCGCAGAGAACAGTATAACCTTCAGCAGCGCCTCTTTGAAAGCGAACGTATGGCGCGGATTATTATAAACAATACCCAACAATATGCTTTTATTCGGCTCGATACCTTCGGTAATATTATCTCATGGAATCAAGGCGCACAACGTCTTTTTGAGTATGAAAGCGATGCTGTTGTCGGTCGTCCGATTGGGATGCTAGAGCCTATCAGTACAGAAACCGAGGGTGTAGGGATGCCGATAGGAAAATTGATCAATCAAGTAGCTGATATACAAGAATTTGTCTTTGAGAATAGGTGCGTTTCGTCAATGGGACGGTTATTTTATGCTAAAAATATCCTCAGCTCTCTATATGATCATGTAGGCAGACATATCGGATATTCTCTCATTATTCAGGACGTTACCGAAACACGTCATTTGACAGGTGAATTGCGGCGCAAACGCAGGGAAACGGAAATTTTTATTGATAATTCATCCGACATTATTCTTCGGTTTTCTCCCAAAAAAGTTTGCCTCTTTATCAATCATTTGGGAGAGTCTATTACTCGATTTTCTAAGGCAACACTCATCGGAATATCACTAGACACAATCATCGAAGCACATTCTGATTGGAAAGTTATTCATACTCTTGTGGAACACGTTATCGCAAACGGTAATGAGTATGAGCAACAAAGTACACTACAATCCTTCGGAACTGGTAAACTCACTTTTGCCTTCAAGGCTTTGCCTGAATTTGATGAAAAAAACCGTTTGGAAACTATTATTGTTATCGGTACGAATATCACCAAAGAAATTACCGCTCAGGAAATAGTGCTGAAAACCCTGACAGAAGCGAAGGAATTACAAGAATTCAAGATGCGATTTCAAAAAGTTATTTCTCACGAACTGCGTACACCTCTAGCAGGCGTAAAGATGTCGTCTGATATTATGGAGCGCTATATTGAAACACTGACCAAGGAAGAATTAGTCTACCACACAAAAGAAATAAACACCGCAGTCCGAGAAATCGAAAGCCTTCTTGATAATATGCTTCTGACGATGAAAGTCGAGACCCAAACGCTTAAAGCCATTCTTCGTCCCTGCGATATCATTGATATTTGCCGCCAAAAAATCACCATTCTTCAAAAAGAAGCATCCATCTTTCACCCCATCGAATTTTCTTCGCCGCATGATCATCTACCCTGCAAAGTGGATACCTTTCTCATTCATATCATTTTACGGAATATCCTGCAAAATGCAATGAGCTATTCTCCGCAGTACTCTCCTATCCATGTTTGGGCAGGAATAATACATGAAAAATTATGTATCACCATCCACGACACAGGAATGGGGATTACAGAAACAGACATACCCCACATTGCAGAACCATTTTTTCGTGGAAAAAATGCTGAGAATGTTCCAGGTATTGGCATGGGATTATTTGTGGCGCGGCACTGTATTGAATTGCACGAAGGAATAATGAATGTTCAAAGTGAACTTGGTAAAGAGACGACGATAACAATAACGCTGCCATTTGTTGAGGCATTTTAGACCAGATTAGACTTCAAATCGTTTTCCGTAGTGCTCAAGATGATATTTTTTGAGTTTGCGATACAATGTCGCTATGGAACGAGAAATAAATAAAAGCGTGTTATCCAAAGTAGTATTTTGCCAGTAAAAACTTCTCATGATTGAACCATATTCAGCCGCAGTAGAGCATCAGATGCAAACGTTTTATGCTCATTTGAAAGAACGAGATCAGCGCCATTATGCC
>CANHDJ010000055.1 GCA_947459425.1 Ignavibacteria bacterium
GTAGTTGCGGCGTTGACGACGATGGGGCGATAGGTCGTGTCTGACCGCAGAATACCACGCGCCATTGACAAGCCGCCTTGTATCAGCATCGGCGAACCCAGCATGACGGTGCTGTTCGGGCGGTTCATCGTGAAGTTGTTCAGAATGTTCGTCGCAATTTTAAGTTCGCCCTGAACACCCGCCACCGCACCACCTGTGTGTCCGATTTCCAGATTGGATGCGCTGTTGGCGATAAATGCGCCGCGCAAATCCAAGCGACCTTGCAAGACCACATTGCGATTGCTCATGTCGATCAGTCCTTCCAGCACCAATGCGCTTTGCAGCGTTTTGTGATCGTCAAGAATCACCGTCACGTTGGGGTCTATGACCACGGTCGCGGTCATCATTGCGGGGAACTCGAATGGCGAAGAATTGACCGTCACATTCGTTCCCGAATACCGCAGCCTTGAGAGCGCTCCGTCGTAGAGAATTGGCGTTCCGGCAAGGGTCGGTGTTCCGTTGATTTGGAAGGTTGCTCCTGTGGAAGTATTGCTGCGAACCCGCACCGTTCCGCCGTTGGTGAAGGTTGTGCCGTCGCCGACGGCAAAGGTGGCGGGAGCGTTGATGGTCAGTTCGACCCCTGCGCCAAGCGCCATTGCGCCTTGTGTGGTGGCAACGGTTGTGGAAATACCATTTGCAGCGCCCATGACGTGGAAGCGCGTGCCGGGGACGTTGAAGACCAGAGCATTCGGAGCTGCCGTGCCGCCTACTGGATTATCAAACCAGTTCGAGAACACATTGGCATCGCCGGAACGGTAGTAATAATCACCGCTCACGGGCAACACGCTCACCGCGTTCACGACTGTTTCCGAGAAGCCGTAGCTGTCGCTGACCGTTACGGCGAAGTTTTGCGCACCTGTTACCGTTACGACGGGATTCGGTCCAACGTGTCCGAGCGGCAAAATGACAGGAATCGGTGCCCACGTGTAGGTGAGCGTTCCGGTGCCACCGTTCACCGTTGGCGGGTTTAAGGTTGCCGGAACGCCCGGCACAACCATTTGCGGTGTTGCCGTGATACGCGGGCGGTAGCGAATCGTTACCGTTTTATCATCGGTTGTTGTGCCGTCGGAGGCGCGATAGCCGAAGGTGCTGGTGAGGTTTGGCGGAATTACGCCTGTCGCGTTGTTGTAGGTCAGCGTACTTAATGCCGACGCAATGCTGCCCAAGTTCGGCGTGGGATTGCCTAGAAGCGGCGGTGCGCCTGGGGCGAGCGTGAAAGTTGGCACACCAAGCGCTACCGTTGCCGGAAGCGTTGCCGTCGTTGTGCCGCCAAGCGCGGGTTCGGCGATGATGCTTACCGGAGCGGTGCTTTGGACGACGGTGGGGGCAGGTGTGCCGGAAATGGTAGCGTTGCGAGCGTTGCCCGATGCGTCGTTTGCCACCAAACCGCCGTACTCGTTGAATTTCCAGTAACCTTGCAGATTAGCGATGTACGGGTGCATCGGAGTGATTTCAAGACCTTTATAGAGGTTAATAAAGTCCTGACCAACCGCTCTGTTCCAAAGCCGCACGTCATCTATTTCGCCTTGCCATGGCTCATTCGCGGTCAGCGACCAACCAATATGAACGCCGCCTGCCGCCGGACCTGCGGTGTAGGGAACACTTCCAATGGAAACGCCATCAACAAACACCGTCGCCACAGCACCCGTGAGGCTGACAGCAACGTGATACCACTGATTTTGTGCAAACGCAAAGGGCAGGGACAGAAGAGTGCTGTGATTCCACATGAGGAAAGCACCTCGGTCGTGGCGGAGATGAAAACTATACATGGTTGTTGGTCCAACAACATTACGAATCGAAAGAATACAGGGATTCGTGCCGGGAGCAAAGGCATTCCACGTTGGGCGAATCCATGCTTCCATCGTCATAACGGGCGAAAGAAATGCTGGATGAGTTACCGACACATCTTGTGTATTGGCAAAGATACCGTTGAAACTCAGCGCATTGCCGAAGCCCGCACGGGTAGGCGAGTTTTGGTTGTAGAGAACTTCAACGTTGGAAGGGAAATTTGCTACCGCCACATCGATATCGCCGTCGCCGTCGAAATCGCCCGTCGCTAGGTCGAATGGCTGACCGCCAAGCACATTGTTCGTCGCAAGTGCAAATACTCCGCCTGTGTTCCTCAGCATACTGACATTGCCACCGTTCGCTACGGTGAGGTCGAGATCGCCGTCCCCATCAAAATCGCCCGGCATAACGGCTACCGTCCCTGCACCTACGGTATAGTTTGTTGCGGCAAATGTTCCCGGCGTAACGTTGCTGTTCACCAAAATACTGACATTGTTGACACCGCCGCCGCCGTTTGCCGTTGCAAGGTCAAGATAGCCGTCGCCGTTAAAATCACCTACGGAGATGTGTTGTGGTTGTGTACCTACGGGAAAATTCCCTGTCAAGGCAAATGTGCCAAAGCCGCTATTTATCAGGGTACTGATGGTATTCGTCCCGTAATTTGCCGTTGCAAGGTCGAGGTCGCCGTCGTTGTCAAAGTCGCCTGTGGTGATGAACTCAGGGTTTGAACCGCCGCTTAGGGCATAGTTCACCGCTCCTGCAAACGCTCCTGCGCCTGTGTTCAACAGGATGCTGACATTATTTCCCGTCAGATTCACGGTCGCAAGGTCGAGGTCGCCGTCTGCGTCATAATCTCCGGCAGCAATGACTTGGGGCAATGCTCCCACCGCAAGAGCAGGTCCCCACGCTGCAAATACTCCGGCGGTATTTCGTAGCAAACTGACATTGCTGGCAAAGTCTGCTACGGCAAGGTCGAGATCGCCGTCGTTGTCGAAGTCGCCCGGTACGACGTATTGAGGGCTTGCTCCCACCGTGACGGTGCTTGCTGAGTATGTTCCCCCACCTGTGTTAGTGAAGATAGTAATAGTATTGGCACTGCCATTCATTGCGACAAAGTCGAGGTCGCCATCGCCGTCAAAATCACCTGTTGCGATAGAGCGTGTACCTGTAAGCGTTGTAGTGATGACAGCTTGTTGGAATGTTGCCGGTCCCATGCTTGCCTGTGTGCGGAAGCCCATCACAAACGGGCGCGTCGGCACATTCAGGCTGCTTTGCGCATGAGTAACGCTCACAAATACTTGTTCGCCCGGACGGAACGGTAGGCTTGGTGTGAGCGTAGCGTTTGCCGCACCCGTCACATAGCTGCTCATGCTGCGTAAACCCGTGAACCCGCCCCAAACCTTAAAGACATTCGCTGATGCTGTTGCTCCGGTTACGTTTTGTGCAAAGGGTACGACAATCGTTGTTGCAGAGGGAGCGTTTATGCTGTTGTAGGTCGGCGTAACGGGCGGTATGCCGAAGGGGAAGGTATTATTCACCACATTTTGAAATGGTGCATTGCGCAGAAAACGAAACGATGTGCCACCGCCACCGCCCAGAATATCAAGGTCACCGTCGCCGTCCACATCGCCGACTGCTCCGCTGCCGCCTGTCAGCGTTGGGTTTGGCATCACTCGCGGCGCGGCGAAGGCAAGTGTTCCCGCGACAGTGTTTGCATTTTGCACGAAATATGGCACGTCGGCAGGATTATTGTTGGTGATAATATCCATCAAACCATCGCCATTAAAATCACCAATATTTGCAGCAACGGCGGGCGTTGCGGGTATTGCAACGGCAGCAAACACGCCTGCGCCGTTATTTTGATATATGCTCATTGTGGGAGCAAAACCAACGGGAACGATGTCCACATCGCCGTCGTTGTCCATATCGGCGGTAAATAAACCGAAAATGGCGGTGTATCCCGTTGGGATGTTCGTTTGCGAAAACAGCCCCGCACCGTTGTTGGTGAAGGCACGAATCGTTGTGCCAGTGTGCAGAAGGATGTCCATTGCGCCGTCGTTGTTGATGTCTTCGGCACGAATGCCGCTTGCACCACCCGCACCAATCGCATAGGGCGACGACGGTGCAGCAGTAAAGCCGCCCAGACCATCACCGCGATAGACAAACAACTGTCCGCCGCCGAAGCCTGCCGCAGCAACGTCTAAATTGCCATCACCGTCAAAATCGGCAACTGTAACATCAAATGCGGAAAATGCAGGCAGTGTAACGCCTACGGTCATCGTTGTTCCGGCATTATTGGTAAAAATATCCACCGTTCCGGTCAGGATGTTCGACACCGCCACATCCGGTCTGCCGTCATTGTTGAAATCGCCGACCGCCAAGCCGCGTCCTTGCGGTGTTCCACCGGAAAGCAGTGCGTTATACCACAGCGTAAAATTCCCCGCGCCGTCGCCTGTGAAGATACGCAGTGCGCCTGTTGGCGAAGCACCCGTACTCAGGGCAACATCAAGATTTGCGTCGTTATTGAAATATCCGACCTGCATCCCCCAGATATTTGGTTGCGCGGTCAGTCCGACCTCGGTAAACGTTGCCGGAGCAGCGCCCGCCCGCCCGATGAAACTTGTAACGTGAGAAGCGGTCATTCCACCGGATGCACTTGCCGTCGGTGTTGCAAACGGCAGCCCCACAACGGTTGTCATCACACGCTCGCCCGGACGTGTGTTCATGCCTGTTTGTGTGGCAATATTGACCGCAGCTGTCGGGAGAACAGTATTCAAGCCCGTGAAACCGTTCCACGTGCGCATATTGAGATTGGTCAAGGTTTGCGAAAAGGTAATGGCGATGTTGCTTGTGAGCGGCGTTGCGGCTGGATTATTCCGTGCGGGCGAGATCGCTGTTACGGTTGGTGCGGCGGCGGCGGCACCGATAGCGTAGAACATCGTTCCCGGATTTAAGGGCGCAAAGAGCGTGGTATTGCTGATAGTTGGCGCAGCAACGGTACTCAACATATTCGTGTTGATTCCTTGATATACACCACCTGCCGTTGCAGCCTCACCGATGCGGCTTGTGCCAATGAGCGCAGGCGTGGTGCGGGTGAAGGTCAGTGTGGCGTTGTTCAATGCAAAACCGCCCAGTACCGTGCGCCAATACTCCGTTGTCGAAAGCGTTCCCGCTCCAATAACCCCGGTTTCTGTGCCACCTGAACCTGTCAAGAATGGCTGTACCTCGTACGATGCCGTGCCGCCCGCCGAGGCATACGTGACCGATAAGGGAATGTATGTTGCTGCCGAGCCACCACCGACCGGAAAATTATAGATACCGCCACCGATGGGAAGGAAGCGACGAAGTGGTCCTGCCACGTGTGAGGCTGTACCGCCGCCCACGATTGCTCCCGCAGCCGTGTTGATCGTGCGAAGAATATTCGTCAGTGTCGTTTGAACATAACCTTGCGTCAGCGTCAAGGTATTGGCAATATCCAACGGAGTACCAAGCGTAAGCATTGCGGCAGCACGATTCATCGTGAGTGCGCCCAATGCACCAGAAAACAATGCCGAACCGGTGATATTACCTGCACCCGTGATAGTCAGCGTTGAAGTTGCTGTCGCAATGATTGTTCCGCCGGAAAAGGCGATTGCGCCATTGGGCTGCAATGTTTGTCCTGCAATGCCCAACGTTCCGGCTTGCATGGTAAATGTGCCGCTTATTTGCCTATTGGCATGAAGCGTTACGCCTCCGGTATTGTTCACGGTTACCGAGCCGGGCATTGGTCCCGGAAACTCAATCGCGCTTGTATTGCGGGCAACTGTTCCCGCATATTCCAGTGTCGCGGTTGTTCCCCAGTATGTTACAGGAAGATTTGCAATCGCTCCTGTACCCGTGAGACGCAGCGTAGAGCCTTGCACCGTATTTCCCGACACGTTCAAAAAGCCATTGTTAGTAATGGTGATACCGTTGGCAACTGCCAGTACCGACGGTGTGGTTACGTGCAGCGACACATTTGCGCCAAGTGTAAAGGACGTATTTACTGTTGCCGTCGTTATCGTAGAAATTGGATTGCTTCCCATGACGTAAAAGTCTGTTGCAGGGCTTAAAAACGACGTTGCGGGTGTGCCGCTACCATTGGGAATGGAGTTCCAATTTGTAGGATTTCCTGCGTCGCCGGATTGATAATAAAAAACGGTTGATGGCGTTTGATTGAAGAGAATTGAAGCGGTATTCACGCCAAAGTTTGCAACGGAAATATCCAAATCATTATCTCCGTCGAAATCACCGACAGCAATACCGTGTGCAGTTGTTCCGGCAGGGGCAAGGGAAAAGGGGGTAAAGAGTCCACCAGCATTTTTCAGGATGGTAATATCACTGCTACCGCCATTTGCTGTTGCAAGGTCGAGGTCGCCGTCGGCATCGAAATCACCTGCTTGAATGTCGTAAGGCGTATTACCAACAGTAATAAGCGCAGACGGCGTGAAACTCGCACTGCCGTTGTTCGTGAGCGTGTATGCTTGCCCTGTGCCGCCGGCAACCGCTACGTCGATGTCGCCGTCATTGTCGAAATCGCCACTGCAAATGCCGCGCATTCCCGCCGTTACCACTGGTGCAGAGCCGACAACAAAATTTGCCATTCCGCTGTTCAATAGTATTGAAACGATATTGTTTCCGCTATTGGCAACTGCCAAATCTATATCGCCATCACCGTTGAAATCCCCCGAGGTAATATGCCAAGGATTGGTGCCGACGGTTATTAAACCGCCTTGGGTGAAGGTTGCCGCGCCATTGTTGAGCAAAATACGCACTGAGTTTGCGTTCAAGCCCGTTACGGCAAGGTCTATATCGCCATCGCCATCAAAATCCGCCGCACAAATACCGCGCGGAGCAGCCATCGTAACGCCTGGATTCGACCCCAAAGCGAACGCCCCTGCGGTGTTGATGAGAATAGAAACATTTTGTGCGCCGTTGTCGTTCGCCGTTGCGAGGTCAATATCGCCATCGTTATCGAAATCCGCGCCCACAATCGCTGAAGGATTCGTCGCTGGTGCTGGAGATGACCATGCAGAGAATACGCCACTTCCGTTGTTGCGCAGAATAGATACAGAAGTAGAGCCGTAGTTCGTTATCGCAATATCAAGGTCGCCGTCGTTGTCAAAATCACCATTGTAGGAGCTGAACCCATTCGTTGCTGTTGCGGGCGATTGCACGTTTTGAAACGTTCCCACGCCCGGACCACCCGCCGCCACACGATAATCAAACACAAACGGACGAGTACGAATGCCAACACTGTTATTCGGCGCAGCAACACTGCTGGAAGCGTTGGTAACACTCACGCTGACGAGTTCGCCCGGGCGGAAGTTTGCCGATGGTGTGAAGGTCATCGTGGCAGCACCGCCAGAATACGCGCCGTTTGGCGCAAAGCCCGAAGCCCGTGTGCGGCTGCCCGTGAAACCGCCATGCACTTGGAAAAGCTGCTGTGCAGGCGGAACGGAATAGGTGTTCGTGGTGATGTTCGTGGAGAAATTCACCGTAACAGGTGCGCCAACGCCCGCGATGTTGGGATTATTCATCGTTGTATTGCCGTTGCGGAAAGGTGCGACGCTGCTGACAAGCGGCTGTGTGCCGTTTTTGAGAATCGTAACATTCGCGGGCGTATCGGTAACGTAGATAATATCAAGGTCGCCGTCGCCGTCCATATCTCCAACCGTGCATGGAACGGCAGCAGCAGCAATATTTCCTGCTTCTCGTGCAAAAGGGCTGCCCACAACGGGCGTAAAATTCGGACTTAATCCGCCGCCGTTCAAGAGAACGTGCGTCGGCGTAGAGCCAGCTTGCCCCAGCGCAACAATATCCAGTCTGCCGTTGCCGTCCACATCCGCAAGCAACGAGCGGGCATTTATTCCGACAGCGTACGGTGACCCCGTTGAAGCTGTCCACGTCGTGCCACTTCCGTTATTGAGCCGCGCATGAACCGTTGCGCCGTCGCCAAAAACCGCATCAAGGAAGCCGTCGCCGTTAATGTCGCCAAGAGCAATCATGGAATTGCTTGCGCCAATCGCAAAGGGCGAACCTGTTGCCGATGCAAAGCGTCCTACGCCGTTATTGAGCATGACAAAAAGCCGCGTGGCACTAACCATACAAACGTCAATATCGCCATCATTGTCAATATCGCCAACGGCAGTATTGGTCATTAACGTTGCTCCTGCGGCAAAGGGTGAGCCGGGCGCAGTTGTAAACGCGCCGCTTCCATTATTGAGCATCACGTGTAAAGAATTTGCCGCAAAATCTCCCGAAATAGCGTCGATATCGCCGTCGGCATCCACGTCGGCAAGGCTCAAACTGCCTGTATTCGAGCCTCCCGCAAACGTGTACGATGCCGCCGCACCAAAACCGCCCGCACCGTTACCAATCCAGACCACAAGAGCGCACGGAGCCGCCGCATTGACCGCAACCGCATCAAGATTGCCGTCATTGTTCACATCGGCGAGTTTGATATTCCGTGCTTGTGCGCCCGACCCCGTTCCCCAACCAAAGGCGGTGGACAGAGTGAATACACCAGTGTTTACGCCCGGATGCTGCCGATGCACCGCCAATCCTCCGGTGTTGGTCGAAACAATGTCTAAATCGCCGTCGCCGTCGAGGTCGCCTACTTCGCAGGATGTAAAGCCATTGTTATCAATTTTCGGAAGCGTTGTTGCGGGGTAGAATGAGCCAGGACCAGTTCCAGCGCTTGTACGGAAGCCATAGACAAATGGGCGTGTTGTTGCTCCGGCAGCGGCTTGCGCATTGGTAACCGTTACCCAGACTTGTTCGCCGACGTTGAAGCTGGCGGTGGTGGTAAAGGTAAGCAATCCCATACTGCCCGTAAAGCCTGTGCCGGAGCGATAACCGCGTGAGGTCGTACCGTGAACTTTCATTGCATCGCGGGCGGTCGGCGAGGTTGTACCGTTGGAAAATACCCACGAAGCGAGATTTTGCGAAAATGGAATATCAATGTTCAATGGGACTTTCACGGGTGAGCCGCCGGGCGTTCCTGCGCTCATAGCGTTCATGGCGGGAGAAGTCGGCGGATAGGGCATTCCAAACGGTGCGATATGATTCTGAACATTCAGTGCCACAGTATTCGCCAGCACCGAGACGCTATTACCAGCATCGTTTGCTGTAATAACGTCCAAATCGCCGTCGCCGTCCACATCGCCGACCGTAGCAAAACGAGCTGCACCAATGCCGGGGAGGCCCGCAGAAAACGGCGATCCTGCTGCTGTTGCCGAAAAATCACCAAAACTATTATTCAAGCGTACCGCAACATCGCTTCCGTCAACATAATTCGCCATGACAGCATCAAGGTCGTTGTCACCGTCCACATCGGCAAAGTTCATACTGTAGAGCGAGCCTGTTGCAGAATAGGGCGAACCAGGCGCAGATGTCGCAAAACCGCCGCTTCCGTCATTGATTCGGACAACTAATTGAGGCGTAGGGAACTGACACGTCGCACCCAAGTCAAGATAGCCGTCGCCATTCACATCAGCAAGAGCAACACCTGAAACACTATTTGTCATTGGATATGTGGTAACTGCCGAAAACAATCCTCCGCCGGTATTAAAACGAACATTCACGTTGTAAAATCCGACATCTCCCGACACTAAATCAAGGTCGCCGTCATTATCAATATCTCCGAGAGCAGCACAGATAGCATTCGCATGAGCGTAGAGAGCACCGCCGCCAAACGCCCCTGTTCCTGCACCCCAGAGAATATAGACCTGTCCGGCAGTCTGGCAAGGAACAGCAATATCCAGAATGCCGTCGCCGTTCACATCACCAAAGACAACATTCCGTGCGCCTACGCCGACAGCAATCGGTGAGCCGGGCGCAACAGTAGCAAAGCCGCCACTCCCATTATTGAGACGAACATGGACGGCACCTGCTGCCGCGATAATCGCCAAATCAAGGTCGCCGTCGTTATCCACGTCGCCAAAAGCAAGCCCTTGTGCGCTGGCAATGCCAGTAAATGGTGAGCCTACTGCGTGCGTGGTGAAATCGCCTGTGCCGTTATTCAAGCGAACAGTGAAGCCACCTGCAACACTGTTCGATGAATTTGCCATATCCAAATCACCGTCGCCATCCACATCGCCGAGTGCAGTGAACCATGGCTGCGTTCCGGCTGTGTAAGGAGAATTTGCCATCGGGTAGAATGTTCCCGGACCTGAGCCTGCTTTTGTGCGAAAGCCCATCACAAAGGGGCGTGTACTTGCGCCTGCCGTGCTTTGCGCATTGGTAACCGTTACCCAGACTTGCTCACCAGGGTTGAAACTTGATGTAATAGAGGCTGTGGTGGTGAATTGGAGCGTTGCCCCCGACCCCGCAAACCCAACGCCGGAGCGGTATCCGCGCGAGGTTGTGCCGTGAACTTTCATGGCATCGCGGGCTGTGGGCGAGGTTGTGCCATTGGAGAACACCCACGGAGCGAGATTTTGCGAAAAGGTAATGTCAATGCTATTCACACCTGCCGTATTCATCGGCACTTTCACGGGCGAGCCTGTCGGCGTGCCGTAGTTCATCGTGTTCATAAGCGGCGTGGTGGTGGGGCGCGGTGTGAAGGGTGGGACGTTGCCCAAGACGTTCAAGAGCAATGTATTATTCAAGACGACAATTCTGTTGGGCGAATTGATGACAACTGCCAAATCAACGTCGCCGTCGCCGTCGGCATCACCGAAAGAAGCCCTGAATGCTTGTCCGCCCGCACTATACGGCGACCCTGGGGCAGAAGTACCAAATCCACCCGCGCCATCATTCAACAATACCGACGTATTTCCTCCACCGGCTTGACTCGTAACGGCGAGGTCAAGGTCGCCATCGTTATCTATATCGCCTACTTCCAAGCCGCGCGGCATGGACACAACCGCAAAGGGCGAACCTGCTGCATTGGCAAAACTGAGCGAACCGCCGTTCAGCAGTACCGATGCGGTATTTGCACCGTAATTTGCGGTTAAAATATCCAATCGCTGGTCACTATTGACATCCGCCAGCACCACTTCTTGCGGACCGTTGCCAACTGCGACCAATCCACCATTGTAAAACGTGCCGTAGCCGCTATTGAGCATCAGGCAAGCATCATTTGACCCTAAATTTATCACGACGGCATCAAGATCGCCATCGTTGTCAATATCGCCCAAAGCGAGATTAAAGCCCGATGTGCCACCAATGAAAAACGGTGAGCCTGGCGCAGCGGTGAACGACCCTAAACCGTTATTGAGCAAGACTTCGATACGATTCGGTGCTCCATTGACCTTCGAGACAATATCAAGGTCGCCGTCGCCGTCCACATCGCCTAATTCTGTTGCCACGCACAGATTCCCGCCAAAAGTGGAGGATGTTGCAAAATTACCGGAGCCGTTGTTGTAGAGAACCTGCGTGGAAGCCACACCTACGCTTGCCACGACCACATCCATATCGCCGTCGTTATCCACATCGCCAACGGCAATGTCATCGGCGCTATTGGTCGTGGCACGGGGAGAGCCGACAGCGTTAGAATACCCGCCGGAGCCGTTATTGACCAAAATACTGATGTTATTGGACGAACCATTAGCCGATACCACATCCGTTCCCGCAAGCCCGTTCAGTTCGGCAAACTTTACTACGTTTGGCGTAGGAACGGTAACGGGTGAACCGCTCATCTGGGTTGGGAACTGCCCCTGCCCGGCGGTAACTCTCGTGCGGAAGCCCATCACAAACGGGCGCGTATTCGACCCAGCTGTACTTTGCGCATTGGTAACGCTGACAAATATTTGCTCATTGGGCAGAAAACTCGAAGTAATGCCGGTGAGCGTCGCGGTATTGGCAGCAACACCATAGGTAGCGGTGCGAAGTCCACGCATCATACCATGGACGCGAAAGTTCGTGGCATTCACCGTTCCGGCGTTCAAATTGGCGTTAAAAGGAATACTTATTGCCGTTATCGGAGAGGCTATCATGGTGTTGAAGGTCGGCGTTACAGGCGGAATGCCAAAGGGGGGTGCGTTGTTTGTGACGTTCATCGGTCCGGCGTTGAACAGCACAACAGCGAGATTACCTGTCTGTTTTGTCATGGCAATATCCACATCGCCGTCGCCGTCCACATCGCCGAGTTCCATACCCCAAGGAGCAGAGCCTCCTCCGGCAGCAAACGGTGAACCGCTTGCGAGGGTCGTAAAATTCCCTGCGCCGTTATTTAAGCGCACCGTTACATCATCGGAGCCGTTATTAGCGACAACCATATCCAAATCGCCATCGCCGTCCATATCGCCCAAGCGCACCGGAAACGGTGTTGTCCCGGTGGCATAATTAACAGCAGCAGCAAAGCCGCCTGCGGTATTGTTCAAAAAGACGTTTGCATTGTTGCTCGTCCCGCTCACGGTTACCACGTCCATAAACCCGTCATTATTCAGGTCGGCAAAATTCACCGAGCGCGGACCTGTTCCGGTAGCATAATTTGGTACAGCCGTTTGATAAAATGTACCGTAGCCACGATTCATAAAGACATCAATACGATTGCCTGTATTTGCCGAGACAACCATATCCAAATCGCCGTCGTTGTCAATATCGCCCATGCCGACTGCTCCCGGACCGCCGCCGGTGGTGTACGGAGTAGCAGCACCAAAGCCGCCACTGCCATTATTGAGGCGCGTGGTAACGGTATTTCCTGTGAAATTGGTGGTCATCAAATCCAAATCGCCATCGGCATCAATATCAGCCAGCGCAAGCCCCGTCGGATCGCCGCCCGCAACAAGCGTCGTCGTACTGAAATTCCCCGAACCGTTATTGAACATAATCGTAACGCCGGAGCCATCGTTGGCAACCGCTAAATCTATATCGCCGTCGTTATCTACATCGCCTGCAATAAGCAGGTAAGGGCTTGTGCCAGCAGCAGGAGTAGGTGCGACGGGGTGCGGGGTATATGTTCCCGAACCGTTATTAACAAGAATTGAAGCAGTGTTAGCGGTATAATTTGCCGTCGCCATATCCAAATCGCCATCGCCGTCAAAGTCGGCGAGTGCCATTCCTTGCGGGCTGTTTCCGGTAGCAAAAGGTGAGCTGGAGGGCTGAGAGGTGAAATTCACTGGACCTGTTCCCGCTGCCGTGCGGAAGCCCATCACGAAGGGGCGTGTGGGTGCAAAGCCCGTTGATTGGGCATTGGTAACGCTTACCCAGACTTGTTCGCCCGGGTTGAAACTTGTGGTAACGGAGGCTGTTGTTGTGAAACTCAGCGTCGCTCCCGAACCGCCAAAGCCAGTGCCAGAGCGGTAACCGCGCGAAGTCGTCCCGAACACTTTCATTGCATCCCGCGCATTCGGCGAAGTTGTGCCGTTGGAAAAGACCCACGGAGCGAGACTTTGCGAAAAGGTAACGTCAATGCTATTCACACCAGCCGTATTCATCGGCACTTTCACGGGCGAACCTGTGGGCGTACCGTAGTTCATGGTGTTCATGAGCGGCGAGGTTGTGGGGCGCGGATTGTAGGGAAGAACGTTGCCTGCAACATTCATCCCGGACTGAGCAAAGACCAACACGCGGTTTTGGCTTATGTCTGCGACAAAAAGCACCGAACCAACAAAAGCAAGCCCAGTAGCACTATTCATGCCCCATTGCGTAAGATTGATGCCGCTTGTTGTAAAGTTAGGTTGCCCAAGCACGTTATCAGCCGCAGCACCATTGACTTTGGCGTTTGCATTGTTAAAAATGAGAACACGATTGTTTGCACCAACGTTGCCATCTCCTACAAACAAATTCGTTCCATCCGTTGCCATTCGTGTGGGACTGCCCATTCCAGTTGCGGTCAGTGCCGTCGCCGATGCGGTAAAGTTTGGCTGCCCCAAGACGCGGTCAGCATTATCACCATTGACCTTACTGCCAATATTATCAAACGCTACAACACGAACAGCATTGTTATCGGAAACATAGAGTGTATTTCCGATAACTGTAACACCATTAGGGAATGGTGTAGAATTTTGAGCAGGAACAGCACTTCCGACGGTCGTGTAGTTTGCCGCACCGAGAACGAGATTAGCATTGGGACCGTTGCTCGTAAGCGATGCAGCAGGATAGCGTACAATACGTCTGTTTTGTCGGTCAGCAACAAATACATCACCTGTAACAGACGAAATAGCAATCGCAAAAGGACTACTTAGTCCTGTCTGCGTTGTAGCGGCTGCGCTTGATGTAAAGTTTGGTTGCCCATAGACCCAGTTTGCATTGGGTTGATTGACGGCAATCGCATGAGCAGCGTTAAAGCGGAGAATACGATTATTGTTAAACTCAACTATGTACAGATTACCTGCAGCATCAACGGCAGCAGCACGTGGGTTGTTGAAGGTATTTTGTGTTGTTCCCGTACCGGAAGACGTGAAATTTGCCTGTCCGAAGACGATTTCGGCAGAGGGGTTATTACTCGTAATCGGAAGCCCGAAGCGTAATACGCGGTTGTTATTGACATCAACCACATAGAGCTTGTTATTCGTTGCGTCAATAGCAATTCCTCCCGGACCGCTCATTTGCTGCTGTGTCGTTCCTGCAACGCTGGTAGTGAAAATGCTTTGCCCAAGAACGTAGGCAGCATCTTGCCCGTTTGTCCACTGCGCCTGAAGCGAAAACGTATAAAGGAAAGAAACAAGGACAAGCGTCAAAAAATTGACAACAAACAAACGAGTACGGGAGAGGTTCATACAATTCACCAAGGATAAAAGGGAAAAATAAAGGAAAAGCCGTTCGGACTACCCATTGGGTTTTAACATACAGAAGTCACCGTGCAGAAAGAATACAGGCATTGCGGAATACAAAAATACGAAAAAAAACAAGGAAAGAGTTTTTTATTGTGTCCGACTTTCTCGAATTAGTGTCCGACTTTCTCGAATTTTGCAAAATAGTTGTAAAGTAGCCCAGAAAATGTGAGCGACGAGGTTGATTGGACAGGAAACGAGAAGTATACAAGGAAAAGTATACCTGGTGTAGCCAATGGAATAGTTTAGAAAGAGTCTTGAAGCGACAATATATTGACAACATTGTGACAACAAAATTGTTAATACACAACAGTCCACCAACGACATTTCACTCGCCTGACCAAGGAGACAAAGAAAATATATCTGGCGAGGAATAGGAATCGTGCGCGCGGCATCAAATGCGCTAAAAATTGTAGTTTATGGAAGAAGGATACCATACCCACCTGAATAAGGACTCTATTTATCTCTCTTCTTTTGCTGCACAAAAAAAACCTCGCAAGAAGTGTTTCTTGCGAGGTTTCTTGTTGAGGCACAAGCTACCAATATTCTTCTTGGTTTCAAGCGCATCAAACGGAGTGTGTGTGTGAATTTCCCCTTTGAAAATGTTCGATAGTATTTTCACAAATACGGTGCAATGAGGTCTTCAGAATTGCACACTTTTTGACCTCATTGTTTTCCTCAAGCAACCGACTCCTCCGCGACTAATGCGCGGGCTTTTTCCACGAGAGATTCCTCGGCTTCAAACATCGTTTCACCGTGCTGACTCATGTCGAGACCTTGTGCTTCTTGGTCTTCGCTCACACGGAGTGGCACAATCATATCAACTACCTTGTAGAGGATAAACGAGCCGCCAAAAGAGAACGTGCCTACGATTGCGAGTGCAGCCAAGTGCATGAGGAATGTTTGTGTTTGACCGGTCATTAAGCCAACACCGGAAGCAAATACGCCCGTTGCAAGCATACCAAATGCTCCGCCAATACCATGGCAAGGGAACACGTCCAGCGTATCATCCAAACGCGACTGCGACTTGAAATAGACCGCGATATTGCTCACGACGGCTGCCATCGCACCAATCAAAATACTTGCGCCCACGCTCACATATCCTGCCGCAGGAGTAATAGCAACAAGCCCAACGACCGCACCAATACACGCGCCGATGGCAGAAGGCTTCCGACCCCGCATACCATCAAAAAACACCCATGCCAAAGCAGCCGCACCGGAAGCGGTGTTGGTAGTCGTAAACGCCATTGCTGCGGTTTCGTTAGCAGCAAGCGCCGAACCTGCGTTGAAGCCAAACCAACCAAACCAGAGCATACCCGTACCTAAGAGGACAAACGGAATATTTGCGGGCGAATGTTGTTCGCTATTGACGTGAACTTTGCGGCGACCAAGCACGAGTGCGCCCGCCAAAGCTGCAAATCCAGCCGACATATGGACGACCGTTCCGCCGGCAAAATCTAATACGCCCCATTTGCGGAGAAAGCCGTCAGGATGCCACGTCCAGTGTGCAAGCGGCGCATAAATGAACAAGCAGAAAAGGCAAATAAAGAGCAGATAGCTCGAAAAGCGCACCCGTTCAGCAAAAGAACCAGTAATGAGCGCTGGCGTAATGATAGCAAATTTCAACTGGAACATGGCAAAGAGTACAAGGGGAATCGTCGGCGAGAGTGCCGGATGAGTCGCACCGCCAACATGATGGAACATAAAAAAGGTCATTGGATTGCCAATAACCCCACCAATGCTCTCTCCAAAGCACATACTAAAACCAACCATGACCCAAAGAACACTGATAACGCCCATCGCAATAAAGCTCTGAAGCATCGTTGAAATCACGTTCTGACGGCGAACCATCCCGCCGTAGAAGAACGCCAATCCGGGGGTCATAAACAGAACCAAACCCGATGCCGCAAGCATCCAAGCTACGTCACCGGTGTTAATTGGTCCGCCCTGTACAAGCGGTGTGGAAGGCGGGGCAAAAACGCCCATAATGCTGACCAGCATCAAGAGCGCAAATGGGACAAGCCACTTCTTGTTAAACGATGTTACCATGAGAAAATCCTAAAAAAATAAAACAAATTGAATAACTCTCTGAAGAATATTCTGAAAAACTCTTAAATCAAGCAAATTTTTGATGATGTTTGCTTGTCGGGTACAAATAAAAGAAATTTTTTAACTAATGTCAATGGAAAAATAAATAAATAATGTTTTTAGGCAAAAAACTTAAAAATTTAATTCGCTCTGAGCGAAATTTTTAACAGAATGTGGTATGACGAAGGGAATAAGGCGGGAAAAAGCGGGATGAAGCAATATAGAACGAGCTACTTGCGGGGTACAAGAAGGATAGGGACAGAGTACATTGAAGAGTAAAGTAGGCTTAACACGAGTGTTTATGCGCTCTTTGGTCTGCGTATCGAAGGCTTGCGGTATTGATTATTCTTGAATCGGGAAGGTATCAGGGGGAAAGACGTGCGAGAGTCCACTGCTCACCCAATCGCTGGTACAACAAGCGATCATGCAGTCTTCCGACGCGCCCTTGCCAAAATTCCATTGCCGTTGGCTGAACGCGATAGCCGCCCCAAAATGGCGGAATAGGGATTTCGCGCCCTTCATATTGCTCGGAATATTCTTGAAAACGCCGCTCCAACATCTCACGGCTTTCAATGCGGCTGCTCTGTTCGGAAACCCAAGCACCAATGCGGCTCTCACGGGGTCGAGTTTGAAAATATTCGTTTGATTCTTCGCGGGAAATCTGCCCTGCCGTGCCGCTAATACGCACTTGCCGCTCCAGTTCTCCCCAAAAAAACAGCAGGGAAACACGCGGATTTGCAGCTATATCGCGCCCTTTTTTGCTGTTGTAGTTTGTGTAAAAAACAAATCCTCGCTCGTCCATATCTTTGAGCAGCACAATCCGCGCTTCCGGCGCACCGTCCTCGCCGACGCTGGCGAGTGTCATAGCGTTTGGTTCAAGTATTTGCGCGGCTTTTGCCTCCTCGAACCAGAGGCGAAATTGAATAAAGGGATTAGCGTGCGCGTGCGCTTCGGACAAGCCCGCAAGCGTGTAACTACGCCTCATTCCGGCAATGTCAGTGCTGTTCATACGGTTTCTTCTTGAATGATGGATGGTTCAGAGGTATTTTCCGATGGATGTCGAGCGCTTTGGACGGCATTGACGGCTAAAAGAATCGTCGCAAAAGCAGATACTGACACGCTTCCCAATAATTCTATTTTAAGAAGCATGGTTACTCCAGCCTCCTCCAGCCAGGCAAAGCCTTGTTTCACATTCACAAACAAAACAAGGGCAATAAATATTGATACCAAGACTCCCGCCAAAACCGCACCGGCACTCTCTTGCAAGGATAACGGCAAGCGATAGAGTGATTGCCAAAGGAGCGTTGCAACGACGACCACACAGACAAACGATATAACCCACATCGCTGTCTGCTCCTGCCGTTGTCGCTTTTCGACTGATTCAACAAAGCCAGTACGGTAGCTGACATTGCGGATACTTTGCATACCGAGTGCTTGTGCAACGATAGAATCTATGCGTTCTTTAGTGCGGTATTCCGTGCCAAGCCGGACAACAAGGGCTGTTGGGAAAGCATTATCCGGCAAGACCGCGCCGATATTGGTGGCAAAACGGTTGACAAATGTTTCTTTCACCACCGAAGCGGGCTGCAAGGTCACGGAGTCGATGCCGACAATCGTTTTGAGGTCGCTTTGTGCAGCACCAATGTCTTTTGGTGTCGCACCGGACTCAAGAAAGACTGTCAGAACAATCTGTTCGGACAGTGCAGCAATATCGCGTTGTATTCCCGCAAAAATCAAAATTGCCAACGAAGCAAGCAATGATGCGGCGCAAACGGCAGCCGCAACGCGCATAATCGCTCTGCGTCGGGAAAATACTTGAGGAGGCGCTTGAACAGGCATTTGGCGTAACATTTTCAATGGGAGAAAAAGCAGACGACAAAACGTGAGAGCTATCGCTGTAAGAGCTATCGCTGCTGCCGACGCAAATATACGCAGAACTCGTTAGAGTTCTATATTGAAAACAAGGGAAATATCTGAAAAAGCCCGCAAAATCTCACGCTTCGCCCTTGCGGTGTGTGATGAAATCTCTTGTGTCATGGGATGCACAAATTACCATTTCATTGCTTCATCAAAATTTGCTATATTCTTTCAGTTCTTCAAAACAATATCATTGATTTGCCCTGCGATTGCTTTAGCTCAGGTATGGTAGGATGGGTCGTACCTGATGGAAAGGTGTCCACATTTGTCGTCGTCGTCAGCACAACCCTCTTTGGTTTGGTACTTCGGCAACTAACATTTTTTTTGTGGGAAAATGGCGCAGATACTATCATGCGCCGAAGGATTACCGTTATGCAGTTCGCTCAACGATTGAATCATCTCCCTGCTGTATGGCAGGAACGGCTTGGATACGTGATGGATTGTATGCGTATCGTCTTAGGCGTGATTTTGGTGTCGAAAGCAATTATGTTTATTGGCAATAGAGAATATCTCAATGGACTGTTTGCCAATGCGAAAGATTTATGGTTTATTCCGGCGATGATTACGCACTACGTGATTTTAGCCCATTTAGCTGGCGGTGTAATGCTGATTGTTGGGTTGCTGTCGCGGGCGGCAGCGTTGGCACAAGTGCCTATTTTGCTGGGCGCAATTTTCTACGTGCAGCTTCCCCAGATGCTTCACGCAAACGAGCCGCAGCAATTAGAATACGCCGTCATGGTACTCCTGATGCTGGGTATCGTGATTGCGCACGGTGGCGGTAGGCTTTCGGTTGACCATTTCGTTTGGGGTGATAAAGCCCAAGCACCCGCATAAAATCTCGAAAAACCCCGATATATTCCATGAGAGTCCGAAGAAAAAACACGTTTCTTGGGACTCTCATTTTTTTGTCAACAACTACGATTTATGAACACACTCATCGTCAAAAATCGCCACAATAACCGCCTTCGGAGCGGTCATTTATGGGTTTTCAGTAATGAATTGGAACATATCCCCACCGACCTTGCCGCCGGAAGCCTGGTGCAAGTCCGCAGTGCCGGCGGGCATAATTATGGAACGGCGCTGTTTAATCCTCATAGCCTGATAGCCGCACGATTACTTGCTTCGGAGGCAGAAGAGCTTGATACAGCGTTTTTTGTGACACGAATTGAACAAGCATTTGCGCTGCGCCGAAGGCTCTTCCCCTACGAGACCAGTTACCGCCTTGTCTTTGGCGAATCGGACTTTTTGCCCGGACTCGTGATTGACCGCTACCACGATAGCACGAGCGGTGGGAATGATTATTTCGTCTTGCAAACACTGTCGGTTGGCATGGACATCAGGAAGGATGCGATTTGCGAGGCACTTCGACATATTTTCCCGCAGACCCGTGCGATTATCGAAAAAAACAACTCCGCGCTGCGCAAACACGATGGTCTAGACCAACGCGAAAGCCTTCTTTGGGGCGATGTTCCGGAGGAAATTCAGATGACGGAAAATGGCATACACTCAGCATTATCGCTCATGGAAGGGCAGAAAACAGGTTATTTCCTCGACCAAAAACTCAATAGACAGAAAGTCAAAGAAATGGCTTCGGGACTGCGCGTACTGGACTGTTTCACCAATCAAGGCGGCTTTGCGCTTCATGCAGTGGCGGGGGGAGCCTCATCAGCGCTGGGATTGGATTCTTCGGCGGCGGCAATTGAGCGTTGCCGTGCAAATGTCCGTTTGAACGGCATGGAAGCAAGGGCAGCGTTTGAATGCGAAGAAGTGCTGGATTATCTTCACGCAGCCGCAGAGCGCTTCACACAAGGTGGGGAGCGGCTTTGGGATATGATCATTCTCGACCCGCCTGCTTTTGCCAAATCTCGTGCGCAAGTCCCGCAAGCAAAACGCGGTTATGCGAAAATCAATCGCATGGCGCTCAGAGTCTTGCCGCGTGGTGGTTTTTTGGTAACGGGAAGCTGCTCGCATCATGTTTCCGAAGACGTGCTTTTGAGCGTCATTCTGGAAGAGGCACAGCGTGAGCGTCGGCAGTTGCGTTTGGTCTTTCGTGGTGGGCAATCGCCTTGCCATCCTGTGCTTGCCAGTATGCCGGAAACGGCATATTTGAAGTTTTTTATTTTTGAGGTGATTTGAAATTAGCGCTTATATTCAAGAATAGACAATCTTTTAGCCGTTTTTTAGGGTAAGGTGAGTACAATAAAATTTGGCGATAGTAAATATTGTTACTATATTTATATCGACAGTAATTATATTTACTAAATTTTATCAAAGGCTCAGAACGATGACAGGAAACGAAATATTTTTGCAATATCAAGCTATTGCAACGCAGTGGAAAAATGCTCTTGAACACTATTCATTGGAACAGCTTGTAAGGAAACCAAGCGAGGAAGATTGGTCCATCGGACAGGTCTATCTTCACATTTTTGGAAGCGCTCTGCATTTTCACGGGAAGCAAGCAAAACTCTGCCTTGAAAATACCGAAAATGCCGATGGTGCCATGGAAGACTTTGCAAAATCAATGTTTAAGCAAGGCAGTATGCCGCCTGACCGCATCCATGTTCCCCCTTCGCCGCAATATACGCCGCCGCAACCTGAGAATAAAGAACAGATACTTGCTTTGATAGCGAATGTAGAAGCAATGATGCAGAATCTTACGGAAAAAGCTGATGCCGCCTCTGTTTCCGGCAAAACAAAACACCCCAGATTTGGCTATGTATCGGCGACGGAATGGCTACAAATGATAGAAATGCACTTCCGTCATCATTTGCATCAAAAAGGGCGTATTGATGAATTTCTTGCGGCACATTCTGCTCATTGAGGAGGAAGCCGTGGCAAAAAAGAACAGTACGAAAAAAAAATCTGCCAAACAGCATCCCAAATCGCATCCTTTCTCCTTTCAAAATCCTGAGGAAAGTATTGGGTTCTTGTTTTGGCAGGTGACCATGATTTGGCAGCGCCGCGTTAATACGGCTCTTCAGGAGATGGGGCTTGTTCACACGGAGTTTGTTGTTTTAGCAGCCGCTGGGTGGCTCACGCGGGACGGTGCAATAGCCACGCAAACCACTATTGCCAATCATGCACAACTTGACAAAATGATGACCTCGAAAACGTTACGCAGTCTTGAAAAACAAGGCTGGATACAGCGCACAGAACATCAAACCGATACTCGTGCAAAGATTGTCACTCTGACATCAAGCGGCGAAACAGCCTTGCAAAAGGCACTTCATATCGTGGAAACACGTGATAATGCGCTTTTTGATATACTCGGCAAGCAACGCGAGAATTTTGCACATCAGCTTCGCACAATCTGGCGCGAAGGATTAAAAAATGGATAATGCTTTCTAAACCGACAACGCCTATGGCTCTAGTAAAACAGCAGTAGGCGTTGTCGTTTTTTGAAGTAGCATTACTCTTCAAAGTTGAGATTGACTGGGCTTTGGGGAAGTGCGCGAGGGAGCATTTCCGTGACAGGAACATCTTTACCAACTATTTCAATTTGCAAGTCATCTGCCCAGAGCTGCCCTTTCCCGGAGAGTAATATTCCCAAGCAAATTCCTTTTGCTTCTTTAGAAATATTCAACACAACCTCACATTTTTTCCATTCTTGAGTGCCACGGATCTCCCTTCCATCCTGCATATTATCAAAGGAGAGACTTTCGGCTTTGGGGTCTTTGCCGTCAACTCGCATCCAAAGCGATGCTTTGCCAGCATCGGCGGCTTTGATATAGCCACTCCAGCGAACACGTTTACCCAAAAACTTACTTGGATCAATACACTGCGTCATAGAACCAAACCCGGAGCTGTCAGGTCCGATAAACTTGATGGTGGCGCTTCCATTTCCTGTACGCTTGATTTGACGGTCAATTTGGAAGTCGTAATATTTTCCGCCACCACCCCAGCCTTTGGGAAATGTGGGTGATGCGGCTGCCGATGGCTTGTCTGCGCCATAGCTAGAGAATGCTCCAAAAGCGAAGAGGCACGATATAGCGAGGGTTTTGAGGATGGTTTTCATAAAAGGTAAAAAAAGAAGGGTAGTGGTATAAATTTACATGATTTTATGTAAGTTTGTAAGAAATAAAGACGTTTATTCCCTCTATCGTTCCACTATGATTACCGAAACCCATACCCATAGCTGCGGAAAATGCGGCAGTACCAATATCGTTCGCAATGGCATCA
>CANHDJ010000056.1 GCA_947459425.1 Ignavibacteria bacterium
AAGCGCTCGCCTTTGTCCATTGCAAGTTTGTACTCAATAACGCCTTTTGCTTCGCGGACAATCCCAATCCCGAACACCGTCGCATCCATCACTTCTGCCACGCGCTGGTACAAGTTGGTGATAATCGTCTCAACGGCAAGCGAAGCCGTGAGGCTGCGCCCGACCTCGCTCATCACCTCCAAACGCTCACGCGAGGCGGTGATCTCCACGTTCTTTTCGCTGAGTTGCGTGTTGGCGAGTTGGATTTCTTTTGCCTGTTCCTGCACTTCGCGGGTGCGCACATCCACCAGACGCTCCAATTCTTCCGCTTTCGCTCTGAGGCGGCTCGTGCGCCAGCGAAAGCCTTGATAACTCGCACTGCCCACAAACAACGCGCACAGCCCATAGAACCACCACGTTTCCCACCAAAAAGGTGTGATGCGGAACTCCGCCCACGCGCCCGTCTCGTTCCACACGCCGTCGTTGTTGCAAGCGATGACGCGGAAGCGGTACGTGCGCCCGCGCGGGAGGTTGTTGTAGTAGGCGGTGCGGCGGTTTCCGGCTTCTACCCAATCCTTGTCGTAACCTTCCAAGATGTATTTGAACTTCACGCGCTCGGCGGCAGTGAGGCAGGTGGCGGTGTATTGGAATTCGAGTTTTTCGGTGGTGGAGGGGAGTGTTGCCGTTGTTGAGACCGCACCATCCACACGCATCTCTTCCACGATGACGTTTGGCGACACAGGGTTATACACCATGCGCTTCGGGTCAACCACCACCACGCCGCGTATCGTCGCAAACCACAAACGCCCGTCCGCGCTTTTGTAGCCCGAAGGTTGCCCGCTATTACACTCCGAACTTTTCATGCCGTCTGCTGTGCCATAGACCGTGCAGGAAAGTCGCTGACGCTTTTCCGGTGGGGCATCGACATAAGCATTCAAATCTGCTTTTTTCACGCGATAAATGCCTGTATTGCAGCTTATCCATAAATATCCGTAATCATCTTCGACGATAGCAAAAGCATAATTTTCAAATAAGCCGTCCTTGATGGTAAACATATGAATGCTGCCATTCGGAAGAACACGGAATAAACCTTGATATGTGCCTACCCACAAGACGGTATCGGCATCTTCGCAGAGTGTTAGAACTCTTATCGGCAGAGCAGATTTGCCACCGGATACGTTACCCTGAAAAGCAGCAAATGCACCATTCTGTAAAGTAAAAAGTCCTTCGGCTTTTGCGTTTGAGCCAAACCAGAATGTGCCTGTACGGCTGCGGAAGATATTGATAATACCTTTATCGGTAATGCCGTCCTGTTTCCCGTAGCGGCGTATCGGCTTGCCTTTTGCACTCACAAGCGTTACACCTTTGCCTGTGGACACCCACATTTGCCCGTTTTGCTCTGCTGCAATGCCCTGAAGAGTGCCAGAAAGCAAGGTATCTTGGAACGCCGACATCTGTAAAGACAAGCCTTTGGGAACAAAACGAAGAAGCCCTTTGCTATTTGTTCCCGACCAAATGCGATCTTGGGCATCAATAAAGAGCGAACCCAAGTTTACTCCGGCTAAAGAATCATCCCGAAACGTAAGGGCAACTGTATCGCCTTGCAAACCTTTATCTATGCGGCTGAGTCCGCCCGCGCACCCAATCCATATTCTGCCTTGTACATCCTCGCGGACAGCGCGGACATTATTGCCTGCAAGACCGTTTGCGGTGGTAATTGCCGTAAAACTTCCTTCCCGAAAACGGTGAATGCCGCCGCCGCGACTGCCTACCCAGAGTTCGCCCTCTTTATCGGCAAGCAAGGAAAATGTTTCATCCGCATCCAAGCCATCTGCGCGTTTGAAGGCGGAAAAACGTCCCTGTGTGTATCGGCAGACACCGCCGCCTGTGGTCGCTATCCACACTGTTCCTTGCCCGTCGCAAAGTAATGCTCGAATAAACTTGTTCGACAGCCCTTGCGCAGTGGTAAAATTTGTGAATGTACCTGCCAAGAAACGGCTCAGTCCATTTTTTGCGCCAATCCAGACCGCGCCGGAAGAATCGCGTGAAAGGGCATAGATATTGTTGTCGCACAGCCCTTGCGCTATTGTGTATGCTGCCGTCCATGTTCCCTGCTGTGGTGTTCCTGTACGGATTTGTACTCCTTTTTCCGTGCCTATCCAGAGTGTTCCGCTAGCATCTTCGCAGAGTGCGCGAACATTGTTACTCAGAAGTCCTGTTGTGGTAGTAAGGGGCGAAAAGGCAGCGTTCTCCACGCAAAAGAGTCCGTCGTTCGTTGCAATCCATACCCGCCCCGTACGGTCTTCCAGAATGCCATTGACACTTGAACTTCCCGTGTAGCCTTGCTCTTTGCCATAGAGGGTGAATTGCCCGCCGCGTAGCGAAAGCAAGTCGCCTCTGGCAGAGCCTATCCAAAGCCTTCCCGTGCGGTCTTCAGCAAGGGCGTTTATCCAGTTATCGGGAAGGATAGAATTTTTGTTGTTAAACACCGTAAAGCGCATTCCGTCAAAGCGGACAAGCCCTTCTTGTGTGCCTATCCAGATGTAGCCGTCGCGGGTTTGGCAGAGGGCGTGTCCGTTGTTTTGCGGCAGCCCGTTGGAGGTATTCCACGATTCGTGGATGTATTGGGTGATAGCTTTCGTGGGGTCAAGCCCGCGAGAGGCATTATAGCGTTCCTGTGCTATCGTGGTGAGCGTAGCACTGAAAGAGAACACGACGGCAAACAGCACAGCAGTAGAAGGCATCATAAAAGAAAGAAAAACAGGAGAAAACAAAAAACTATTTGCACACAAAAAATACGCAATCTTCATCGTTTGCGCAATGGTTTTACTGGTGCGTGGTTGTTTTTTAGACCAGCTATTCCTCTACTCAAGGACTCCCCCCGTTCGGATGAACAGTCGTAAAACCTCGCCCAATCGGTTTCTTGAACGTCGGGCGAGTGGCAACCATAAAAATCCGCCGTCAGGCAGCGTATTTACTCTCTTCAGCTAGGTGTGTTAGGAGAGAAACCCGCCGGATGACAAAGAAGCCATCCGGCGAGATAATATTTAACCAATCATTACCACAAACCCCGCTCACCAGCGCCATTCCACACCTACCGAAGCAACATAGTTCAACGGCATACCCGGTTCGATAAACGGCGATTGCCCATTTGCTGCGCGGTCAGGATTTATCCAAATCGAAGCCATGTATTTTGCATTCAAAAGATTGTTGCCGCGCAGAAATGCTTTCAGATGCAAATGATCATCCAGAAATGCTTGCCGAATGCCGATAGTGCCGTCGAGAACGTTGTATGCCGGTGCGCTCAGGCTATTGGCATCATTCGCAAAATACCCGCCAATGCTGCGCCATTCCACTTCGGCAAAGACGGGTAAAAAAAACGTCGGTTGATAACGCAAACGCACCGTCGAGAAGAAATCCGGTATTCCGGGCATAGCATTATTGGCGTAGCTGACGAAACGCCCCTCCAAAGAACGATTTACAAAGCCTGAATCAATGCGGTATTCAAGAAAACGATTGCTTGAGTATGTCGCCGATGCCATAAGCGACAAGCCTTCGGCAAACTCCGCTTGCAGACTTATTTCAGCCCCTCTGCGCTGAGAGCGCCCCGCCGTGAAGTAAAACCTACCGCCTCTGTACGGAACAATATCATTGACGACATCCACCTGATAAATCGCCACATCGTAAGAAAGGCGCGTCAGTAGAGAACTTTCGTCAGTGAAAAGAATGTGCTTCATTCCAATTTCAAACGTTGTGGATTCTATTGGCTTGAGTAGGGAATTAATCGCCCGCACGGTATCTTCGCCGAAAACGCTTGGTGGGTCTAATTCATTGCCGGCAGGTACTTCCACGCCACCGCCAATATTGCCATAGAGCGTCCAAAGCGGTGTAAGGCGGTAGGTGATGCCAAACTTCGGTGTGAGGCGCTCAAAGACGCGGTTTTCATTGATTTTTGGATTGATAAAATCTTCATTGAAATAGCTAATATTGTCGTAGCGCAAAGCCGCGACAATACTGAGTTTCTCGTCCACCGTTATTTCAGTCTGGGCAAATGCACCCAGATTTTGTGCGCCTTCGCGCCTATTTGCTTGTAAGCGTGTGCCTCGCTGACCAGCGATTTGGTTGTAAAAGAGGATTGCGCCGTCTTGATATTGCATATCGCTTCCGACAAGAAAACGCGCCTTGACATTTTCGCCAAAGCGTGTGCTGTTGCGGTAAATAAGGCTACCGCCGGTGTGGTAGCGGTTAAAATCGCGGAAGGTATTGCGCTCGGAACGCTGCAAATATTTGGTCTGCAAAAACGCCATTGCTGAAAGACTGTTTTGCGCATCAAATTCATGCTCAAACGTCGTACCGATGCGCCCCAGACGGTTAAAACGGCGCTCATTACGCTCCACGTAGGTTGGGCTGTAAAGAGCGGGATCATTTTGCGCCTGTTGCGGATTTACGTCGAACTGCGCTTGGGTGAGCGGTCCCGGAATTTGAAAATTATTGCTTGCTCCTGTGATAAACGTATTCAAGCGGGTTTTGGCGGACAAATTCGAGAGAATCCCAACGGAAAATTGCGTCAGCAAACTCCGCGACTGAGCGCGGTAGCCATCCAACGACGTATTATTCACCGAGACATAGACTTTGCCAATATCCGTCGTTGTGCCAGCACGAAGGCTGTATTTTTGGAAACCAAAACTACCAAACTGTCCTTGTAATGCTATATAAGGGCGGTTAAGGTCGGGAATCGTACTGACGCTTACAACGCCGCCAGCCGCATTGCCCCAAAGCGCAGAGGCATTCGACCGCAAGACCTCGATGCTTGTTGCGCCGGAGAGGTCAATAAAGTCGAAAGCGGTGCGCCCGTCAGGTTCGGTTTCGGGAATGCCATCAATATAAAAACGAATGCCCCGCGAAGTACCAGCATTGGAGCGCTCTCCAGCTCCGCGAGCGCCAAAGCCGCGTATCATCACGCGAACATCCTGATTGCCTGTGCGGGATTGCACAAGCGCCCCCGGAACAAGTGACAGTGCCTCATCCAGCCCAAAACCTCGTGAGTTTTCAAAAAGGTTTTTGGGAATAATCGTCACGGCAAGCGGCACTTCGACGGATTGTTCGGGCTGGCGCATAGCTGTCACGGTAATTCCTTCGGTACGGGCAATTTTTTTGCGTGTTGTTTTGAGGGAATCTGTCTGTGAAAATGTTGGCAATGCCAGTGTTGATGCGGCAAGAACGGCTATCAGAAAGATAATAAAGAATCGTTTCATGTTTTTTTTAGGAAAAAATGTTGAGACAATAATACGCTATAAACGCTGGCGAACATGATGAATACAAGCGCCAACGAGTGCGGATAGACAAAACGCCGCACAACAGGACAGATGCGAACATTTGTTCACATTGTTGTCCCTAAAATGCGGAGAAACGTGCAAATACTATTTGTTCAACTCAAGGTCGGCGGGTGAAAAACGTCGGCGTGAAATCCCAAAAGTGTAGAGCCTGCGGAGCGAGGTGTAATGCGGGTGTGTACGGTAAGAGCGGTGTGTTGTGAAAACGATTGCACCGCCAGCACCGCCCGTAATTCTTGGAGAACGACGGGCGGTTTGGGCTGCGTGGGGTCTTGCCCGGTATTTTGGTCGAGGATTTTGCAGACAAATGTTCTGCCGAGCGCTTTATTGCTTGCGTTGTTCGGATCAAGTGCTTGATAATGATGCGTGAGAATATCTTCCCATTCCCATTCGTAAATCGCCCACGCAAAACCAGAGCCATTTGTCGCCACAAGGACAAATGGCAGAAGCAGAGCAGTGATAAGGCGCTGGACGATGGGATAACGAAAACAATTCATGGATATTTTGACATTTGCACCTTACGAAGAATGCGAAGGAATCTGTTGGCGTTGGGTTCTACTGTTCAAAGCAATAACCTCGTCGTCGATGGTAAATTGCTGCATCATTGTGTCCAAGCGCTCGGTAAGGCGGCTGAGATCGTGTGCAGTGCGGGCGATTTCGCTCGTCGCGGCGGCGGACTGCCCGATAATCGTGCTAATGCTTTCAGCATTCTCGGAAGCCTCGCCAACACTAAAGGTTTGCTCATTTCCGCTGGAAGCCAGTTCTGCAACGATGGCAGCGACTTTGTTTGTCCGTGTCATAATGCCATCCAGCGCTATAACGGCTTGTGCTGCCGCTTGCTTGCCGATATTGACTTCCTGTGTGCCTTGATTGATGGATTCAACGGCTTTGTTGGTGTCCTGCTGGATTTGGCGAATCGTTGTGCCGATTTCTTTGGTTGCTTTTTGCGTCCGCTCGGCGAGTTTGCGGACTTCATCGGCGACGACCGCAAAGCCGCGTCCCTGCTCACCTGCGCGGGCGGCTTCGATGGCAGCGTTGAGCGCAAGCAAATTTGTTTGGTCGGCAATTTCCTCAATCACCTGCACAATCTCACCAATTTGCTCACTGGATTTCCCCAGCGCCTCAATCGTCTGGGCAGAGCGCATGACAACTTCTGCCACACCATTGATACCGCGAATTGCCTCACGGACAACGTTTCCGCCGTGTTCTGCATCGCGTTTTGCGCCTTCGGCTTCACTAACGGCATTAACGGCTTGGCGGCTTGTTTGTTGCAACATTTGTGCAACGCTGTCCATCGAATGAGCAATCCGCGAGGTTTGTGCGGCTTGCTCGTGGATACCGCTTGACATCTCTTCAGTTGCCGCCGAGATTTCCGTACTTGCGCTCGCCGCACTCGTGATACTTTCGGCAATATTTTGCATCATTGCCCGAACCTTCGACAGTGCCGTGTTGAAGCCATTATAGAGGCGTTGAATGTCTTCATTGCGGGAAGTTCCCTGCACATTGGTTGTTAAATCGCCCGAAGCGAAACCGTGCATTGCCAGTAACATCGTCTGGACGCTCTCGCTCAAATCATGGCGCTGCGCCTCCGATTCGCGCACCGCCTCTTCGACACGCTGCTGAATAATGCCATTTGTTGCAGCGAGTTCCATGTTTTTTGCCTCTGTTTGACGCGCTTGTGCTTCGGTTTCTGCTCGTGATTTTGCCATTGCGCCAAGTTCTGCCGTGCCGTCCAGACAGGCTTTTATCAAAATAATATCCTCGAAAATCACCCACGCAGCGTGTTCGAGCGTTCGCCAAAAATTTATCCAAAAACCCGCTTCGGCAAGTGGTCCAAAAACCGAGTACGGATACAATAAGCCACGCACCAAGTGTTCCACCGCAATCACCACCGTTGCCGTTACCAAGACTTTCCAATCGCGGTAGTAGGCAAAAAACGCTAGGGATGCAAAATAGCCGAAGTGCGTTTCGATTCGCCCACCAGTCAGGTGAACAAACAGCGCAACCATGAGGCTTTGCGCGGTGACGATGACGTGTCGATTAACAGTTGCACCCGGATTCATCCGCACAAGCAGTGTCGGAAAGAGCGCCAAAAGCGCCCCCAGACCCAATGCGGCGTAGGTGTGAATATTTGCCGAAGCCTGAACGCCAATCCACGTGTTTGGCGTGATGACAAAGGCAGCCACGATTGCCAGAAACCATTCGACAATGAGCAGACGGCTCAAAATGGTATCAGCACGGCGATAAAGGTCGTTTTGGTATTCTGCCAAAAGTTCGGCAGCACGTGGGGCAATGAGGTGTGGCATAGTATGTTCTCCTGAGAGGCTGATAAAATCTGGTTGCTATAATTCGGTTGTGTCAGAAATTATTGTGAAGCGGGCATCGTATTGGCGGAATTTGTGAGAATAGCACACCCGAAAACAGGTGATTTGGCGGGCTGCTCGGTAGGCGCTCCATTCTCTTGCACCGTGCGAATCATCGTTCGCAAGAGTTCTTCCCCCGCATTTTTGCCTTCATGCCCGCGTGAGCCAGTAATTCCGCCGCTAAAGAGCAAGCGCCCTTGCGTATCGTAGGCGACGACGAAGCCCGACGTTTCAGCACCGAAGCGCTCTGCCTCTTTGCCGTCTTCGTCAATACTCACCGCAACGTTCTTCATCCCAGAGGCAGTGGCGAAGAGGTTATCGCGCCTTACCCAATCAAGATTTTGCGACGCGGGCTTGAAGAAAATAACGCGGAAATCGGCATCGTTACTGAGATTGCGGACAACACTGGAAAATTCCTTCAGCGAAGCACGACTGCATGGGCAGCGAGGATGGACAAACATTGCCACAACGGGGCGTTGCGGCAGATTATGAGCGATTATTTGCGCCGAGGCGGGCAGCACAGGTGGTGCAATGACGGATGATTGCGCGGGACGCACATCATACCATGCGAACCCGACAACCGCTAAAGCCACACAACAACCCCAGATACCAACTAAAAAAGCTGTCAAGCGTGATGTATTCAGCGCATTCATAATAGTTACCTAAGCGCTTTCAATCGTTGTTTCCCCATATTTCGGGGATAAGGCGTGATAGTAGAAATCAACCTACAAAAAGTCAGTTTTGTGCGCAACAAATTTTATTGTCAAAGAGGCGATTATGCACTGGCTTGATGCGAGAAGAGAAAAATTATTGCCGAAGTGAATTTCTTCGTTTGAGCATTGGAAAAAATTATTAAGTTTGTTTGCCCTCGCTGTATAAGCGCTTTAGTGCCGTTGTTCGTCGTAACTCAGTCTTGAAGCGCTGTTGATGTTGTGTTTCGGAAAATTTTCAAAACTTCCTTCAAATCTTGTTCAGGAAATAACTCTCAATTCATCGGTCATTCTCACTCACTTCTAATTTGCATTGCTCTATGATGAAAAAAGCTGTCATTATGGCGGGAGGCTTCGGCACACGCTTACGCCCAATAACGATGAACCTTCCCAAACCGATGGTTCCGATGATGAATGTGCCGATGATGGAACATATCGTCAATCTTCTGAAGAAAAACAGCATCACCGACATCGTGTCGCTGCTCTATTTTCAGCCTGAAAAAATCACTTCGTATTTCGGTACGGGGTCAAGTTTCGGAATTTCGATGAAATATATGCAGGCAATGGCGGATTACGGCACGGCGGGCGCTGTTCGGTATGCGCAAGAACACCTTACCGAGCGCTTCATCGTTATCTCCGGCGATGTTTTGACGGATTTTGACTTGAGCGAGGCAATCAAATTCCACGAAGAGAAAAAGGCGAAAGCAACGATTGTGCTAACGCAAGCCGCAAACCCTCTTGCATTCGGGATTGTGATGACCGATAAAGACGGTAAAATCAACCGTTTTCTCGAAAAACCGTCTTGGGGCGAGGTATTCTCCGATACGATTAACACAGGCATTTACATTTTGGAACCGGATGTACTGGATTTGATTCCGTATCAAAAAGATTTCGATTTTAGCAAAGATCTTTTTCCGCTCATGCTCCAACAAGGGCTTCCACTCTATGGTTACACTGCCACAGGCTATTGGCAGGACGTGGGCAATCTCGACCAATACCAACAAGCGCAATCCGACGCGATTATGGGCAAAGTTAAGGTGGAGATTAAAGGCGAAAAGCGCGGAGCGGGCTATATTGCTGCCTCGGCACAAGTCCATGAAAGCGTAAAACTTTCCGGCACAGTGGTTATTGGCGAAAATGTTGTCATTGGTCCCGGTTCGGAAATCACCAACTCCTCGTTGGGCGACGGTTGCCACGTCGGGTACGGAACAAAAATTGACAACTCCGTTATTTGGGAGCGCACGAAAATTGGCGATTACGCATCGCTGACCAATGATGTTGTTACCAACGATGTTACCATTGGCGATTATGTGCAGGTTGGCGAAAGCGTCTTTATTTCGGATGGTTGCGTGATTGGTGACTATGCAAAATTAGTTTCCAATATCAAGCTCTGGCCTGGCAAAGAGGTTGAATCTCGCGCTATTTTGACGCGAAGCCTTGTTCAAGAAGAAAAATGGATGCGCGACCTTTTCACGGACGCTCGTGTGACGGGTGCTTCCAATATTGAGATGAATCCTGAGTTTGGCGCAAAGTTCGGCGCAGCGCTTGGAAACTCGCTTGGTGCGGGCAAGACGGTTATTGCCAGCCGCGATGCCAACGAGGTTTCACGTATGGTCAAGCGGGCAATGGCTGCGGGGCTGATGTCGGTGGGCATTGACGTTGTGGACTTGCAAACAAGTCCGCTTCCGCTCACACGCCAAGCTATGCGCGACGGCAAGGCAGTAGCAGGGCTGCACGTGCGTCAATCGCCATACTATCCGCGCCAAATTGACGTAATTCTGTTCAATTCCGATGGGCGCGATATGCAGACCAATGCGCTCAAAAAAATCGAACGGCTCTTTTTCGGAGAAGATATTAAGCGGGTTGCACCCGAAGATATTGGTAGCCTCATTTTCCCGGAACGCACGGCGGAGGCGTACACTAATGCCTACGTGAATGCGTTGGATGTGAAGAAAATTGCCGAGCGGCAATTCAGTATCGTCGTGGATTATGCCTACGGTATGACCTCGCTGGTGTTTCCGCGCCTTTTGGGTGAATTGCAATGCCAAGTGGTTGGTTTGAACGGCTACATTGACACGCGGCGCTCTATTCGCGGCGACGAGCAATCGAAAGCTGCCCGCGATCAGATGGGACAAGTGATGAGTTCGCTCAAATACGAAATCGGCTTTATCATTGATCCAGGTGTCGAGAAAATTTCGGTGGTGGATGGAAGTGGGCATTGGTACGACCACCGTTTGTTGTCCATCGTTGCAAAACTGTTTATGGAAACAAACAAAGACCGCGCACCGTACAAAATTGCGCTCTCGGTCGTGGCATCCAGCGAAATTGAAATTGCGGCAAAAGAGTACAGCAACGTAACCGTGGTGCGTATTCCTAACTCGCACTCCGCAATGATGGAAGCCACACGCGACAAAGATATTTTGTTCTTGGGTGATATGCGCGGACGCTTGATTTTTACGGAATTTTTCTTTGCCAGCGATTCGATGTACGCTATCGGCAAAATTTTGGATATGCTTGCCAAGACAGGTAAAACCATCGGCGAGGTGGAAAAAGAAATTCCCAAGCGCTATCAATTCAATCACCAAACGCCGTGTCCTTGGGAAAAGAAGGGCTTGATTATGCGCCGTGCGATGGAATACAGCGAAGGCAAAAAGCGCGAATTGATTGACGGTGTGAAAATTTTCGACGGCGACAATTCCATTTTGTTCCTGCCCGATAAAGAGCGTGGTATTTTCCACGTCACCGCCGAAGCTGCCGACAAAGCGCAAGCACAGGCATTTGCCGAAAAGCATATCAAATTGGTGGACGAATGGCGCGATGCGTCGTAAAGAATCGTGAGAGAATCATGCCATAAAACGCAAGCGCACGTTTCCGAAGGAGACGTGCGCTTGTGTTATTGTCCTGAATTTTATGAACACCGTGTCTTTGCTTCGATTGCTATCGCCAAGTATTATCGAATCACTGACAGCCTAAGAACGGAGAGATTGCGACGAGAGAATTCACTCGTGCTTTGGATGCGGCAAATGTACATTCCTGTTGGTAAACCATCAATAGCAAGATCTAAACGCTGCTCGCCCGAGGCATAATATCCCGAAGCCAAAACAGCAACGCGCTGTCCAAATATATTCCATAACTCTACATTGACAATGCCACCGCTTGATAACGTATAGGAAAGCGTTGCTTTATTGGAGACAGGATTTGGTGTAATGTGTGCCTCAAAGAAATTTGGTTCAGTGCGGGTGGACATCACGATATTTTGTATTGGCTTACATTCATCGTCTTCTAATGTAGGAATTGCTGTAATAACGGCTTGGTCAATAGGCCAAAGTCCCGGCTGGATATTGTGAATATACATTGCCCTCGTGCGGCGAGAACTACGCTGTATATTATCAATAAAGCGAATGTGAATAGGTTCGGAAGCCTCCATACCCGGAATATCGTTCTCCTGATCTTCCCCCCACACAGGCAAAACCGCATTATTACCCGTCCAGACAATTGAGCCAACACATTCGCACTTACTATTAAATGCTCCAAGTTCACCATTGACTGGTGTTGTCGCAAAAATAGTTTGTGGTTCAATAACGATTGCTGCGTTGATGTTTGTATTAAGGTTGCCTTTTTCACGGGTAAATTGCGTTGGGGTTGCAAAAGGGCGACTGACGGTAACACGGAACGATGCCGTTGTCGTCCCGCCACGATTATCATTGGCAATCAAGCTGACCATCGTGTTGCCTTCAGACAAGGCATCAATCAAGAGTGTATTATCTCGAATTCTTGTACGAAGAAGCGTTGGGTCTTCAATGGCAGTAGTTATCAGCAATGAATCATTGTCAGCATCGGTAAATACTGAGGCAAACGGTATTGGGGTTGTTGCTGCGGCAATAACAGGAATATCATTGATTGGTGTCCGAACAATAGGCGAGCGATTCGCCGCATCAAGTCTGAGGCGTGCAACAAAGTTTTGATTCAATGTTTTGTTACCACCGAGAATGCTTGCATTAAGCGTTGGTGGAGTAAAAATATAGCCGCTCAATGCCGGAGAAATGGTATAAGAACCATTAGGAACATCTCGCAAAGTATAATTACCATTTGCGTCCGTTTGAGTCGTACGAGTGCCATCGCTCAATGTTACTCTATCTAAGCCCTGTTCACGCCCATTATTATCCAAAAACGTGATTCTACCGCTAATTGTTGATAACGGTAGTGTGCTAGTGGTTGATGTTGCCCGAAAATCCATTGAATTTAAGGCAAGGCTATTGATATTCGTTACCACCAATCGTGTTGGTGGATAAAAGGTATTTACTTGGAGGGTTGGAAAAATAAACCAACGGCTATCGGGATATTGACCACTGACCGAGAGAGTATATCTACCATTGGCATCGGTAAGCGTACTAACGCCATTGGCACTACCATTGACACGCATTGGTACGCCGGGAACGGGTGCGCCGAGAACGGTTTGGACTCGCCCCGAAACAAGAATGGGAATAAACGTCGCCTGAACGTTGAACGTCCTTCCAGCGTCGCGTGGCATAAATACGTCAATGAGCGGCGGATTAAAGACAAGATTTGGTGAGCGCAGAGATATTTGAAATGAACCAGAAGTAATGCCCGGAATGGTGTAATTACCTGCTCCGTCAAGAACCACATTCATTTCTCGGCTTGTTGTTATGACGCTATTTGCGTTCGTCACAAGTGCAACGATGGTCGCAAGGACAGGTACATTATTAGGATAGACCAAGCGACCTCTGACCGGAAATGGCTGTGGCGGAATGCGTATGGCAAGAATATCACCCAACGCTATATCATCACGAAGCCCTTCAAGTGCGAGGGAATTATCTGTATTATTTCCTTGGTAACGCAACGTAAAACCGGGTAGCGTCACAATTAACCGTAACGGAATCGCTGTAAACCGCGAAGCATCAAGGAGAATTGTAAAGTTGCCGTTTGCATCGGTCGTGGCGCTTGTAATTGCAAGATTTGTTCCGAACTGCTCTAAACGCACCGGTACTTGCGGCATAGGAAGAATAAGATTGCCATTAGTGCTGATAATTCTGCCTTGGACGAGATAGCGACGATTCGTAATGACTATTTCACCGATATCGGCGGGAACATCCAGAATATTGACAATGCGATTATTTGGCGTAATTGTATAAATCGGTGGAATAGGCGAACCATAAGCAACAACAACACGGTATGTTCCATTGCTCACCGAGACCGTAAACTCGCCCCCCTCAGGGCTAACTACCGCTGTCGTGGATAGCTCGCCGATTACCATTCCCGTTGGAGAAATTGTCTGTACACGAATGTCCGCATTTCCCGAAATCATCTCCCCAAGAGGGCTGCGAAGAACACCACGCAAGCGATATTTCGGCAACGATGCAGCAAATGTTGGCGAATGAGACACCGCACCATTCGCATCAACAAGCGCCGTAACCTGTGTAGGAATAAACACATAGCCGACACGCAACGTCGAGGTGGTCGGAGTAATTGTATAAGTGCCAGTAGTAGAAACGGGAACAGCAAATTGCCCATTGGCATCAAGCGTAGTTGTTATCCTTGCGTCACCACTGCTAATGTTCACAAGCGCAAACGGAAATGGTCGTGCATTATCGGCACCAATAATCTGCCCAGAGATAATGGGCAAAGGCGGCACAACGCTGAGTGAAACACGAGCAATATCCTGTGTGGAAATAGTAACGGTGGTACTACTTGGAAAAAATACTGCCCCACTTAACGACGGAATGACGTTATAGGTACCAATTGTCACATTCGACAGAGAGAATAGACCGTCAACGTTTGGTGATGTAGAAAACGTCGTCGCATCCGTCGTGCTGACAAGGCGAATGGTGATACTTGTTAGGCGACCGGTCAGCGTCGCTGCGGTTGAGGGCAGTGTTATCGAGCCACTCAGTCCGCCAGTTTGCTGCGCACTGGCTTGTGGCGCAAAAAGCAATACTATCGCAAGGCTCAAAACGACCAAGCTGCCAAGATGGAGGCGCTTTGCAAACCGAGTTGGTCTTGTTTTATCGGCTTTGCCGAAAGGTTGAGAGAGAGGTAAGAGGTTCATAATCGTTGCATCCTGCTAAGTCGCGTTAAGAAGAAGTCTCATGATTGACCCGGAAGGCTCTAAAGCCCACATTATTCAGTAATGGCGGAGAAAAAACGTATGTTGTTGTGAAAAATATTGCATGAAAAATAGCATTAAATATCGTTTTGAATGGTACGGTATGATATTTTTCGGCTATGGCAAATTTGTCGAAATTTTCCGTCTAAAAGAAGTAGCCAAAAGTATGATTTTTCCATGACCAAAAGTCATAGTCTTGCGGCATAAAATGGCTATTATGCGACTGTTGTAATGACTTCAAAACGGCAAAAAAGTTACACCAATTCCTGCTCTTCCAGAATAGTTTCATCATCAATGCTCGATTGCTTCCATGCAATACCGCAGTACCGCTCAAGCAGCGCGATTGCTTCCAGTGTAATGGCATCACAAACCGCATAACCACGCGGAGAAAGCATTAAACGTTCCGCCGTATCGCGCAAAAGCCCATCTTTGGTAAATTCCGCAATAAGCTCTTGCAGAGCAACATTCACGTCAATACCAAAATCCTTCTGAAACTCTTGTTTGCGAATGCCTCGCGCTCGTAATTCCAAAAATGCTCGCTCAAACATCCGCTCTTTTTCGCTCAAAAGTTCGCTATTGGTCAAGGGCGGTACGCCGGAACGCACCATTGCGGTATAACGCTGCAAACTTCGGACATTCCAATATCGCATATAACCTTGCTCGCCCGCAGAAAATTCGCCCGAAATGTAGCCATGCGCCGATGGTCCAAAACTCACATATTCATCGCCTTGCCAGTAAATACTATTATGACGACACATCTTTCCATTTTTTGCAAAATTCGATACCTCGTACTGTTCATAGCCATGCGTCGCCAAAAAATCAATACCCCACGCATACATCTCCACATCACACTCTTCGTCCTGCGCTCGAACTTCACCGCGTTGAAGCATAGCATTGAGGGGCGTTCCGGGTTCAAAGATGAGACTGTATGCGGAAATATGGTCGGTTTCAAGACTCACGGCAGTTTCGAGATTTTTCTGCCAATGGGCAAGTGACTGATTCGGCAGGGCAAACATTAAATCAAGATTGACATTCTCAAAACCCGCATCACGACTCATTTGAATCGCATTGACGGCTTCATCTTTAGAATGAATACGACTTAAAAATTGCAAATCCTCTTCAAAAAAAGACTGCACCCCAAAACTCAGGCGGTTGATACCAAGCGCCCTGTACTGGCGCAGTGATTCGCGTGTCACCGTTCCCGGATTGCATTCCATTGTCCATTCAGCGCCACTTGAAAACGTGAAATGCTTCTGCAAGCGTGTAATAATGCGCTCTAGCTGTTGTGCGGAAAGTAGTGACGGCGTACCGCCACCCAAAAAGAGAGTGTCGAAATGTAACTTGGATTGGGGCAGCAACGCCGCACGGATATCAATTTCCGCAAGAAGTGTTTCGACAAAATCTTCTATAAGTGTTGTCGTTTCAAGCGAGTAGAAATCGCAGTAAATGCACTTTTTTTCGCAGAAAGGGATGTGAAGATAGAGACCAAGCATAGCAGTACAAAATTTTCAGAAGAAGCAGGAGTGCGAACGAAGTTCGCAATATGAGGCAGCGCAAACTTCGTCTGCACTCCTGCTTATCGTCATTTCAGGCAAAATATTTTCCTAGGGTACAATATTCACGCTCCAACGAGGTGATAAGCGATATTGAGCAATTTTTCTTCTTCAAAATGGTTTGCTTGAAGCTGCATACCAATCGGCAAGCCGTTTGCGCTTGTTCCCACCGGAATACTAATGCCGGGGACACCACCCAAATTGGCGGACACCGTGAAGACATCCAAAAGGTACATTGCAAGCGGGTCAGCAGATTTTTCACCGATTTTGAAAGCGGGCGTTGGCGCGGCGGGCGTGAGGAATACATCCGCATCGGCAAATACCGCTTTGTAATCATTGTAAATCAAACGCCGTACTTGCAGCGCTTTTGTGTAATAAGCATCGTAGTAACCCGATGAAAGCACGTAGTTTCCAATCATAATGCGCCGCTTTACCTCAGCACCGAAGCCTTGCGAACGAGTTTCGGTGGCAACTTCGCCATCAGAACCGATTTTACGCGAACCATAGCGTACACCATCGTAGCGCGATAGATTTGATGAGGCTTCTGCGGTTGCAACGATATAATACGTGGGAATGACTGCCGATAAATACTTCATTTCGTGCGTAATAATCTTCGCGCCCAACGATTTCAAGCGCTCCAGCGTTTCACGATAGACACGCATCACGTCGTCGTCGCAGCCTTGAAGTTGGTCATCGGGCAAAGTGGCAACGGTAAAGGACGCAGGGAGCGGCTTTTTAAGCGCCGCAAGCGTATGTTGCTGCGGATGGTGGGAACTTGTCGCATCACGCTCATCAAAGCCATTGACAGCATCGTACAGCAGTGCCGTATCTTCAACCGTTACGCCAAACTGCCCAATTTGGTCAAGCGACGAACCAAATGCAACCAAACCATACCGCGAAACACGTCCGTAGGTAGGTTTTAAGCCAACAACCCCACAAAATGCCGCCGGAAGGCGCACCGAACCACCGGTGTCCGAACCAAGCGCCGTGTGGCACATTTCCGCCGCCACTGCCGCCGCCGAGCCACCAGAGGAGCCGCCCGGGACGTAATCCGTGTTCACAGGATTGCGCACCACACCAAAGGCGGAATTTTCATTGGACGAACCCATTGCAAATTCGTCCAAATTTGCTTTGCCAACTATCACGGCACCGGCATCCTTCAAACGTTGAATGACGGTGGCATCGTAAATTGGGACAAAATTTTCAAGAATTTTCGATGCACACGTTGTTTTCAAGCCTTTTGTCGAAATATTGTCTTTGACCGCAATCACCATACCTTCAAGCGGGCGCGGAGAGCCTTCGGCAAAGCGTTTATCGCTCTCTGCGGCTTGCGCACGGGCTTCGTCAATATTCAAGGTCAAAAGTGCGTTAATGGCGGTATTTTTGTTGTCAATAGTCGAAAGAAACTGCTCCAAAGCGGCGGAACAGGTCGTTTCATTGGCGATGCGGGCTGTGCGAAAGGTGGTGTAAGATTTCATGCAAGAAAAAATTGGAACACGGATGGAACGAATTGGGGCAAAATTGGTTTATTTGGGGTCAAGGGCGATAGTATTCTCTGCGGGGCGAATAACGAGCTTTGACGCAGTATCGGGAGATGTTTCATCGCCCAATCCTGTTTCCGAATGCGTTGTTATTGGCGCTTGCTCAGGATGCTGGCTATGCTCTTCAAATGGTGTTGCGGCAGCGTTTTCGTTACCAAAACTTGGAACAAGGCTCCGCTCAAACGTAGGCATCTGCTCTGATTGAGGCGGAACAAGGGTTTCGTCTGGCTGCTTTTGGACAAGTTCGTCCACTTCGTCAGCCATTGCATTGACATTGCGCTGAAACTCCGTTTGAGCCTTGCGCAAATGCGACATTCCCTTGCCAAAGGTACGCGCCAGATCTGGCAATTTTTCCGGTCCGAAGAGCAGTAAAATTGCCATTACGATAAGCATAAGTTCGCCGCCGCCAACATCAAACATGGTCGTTGAAGAAGTGATGAGTATTAGAAATGTGAAATTGCAGAAAAAGGCGTTTTTCTTACGCTTGTTTTTTCTCTTTTTCTTCATCGCCGCTAGCGGCTTTCTTAAATTCCTTAATACCTGAACCCAAACCTTTCATTAACTCAGGAATTTTATTGTAGCCAAAAAGGAGAATGACCAAAAAAGCAATCACAAGGATTTCGGGAGTTCCTAGACCAAACATAGTGGTAGTTGTGAAAAGTGAGAAAAGAAAATTCAATGAGAGAAACAGCGTGAAGAGGAAAAGGTTACGCTAGGCGATTCGTTCATATCTATTGTGCTTCGACTTCTGCCTCGACGGGAGCTGTATTGGATGACGTTGCAGGTTGAGCCGCAATTTCTGCTAATTTCTTTTTAACATCCTGCTCCAAATGCGCAAGCAGTTTTGCATTTTCCTTGAGGATAATCCGCATCGAATCACGCCCTTGAGCGCGTTCATCGCGGTAGCTGAACCACGAGCCGCTTTTTGCAATAATCTTGTATTCAAGGGCAAGGTCAATCATATCGCCCAATTTGGAAATGCCTTCGTTGTAGAGAATATCGAACTCCACTTCTTTGAACGGCGGCGCGACCTTGTTTTTCACAATTTTGATACGCACTCGGTTGCCAATAATCTGATCGCCTTCCTTAATCATATCTTTGCGACGAATATCCATGCGCACCGACGCATAAAACTTGAGTGCATTGCCGCCCGTCGTTGTTTCGGGGTTGCCATACATCACGCCAATTTTGGAGCGAAGTTGGTTGGTGAACATAACGGTTGTTTTTGAAGCACCGATTGCAGCATTGAGTTTACGCATTGCCTGAGACATCAAGCGGGCGTGCGAACCCATTTGAGCATCGCCCATGTCGCCTTCAATTTCCACGCGAGGTGTGAGCGCGGCAACGGAGTCAATAATAATTACATCAATAGCGCTTGAACGGACGAGCGTTTCAACAATTTCTAATGCCTGCTCGCCAAACTCTGGCTGCGCAAGTAAGAGATTACTCAAATCCACGCCCAAACGCCGTGCGTATTGAATATCCAGCGCGTGTTCAGTGTCAATAAATGCCGCAACACCACCATTTTTCTGTGCTTCTGCGATGATATGCAAACAAATCGTGGTTTTTCCCGACGATTCCGGTCCGTAGATTTCAATAATGCGTCCACGCGGTACGCCGCCCACGCCGATGGCATTGTCCAGCGAGATACATCCTGTCGAGATAGAGTCAATTGGCACAACAACCTTATCGCTCAAGCGCATAATTGCGCCTTTGCCATGCTCTTTTTCAATCTGTTCCATTGCTGCTTGAAGCGCCTTTTTTCGGGCTTCCGCAGGGTTTACCGTTTCGCCTTTGTCTGCTTTGGAAGTCTTTCCTGTTTCTTTTGTCAGTTCTTCTTTTTCTTTAGCCATTGCGCTACCTCTTTGTGCGAGAATTATGCCTTTGGGGGCATGATAAACAGTTGTAGAATTTCTGTAAATTAACACAAGTTCTTGTTTCCGACAAGTTTTTCGCACATCGACGCAAAAGAGCTGTTTTTCCTTTCTTGAGCTACGAAGCGTTAAAAACAAGGGCATAGAAATTGACAATTACTCAAGTGTAAAAATATGATAACAAAAGGCTTATTGCTTTAATAATCATTGATATTGGCATAGCCAACAGCAGGAAATTAGGATTTCACAAAAAAAGATGTATATTAGTTGATATGTCAACTATTGTTGAATTTTTAAGGAAATATATGCAAACAGTTTTATTCCATCCCGTTATTGTGCTTGCAGCACGAGTAGTTCTCGGCTCTGTTTTTGTCATCGCCGGTGTTGAAAAAATCGTCAACCCCAATGCCTTTGCCAAAGCCATCAATAACTATCAACTTGTTCCATTTGGCGCATTAAACCTCATGGCACTTATCATGCCTTGGTTAGAGGTATTGACGGGGGTATTTTTGATATTCGGTATTCGCCTTCGGGCAAGTTCGGCGCTTGTGGCAGCGATGCTGGTTGTGTTTCTCATTGCTATCGGCAGCGCAATGGCACGTGGTTTGAGCATTGAATGTGGATGCTATTCGCAGGTAGGAGGCGGTGAAATCGTCGGTTGGAAAAAAGTCTTTGAAGATGTGGCATTACTCGTTTTGGCTATTCAGATTTTTATTGCCGCAACGCTGAATGACATTTTACCATTTTCATTTGAGTCCATCCGACAGTTGCAGAGCGCAACTTCTCAGGAATCATAAGGATTGTGTACTTTGAAGGGAAAGCTACAAGGGCTTTCGCTTTTTTAAGGAGGAACTCCTCTCAGCGAAAGCCCTGAAGGTCGGAACGACCCAGCAATATCACGATGCCTTTTCCGTGCTATTCGGCGCAAGCATATCGACAACAAGTTCAAGGCTGTCCGGATGCTGCAACCACAATGTACGCAAACCACAGGCTCGTGCTGTTTCAATATGTTGATGCGAATCGTCAATAAAAAGCGTCTCTGATGGCACATACTGCATCGTGTCCAAAACACGCTGAAAGATAGTCGCATCCGGCTTGCGCAAGCCCATTTCGTACGAGAAAAACAGTGTATCGAAAAAGGAAAAGAGTTCTTGACACTCCGGCTTTACGTGTTCGATGTGAAGCGCATTGGTGTTGCTTAAAAGCGCAAGGCTATATCGTTGTTTCAAGCGCCAAACAAGACCATTTCGCCCAGGGTACACGCCGAGCAGCATAGCATTCCACGCCACCGAAAGCTCTTCATCGCTGCCGTGCAAGCCCAATTCTTTCCGCAAGCCTTCGCAAAATTCTTCCGTCGAAGCTGCGCCAATTTCATATTGGGTAAAAATTGCGGGTTGTGTTTGGCGGGTATAGGAAATAGGCGCTTTGGAGCGTTTTTGTAGGGCAGAAAACTCCTGCTCGACAAGTGCATAATCCACATTATACAAAACGCCGCCGAGGTCGAAAATAACATTCTTCACGTCAGAAAACGTGTCGTGGTGTTGTGTTGAGCCATTTGTCATAGTTTGTTGGTGAAAACGCGGTGAAAAAGGAAGGTCATTATCTGCACAATACCTGAACATTGCAACGCAAAAAAAACAGGTGTTCCGTGCAAGAATGCGTCAGAACACCTGAGAGTATCGAATCAATACCAAAATCTTGTCAAAAGGGCGAGTGACGGGGCTTGAACCCGCGGCACCCAAAGCCACAATCTGGTGCTCTACCAACTGAGCTACACCCGCCGTATTGATTTCTCGCTGCACAGAAATCCGTACAGGAGAAGAACAAAGTTAAAATATATGGAGCGTTTTTCCAAGAAATTTTTACAATGCTTCCGGCACAACCCGCCGCGAACCAGCGTACAACTCATATTCCAGCAACCGACAATCAATATCAGCATTGTAAAATTCCATACGCCGTTTTGCTTTTAAGCCAATTTTTTTTGCCAAATCCATATTTCCTGTAAACACGTAGCCCGTATATCCTGAACAGCGCTGCTTAAAAAAGTCACCGATGGCTTTATAGACGGCTTCCAAGTCCGTTTCTTCGCCCAAACGCAAGCCATATTCGGGGTTGAGGATTATTGCGGGGTGCGTGTTCGGAAGCACTTCCGGTAGCGATGTCGCCGCAAAATCGCTGACTTCAAAGGTGATAAATTCCGCCACTCCTGCGGCTTGGGCATTATGACGTGCCGCCTCAACCGCTTCTTCGGATATATCGCTGGCTATAATGGGGAACGAAAGTTCCGTGCGCACCGCCGCACGAGCCTTCTCCTGAAGCGTCTTCCACGTTTTTCGTGCTTGGTGATCATACCCCAAAACGTGCATAAAACCAAAGTTCTCCCGCAAAAGCCCCGATGCTTGACCAAGCGCCAGTTGTGCCGCCTCAATAGCCAACGTTCCGCTTCCACACATTGGGTTTACCAGCGCCGAAGCCTTATCCCAGCGTGTTGCCATCACCGCCGCCGCCGCAAGGCTCTCGCGCATTGGTGCTTTCCAAGGCATCGTGCGGTAGCCGCGCTGCGAGAGCGATTCCCCCGATGTGTCGAGATAAATGATGCAATCGTTGTCCTTCCAGTACAAAAACACCACCGCACGGCTTGTATCTGAGCCGGAATCAGGGCGCTTCCCGCGCTTTTTTCGGATGCGGTCAACAATGGCATCTTTGCATTTGACATTCGCAAATAAGCTATTATTGATGCTTTCGGTGTCAACCGAGGAAATAACGCTCAAATAGCCATCATCAGGAATAATTGTTTCCCAATCCATCGTCATCAAACTTTTGTACAAATCATCCGGTGAGCGCAAGTAAAATTTTTGGAGTTGAAATAACACCCTGTGCCCAGTGCGGATATGCAGGTTCAAGCGCATTGTATCGGCAAATGTGCCTTCGGTGAGAATTCCTGCGGGTGCTTCTTCCAAGACGGTAAAGCCCAGCGACTCGGTCTCAGCACGCAGATACGGCGTGATGCGCTTCGGGCAGGTGATAAGAATACGAGTTTTTGCAGAAAAGCGATTGAGCATGATCAATAGTCTGGACATTTTAAAAAAAGAGTAGTAAAAAAGCATACCTCTTCCTTGATTTGTAAAGTAACCACACTGTACAGCATCAAGAAAAGAGGTATCATGCGCAATGCACAGCATATAATAGAAAAAATTTCGATTCTGAGCA
>CANHDJ010000057.1 GCA_947459425.1 Ignavibacteria bacterium
CGCAAGGCATTGAATAGCGAAGAACACACCGGAAGAAGCATAGCGATTTCCTTTCTCAGGTTCGTGGTTGAATCCTGAAAAGTCGCACTTCTTTCGGGTTTTTTCAAATCTTTTTTCTTGACAAAGAACTGTCAAAACTACTGTAAAAGGTAGTCTTCTTTGAAGCGACCACGTAATGACCGCATGAGAGCTTCTTGAGTATCAATAACCATTGGGCTTTGAGAAACGGCAACCATGACAATACCCTCAAAAAAATATTTACAACAACTGGAACAATGTACACCGAAAATCTACTCATTTTTCCCGACATTACCCTATGAAACACCTCCGACACGCACTTGCACTCGTGGTATTCTTGTTGCTCCCATGTGTTTTTCCATGCACCGCGTTTGCTCAACGGGCGCTCTTGGATTCGCTTTTGCAACAATGGGAACACGTCAGGAACAACAACGATGACAGTGCGAAGGTGATGTTGATGAACGACCTTTCCGAGAAATATCGGCTTTACACCAACAATCTTGACAACGCGAGATTGTATGCCTCTGCCGGACTCCAAGCGGCACAACGTCTTGGTTTTCAGCGTGGCGTGGGCGATGCGCTGCATCGGCTTTCGCTGGTTTGTTTTGTGCAATCGCGCTATGATTCGGCGCGGCTGTATAGCGCATCAGCACTCAAGGTACGCACAAATATTCGTGATACCGTCGGGATGGGGCGCTCACTCAATGCGTTGGGGCTGACCTACCAATACCAAGGCAGCTACGACAAAGCATCGGCGTATTATTTTCAGGCACTGCCCTTGCAGGAAGCCGTTGGCGACAAATTGGGTTTGGCGGTTTCGTGTGATAATATCGGTATGTGCTATCGGTTTCAGGCGAACTATGCTCGCGCTATTGAGTTCCACAACCGCGCCTTGGAAACCGACCGCACTATCGCAAACATCAATCACATTCCCTACCCGCTTATGGGGCTTGGAGCGGTCTATGAAGCACTTCGTCAATACGACAAAGCGCTTGAATACTACACCGAAGCACTCAAACGCCGCCAAGACCTCAATCATCGGCAAGGAGTAGCGCTTTCGCTCACGGCACTCGGCAAACTCTACAACCAAATGGGGCGACGCGCCGAAGCGCTCCAAATGCAACTCAAAGCACTCGCTTTGCAAGACAGCATCAACGACCGAAGCGGTATGGCTTCTTCGCTGACGGAAATTGGGCGGCTTTATGCGTCTGAGCAGCGTTTCGATGAAGCACTTGCGTATAGCCAACGGGCGCTGCGGTTGGCAGAAGAAATCGGGTCGAAAAATATTATGAGCGAAGCCAATGCGCTCTGCGGCGAAATATTGCGCTCGCAACGGCATTTTGAAGAAGCATTGGAATACTTCACGCGCTCGGCAGCGCTTCGGGACTCAATTTTCAATCAAAAAATTGCGCAGCAACTTGCCGATATGGCAACGCAACGCGAAAGCTATCAAAAAGAGCAAGCATTTTTGCTGTTGGCAAAGGATAACGAGTTAAAAACCTCGTGGCGAAATGGCTTACTGGCTGTCTTGGCGCTGCTTTCGGCATTGATGGTTGTTGTGACGATGCGCTATTACGACAACAAACGCGCTAATGCCGAGATTCTCCGCCAACAAACGATTCTCAGCGAACAAGCCCGTGAGATTGAACTTATCAATACGGAATTGCAAGAAAGCAACAACGAACTTGAGGATAAAAACGAAAAACTGGTGCAACTCAACGACGAAAAAAACGAATTTTTGGGTATCGCCGCGCACGATTTGAAAAGCCCACTGAGCAGCATACGCCTTCTTGCCAACGTTATTTACGACCACTATCCCAATAACCGACCCGAACAAACTCGTGAATCATCCTTGCTTATCCGGCAATTAGCCGAACAAATGTTTGGTCTTATCAAAAATCTGCTGGATGCCAATGCTATTGAGCAAGGAATGATGCAGCTTGCCGCCGAAACGGTGGATATGGCAATGACGTTGCGTATTATTCTCGACCATTATATGCCGATTGCTGCCGAAAAACACATTCATTTCGCCACAACGCTTGAAAACGGGCTTTTTGCCGAAGCAGACGCGCTTGCGGTGGAACAGGTCATGGAAAATCTTCTTTCTAATGCCGTGAAATTCTCGCCTTTGGGCAGCACCGTCCATATCGCGCTGACGAAGGGGCGAATATTGCATCACGACGGTTCGGAATCGCTGCAAAACGGTTATATTTGCATCTGCCTACGCGATGCTGGCGCAGGAATACTGGACGGCGATAAGCCAAAACTTTTTGGCAAATTTGCCCGTCTTTCCACTCGCCCGACGGGCAACGAACACTCTACGGGTTTAGGGCTGTCGATTGTCAAAAAGATGATGGAGGCAATGCACGGCAGAGTGTGGTGTGAAAGCGCTGCCTCGGATGGGCAAGTGGGGGCAACATTTATTGCGCTTTTCCCCGAAGCCAAGCTGCGCTCTGGCACGTAGAAGTTGAGAGGATTTTTGATGGAAACTGAATTCACCGATGATACTAATTATGCACCACATTCGCGTCGTAATGGTGGACGACCACCGCTTATTTTCGCTGGCAATTCAAAGCCTTTTTTCTGAGTCCGACAGTGTGCGTGTTGTCGGCATTGCATCGCATCCGAACGATGTGGAAGCACTGATCACACTGCACTCGCCGGATATTTTGATGACGGATTTTTCCATGCCCGACCTCAATGGTGCGGAACTTTGCGCACGGCTCAAAAAGAGCTTTCCCAACGTCAAAATCTTGTGTTTGACCATGCACCGCGAAGCACACTTTATTCGCAAAATGCTGGATGCCGGAGCAAACGGCTACATCTTGAAAACAGCCTCAAAAGAAGAAATGCTTCTTGCTTTCACGACACTCATGCAAGGAGCGCAATATTTCAGCCCCGAAGTAACCACCGCGCTTGCCGCCAAACCTCTTGCCACAAGAAGCCTTGAGCAAGCCACTATACTGGACTCTTTATCGAAACGGGAAATTGAAGTCATCCGGCTTATTGCACAGGAGATGACCACACAGGAGATTGCCGATAAACTCTTTATCAGTGTTCGCACGGTTGATTCCCATCGCCAACACATCCTTGAAAAAATCGGCGTTCGCAATGTTGCGGGGATTACTCGTTTTGCACTGGAACAGGGGATTGTTTGATGTGCATCTAGTCCAAAAAACGAACACCAAACACCTTTTAATCACACTCACGAGGAAATTCCACCGTAAAAGCTGCACCTTTTCCTAACTCGCTTTCACACCAAATAGTGCCGTGCATCATTTCAACTAATTTTTTGACAATAGACAACCCAAGCCCTGTCGAGTGTTCACCCGCCGTTGGCTGGGCGGAAAGTCGCGCAAATTTGCCAAAGAGTTTGCGCTTGTCGTCATTGCTGATACCGGGTCCTTCGTCGGCGACTGTGCAGCGCACCTTATCAATACTTGCTTCGATGGTAACATAGACATTCGCGTCGAAAAATGAATACTTCACAGCATTGGAGACAAGATTTTCCAATACTTCACGTAACCGCCCGCCATCAGCTTGAATACAAGCATTGGAGGCTTCGGCATCGTCGAAATGTAGCGTAATACGCTTTTTTGCTGCAACATCCCGATATTCTTCGGTGACGCTTTTTGCTACATCGGACAGCGTTTGTTTGCTCAAAGTGAGCGTAATTCCGCCGGATTCAATCGCATTAACGTCTAGCAAATTGGCGATGATTTCCTGCATTCGAGCAGCGACCTGCTCAATATTGACAAGGCGACTCAAACGCGCTTCACTGTTGATTTGTGCATCTTTGCGGTGGAGTAATTGTGCCGTCAGAACGATACTTGCCAAAGGATTTTTCAGATCGTGCGCCGCGATACCCAAAAACTCATTCTTCTCCCGATTTAATTCCTGCAAGGCAATGTTTTGTTCTTGAAGTTGCGTGTTCGTGATTTCAATTTCTTGTGCTTGTTCTTCCAGAAGGCTTTGTTGACGGTGGAGTTCGGTGTTGTCGCGCTTTTTGTTGTTGTTTGCTTGTGCAAGAACGATTGCTAAAACGATAACCAATATCAATCCCACCAAGACCGCAAAGGTCAAGATTCGTTGTTGCTGCGTTTCAGCACGTTGGGCGGTGAATTGGGCTTGAAGGCGCTCATTTTCGATTTCCTGCTGCCGAAGTTTGTAGTTCGTTTCCAGATTCGCAATGCGTTTGCGGCTTTCCAGATTTTGTGCCGAATCACTCATTTGCTTGAATTGTTGGTGTGCCTCGAATGCCTCTTTGTATCTGCCTTGCGCGGCATGGACACTGGCGAGAAGCTCCGATGCGTCTTTGATAATTGCCGCTAAACCAATATTTTTTGCCGTGTCCAAGGCTTGCTGTGCATAGACGAGTGCTTCGCTATTGCGCCCCAGCGATTGATATGCCGATGCCATGCCGTGCAGCGCATGAGCAAGGACTTTGGAATTTCCTGCACTCAGCGCCGTTTTGTATGCCCGCTCTTGATAGGTAAGCGCCTCACGAACTTTTCCCATTTTTGCCAGCACCAGACCGATTTTATTCAAAACATAGCTCGTACTACTATTCGACCCGACCATTTCGGAAACACGCAGCGCACGAGTGTCGTATTCAAGTGCATTGTCGTAAGCGCCTTGTTGGAAATATGCCCCGCCGATATTTGCCAGCGCAATACTTGTGCCACGCTTGTCGTTGATTTCTTCAGCAATTTTCAGCGCTTTGAAGTAATATTCTTGCGCTGCCGTAATATCACCTTGTTGCTGATAGACGGTGCCAATATTGCTGATGGTAATTTGCTGCCCGCGCTTGTCGTTAATTTCTTCGCGGAGTTTGAGTGCGTGTAAAAAATGCTCTAAGGCAAGGCTGTAATTGCCTTGGTCGCTGTAAATAAGCCCCAAGCTGTTGAGCGCTAATGCCAAATTGGGTTTGTCCTGCAATGCCGAATGGAGCGCCACAGCACGTTCTTGATAACCAATCGCTTGAGCATAATGCCCCTGTTCCCAGAGCGCCCCGCCGAGATTTGTGAGTGCCTGAGCGACACCTTTGGGATAATCAAGAGTACGTGCCAAAACAAGTGCCTGCTCCCCATAACGTTCACGCTCCAAAGGGCTGACACCACGCAGTTCAAACGCAAGGCGGTTGAGCGCTATCACCCGCGATGTATCGGGCGGAAGCGAGTGAATAAGCGCTTTGAGCGAATCAATGATGCGCGGCTGGCTCAGAAGCGGCAGCCCCGAAGTCGCTATGACAAGAAGGCAAAGCATGATAGAATAACGATGCCCAAATGCCGATATGAAGGGGTTGCTGTGCCGATGCGCCATGAAATAATCCTGAAGCGTTGGTGGTCGAGGTCGAGGAATTATGCACATTTGCTGGAAGGCGAAATATACGAACTTCAGAGAACAAAACCGTATTCGTGAAAAATTATCCGATGTGGCTGACGATTTTCTGATGCTAGTTTGCCTTGACGCAAAATTCCAGAATCGCTCTCGAAATAGAAGAAAATTTGCTGTATTATTTTGGCTTGACTGATGTGATTTTTTATATTTGCAGCGAATTCTTCCTTCCAACCATTTTTCTTTTAATTCCATGAAAGTACATTTCCCCAGAATGATTGTCGCTGCTTTCGTTGTGTTTGCGGCTATCGGTGTTACTTCCTGCGGTCCGTCTAAAGACGAGAAGCTGAAGTATAATAACGACCTTGTTGCATTAGTTGATAAAGCTGATAGTGCTGACACGCAAATCTCTAAAAAAATAGAGCCGCTCATGCAAAATCCTAGTGTGGAAAATTATGCTGCGGCTATGGAGGAAATTTCAAAACTCGAAGCAGCCTTAAAAACGGGCAAAGCATCTGTGGCAGCAATTCCAACACCGAAATTTGAGGAATTCAATCTCAAAAGCTCTTGTGAAAAGTGGTTTGATGCAGAGATTGCAAGTGTTAGCAACCAAAAACAGTTGCTGGATGTTATGGTCAAAGCAATTAAAGCACAAGTAGAAGTTAATAATGCCGGTGGAGCAGAAGCCGCACCCGCAGAGCTACAAGAAGCAGCAACGAAGTTAGCTCAAGAGAGCGGAGAGATAGTGAAAAAAATTGAAGCAAACGAAACGACCTCGAAAACTCTCCGCGAAGAGTTTCGTGCAAATGCAACGCAATTTACCACGAAGCACGGATTGAAATAATTCCTTGATTCTTCGTATCGTTGACAAGATTACAAGCCGTTTGAAATGATTTTTCAAACGGCTTTACTTTTTTGAGTCTTGAATTCACGCTCAGTTCTCAAATACAACAACGCCCTTTCCCGAATTGTCGAGAAAGGGCGCTTTGTACCGTGCCTACCGTATTTGTGTCTCAACGTCGCTCTGTGCCTAAGCCGATGCCAAGTTGGAAGAAAACACCGCGACGGGAAAACCAGTTGGGGTCGGCTCCAGCAATGGGTCTTCCAAGAAGCTCCTGTCCCCACGCAGCTCCTACTTCGAGATTATATCCAACTTTTGCCATAATGTACACATCGCCGTACTCTAATGGGAAGCTATAATCTGCTCCGACCACCAATTCCAATAAACCACCAAATCGTGCTATTGACAAAGAATTTTGCTCTGATGATTGCAATAATGTTGTCAATGAATTGCTGTTTTTTCTCAAGTTCAAAATATCCACGCTGGCATAATTGCCAAGCATTGGATATAGTCTAAAACGTGAGGTGTTTATGACTGCGTAACCAACTCCATACAAGAGTTCCTGAGAAGTTATTGTTGCTGCATAATCAGCAGTAAAGGACGAATTACTAAAAGCATTGTAATGAGCATAAATTATCCATCTATTATGATTCCATTGCAAATTCAAGGGCGAGATGTAGAAAGAATTTGTTATCGTGAATGCAGGTTTTGCTGTGCCGTTGGGTAGGTCTTGATTAAATCGGGCATTTAATCCGGAATTACTTTCTCCGCCAAATGCTTGGAACTTTCCCGTAATCTGCCAAATCCAGAACGGACGGGAAGTCGTCTTTGGAATAGTGTCAGTGCTTAATTCTTGCGCCTTCAAAGGCGCATAAATGCTTGCGCATAGTACAAGACACAAAAGAAGGAAATATCTGCATATTTGGGAAAACATAAAAAAGCCTCCTTGCCGCATGAATACTCATGGGCAGTGTTATGAATGAAAGAAAATTGGGAAAATTTTATTTGTCAGAAATGTGGTATTGCATCCCGATAGAAATTCCTGTTTTGCTTTGAAAATACTGCTCTGCGTAGAACACGGGCATTTTTACTTCTGCTGCCAGCACGAAAGAAAGTTCCGGCGCGACATCAAAGCGCAATCCGCCCATCCCCTGAACAGCACCGCATCTGCCCACAACGCCGATACCGCCTTGCACAAACGGTACAAGAGCCTTGTTTGGCAGCAATGCCAGCCCCGTGAAGGTATGCCGATAATACGCCGTGCCTGAAAAGACCGATTCATCTGCACCACCCAGACCGCCCACCTCACTATTTTGAGCATTGCGAACCAGTAACCGTGCCGCCTCTGTGCCGCCTTCAAAGCCGATTGTGTGCTGTTTATTCAAGGCGTATTGAATCGTACCATGCAGCCCCAACTTCCCACCCCCCAAAAGATGCCGTATGCCGAGTTGCACTGGAAACTGCTCTATCATATTTTCCTGCGTTGGAAAAGTGGCAAAACTTGCCTGTGGGCGATGTGTGATGCCGGACGGCAATGGCTCTTTTGTCTGGAATGAACGAGATGGAATGCGATAGTTGGACAATGGTGCAGAGACTTGAATATCAGCACTCATTTCGCCTCCGTCCTGTGGAAGAGAGAGTGTCTGTTGTTCCGATTCTTCCATAGAAGTTTCACCGTTAGAAACAAGATTTGGAGCGCTTTTTAGAGGTTTTTGAAAAAAAGAGCGGTGCGGCATCATTGGGGAGTCATCAGAAAAACGAGATGGGGTGCGCTCTTGCGATATAGATCGTGCAAACATCGGCAAATCCAGTGCTTTTCGGTCAGTTGATGCGCTATTCACCTCGTTTGTAGGCAAGAATGTATCACTGCGTAGCCCCAGCGTAAGAATCATAGCGCTACACACCACAAGAAGAATATTCTGCACCGAAGATATGCTTGAAGAAAACGCCGATGCTTCCGCCGCAACGATACTTTCTCCTAAGCCTACTTCAGCAAAACCGAGTTCGGCAAAAAGCGCGTTTTTTTCGGCTTCGGTCGGGAGAATGGAGGCTGCCTCACGCCGTGCGGCATTTGCCAGATTAATTTGCATTGCTAATTCTTTGCGCAGCGAACCATTACGGCTCAGTTCTCTAAAGAGAACTTCCTCCAAAGGCTCGTCCAATCTGCCTTCAAGATACGTGTGAATGAGGTATGTGTAGTCCATAATCAAAATTGTTCGATTGTGTACATCATTCGGTTCTGTGCGTTATTCCGTAAATGCTTCAAATTCTGCCAAATACGGCTTCAAGATAGTTTTGAGTTTGTCTTTTGCACGCCAAATGCGGTTTGTGACGGTGGAAATGCTCGCGCCCGTCAATTCGGCAATTTGCTCATAGCTGCAATCCTGATAGAATCGCAAGACGAATGCCTCACGGTAGTCAAAATCTAAGTATTCAAGCGCCACAGCAATAAGATTGAGAAGTTCTTCTCGCTCATAGTTTGGGAAATCTGGTATGGCGCGTTCCCATTCATCAATGGTCACGGTGGATTTTGTGTCGCGTTTGTGGTTGAGGCAAAGATTCCGCGCAATACGCATCAAGTAACCGCCAATGTTGTCTATCTGTGGCTCGCGGAGCGCCGCTCGAAAAAAGCGCACGAACGTTTCTTGAAAAATATCGCTGCCGTCATCCTCATTCCCCAACACCCGCACACAATAGACCTTTGTGCGCTGTGCATAGCGGCGATATATCTCGGCAAACACACTCTCCCGCTGCGAGGGTGAGCGGTGGAAAGCCTGGATCAATTCGGCATCGGTACACGTTTCTAAGCGCTGTTGATGTTGCATTATCTTTGGGCATTATGGGTTTGATTGTCATTGCGCAAAAAGCATCTCAAACTACTGCATCTCAAACTACTGTGAAAACAATCATGATTGCGACTCTCTGATGAATGACACATCGTTCGGGAAAACCTTTCATGATGGCGGAAACTTTTTTCAATCTTGTTGGGAAAAGATGCTGGAAAGGGGATTTCACAAACAAAAATGCCAAAATAGCCCTTCATAAAGAAAAATTTGCTCACAACAAGCATTTTTTTCAAAACTCGCTTGCAATTCACCTGTTTATGCGCTATGTTGCGCTTCGTAATGCTCTTGAATAGGGGGTATTCGGATTTTTGCCTTTTTTCTCGCAATGCTCTATGAAAATAACCCCTCTCTCATATTTTCGGAATACCCGAAAATGGCACATCCTCTCTGCCACGATTCTGTTCTTTGGGCTTTGGGCTTGCACTAATGATTTTCTAAACCCAGGTGTCCAAATTCCCTCTGGTCAATACACAGGGACTTGTACGCTGACGCGCAATGGTGCGGGTGATACGCTTGCCAACGGCGTACGCCTGCAATCCAGCGAGGTTACGCTGGTGATTAACGCCGACCAGACCACGTACCGTTTTGTGCCGATGGGCGATAGCAGCAGCATTCTTGCCAGCAATGGAGTTTATACGCTTGCCCATCTCAAACTCACCTTGACCGACCGCACCGGACGGACATTTACTGACCCCGCATTGGTGATGAATGGTGAGTGTTCCTACACCTACGACGGCGCTAATTTAGTGATTACCCAGATTGATAACCAACGGAAACGCGAACGGTCACTTTTTCTTTTGCGTCGATAAATTCTCCCATTTGCTTCCATAATTGTTCACAATTTCACTCAATATTTTCATCCCTTTATTTCCATTCCTTTGTTCTACTATGGCAACAATTCTTGACATCCAAGCCCGCGAAATTCTGGATTCACGCGGAAATCCAACCGTCGAAGCGGACGTAATCTTGGACGATTACTCCTTCGGACGCGCTGCCGTACCGTCGGGCGCAAGCACCGGCGCACACGAAGCACACGAACTCCGTGACGGCGATAAAAAGCGCTATCTCGGCAAAGGCGTTCTTCAAGCCGTCGAAGCGATTGACGGCGAAATCAGCGAAGCACTCATCGGCGAGGATGCCAGCGACCAAGTAGAAATTGACCGTATCATGCGCGAACTCGACGGCACGCCGAACAAAAAACGCCTTGGTGCAAATGCGATTCTCGCCGTATCGCTTGCCACCGCAAAAGCAGCCGCAGACTCGCATGAACAGGAGCTTTTCCGCTATATCGGCGGACCAAACGCTAAAGTGCTGCCCGTGCCGCTTATGAACATCATCAATGGTGGTCATCATGCCGATAACAACGTGGATTTTCAGGAGTTTATGATTGTTCCCGTGAAAGCAGATAGCTTCAGCACGGCAATCCGCATGGGAACAGAAGTATTTCACGCGCTCAAAGGCGTACTCAAAGCAAAAGGCGCAAATACGTCAGTCGGCGATGAAGGCGGCTTCGCACCATCGCTTGCTTCCAACGAAGAAGCGCTGGACGTGATTATGCAAGCCATTGAAAAAGCAGGCTATAAGCCGGGCGACGATTTTATGCTGGCTCTGGATGTTGCTGCCAGCGAAATGGTCAATGCTACGGGCAAAGCGGGCGTGTACAGACTCTACAAATCCTCGCAAGAAGAAAAATCCAGCGACGATATGGTTTCGTGGTACAAAGACCTCTGCAAAAAATATCCGATTATCTCTATCGAAGACGGTATGGCAGAAGAAGATTGGAGCGGCTGGGCAAAACTGACCAAAGAAATCGGTTCATCGGTGCAGCTTGTCGGTGACGATCTTTTTGTTACCAATGTGGATTTCTTGCAGCGCGGCATCAAAGAAAATGTCGGCAATTCGATTTTGGTGAAAGTCAATCAGATTGGTTCGCTCACCGAAACGCTTGATGCTATTGCGCTTGCACAGCGCAACAGCTATACCGCAATTATCTCGCACCGTTCTGGTGAAACTGAAGATGTGACAATTGCCGACCTCGCCGTAGCAACCAACGCCGGGCAAATCAAAACCGGCTCGGCAAGCCGCACTGACCGTATTGCGAAGTACAATCAGCTTTTGCGGATTGAGCAAACGCTTGGCGCTCAGGCAGTCTATCCGGGATTGTCCGCGTTCAAAATAAAACGATAAGACCAAACGCCCGCCATCTCAAGGAAAGACGGCGGGCGTTCATTTTTTGACGTGATTTGATGGCGTGTGTTCGTGTTTGCTTGCCCGGCGTGTGCTGGCGTAGGCTTCGAGCAATGATGCAATTTTTAACTCCCCGAATGTTCCATTTTTAATGGTGTACCGATATGATAATCTTTGGTACTGACGGTTGGCGCGGCTTGATTGCCCGCGACTTTACCTTTGAAAACGTGCAAACTGTTGCACTTGCGACAGCATTGTACGCTCTAAAAATTGATAAAAAGAAAGCAAGTGTGGTTATCGGCTACGATGCCCGCTTCCTTTCCAAAGAATTTGCCCAAGAAGCGGCGTGTGTGATGGCTTCTAAGGGCGTGGTGGTGCATATTACTGATGCAATCGCTTCGACTCCCCAGGTTTCTTTTGCAACGAAGCAAAAGAAAGCAACCGTCGGCGTGGTTATCACGGCGAGCCATAACCCTGCCGAATACAATGGCTACAAACTCAAAAGTAACACCGGAGGACCTGCCTTCCCCGAAGAGATTGCGGAACTGGAAAAAGAGCTTGCCGTGCTGGAAAAGAAACGACCAGCTATCAAGTTCAAGACCTTTGATGAGTACGTCAAAGAAAAACTTGTACGCCCTTTCGGGGCAAAAGAGTCCTATTTGCGCTATGTTAAACGCAAAATTGATATGCCAGCGATTATCAAATCCGGTATCAAAGTGATGTTCGACCCTATGCACGGCGCAGGCATCTACACCATCAAAGATCTTCTGCCGAAAGCTGATGAAATTCACGGTGACTACAATCCTTCCTTCGGCGAAATTGACCATCCGGAGCCAATGGCGGAATATCTGCCAACGCTGATTGAAAAGGTCAAAGAAGGCAAATACGATGTGGGTTTGGCGACCGATGGCGACGCAGACCGCTTGGGCGCTGTGGATGAAAACGGGCATTTTGTGGATTCCCACAAAGTTTTCATGCTGCTGATGAAATACCTCTACGAAGACAAGAAAAAACGCGGTGCTGTGGCGAAAACTATTGCTTTGACCTCAATGGTGAATAAATATTGCGAGAAGCACGGCATCAAACTCCATGAACTTCCCATCGGTTTCAAGCACGTAAGCAAACTCATGGCAACCGATAAAATCCTTATCGGCGGCGAGGAATCGGGCGGCTTGGGAACGATTATCCATATCCCGGAACGCGATGGTATTTTCAACGGAATGTTGCTTTTGGAGATGATGGCAAAGCGCAAGAAAAAACTCAGCGAACTCGTGGACGAACTTGAAGATGAGTTCGGCGTTCACCGCTATCGTCGCCGCGACGTGCGCACGACCGAGAAAATCAAACAAGATATTCTCAAAGCCTGTGCGAAAAAGCCAAAGCAACTCGGACGCTACAAAGTCACGTCCATCGACACCAAAGACGGCTACAAATTCTTTATTGACAAAGGCTGGCTGCTCATCCGTGCATCAGGCACAGAGCCACTTCTGCGCTATTATGCTGAAGCCGATTCGATGAATAAAGTCAATGAGTTGCTAGAAGAAGGCTTGAAAATGAAGTAATCGCCCCCAAGGAAAAAGAAAGTTTTACCCAAAAAGCAACGCCGCTCTTGAATTATCAAGGGCGGCGTTGTTGTTTTTTCGAGAGGATTTTCGTGTTGATTACTCAATCATCTGCACTGTCACAGAGCCTTGTTCCAATGCGGCTTTATTAAATTTTGCTAAACCATCAGTAATTATTGGCTTCAACCGCGCAAGCTGTACCTCAATTCGTGCCGTCAAATCCATAAACATATCCATCATTTGTTTTGTCGGACGGTTATCCGAGCCAGCAACCATGCTGCCGAGCGACATGAGTTTGTTATTCAGCCGCACGGGGAAGTTGAGCATATCTTGGCTGCTCTTGATTTTTGTTTGGATAAGCTCATTTTCAACTGCATTCACGCTATCCATAAGCGGCTTGGATGCTTCTTTGAGTGCAATGCCTTTCGCCGTTGGCTTGTCGGCATCAGGACTGAGGCGGTCAACCGAAGCAGTCACTTGTTTTTTGAGATCGCGGAGTGAATTGATAGTTTTATGCGTTTCCGTTACTTTCGCATTGATTTTTTGTAAAAGGTCGAACTGTGCGATAAAATCCGCCTCCGTCGCTTCCACACGCGGGTCTTTGCGAATCTCAAAGGGTTGCGTGGCAACAACTTTTCCTGCAATCGTTAGCCGCACTTGATATTTACCCGGTGCAGCCTTCGGACCAATCACCGAGCCGCCCCAACTCAGCGCCCCCGGCACTTCGACAGCATCGGGATAACGCATATTCCACACAAAGCGATTCATACCTTCGCCCGTCGTAATCACGTCCGAGCGCTTCTCTTCAGGGTTCGGGTAGAACTCGACGGATTCTTTGACGGGCTTGCCCTTGCGGTCGCGCTTGTTGGAATAGGAAATAATCATATCGCCTTTTTCCGTCAAGAAATCCAGCGCAACCGAATCCGCCGTTTTTTCCTTGAGATTGTAGGAAATATGCACTCCGTCGGGCAGATTTGCGCCCGTCGCCAAACCAAGTGGCAAATCAAAATCCGGTGGCGACCAACGGTAGGCAGGGCGTGGCGCAAAAAGCGCATTGTCGCTTGCTTTCACCTTGCCGTCCATAATCTGGTGAAGCGGCGTTACGTCGTCCAGAACCCAGAATGAGCGCCCATGCGTTGCCACAACAAGATCGTTTTCGCGCTTTTGCAACACCAAATCGTGGATCGGTGTTACGGGTAAATTCATTTGTAAAGGCTGCCAAAGCGCATTCGTGCTTGTTCCGTTAAATGCGACATATATGCCTGTTTCTGTTCCGGCGTAGAGCAAACCACGTTTATTTGGGTCTTCACGCACAACCCGCACAAATGCTCCTTCGGGGATGCCTGTGGTCATGCGTATCCATGTTTTGCCATAATCGCTGGTTTTGAAGATATAGGGCTTTTGGTCATCAAGTTTGTAGCGGTTTGCCGCCACATAGACCGTGCCTTTGTCGTGCGGGCTGCATTCAATCATGCTAATCAGCGCTAAGTCCGGTAAATCCTTGCTTGGCGGGGTTACGTTTTGCCACGTTTTGCCGTTGTCGCGGCTGACGTGGATAAGCCCGCAATCCGAGCCAGACCAGAGTACGCCTTGCTCAACGGGAGATTCAGCAAAGGTGAAAATCGTGTTGTAGGTTTCCACGCCCGTATTGTCTTTTGTGATGGGTCCGCCGGAAGCCGCTTGTTTGCTTTTGTCGTTGCGTGTAAGGTCGGGGCTGATAATTTCCCAACTCATACCTTCGTCTTTGGAGCGAAAGACCACTTGCGCTGTTGCGTAAAGCGTGTTCACATCATGCGGCGAAAAGACTATCGGATACGTCCATTGGAAGCGATATTTGCGGTTGGACGACGGCTCACCGATGACTTCTTCGGGGAACGGCGAGACGTTTTGCTGCTGTTCGGTGAGAATATTGTGCTTCGTCATAAAACCGCCATAGCTTCCGCCAAAGATAATATGCGGCTTTGCGGGGTGCGGCGTGATATATCCCGATTCGCCGCCCGCCGTCGGAAACCAGTCACGCACACCGACTTCACCGCTTCCTGAACGGCTTGAAATCGAAACACTGGTGTTGTCTTGCTGTGCGCCGTAGATGCGGTACGGTGTTTGGTTGTCTACTTGTACGTGGTAGAATTGTGATGTGGGAATATCCAGTGCTGTCCACGTTTTGCCGCCATTTTGACTGACGCTTGCGCCGCCATCGTCAGCAAGAATCATGCGCTCAGGATTATTCGGGTCGAGCCAGAGGTCGTGGTGGTCGCCGTGCATGGAGCGAATCGTTTTGAAGGTCTTACCGCCGTCCACCGATTTGTGAAAATTGACATTGGTTGCATAGACCGTTTCAGGGTTTTTCGGGTCAGCAAAAATGCGGGAGTAATACCACGCACGCTGGCGCAAATTGCGATCATCAGTAGTGCGCGTCCATGTTTTTCCGGCATCGTCGGAGCGGAAGAGTCCACCGTTTTCGTTTTCTACCATTGCCCAAACGAGATTACTACTCACAGGCGAGACGGAAAGACCGATTTTACCCATTACACCTTTCGGCAAACCGGGATTGCGTGTGATGTCCGTCCATGTATCGCCACCGTCAGAGCTTTTCCAGATTCCGCTTCCTTCGCCACCGGAGGACATCTCATGCGGTGCGCGGTATGCCTGCCACATTGCAGCGTAAATAATACGTGGATTTGCGGGGTCAAGGACGATATTGATTGCGCCTGTTTTTTCGTTTTTGTAGAGAATTTGTTTCCACGTCGTGCCGCCGTCGGTGGAGCGGTAAACGCCACGCTCTTTGTTCTGCCCGAAAATATGCCCCATTGCTGCAACATAGACCACATCAGGGTTTTGAGGATGAATCACAATTTTTGCTACCGCCTGAGTTTCCTTCAATCCAACGTGCTTCCACGTTGCGCCCGCATCGGTGGTGCGATACACGCCGTCGCCCATAGCGATATTGCCGCGAATATCGGTCTCGCCCATTCCGGCAAACAGCACATTGGGGTCAGAAGGCGCAATAGCTATAGCTCCGACGGAACTTGAACCAAAGAATTTATCGGACACACACGCCCAATTTGCACCGCCGTCGGTTGTTTTCCAAACACCGCCGCCTGTTGCGCCGAAGTAGTAGGTAAGCGGCTGCGTGGCATGACCAACGGCAGTCAGAGAGCGCCCTCCGCGATAGGGTCCCACATTACGCCATTCCATTTTGGCGAAGAGTTTTTCAGGGATGGCTTGGGGACTTTGCTGGGCGGAAAGATTTGTACGAAAGAGCATTGGAAGCAGCATGATGACTGCTCCCGCAAAAGAAACGAATCGGTGAATCATAGTCAACGTGAAAAGGTGTGAAGAAAAATGATGTGGTCTCAACCCTTGATATTCAAATAGCTAATCCCTGCCCACGCTCGGCGGCTTTGCGCAAAGCGGGAATAGTTTCCAACGGATTTCCCCGAAAAACGCCGGAGCCACTCACGAGCAGGTTTGCTCCAGCGCGAACGATAGCTTCGGCATTATCCGCCACAACGCCGCCATCAACTTCAATTTCAACACGCTCCAAACCGTTATTGTCCAGAAAAGCGCGTAATTCTGCGGCGCGGCGCAAAAATGAAGTGATAAACTTCTGTCCACCAAACCCGGGATTCACCGACATAAGCAGGATAAAATCGCAATATTCCGCAGCATCGAACACGCTCGAAAGTGGAGTTGCAGGGTTCAGCACAGCGCCCGTGCGCTTGCCGTGTTCCCGAATCATCGAAAGGGTGCGGTGAAGATGTTTTGTTGCCTCGACATGAACAGAAATCCAATCTGCTCCGGCATTCGCAAAAGCGCCAATGTACCTGTCCGGCTCGGCAATCATCAAATGGCAATCCAGAACGAGTTTTGTTACCGGGCGCAGTGCTTCTACAACAAGCGGACCGATGGTAATATTCGGCACAAAATGTCCGTCCATTACGTCCACGTGCAGTATTTCTGCGCCTCCGGCTTCGCACCTACGCACGTCGTCTTCCAATCGTGCAAAATTGGCGGAAAGTAATGATGGTGCAATTTGTATGGGATGGAGTGTCATAAAAATAGGTGGATAAGGTTGGAAGTGTCGGCAATGATTGGGAGCGTAGATGATAAAAACTACCACAATCCTTGCGGCGACAAAAAGGTAAAACCGATGGAAAGCAAATGTTGTGGTTCTGGAAATGGCTTCATTTCAGGATCGGCGAGGTATTCATAGTGCAACCCGATTTGGCACCGCACCGCGCCTTCTATTGCCAAACCAAGCGTCGCACCATAATCCAAGCGTCCCGCATTGATAGCGCCAAAGCGCCCGAAAAACTCACGATTAGCGGCATATCCGGCAACAAGAATCCGTGCGCTGGCATACCAGCCAAGCTGTTTCCAAGGCAAGGTATTACGATAATGCGCATTGAGTCCGAAAGAGCCTACGAGGTCGAAATAGCTGGGAAGCGTCGTGGTATGCCGGAAGGGAAAGCGATAGTCCGTGCGAATCGTGTAAATATCAGCTCTGGCGGCGATAAGCGCCGATTCTTGCGGAGAAGCTGTGGGCAGTTGGACGATGTATTTGCCTGTCAAACTGCCGTAAATCATAATTCGGCTTTCATTCCGAAAAAGATTATCAATCTCGTGGCGGCATCGGTGGTAATAGCTTATTTGCAAGGTCGAGGGCGCGACGAAGGTCGCGCCAAGACGCAGAGAATCCAACTCGGTTGCATAGATGATGCCCTCTTCCCACCAGACGGCACGGGGATTAAAGCTAATGTCGTTATTGGGGTCGGCGACGTGTTCAAATGTCCCTATGGCAAAAATGCTGGATTGCTTGCCCGCAGCGCTGCGGAGGCGCACAATTTCTGCATATCCGCCGAAGGGATTGCGCCAAGCATGAGCATTATCACTAGCGACATAGCGCTCAAATCCCGACCAAAAGCCGGAACTCGCCATCCAAACACAAGAGGAATCGGCGGCTTTAGCAATGACCTCGCGGGAGAGCGCGGCGGAAAGGGGATTGATAAGAATAAATCGCTCTGGAATGCGTTGCGCCTGTATCATTGTCGGCAAAAAAGCCAACACGATACAGGCGCAAAGAAGAATATTCATAGCAAGAGGGAAAGGCGTTTACCGTGCCAAGGGGATAGAGAAGCGGACGGTCGTTTTCGTACCAACAATACTTTCGATGTGAAGCGTAGCGCCGTGAATCTCAATAATGCGCTTCGCTAAGGTTAGACCAAAGCCGCCGCCTTGCTGTTCGCGGACTTCACGGTTAAACTGCATAAACGCGCCGATTTGAGCAATTTGGTCTTTGTCCATACCAATTCCTTGGTCAACAAATTCCACGACAAGGTGTTGATTTTCCACAAGAGCAGAAATACTAATGGGCGTACCATCGTCTGAAAATTTGCAGCAATTATCCGCAATTTCTTCCAGAATTTTATTGAGGTAGGATTCAGACATCGAAACACGAACACTGCCGCCGGGCAGCTCTGAGCGCCAAACTAAATTCTGAACGCGATTATATTTCTTTATTTGATTGACAACAGATTCTCGGATGTGTTCATCAGTGCAGAGCGTTGTTTCATTGCGCATCTCCTCGCTCAACGTGGTATTTTCTAGGCTGATGTAGAGCAGGTAATTTTCGATAAGACGATTAAGGCGCTTGGCGGAGGTATTGATATAACCAAGCATCTCACGGAGTTCGTCTTTATCAATCGTGTCGCACTCATCCAAAAGAATATTGGATGCCGACAGAATGGTGGAGAGCGGCGTACGGAACTCATGTGGCAAGACGCTCGTGATTTTGTCGCGCAGCGTTTTGAGCTTCTCATTAGCACGTGTTTCGGTGCTGGCTTTTTTCTCCAAACGCTTGCTGACCGCCGTAATCAACTCTTGGCTAACAAAAGGCTTGGTCAGAAAGTCGTCTGCGCCAAGATTCATGCCGTCGCGGATATTCGCACGGTCACTCATCGCCGTTAAGAAAATGAATGGGATGCTTGCGGTTGGGGTGTATTCATGGAGTGCCTGAATAACCTCGTAGCCATTCATCTTCGGCATCATAATATCGCAAATGATGAGATCTGGTAACTCATGTTTGGCTTTGTCTAAACCAATTTCCCCATTTTCAGCCGTAATAACTTGGTATCCTTCTTTTTCAAGAAAATACTTAATCATAAATTCACGCAGACTGACATCGTCCTCAATAACCAAAATACGTTTCATATAAACATGGAATATGAGATAGCAAGAAATCGTCGCCTTTGTTTGTTATTTTGTTGTCGAGTCCTTGAGACCAGAGGCATCATTGGGCAACTATACGTCATAGATTGGTCTTGATGCGTCCAAATCATCGGGGAAACGACTTAGGGGGTCGGGAGCAAGCCAAGTTTTTTAATGGTATCAACCAATTTCGCCTCTTCGTATGGCTTGACGAGGTATGCATCGCAGTTTTCTTTGTAGGCGGTCGTAACATTATGTTTGTCACCAAGCGCCGTTACCATCACGACTTTCGACCGTGATAGACCTTCAATATTGTGGTCTTGCTCCAAATCCCGAATAGCACGCAATACTTTTTGACCATCCATACCCGGAACCATGATGTCCAAGAAAATAAGGTCGTATGTGCGCTTGTTATCAAGCGAACGTTTAAAAGCATCAACGGCTTCCGGTCCTGTGGCGGCAACATCACACTCGCCATATGAGATGAGCAACCGCGCCATAAGTTTGCGCTGAAAAAAGTCATCTTCCAAGATAAGAATGCGCATGATAATCTAACAATTTAGTAAGTGTAGAAAGTAGTTCGATGCAGAGGAAAAAGCGGTGCATTTATCAGAACGATAAATTTAGAACAAAATGCCGAATAAACAAAGACGGAGCAACAGGAAAAAAAAAAAACTTTGTCGTGGCGACAAAAAAAAGCCGCACCCCCGAATTTCGGTAGTACGGCCACCCATGACAAGCATAACAACGATGCAATTATACCAAATTTCTCCGTTCTACGCCAAAAATTTTTTCGCAAAACCGATTTTTTTATCCACAAAAAGAGCGGTACGATATTCTCGAACCGCTCTCTATTCAAGGGCTTATCCGCCGTCATTTTCTTATTTGAGGCTAATCGAACCCAAACATTTTTCAAAGGTCGGTAAGAAAATTTCCTGCTCCGGTTTGAACCATTGCAAGGTCACTTTGTAGAGTTTATTGCCTTTTACCGCAAAATACGTGCGGCGACGCACATCTTTCACTGGGGAGTCTTCGATAAATGCTGCTGTTTCGCCACCAAGTTTTGCGGGCGACGAAGCGCTTGCTTTATAGAGTTTCTTATTCTGCTCAATAATACGGTCAAGATTGTTTTGCTTGGAAGCATCGGTCACGGTAACGTTCATAATACAATCCGCCGGACCGCCAATACCCTTGAACTCAACCGTTTCCAAGCCACCACCGGTGCTTTTGCCGGAGAAGTTGGTCGGGTACTGCATGGAGAAGTTTTTGCCATCGAAAGAAGCAAGTCCTTCTGCGGGCTTGAAGACTTCTGCGGGCTTGCCGCCTGTGGTGTCTTTAACAACAGTTTTGTAGTATGCCAATTTGACGGATTTGAGCATTTCCTCGAATTTCGGGTGAAGTTGGTCGAATGTACCGCCGAAGGATTCAAATTCAATAATCGTCATGGCAGTGCTGTCTTTCATCGCAAAATAGCGTTCGCCTTTGAACTCACCATCGCCATATTTGTACGCATACTTCAAGCGGGTAGCTTCTACGCCATCAATCTGTACTTTTTCCGGTGCCGCATAAACCGAAGCATCTTGGAAAATTTTGGTTGCTTCGATAATACTGTCCAAACTTACGGGACCTTCGAGCTTATTCGCCATAATCACCATTTTTGCACCAGTTATTTCCGATTCATTATACTCACGGAAACGCTGCATAATTTTGTCATCCGAATAGTATTCGGCACGTTTGCCCGCCTCGACAGCCGCTTTCCAATTTTTTGGAAATTTGATGCTGAAATTCATGGATTTGTCCTCGTAAGTATCGAGGTCGGCAATCGGCGGCGCTTCTGCTTTTTTGCCGCACGCGCTCACGATAATAGCCATAAAAGCAGCTACCAGAGCCGCACTCAAGCGAAAGGGACGATTCATTGATGCTCCTGAAAAGGTTAAAAAAGAAAGAAAATTAGGGACAACATGAGGGTTCACCACAGAGATTTTTAATCTACTAAACGAATTGTTTGCGGACAAGAACTTTTCGCATTCTCTCTCAAGCAATCGCTGGAAAATGACGCTGCCAACAACGGATAATTGTTCACCAAAGGAAAAACCACTGTCCACTACACGAAAAATCACTACATTTGCATTCAGAGCGACCCAGACAATAACTCATCAAAGGAAACAACACCATGAAGCATATCCTACTCGGCGCAGGCGGAGCAATCGGAACACCGCTTGCAAACGTTCTTGTGAGAGAACAACAAGCCGTAAAACTCCTTTCGCGGAGCGCAAAGCCCGTACAGGGGGCAGAATCAGCAAGCGTGGATGTCCTGAATCCCGCATCGGTACTGGCGGCTATTGAGCCAAATTCCGTTGTGTATTTATTGGTTGGACTGGACTACAATATCAAAATATGGCGCGAACACTGGATGACAGTCATTCGCAATGCCGTCGAAGCCTGTGCAAAGCATAATGCCAAACTTATCTTTTTTGATAATGTTTATATGTACGGTCGCGTCCACGGCAAAATGACCGAAGAAACACCGATAAATCCTTGCAGTCAGAAAGGCGAAGTGCGGGCAAAAGTGGCAGAATACATGACGAATGCCTATTCGACGAGAACGATACGCGGCTTAATCGCTCGTGCCGCAGACTTTTATGGTCCTTACGCCAAGCAAACAAGCGTTATTCAGCAACTTGCTTTTGATAATCTTGCCAAAGGCAAAAAAGCACAATGGCTGATGAGTACCGAAACTAAGCATTCCTATTCCTACACACTGGATTGCGGCGAAGCGCTCTACCAACTCGCCAATGACGAAAACGCATGGAATCAGGTTTGGCACGTTCCAACGGCTAACCCGCCCTTGACGGGTGTGGAACTGACGCGCATTGCGGCGCAGTATTTTGGCATTGATCCTCGTGCAGGCGTGATGGGGCGGACGATGCTTGGTATCGGCGGGCTTTTTGTGCCGGTGGTGAAGGAAATTGCGGAAATGGCATATCAAAATGAACAAGACTATTATTTCGACTCAACGAAGTTTGAGAAGCATTTCCACTTCACGCCAACAAGCTACGAAAAAGGGGTAGTGGTATAAATTTACATGATTTTATGTAAGTTTGTAAGAAATAAAGACGTTTATTCCCTCTATCGTTCCACTATGATTACCGAAACCCATACCCATAGCTGCGGAAAATGCGGCAGTACCAATATCGTTCGCAATGGCATCAA
>CANHDJ010000058.1 GCA_947459425.1 Ignavibacteria bacterium
ATGAAAGCAAAACAACTCAAAGCCTGCATGAATAACGACTATCTTGAAAAAGTCCTTGCCCTGCAATAACTTTTCATGCGATTACCCTATGATGAAGAAATGTTCATTATCTTTTTGGTGGCGCAACCACACGCCGGACGCTCGACACTGCACACCTGCCCGACGGCGAAGAAGCCGCCGGACAGGGAGACCGCTCTTTTTTCTACGCTAAAACTACCCACGAACCTATTCCCTACGGCGATTTCTTCAGCGTCGGATAGCTTCCCATCAATACCGCCCAAATCCTATCGCCCCAAACGAAGCAGTTTTCCCTCGACCCGTATTCCCTGAAAACGCCCAACAGCATCACGCAGATCGCCCATCATTCCACCAAGATTTTCGGTTGCCTCCGCGATGGCGACCACATCTTCCGCCGATTCGTGGGAAATCGCCGCAATACGCTGTACACTGCCGCTAATACTTTCCCCCGCAGCAGACTGTTCCTCGCTTGCAACGGCTATTCCCTGAATCATCTCCACCATTGATTCCGAACTTTTCACAACACTTTGCAGCGCCGCACCTGCATTATCCGCCAGCGTAATGCCCTCTTGAACCCGCACATTGCCATCGTTCATCACGCGCACCGCATCGGCAGTTTCGCGCTGTATGCCCGTGATGGTGATGGTGATTTGCTTGGTGGCTTGGGTTGTGCGCTCGGCGAGTTTGCGGACTTCATCGGCAACAACAGCAAAGCCTCGTCCCTGCTCACCTGCGCGGGCGGCTTCGATAGCTGCATTAAGCGCCAACAAATTGGTCTGGTCGGCAATTTCGTTGATAACCGACGTAATTTCGCCAATTTCCGCACTCGACGCGCCCAAGCGCTCTATCGTTGCCGCCGAATTTGCCACAATCCCCGCAATTTGCTGAATTTTCTCGACGGTCTGCACCACAACTGCCCCACCGGACTGTGCAAGAGTACGGTTTTGCGTGGCAACACCGGAGGTACGCGATGCGCTCTTCGCATTTTCGGCAATCGTCACGGTCATTTGGCTCATCGAAGCGCGAATTTCTTCGGTTTGAGCGGACTGCCCACGCGATGCTTCCGCCAGCAAGACCGCCCGTTCTTGGATTTGTGCAGCAGCTTCAGCAACATTCTCGGTAGCGCTCTGCACCTGCGCCATGAGGCGTTGCACGTTTTCCACCGCGCTATTGAACCCCTCACAAAGCCGACCAATGGCATCATCGCTGCGCACATCCAACCGTGCCGCCAAATTCCCTTTGGCAAAATCCTCAATCGTTACCAAAATCTTCTCAACGCTTTCTTGCAAATACTCCTGCTGTTCGATAGCTTGACGCTGCGCCTCCACAGCCCGCATCTCACCTTCGTGCGCAACCACCGTTTGCTTAGAAATCTCGTCATTTGCCCGAAGCAAACTTTCCAGCATTTCCCCAAACGACCGCATGAGTTCGCCTGTTTCATCGCTTCCGGCACTGTTGTACGGTATCGGTGTCGTCAAATCGCCTTCGCTCACACGCTGCGCGGCATCACGCAAGGCAATAACCGGTCTGGCAAGACTTCGCGCCAAAAAATACACGCCAATACTTCCCAAGAAAAACAGACCTGCAATAACGCCTATCATCGTAAAAGTTCGTTCACGAATGATAGCACTGATGCGCTTTGTGGAAGACCCCACTACGACGAAACCTTTCAGCGTCGGAGAATCCACCGCAGAGCGCTTCACAACAAGGCTGTCGTTTTGTGTAACGTTTTCGGCAAATTCAAATTTTTCCGGATAAGCCGCAATCGTTTGACCTTCGCTGACGATAGCAACAAAGCGGACATCGGAATTTTGTTTCACGTAGTCAATCGCCCGTTGTGCGCTTTGCAAATCCTGATTTTGCAAGCCAATCGAAACCCCCAAGGCAACCGTTTCTGCAAGTGCTTGACTCTCGCGGGTGAAGGATTCAAGAAGGGTTTCGCGGGTTTGTGTTGGAAAATAGACTCCCACAAATATGACAATCGCTAGAAGTAGCGTATTGACGAGAAGTTGAATTTTGGTGCGAAGACGGAAACGCATGATGGTTACTGGTTTGGTGGTGGATTGGAGGTTAGTCATTGGTCATTTTGAGGCATTCCTGTTTTCAAAATTTTACTGTAACACCTGCTGTTAGCAGATTGATAGTACTACGGTTGTAATCAAGACAGATGGCAGCCGGACCGAAATACCAAGCGACTCCGAGCGTCCCTCGAAAAGAACTAGTCGGTATGGAAAGTTCAACGGTCTGGGGCAATTCATCGCCCAGATACCCAGCAGCTTTATTAACCGTATACCCCGTAATAGCCCCCGATGCGTCTCGTTGCTCTTGCAAAAGCCCAAGTTGTGCTTGAATTTCAAACGGGATGCTGAAAGTATAAGAGGCTTTTGTTGTAAAATAATCGAATGCTATTCCACCGTAGATTTCTACATCTCCCCAACGCTTGCTTACGTGAAGATTACCATTGAGAATTGAGGCTTCCGCGCTTAATTTTGCACCTGTTACACCGATGGTATTTGTCAGCAATGTGCTTTGGTAAACTCCTTGGAGAGCCATTTCAAACGGTGCATCCTGCCAATACTGCGACAGACTATGCTTGAGACCGATTGCCCAAAAGCCAAAATTGCCGATATTTCCGCCCCAATTGAGTTGTGGTAAATATCGCACCAACAGTTCTGTTCCCGCAATTGAGCCTATCTCTACTTGTGGCACTGCCAGTTGAAGCCAAGTTCTATCTTGCCCTGTTGGCAATGGAAAATCACTCGGCAGTCGCTCAATGACAGGCAAAAGCGAATTTCTCACGGATGCTGGAAGAAGTGATAATGGATCACTTGCAGTGGGATTCGTCAAGCGCTGGCGGAAATAGGCTTTGGGAAGATCTATTCGCGCTCGTGTATTGCCAAAAAATGTCGAGGAAGAATTTGGAAGCGTTATTTGCCCATCCCTGATGCCATCGTGAATGACGACCCGAACAGCATACGAAGCTAATCCGGCAGTATCACGGATTTGAATACTCGGTGAAAGACTTGCATATTGTGAGAGTTTATTTAAATCAAGGGCTTCATTTGGTACAAGAGGGGTAAAGGTAAACTGATTGGGGTTCACAAAGCCTGCCATTCCGTGAATGCCAAAGCGCACATAAAACGAATTTTTTCGTGTAACTTCCGCACTATGATAAAAACGGGAATTGCTCATGGAATTGAGTAAATCAACAAGGGGATTGAGATACAACAGACTATTCAGGCGAAATAATTCTCCTCCATAATCCCGCACCACAGCAACCGTGAGAGGATCTGCCTTGGTTTGCGAGAATAGGCTCATTGAGCTGGCAAACAGGATCATCACGATACCAACGCAGTATATCGTGATTGAGCGAACGATTGGAGCAAGAGCATTACACATACGATTATTCCTTGGTCTTATTGAGAAAAATCACTCATACTGTACAAATGTCCGGAACATTTTCATCACTGCTTTTGAGGTCGAAGTGTTACAATTGTCGGCAGAGAGCGCCCTACAAAGACTCCAATTCCGTCACCTTTGACGTTCCATATCGGATTTTGTCCGTTGCCACCCAAAGGACTCGTTGTAGCACTGTTGCGGTTTGCAGAGGTCTGATAGCGCTCAAACGCAGCATCCATCGCCTCAATTGTTACAATACTCACTGTGTTTGCGGTTTGCAAAACAAACGGTGAATTTGCCGTAATTTGAAATTGCGCTGTGTATTTGAGTGAAAATACCGTAGCAATACCGAGTGGGAGGCTTAAAGTAGCATTCGTGATAATCGCATCCGGCAATGTGATAGAGCGGACGGTATCTCGAAAACCAATGCGTGTATAGCGATAGCCCTCATTTTCACGCGGTTGAAGCCCAAGATTGACAACGGTGGAAAGCTCTTCCACTCGCGCCGTTACTGGCGGTCTTCCCCCCATTGGCGGCATACCTCCACCCATCATAGGTTGTGCGCCAACAAATCTCGTAACCGAATCTTTACGCCAGACAAGCGGCTCTGAAGAGCGCACCATAGGCGGAAGCGGCACAAGTGCTGTCACCGTTGCCTCCTTGCCGTTCCATTTCACCGTAAGAACATAACTTTTCCCGCCTTCGGGAACAAGCGTGGGAGCCTCGTATTTACTGGGTTCTACGTCAAATCCCGCAATCGGCTTTCCGGCTGTGTCCAAAGGAACACGCCCCGGCGCTTGCAGTGTAAGCGGAATCACGCGCCCATCTACTGTGAGCGTTACTTGGGCATCTTTAACCAACGTTTTAGAAACAAGAAACGTGTCCAAGGGCGGAATGGTGCGGGTTATCTCAATATTGCGGACGGGTTGCCCTGCTATCAAAACTCCGCTAATGACGATTTTTTCTTCGGCAGGAAGTGTCGCGCCGTTGATGACGGTGGAATTACAGCTTTGCAACAAGGCGGCAACAGCTCCAATGGCGCAAATGCTGAGTGCAATGCCCAAAATAGGGCGAAAAATAATTGAACGCATGATGGTGAAAATTGAGTGGTGTTAAAATTTGAAACCAATCGAAAGTGTAGGAATTATCGGGAAGAGCGAGGTTTGCGTTACTGCCGGAACAAGAACCTGCGTTTTTGGATCCACCGTGTAGGAAACCGCTACCGAAAAGGGGTTTTGACGATTGTAAGCGTTGTAAATGCTGAGTCCCGCATTAAACGGGAGGTTGAACCACGTGAAATAGTGCGTCGCACTCAAACCCAAATTGTGGAAATCGGGCGCGGTAAAGCCGTTGCGCTGCGTGTAGTTGATGCGCTGCGATGGAATGAGTCGTTGCGAATCGAAATTTGGGTACGAATACTGACCTGAAGGCATCGTAAATGCTTGTCCGGTGGCGTATTGCCACGTCGCGCCAACTTCCCACGCATCGCTAATTTTGTAATTCAACACAATCGAAATATCATGCCGACGGTCGTAGCGCGGGAAGTAGGGCTTGCCGCCGTTGAGTTCAGCAAATGTACGGGTTGTCCACGAAAGCGTGTACCCAATCCAACCCGTGAGAGCGCCAATGCGCTTGTTCAAGAAAAATTCCACGCCGTAAGCGTCGCCGATGCCTTCGGTCAGTTGCGATTCCGCAGGGGCGAACAGCCCAAAAGCCGCATCATCTCTGAACTCATAGACATTTTGTAACGTTTTGTAATACCCTTCCAAGCTCACTTGCCATTCGCGGTCGAAAAGGTACGCCTCCGCGCCAAGCACGTATTGAACTCCGTTGGCGGGCTTGATGTTTTCCGTTGCCGGAAACCATGTATCGGTGGGCAGCGAAATGTCATTGCGCACAATGAGGTGTAAAAACTGATTCGACACCGCAAACGCGCCCTTGAGTGAAACTTCATCCGAAAGGGCGTAAGAAAGCGATGCGCGAGGCTCCGGCAGAAGCCTGTTTCCAAGCTGGAAGTAGGAAAGTCGTAAGCCAAGATTTGCCGATAATTGCGGCGTAATTTGCCACTCATCCTGCGCGTAGATAGCCGCTTCGAGGGCATTTATCGTCGTGTTTCCGCCGATTTGATCAAGAACTGCCGCCAGTGTGCGATTACTGGATTCGGCAAGCGTGGTAAATCGGTGATACGTGGCTTCCACACCCGCTTTCACGGTATGTTCTTGCGTTGGGAAATACTGCATATCGGCTTTGACGGCAATATCTCGAATCTGCGAAAACGACGTAAAACCTAGGTCTCCCGCCGATGCCTGCGCTCCGCCGCCGATATTGAATCCATAGCGATAATCGGTGTAAATCGCAGAAAAATTCGTAAACAAATTCGGCGAAACGATATGCGACCAGCGAAAACTTCCCGTCGCATTGCCCCAATCCAAGCCGAAATTCAGCGCCGAGCCAGACGGCTGCGTCAGAATGTCGTTGCCAAAATATCCGCTTGCATAGATGCGGTCGTTTTCACCAATTTTGTAGTTCAGTTTTGCGTTCAAATCGTAGAAATAATACGTCGGAAAGCCCGTAAAACCTATCGCATTGGCGAGAACATCAAAATACGTTCTCCGGCCCGAAACCATAAAACTTGCATCTTCGCCAATTGGTCCTTCCAGCGTCAGCCGTGCCGCAATCAAGCTCAGATTTGCTGCGCCGGAGAGCTTTTCTTTTGAGCCTTCTTTCATGGTCAAATCAATCACACTCGAAAGCCGTCCGCCGTACTCCGCCGGAAATGCGCCTTTCATGACACGCACATCACGAATAGCGTCGTTGTTGAAGGTACTCAGGATGCCGCCTAAGTGCGAGGGGTTATAGACCGTTACGCCGTCCAGCAAAATCAAGTTTTGGTCGGGTGAGCCGCCGCGAACATACAAACCGCTTGAAGCCTCGCCGCCTGATTTGATGCCGGGCATAAGTTGAAGAACGCGAAAAATATCGGTTTCCCCACCCAAGGATGGCATTTTGGCGATAAAATCAGATTTCAACTCAACAGCGCTTATATCCTTCGTCGGCGAGGAGGATTGCCTGTCGGCTTGCACGGTTACTTCGCCGGAGCGAACATTTTGTGCCGCAAGCGGGATGTTCTGGCGCAAGGTTTCATCGGGCTTTCCGATGACGATGCGTTTAACGTAGGTTTTGTAACCAATTCCCCGCACCATGAGGAAAAACGTGCCTTCGGGGATATTCGGCAAGGAATAGAACCCAAACTTATTCGTTCTTGCGCCCCGCACCAATGCTGCGCTTGAGGACGAAAGGCTGTCTTTGGAAAGCATGACATTCACGCCAATAACGACTTCACCCGAAGCAGCTTCGCTGACGACACCCGAAATAACGGCGTTTTGCCCTCTAAGTGCCGTACTCACGAGAAACAGCCCGCAAAGCACGATGCAGAGCGGTATTGAGCGGAGGAGTATTTTTTGAAAGGATTGCATAATAACGTTTGAAATGAAGAAAAAAGCAGAAGTGCGGTTACTTAAACGTCGCCAAAATTTTCACGTCCTTGGGTGCTTTATCAGCGCTCACGTAAGCGATTGCGCCTGGCGTGGATGCTACTTTCTGGATGATTTCGTCCTCACTGGAAAGCGCCGTTGGCGGCAAGCCTTTTCCGGCAAATTGTTTTTTCAGCCAAAGGCGCTGCATATCTTGAAATGATGTTCCGAGAGCCGCATAAAATCTGGATTTTGAGGGAGAATCGCCTTTGATTTCCAAAAGCATAATTTTCGCGCCATCGCTCCAATTTTTGGTATTGAGTGTAAAAATATCCAGTAGTTTGTCGTTGTCAATCGCACCAATCGGCGTGGATTTGTGAGCGATAACAGCCACTTGCGCTTGCGCGTTGTGGTGCAAGGTAAAAATGCTCAAAACGCAAGCAATAATCAGCATTGCCGAGTAATTGATGTAACGTGTTTTCATGGCAGTTTCCTTAAAAAATGACGCTTAAACCGAGGTAAATAAAATTGATGCTGACAGCACTCGAATTGCGTGTCTGAACCCGTTGAAATTGCGTTTTTGCGACTAATCCATCGGTTATTCTGTACCCTGCTCCGCCGCCAAAAGCCTCAATACCAGTTGCTGTTACATCATTTGGATTTATCACATCGCCTTTCAGATAATTGTAATTTCCATAGACATAGAAAGCATCGGTAAAATTGTAGAGAAGGCTGCCATAATAGAAGGTTTTATCCAGTGTTCCGCGAAAATTGGTTGGATATTTTACGTCATGGAAAACACCAATATATTCACCTTCAAAAGCGAAGTTTCCGAGAGAAAACGACAAATCCGCACCAACCCGAAAACGAGGCACATTGCCGATCGGCGCTAAAAATTCACGTCTTCCGAAGCCGCCGGGTCCCGGATTAGCAAACGTCGTATCGGTGCGCTTATCGCGGTCATACGTCCCTGACACGCCGACTTTGAAGGTTTCCGCAGCATTGCGAATGCCGATTCGCCCTCCAACCGACTTGAATGGTGAGGTATCTTCGCCCGTAATTGTCGGACCTTGTCTGTTCGCATCTTGATTTGAAGCCAGGTAGGAAGTTTCGGAGTTTCCCGTGTTGAAGGCATAATCAAAGCGCAAGCCGCCAAGCGGCAACGAGCCATAGACCTGTAAGAATGAGCGCTCTGGCAGAAAATCTTCAGCACTCAGAAAACTGGCAACGGAGGTTTCATAGACGAAAGGGCGGAACAAGTACGGCAGAAGCGGTGTACGATTTTTGAGTTCATTCAAATTGTTAAACGTCGGCAAAAGCAGACCGGCTTTGATGTTCAGCGCTTCGCTGTTGTTGTAATTCACCCACGCCTCTTCCACGCTAAAACTTCCCCACCCGCGCTGTGAGGCGTAGGACAACGAAAACTCTAAATTCACAAAGGCGCTAAAACGCTCTCCAAGCGGCTTTGAAAGGAAGAGGTTCATTTGCTGTAAGGAAAATGTGTTGCGCTCTGCGGTGTTAGTGAAGGTTCCCATCGGCGTAGAAATCACGTTTTCTGTGCGCTCGTTATAGCCAAGAACCTGCATATATCCGTAAATGCGCAGATCGCTGAGGGGATTGTCTTGAGCGTGCAGTGCCGCCGATGACCACAAAGCCAGCAACAGCGCACCAAGACGGGTGCGGAAAGAAGAAAAAGTTTTCATACATTCGTAAATAGGTGAAAAAATGGTGTTTGCTGAGGTAAGGAAAGAACACGTACTTTTAGGGCGAAAAGTATAGTACAAACTTACGGTTTCAAGCCACGTGGTTTGTTAAGAGCTTGTTAAGGATTTGTCAAAAGCCTGTTAAATCGCGCTCTTCGGGTGATAAATCCTTTCATAGACCTCACCAATACTGTATTTTGCAAATACTTCTTTTCTCATGTTTGTCCGAAACTATTGCCGTTGGCAAATGACTATGAAAACATTCCGCATCACATCCCCGCTACTCTGGATGCTGGCGCTATTACTAGCGTTTATCCCGGTCTTAGCATGGTTGCAATGGCATTGGATTGGCGAAATTGCCGACCGCGAAGCAGAGCGCTTGCGTGTGAATGTCCGCACAACCTCGACTTACGCAGCATGGAGTTTCAGCCAACGGATAATCGCTCTGCAACAGGCTTTTCCTATTTCCGGCGCTACCGAGCCTTCACGATATGCACACGAAATTGACCAGATGTGGCACGACTGGAAACAAGCAAACGACACGTTGTTGGTCAAATCCATCTCCATCGTTAGCACAAACCCACGTTCACAAGAGGCGGAGATGTTTGCTTTCAACCAAACCTCAGGAAAACTTGTATTGGTCAATGATTCTTTGCACAAAGAAGCGGCGAAATCGTACAATACTTCACTCCCCGTATCCCGCATGACCAATGGTCTCCGCGCTTTAGTGATTCCCATTTTACCCAAACGTATGATAGAAGATATTGGGCTGTACTCCGGCAAGACGCAGAGGCAAGGAAGTACGCCATTTCAAGGAAGTGTGCCGATTCAAGGAACTACCCCATTTCAAGGAAATTTACCATTTCGAGGTGGCTCACCTTTTCAAGGTGGCTTGCCAATGCCCAATAACCGCACCAATCCTGCTTCGGAAGCACCTCAGCCAAATACTTTTCCGCCTGGTGGCAATATGATGATGATGCGAGCAATGCTAGGCGGAATGAGGGTTGATATGCTGGTCATCGAACTTGATAGTGCCTATCTTCGACAACGATTTATCCCGTCGCTCTTGAAGCCCTATTTTCAGAAAACAGGCTATCATTGGGCTGTTTTTGAACGCACAAATGGTACGTTGCTCAGTGCTTACGACAACGCTATTTCACCGAATGACTTCGCAACGCCTGATTTTACAGCCCCTTTTGGCTTTGTTCCACCCCGTGCGCCGGGAAATATCGGGCGAGCATTAACGTCAGTATTTTCTCAGTTGCCACTGGCTCTTGCCAACGAGCAGCAGTCTCATCAGGATTCATCGTCGCCGGAAGAAATTGCTCCATCCGAGAAAATAACTGGCATTGACTCCGCAATCGTCGGTAATCTGCTCGGCACAACGGAATTGCGCGTTATAGCCGCCGAAGGCTCTGTGGAGGGAGAAGTGATGGGATTTCGCAGACGGAATTTAGCCGTGAGTTTTGGGATATTGCTGGTTCTCACGGTTGGCTTGGTCGTCGTGTTTATGGCAGTTGCACGGTCGGAGAGACTTGCTGTCCAGCAAATGCGCTTTGTAGCCGGGGTTTCGCACGAACTCCGCACACCGCTTGCTGTCTTGCATTCAGCAAGTGAAAACATGGCAGACGGCATCGTCAAAACCCCCGAACAGGTCAGGAAATACGGGCAGGTGATGAAAGGCGAAATAGCACGATTGGTCGAAATGACCGAACAAACACTGACGTTTGCAGGAATCCAATCAGGAAAAAAACGCTATGATTTTCACCCAACCGACCTCCAAGCCTTGATTGATGAGGTTTTGAGGCGCAATCACGATTTTTTGATAGGAGAGGGGTTTGCCGTAGACTTCACGAAAACAGAGGCGCTGCCGTTGGTTGCGGGCGACGCGAAAGCTCTCTCTTCAGCGCTGGAAAACTTGATAAGCAATGCCGTAAAATACAGTCTCGAAAAGCCTAAAATCTGCATTACAACAAGCGTGGTAGGTGCAATGGTTTGCGTTTCGGTACAAGATTTCGGGCGAGGAGTTTTGGCAAAAGAGCAAAAACGTATTTTCGAGCCGTTTTACCGCACTAGCGAGGCGGTAGATGCACAAATTCACGGCAACGGGCTTGGGTTGTCTATTGTCCAGCACATTGTCAAGCAGCATGGTGGCTTTGTTTCGGTGGAAAGCGAGGTTGGCAAAGGCAGTATTTTTCGACTACATTTGCCGTTGCCGAACTAATCAAGCATTTCCGGGTAATCCGCGTCACCGCTAAGAAGCGGTAGCACGGAACGACTGCAAGGGCATTTTTTTACAAAGAATTTCACAATTTGTATGTCAAACAATCTTTTACTCATTGAGGACGATGCGGGCATGGTTTTTACGGTTTCTGACCGACTCATTGCGGAGGGCTATACCGTCGAAACCGCATTGGACGGGCGTTCCGGCTTGGAGCAGGCAAAAAAGAAGTCGTTCGATTTGATATTGCTGGATGTGATGCTGCCCGAAAAAAATGGTTTTGATGTTTGCCGCGATTTGCGCAAAAGCGGCATCAAAACACCGATTCTGATGCTTACTGCACGTGGGCAGTTGGATGACAAAGTTACGGGCTTGAAACTTGGCGCGGATGATTACCTCACCAAACCCTTTGAAACCGCAGAATTACTTGCCCGCATTGAGGCACATCTACGAAGAACGACCTTCTCCGAGCAGCCCACGTCCAGTATTTCTCAGGCTTCTGAACGCTACGAATTTGGGGAAATATCGTTGGATGTGCGTGGGATGGAAGTCCGGCGGGCGGGAACGCCACTGGAGTTGTCGGCAAAAGAGTTTCAACTTCTGGTCTATTTGATTGAGAACCAAGGAACAATGCTCACCCGAGACGATATTTTGAACAATGTTTGGGGATATGATGCCATGCCGACAACGCGCACGGTGGATACGCACGTAGCATGGTTGCGTCAGAAAATCGAACCGAACCCGAAGCAACCGCAGTATATTTTGACGGCGCATGGGATTGGGTATAAGTTTGTGTGCTGATTCCCCATGCAACATTGTCAATGCGTAATAATGGGCATTTGAATGCTCAATACATGGTGAAATTTTGTATCTTTGGGGTTCGCTCCAAACACTCATCGCGTGTTTGAACCTCATATCATCAGCAATTTCGCCCCATTTGTGAAACTGATTCCGCATATACTGTTGTTACCTTGTTTCGTTCTGTCACAATTCGGTGTTGTCATCCCACGGATAGACAGGCACGTTGTGGTCTTGGTATTTCTTGTGTGTATCATCACAATCTTGCCCGCAAACGCTCAAGTAGCCTCGCCGCAGAGAGCAATAGACTCACTGAGTTCCCTCATCCGCTCACTTCCTCAAAATCAGAGTCGTCTCGAAGCACTCATAGCACTCTGCAAGGCGCATTGGGACAACGGTGATGCAGAAGAAGAAATTATCGGCTATGTGCAGGAGGTACAAGAATTATCAAGTCGCCTCGGCGATGTACGCGGAAAAGCGTACGCCCTCTCTGGTCTGGCGAGACACTCCGAGCGCCGCAATAACGAGAAATTTACCCGATACGCTTTTGATTCATACGAACGCTTTGCCGAAGGCGCAGACTTTTACGGGCGAGGGCTGGCAGAGCGGAATCTCGCGGCGCATCACTTTTACATGGCGGATTATACGCTATCCATCCGTTATTATGAACAGGCGTTGAAGCATTTTGAAGAATGCGGCTCCCTGCCACAAACTGCATGGATGCTCTATGCACTGGCAATCGTCTATGGTTATCAAGGCAATTACATCGTCTCGCTTTCCGACCAATTCAAGGCACTACGCATTTTTGAGCAACTGCATATAACGCATGGTATCGCCGCATCCAATCAAGACCTTGGCTTTGCGCTCTTGCAAATCGGTAGCACAACCAAGGCAATGGAGTATCTCGCCAAAGCACAAGCAGTCTATGAAGGCTTGGGGAAGCCTTACCAGGAGCGGCTTGCAGGGATTTTGAATAACCTTGCTTCTGCCGAACAACGACAAGGGAACCTGCCCGAAGCCATCAGCCTTCTCGGTAAATCCCTCGCATACACCGCCTCCGCTACTTCCACGCAGGGCATTCTTGCCCGCTCGACAGCCTTTGATGTTATGGGCGCTATTGCCAGAAAACAAGATAACAAGAGCCTTGCAGCAGAATATTACCAAAAAGCCTTCCGCATTCTCGACAGCACCGGAGTTCATGGAAATGATCGTAATTATGCGACCTATCGCCTTGCACTGTTGGAATTTAACGCCGCCCATTTTCCCGCAGCAGAGAAACTTTTCCACGAAATGCTTGAACGTTCATTGCAAAGCAATGATAAGCGCAACACAACTCGCGCAATGCTGTGGCTCGGAAAAACGATGCTCGAAGAGCGCAAAACCGCCGATGCCGTGCGCTACGGACGTGAGGCGTTTGCATCGGCAGAAAGTATCGGGCAGCTTGAATTTGCCACATCTGCGGCGGAACTCCTTTCGGCAGTTTTTGAGCAAACGGGCAAAGCTTCGGAATCATTGACTTTTGCGAAAATCGCCCGGAAATACCGCGATTCCATTGCAACGCTTGAACGCACACAACAACTGGCGGGCATGGAAGCAATGTACAACCTCGACCGTGAGCGAGTCCAGTTAGAAAACCTTCGCCGCGACAACGAGATTCAATTATTGGCAGCACAGCGTTTACGCTGGCTTTTGGTCGGCGGCGCGTTGGCGTTGTGTGTGATGATTGGCTTTGCGATTGCCCTTGCGCGGCTCAATATTCGACGAAAACGAGCCAATGAAAAACTTGAGCGGCAGACCGAGCGTATTCGTGCCATTAGTCGCATTGGGGCAGAAATCGCATCAAACCTTGTGCTGAAAGATGCAATTGTCGTGATTTATGGTCACGTCAACCAACTCATGGACGCACCAATTTTTAATATCGGCGACTATCTGCCCGATGAACATTGCATCCAAATGCGCTTTTTGATTGAAGACGGAGAATTTGTAGCACCACCGCGTGTGAGTATGGATGATTCCCAGCGTCCCGCCGTGCGCTGCGTCAAAGAGCGCATCCCGATTGTCCTGAACGATGTAGATATTCCTATTTTGGTCGGCAAAAAGCCGGAATCGTTAGTGTATGTGCCGCTTATTTCCGGTGAAAAGGTCATCGGCGTTTTTAGTGTTCAAAGTTTGAAAAAACATAGCTATCCGCAAGACAACGTTGATTTGCTCATTGCTATTAGTGCTTATATTGCCACAGCGCTAGAAAATGCCCGCGCCTTTGCCCGCATCAAAGAGCAGCAGGTGGAACTCGAAAAACAAGCCTCGTTTATTCAACTTGCCAACGTGACACTTTCCGAGCGAAATCTTGTGCTGGAAAATCTCAATGCCAAAGTGCGGGAAAATATTGCCTACGCTGAAACGATTCAACGCGCCGTCTTGCCGCCAGAAAGTGAGTTGCAAGAGCATTTAGGAAACCACTTCGTTTTCTACAAACCAATGGAAGTGATTTCGGGTGATTTTTATTGGATGCAACGTGTCGAATTTTCTACCCTCGTGGCGGTAGTTGATTGCACCGGACACGGCATTCCCGGTGCATTTATGAGCATGATTGGCAATGATTTGCTGAATCAAATTGTTCTTGAAAAAGGCACCACCAATCCGTCGTGGATTTTGACGGAACTGCACTATGCCGTGCGCCATGCGCTCAAACAAACCAATGATTTAGAAAGTAATCAAGACGGTATGGACGTGTGTTTATGCCGCATTGACAAAGAAGGAATTACGTTTGCCGGAGCCAGACGTTCTTTGTATATTGTGCAGTCGGGCGAAATTCTTGAGTTAGAGGGCGATACCAAGCCCATTGGCGGCTTCCAGCGTGAATCCAAACGCGCCTTTTCCTCGAAACGCATTGATTTTGACCGCACCGCGCCGACGATGCTCTATTTGACCAGCGATGGCTATGCCGACCAACACAACGCCAAGCGTGAGAAATTTGGCACGAAGCGTCTCGAAGCTCTTTTCCGGCACATTGCCCACGAGGATATGACCACACAGCACAGCATAATTGCAAAAGCAATGAGCGAACATCAAGGAGCAACCCCTCAACGCGATGATATGACGATTTTAGGGGTACAAATTACCGTATAAATTCATTCATCCTATTCGCAGTAGATTCATGGCAAACGACTTACTGGAATTTTACAACAACATGGACGCAGCGAATATTTTGTTCGCGTTCAAAGGTGTCATTTCTCAAAGTATGCTCACCCAACTTGCCGTTGTCTTGAAACAACAAGCGCAAGAAGAGCCGCAAATGCAAATTTTGTTTGGTATTTTCATTGAATTATCGCAAAATGTACGGCATTATTCGGCAGAACAGGCTTTTGATGCCGATAAAAAGCCCTTTGGTGTGGGCGTTGTTACCGTTAGTGAAGAAGGCTCGGTTTATTCGATAAGTTCCGGCAATGCCGTTACGCCGGAAACCGCCAAGCGCCTTGTTGAGGACTGTACTTTGCTCAATACCATGGAAAAATCTGCTCTCAATAGGCTCTACAAAGAGCGTTTACTTGCCGACCCGCCGGAAGGCAGCAAGGGTGCGGGTGTAGGGCTGATTGAAATTGCCCGGCGCAGTGATTTACCGTTGCAATTTCTCGTACGCGACTACAAACCCGGTTTGCAGTTTTTTATTTTGAATGCCCGCGTCAATAAAACTATATCCGGTAATGCTTAACGATATTTCTTGCCCACATTATTTCAACTATACCAATGACCGATTCTATACAACCTCTCTACATCGAAGAAACCGATAACACGCCGCGCATAGATTTCGACCCCGTGAGCGCCGATTTATGGCTTATTGGCGAGTCATTCCCCGATCTTGCACACGAGTTCTACAAGCCCATTTTGCAATGGTTTCAAGGGCTGGTGGCTTCTACGCGAGGACCGATTTGCCTGAAGTTTAAATTTACCTATTTCAACACCAGCACCTCGAAGTACATCATTAACTTTTTGTCACTCGCCGAAGGCGCTGTCGCTGCTGGACGCTCGGTCGAAGTAGAGTGGTATTACCCCACCGACGACGAAAATATCAAGAAAAATGGACTAGAGCTTGCCGATGGATTTAAGGTGATGTTTACGACGATTGCGTACTGAGGTTGTTCATAGTGCCGTCTGGCGGGGGTTATACGATGGAGGCGCTTTCAAACCCGCCGGACGGCGAAGAAGCCGCCCGACGGGGCGGTTCTTGAATAAGTTTCAATATCTCCCCTCTGCAAATCGCCCGTTACCTCATTTCCCGCCTATATTCGCCATGCGTATTCCTGACCAAATCATTGAGCAAATCCGCCACGACACTGATATTGTCGAGGTGATTAGTGATTTTGTTGTACTGAAAAAACGCGGACGGAACTTTCTTGGACTATGCCCTTTCCACAACGAAAAAACGCCGTCCTTCAATGTTCTGCCGGAAAAAGGTATTTTCAAGTGCTTTGGCTGTGGCAAAGGTGGCGACGCAATTACGTTTTTGCGGGAACACCAGAAAATCAGTTATCCCGAAGCAGTCAAATTACTTGCAGAGCGTCTTGGAATCTCGCTTCCCGACGATACAGACGACCACGCGCAGGGTGAAAGTAATCGTTACGAAAATGCCTACAATGTGCTACGTTTAGCGGGGAATTTTTTCTACAAAAATTTGTACGCCGATATTGGCTCAGAGGCTCTCCAATACGTGCGTTTACGCGGGTTCAGCGAAGAAACCGTAAAAAAATTCGCCCTCGGATTTTCACCCGATAGTTTTTCCGCCACCATGAGTGAACTCAAAGCACTTGGCGTGAGCGAAGAAGCGTTACTGGATGCGGGTTTGGTGGGTAAAAAAGAAGAAACCGGGCGTGTGTATGACCGCTTTCGCGGACGATTGATGTTTCCGATTCAAAACCCCACAGGGCGCGTCATTGGCTTCGGCGGACGGCGCATGAACGATGAAGACACGGCATCGGCAAAATACCTCAATTCCCCACAATCGCTGGTCTATAACAAAAGCGAAGTTCTCTACGGTATTTTCCAAGCAAAAGATGCGCTCCGGCAGCTTGGGTACGCGATTTTGGTGGAAGGGTATGCGGATTTACTCAGTGTGCATCAAGCCGGATTCCAGAACGTCGTGGCTTCAAGCGGCACGGCGCTCACCAAAGAGCAGTTGCGGCTTCTTTCGCGCTTTTGTAAACGCATCAAAATTGTCTATGATTCCGACAAAGCCGGTATCAATGCCGCGCTCAGAGGTTTGGATTTAGCAGTATCGGAAGGCTTTGACGTAGAGATTGTGCGCCTTCCCGACGGTGACGACCCCGACAGTATTATCCAGCATGATGGCAAAGAGGCATTTCAGCGCCGGCTGGAAGAGGCATTGTCGCTGGTGGATTTCAAAGGCGAGATTTTCCGCGAACAAGGCTTGCTTGCTACGCCCACAGGCAGTACCGAAGCCGTGCGCTCCATTATGGAAACGATAGCCAAAGTGCCGATTCAAATCAAGCGCGATTTTATGATTCGCTCGGTGGCGCATCGGTTCTCGCTGCGCGAGGCAGATTTGTATGCCGAACTCACACAGATTTTGCGACGGAATCAATTTGTTGATGCCAAAGAGCGTTCGCAAATGCGCCTCCAAGAACCGAGTAATCCAGAGCCTCCGCCGTTTGAGATTGACACCAACGCCGCCAAAAGAACGACCATCAGCGTCGTTAATTCCCAATCGGCGGGAGACATTTCTGCCGACAAGTATTCGCAACAAACGGCTTCCACGACCGCGCCAATTCACGATGCTTTTACGCTACCGCCGGGAAAAACGCTTCTGCCCGAAGAAGAAGAACTTTTGCGTATTGCGCTCACGATAGAGGGTGCTTGTGCCTATATGAGGAAAAAAGAAGGCGTTTCGGAAGAATTTTTCATTACAAATGAGGCAAAAACCTTATTTTTGCTCATTGATCGAGCCTCCCAGTACGGCAAGCCGCTTGATTACTTGCTCAAAAGTTCGGCACAAGGTGACGATGTGCCAAGTGGCATTATGGGGCTGGTGATACGCCCCGAAAACCCCAGCGAAGGCTGGCAAAAGCTCGGTGCAGAGATTTCACAAGACAATGTGCGCATTATGTATGATTGCATAACGCGCCTAAAAATACGCACACTGGAAATACAGATTGAGACTCTACAAACGCAGCACAACGCACTGTACTCCTCCGGATCTATCGAAGAGACCTTCCAAATTATTGCAACGATGCAGGAATTGGACAAAACAAAACGAGAAATGCTCTCGCACTTAATGCGATAACACACCCGCGATAAATGATTTCATCTTACACTACACAAGGTACGACTAATGCACGCATTTGAGGCAGAAACACGCTTTGCAGAGCGCACACAAACGATTATTACGAAAGAGGATATTTCTGTGGAAACCTTGCGCCGCGAGTATAGTCACATTGCCCAGCAATATGGCGTTTTGCTTAACGAGGTGATGAAAATTACGCGGGTGAGCGACTCCACGCAAGCAGAATTACGCCGCACACGCAAGGAACTCTTTGTTGCCTTGCAAAACGCAGAAGTACAGCGCAATACCGCCGAGCGCCTGAATGAACAAAAGACCGAAATCCTCAGCGTTGCCGCGCATGATCTCAAAAATCCACTTGCCAGTGTTATCGGTCTTGTGCAAATTTTGATTGATAAATTAGAAGGAGATGAAGAAAAAATCTATATTCTCAGCGTTATTCAGTCATCCAGTGAACGGATGCTGTCATTGATTAATAACCTTCTGAGCAATTCTGCCCTCGAATTTGGCAAACTCTCCCCAGAATTTACCGATAGCAATCTTTTGACGACCGTTTCTGAGGTTATCATCGCAAACACCGCCCGCGCTCAACAGAAAGACCAAACCATAACCTTCGCCTACGATGATTCTTCCTACTCTGTTCATGGCGACGTGCAGCTTTTATACGAATTATGCGATAATGTTATCTCGAATGCCGTAAAATATTCGCCGACGAACAGCACGATAAATATTACCCTTAGCGCAATCCCGCCGGAAAATGCGGATATTCCCGGAAGTATTCGATTATCCGTCCAAGACCAAGGTCCCGGGCTTTCGGAAGATGATAAAAGTAAGCTCTTTGGCTACTTCCAACGGCTTTCCGCACAACCGACGGGCGGAGAAAGCTCGCACGGGCTTGGTTTGGCAATTACAAAAAAAATCGTTGAAATTCATCAGGGGAAAATTTGGGCGGAAAGCAAACGGGATGAAGGAATTCCCGGCGCAACATTTATTGTCGAACTACCAACAAAAGAATAAATTTTTGCACGTCGGACGGTCAGAATAAACCGCCCGACGAGAATCCGCCAATTTTTCGCCCACTCCGAAGAGCAATCGCGTTACGCATCCAACGTTTCAACGGTAATATGTTTGTTGGTATAGATGCAAATATCCCCCGCTATTGCCATAGATTTTTCGACAATCTCTTTCGCCGAAAGCGCCGTGTTTTCTTGGAGCGCTCGTGCCGCCGAGAGTGCATACATACTGCCGGAGCCAATAGCCACAATCTGGTCGTCCGGTTCAATCACATCGCCCGTACCGCTTACAATAAAGGCATTTTGGTTGTTGATAGCAATAAGCATTGCCTCCAAGCGCCGTAGATAGCGGTCTGTCCGCCAATCCTTTGCTAATTCAATCGCCGAGCGCGAGAGATTGCCCCGGTGCTGCTCCAATTTTTCTTCAAAACGCTGCATCAGCGTAAATGCGTCCGCCGTCGCGCCGGCAAAGCCAACCATGACGGAATTATTATAGAGTTTGCGGAGTTTTTTTGCCGATTGCTTCATCACAGTTGCGCCGAGGGTTACTTGACCATCTGCGCCCAAAGCGGCTTTGCCATCGCGTATGATACCGATAACCGTTGTTGAACGAATTTCAGGAGTTTGTGCCATAAAGAGTTGTTTGGTTAGTGGGTTGATTGGTGCATTAGTCATTGGTCATTTTGTGCGGTGGTGAATCACCCCACGCCTAAAGGCGGGGGCTTCTTGGTTCAACGTCGCCCCTCGTGGTAGCAGACTCCCCAAGCGTTAGTTCGGGCAATTCCTGCCCTACATTGTTCGACATTTTTTTCAATCCGAAGGCTTTGATGTTACACGCAGCCAATATATCGCGGTCATGCTCCAGACCACACTCGCAACGCCACGTCCTGTCGGAGAGCGTGAGTGCGTCGTTGCGCTTGCCGCAAGGACATTGCTTGC
>CANHDJ010000059.1 GCA_947459425.1 Ignavibacteria bacterium
CTGTGCATTGCGCATGATACCTCTTTTCTTGATGCTGTACAGTGTGGTTACTTTACAAATCAAGGAAGAGGTATGCTTTTTTACTACTCTTTTTTTAAAATGTCCAGACTATTGTTCTTACAAACTTACATAAAATCATGTAAATTTATACCACTACCGCTTTGCAATCCTCTGCAATGCTTGTCTCATAAGCATTCAGCACCACCACAAAAAATAACGGCACGACGTTCACTCTGAAGGTCGCGCCGTTGTTTGTTTATGCGACAAAAACCTATTTGCCTATCATCGTTTTCCTGTGTTGTATTCCCCAATCTCGAAGCGATAAAATGACGATATGCAGTGCCTGCCATATTAGAATTCAAAGCGGCATCTTGCCGTTTGTGTACTGCCGAATATATGCTTTGGGAAAAAGCGCGAAGTTCAGCATATTGTTGATATGTCTGGGTGTTTGCAATCCTACTCTACGCCATCGACAGAAGCTGACAAAAACTGGATACTGCTTTTCAATGTAACATCAATTATATTCCGCTATTGATACAAATTTCCTTCCGTTTGCGTTTGACGCTCTGGTACACGGCGCTTGTGGCTTTGCCGCTGGCGTTGGTAATTTTATTAGCATACCTGACCGTGCAGCGTGAATTGAACGATAATCTTGATTCTTCGCTTCAGCGCGTCACGGAATCTCTTGACTACATCATTCGCAAAAAGCAAAACGAAACCCAACAACCGCTTCTGCCTTCGCAATCTGAGCGCCCTAGGCGCGAAAAAGCAAAGCTGCCTGGGAAAGTTGATTATTTTGAGTTTTTTCGTGCTGAAGAGCGTCGGCGCTTTGTCGGACCAATTCTCCCACCCAAAGATACGTCGGCGCAACGCGAAGAAAAAGCAGATGTGGTCTGGTCTGCGGTCTATGAGCATATTTTGCTGAATCCGAAAAATTATTTTATTCAAGTTGCCGACTCCGCGGGAACAATCGTCTGGCGCTCCGAAAATTTACAGCAACACAAATGGCAATTACCGCTTCCGATGGTCGGGATGCTGGAAGGCGACGGGTTTCCGTTTCGCTATACGATTCCAACCGTCTCTCTTGGAAAGCAACGTTTGCGTGTGTTTGTCTATCATACCGGAACGGTGCAAATCTCCGTTGGATATCCCGTAGAAGAAATCGAAACCACACTCAACGACCTCTTTTCGTCCTTGATTCTTGCTGCACCAATCGTCCTTATCCTCGCGGTGATAAGCGGGTGGTTTTTAGCAAAATATTTCGTGCAGCCGGTAGAAGAAATCATTCGCCTCGCTGATGATATTACCGAGCATAATCTCAGTCAGCGCCTGCCCGTGCGCCGTGTGAATGATGAAATCTCGAGCCTTACACGAACATTGAACGAGATGATAGAGCGTTTGGAGCGCTCATTTGAGCAGGTACGCCAGTTTACGGGTGATGCTTCGCACGAACTCCGCACGCCGCTTGCTATTTTGATGGGCGAATTGGAAGTGGCACTGCACTCCAAAAAAACAGCACACGAATATCAAGAAACCATTGCCAGTGCGCTTGAGGAAGTAAGTCGCCTTTCGCAAGTGGTCAAAAACCTCCTTGAACTTTCACGCGCCGATGCAGGGCAGGTTCCACTTGACCTCAAGAAATTTAGCCTGAGTGCGCTTTTGGATGATATGGTCGAAGACGCGATGATTCTGGGCGAGGAAAAAGATATTGTCGTGCGCTCCACCATTGAATCGGAGGTAATGCTGGAAGGTGACAAAGTACGCTTGCACCAAGCACTACTCAATATCGTGGACAATGCTGTAAAATATACCCAAAGCGGTGGCAGCATCACAGTCGCCCTGCGTGTCCAGGACGACGAGGCGCTTGTTTCGGTCAGCGATAGCGGTTATGGCATCCCGGAGGAGGATATTCCCTATATTTTTGACCGTTTTTATCGCGTGGACAAATCGCGCTCGACCAATATTAGCGGGCATGGATTAGGCTTATCCATCGTCAAATGGGTAGTCGAAGCGCACAAAGGCAGAATAAAGGTCGCAAGCAATGTTGGCAAAGGAACAATTTTCTTTTTATGGTTGCCGCTTGAACAGCCAGAATCAAAGCCGTTTTCGACGCAAATTGCCGATCATTTTTGACACGGAAATCCCACCCCGAATAACGAATATTTCTGCGATTTGATGAAGAACAGAATAATGTGTATTTTACGAATAACAAGCAGCCGTGAGGCATATCCAGTTGTTGAATTTATGCGGGATACAATCCATCATGCAGAACGAAGAACCTAGACACAATCACGATTTTTTGGATTCTTTACCCACCTCGCCATCTCCATATCCTGAGTGGTGGAAATCTATGCTCACGCGCCGCCAAATGAATACCAATTTGGCAAGCCTAGCGGCTGCGGCAGGAATTTCAGGATTTCTCGTCTCGTGCGACGATGACGAGATAGAGTCCGAGAGCGATACCTTGGAACTCCAGCGCAAAGAAGGCTGGAATGTTGGTTCTCAGGATAAAGCGCTGACCTTTCGGGATAAACAAGTTGCCGATAGCACGGGATCAACAGCATGGAAAGATTTTACGAAACCCGATGTGCTGCTCAAAGCATGGCAGCCAAGTTCTGGCAACGGAAAATGGCAGCCGTACTATGTTCCAACGCTTATTCAAGCACTTTCTCAAGATACGCTACGCGGAATGATAACGCCAATCTGCACACCTGCTATGCGCGAGGCATATTCACGCGGCTTGGGCATGAGAGAGGTCTTGAAAACGGCGCAAAACCCGTCAACGACGTTTATTATTTCCGATATTCCCGGTCCCGAATCCGTTGCATTTGCGGCAGCAATGGCGGATGTTGCCGAACCGGTGATGAGTTTTGATAATTTCCCGCATCCACTTGGTGTTGTGCCAGCGCACGAGACCTTGGCGGCGCTGGTCTATTATGCAAAAGAAGTGAGTGAAAAAGCAGCAAAACGCCCCGAATCCCCTGCCGCTATTATGATGCTGGATGCCAATCGTCTCGCAAAATATGTTGATGCCGATAGCCAGTTCGACAACCGCTATATGGCAAAAGTTCCTACTGCCGACAACCTGAAAACCCTCGGCGTGACAGCGATTGTCTATGGAATGCCTAACGAAAATCAGCGTACAGAATTGGATGATTTGAATGAGGAATTTGTAGCTTATCAAGAAAAAAGCCTCAGTGTGGAAATGCTCCCGCTTACACGCTTCCAACCCGAAGCGGCGCAAGCCACGATAGGCAGCACAACAGCAACAGCGATGGCAGCTACTCCCCAACAACAGCCCGTGCAACAACAGCCCGCACAGCAACAGGCTGTTCCGCAACAAATGAATGCTCAGGCTCAACAGAATGTCGCTCCACAAATGGCGACTGGCTATATGGCATATCCAACCCCAGTGTATTATTACGGTGGCGGTCCGATGTTTTCGCCGTGGTTTTTCTATCATTATCCTTCTTACACCTATTACCGCGCAATGCCAGCAATGTCGAGGCTTCCCGTTACAAACTATTCCCGCGTTAGCTATGCACCTGCACCACGCCAAACAATGTTTTCCAGCAGGTCTGTCGGCGGAACGCGCTCAGGTATTGGGAAGCAGCGTCCGAGCGGCTTTGGGCGCGTAAGTGTCCGCACAAACACCTCCACAGGGCGGATGAGCGGCATTCGCAGTGGGCGCTCCGGCTCTTTCGGGCGGAGTAGTTTTGGCGGACGGTCGTCGTAGGAAATCCACATCACTGAACAAGCAATCACGCTCTCTTCACACTTTTTTGGGAACTTATTATGAATTGGCAAGATACTTTGCAGGGCATACTTTTTATTGGTGGAGCAACCGTTATTCTGCTCATTGCAGCACGATTTATCAACCAACTTGTGATGAACGTTAGTCTGACCGAATCGCTTGTCCACAAGGATAATCCTGCTATGGGGGTTCAGATTGCAGGATACGTGCTAGGCATGATGCTCATTGTCGCATCGGTGCTTGCGGGTGAAGGCAGTGGCACATTGCTTACCGATGCACGTGATGTAGCGATTTACGGCATTACGGGCATCATTCTATTGGCGCTGAGTTCTTCGCTTCTTTTGCGGGTTTTTGTGAGCAAAGAAGTTTATGAGTCGGTGCGACAGGGCAATGTCGCGGCAGGTATCACCGCCGCAGGAAGCTATGTGGCGACGGCATCAGTGATTGCTGCGTGTGTTTCAGGCGATGCTCGCGGTGGGAATTATGTTACGGCGATGGTGTTCATGCTGGCGGGCTTTGTGGCACTGCTTGTCATTACCTTTATTTTTCGCCGTCTTACCGCTTATGATGATATTCAGGAGATTTTGAATGGCAACATCCCCGCAGCTATGAGTTATGCAGGTTTGATGGTTGCCATTGGTATTATCGTCGGTCACGCAGCAAAAGGCGATTTCGTCGATTACATGACCAGTTTCACGGGATTTGGCAAAACATTACTTGCGGTGATTGCGCTTTATCCCATTCGCCAATTTCTTGTGCAAGGGCTGTTGTTGGGAAGCGGATTCAGCCTCTATGGAGGTGGCTTGGATACAGAAATTAGCCGCGATAGAAATATCAATGCCGGAATTATCGAAGCCGTTAGCTATCTTGGCGCAGCGTTGCTGATTACGCACGTCAGCTAAGATTGTAGATTGAATAGACAATGACCTAGAACAAGCAAAAACAGTAATTCTCTGCTGCTGGAAGCAGGGTCAATACAAGGCTCTAAGGTAAGAAATTGAAGACTTTTATTGTCCAGAAACTTCACAGGTGAAGTTTTATAACACAGCAAATACGTCGTCTACGTGTCCTGGAACCTTGACTTTACGCCATTCATACGTCAATATACCTTCTGGGTTGATAACAAATGTGGAACGCTCCACGCCCATATACTTGCGCCCATACATAGATTTTTCCACCCATACACCATAGTTTCGGCAGATTTCCTTGGATTCATCGCTGACTAACGCAAAATTGAGGTCATATTTTTGTTTGAACTTGTCGTGCGATTTTGGGCTATCAGGGCTTACACCAATCACCACTGCGCCACTAGCAATAAGACGCTCCATGTTATCTCGGAAATCACACGCTTCGGCAGTGCAGCCACTAGTATCGTCTTTAGGATAAAAATAAAGAATGACGGTTTTGCCGCGTAAATCTCGCAGTGAAACAGTGCCGCCACCGTCGGTGTGGGCGGTAAAATCAGGTGCTTGAGAACCGATAATTGCTGTCATAACGACAAAAAATTAATAAGAGAATTGGGGATTGCCAACGACTTGACGATTGACATTGGCGAAAATTGTTGATACATTGTCACAGGGAAAAATCTTAATAATTCTCCGCCGAAGTCTGGTGATACCATGAGTCGGGATGTGTAAGAATAATCAGTTTTTCGCGGTGCAGATGCCCACACATACATCCTTCACGCCAACGACTTCCGCTATCCGAGATATACTTCTTACCCTCATAATACGGCGCATCCCAGCAATAATATTGCATACCAATCGGAATATCTTCCGGCGAAATACTCCCGAACCGCGCCGGCTCATGGATAGAAATGGCATTGACCTCAAAACCAAGCGCAAAGCCAAGCATAGAACTTTCCTGCGTAATTGCCTCGCGTATTTGCGATGGTGCATAAAAAAATGGCTCAAAATGAAGCCCAATGTTATGACCATACTCTTCGGTAAGGCTCTGAAATACTGGCAGATGGGGCAATGCGAATGGATTGTACGTCCGGGCGTGTAGGCGTACAAAATACGTTGCGGAAATACCGTACCGATGCTCTATTTCCGCCATTGCAAGGACATTATTTGGCTCGAAATCAATATCGTGAATCATTTCAATATCGTGGTCTGAAGCGCCGATACGCTCTGCACATTCAGCATAATGGCGGAAAGAGAAATCACAGGACATAGAAAAGAGAATTATCGTAAATGGTGTGAGTGAAACATTTTCGCAGGAACCCCTGCAACAGTGGTGTCGGGCGGCACATCCTTCACAACGACAGCACCCAAACCAACAACAGCATTGTTTCCAACCCGTAAGCCCTCACGAATGGAACTACTGGGCGCTATCCAAGCATTTTCGCCAATCTCAACGCTGCCAGCAATCATCGCCAGCGCAATAATTTGTGCATTCCGACCAATATGGCAATTATGAGCAATATGCACGAGGTTATCAATTTTCACATTATCTTCGATGACCGTGTCATCAAATGTTCCCCTGTCAACACACGTTCCTGAACCAATTTCAACATTGTCACCAATCCAAACACCACCTAAATGCGCGATTTTGAACCAATCGCCCTGCTCATCTTTTTCGTACCCAAAACCATCCGCACCCAAAACACAATTGCTGTGCAAAATACAATTTCGACCAATCCGTACACCACCATAGACCACCGCTCCGGCAAAAATTCGCGTCCCGTCGCCGATAATAGCATTTGCGTCTATATGTGCCGCTTCGGAGCAGTAAATACGGCTCTTGCTGCTATCAGGATTCATGCGCTCGACAAGAGGGAGGTCTTGGGTAGGTTTGGCAAAACAATGGCTGAATTTGGCAATTTGTAAGCGGGGAAACCGCGTCAGAAGAAAGGTTTTATCAGCCTTTTCACCAGATATGGGGTAATCGGTGATGATAACCGAAGCTGGGCAATCCATAACCCGCTCTAATGAATCAACTTTTGACGACATCGCAAACGTCATACCACCACGTTGAGCAAAATCGGCAGAGAATTTAGCAATATACTGTACTTCTCGTTCTTCATCACCGAGAATGTGTGCGTCGCTCACAAAGTATGGTCGTAAATCGCGGAGAAGCATACGAAAAGCCTGTTGTTATGCCGTTTTGAGCGTGATAAGTGTGATCTCCGGCGGTACACCAAGCCGCACCGGAATACCCGTTGTGCCAATACCACGATTCACGTAAATATGCTGTCCTAATTGATAGTCATCGGCATACAAGCCCGCTACTTGCTTATACATCAGCGCGGCTGGCGTAATATCCATGCCGAATATGCTCAATCCCATCTGCCCGCCATGCGTATGCCCGGAGAGCGTGAGGTCAACGAGAATATTTCCTTGCAAGGCTTCATGCGGCTTGGCGTGTATTTTTTTGTCCCAAAATGTGGGGTCGTGCGCCATTAAAATTGTGGGATTCTCCGGCGATAGCCCCTGCATTGCTGCATCAAGATTACCGTAGTTTTGCCGCAAACCCGTGTTATCAATCGCTGCGAGTTGCAAACTTGCGCCATCAACGCGAAAGGTGGTGTTTTGATTCACGAGCAGTTTGACACCCACAGCGCGAATTGTCGAGAGTATTTCATTGTGCGCTGCGCCCGTTGAGTAGTGGTCGTGGTTGCCCAAGCAACCCCAAAGACCAAATCGCGCATTCTTTTCGGCAAAAGCGCATAAACGCTGGATTTGTGGCAAAATAAGCGGTAGTTCCAATGCCCGCCAATTCACCCAATCTCCTGTAACCAGCACCATATCTGGTCTGAGCGATTCCACAAGACGACAAACCTCCTGCATGGGCTGTTCCGAGAAAAACGAACCCGCATGAATATCGGAAAGTTGCGCAATCGTCATACCATGAAACTGACGTGGAAGGTTCTTGATTGGAATTTCAACACGGTGAATTTCAAAATCATAGAGCGTATAAAGCGCATCTGTCCCCAAATGCAGTACCGGAGAGGCTGCCAGAGCATAACCGCCGATATTGACAGCTTTAGTCAGAAAAGCACGACGCGAAACAAGGCGAGTGTCGTTTTGGGCAAATGTTGACGGCGCGTCAAACGGCTTGGGAACTTGTTTTGGCAATTCTTGCACTGTGGGCAATGCCGTTAAAAAAAAGCGAGAAGCTATGCCCCGAACAGCATGAATACGGAAAAAGAGCGCTTGTGTACGTTGAAGCAATGAAATATTGTTGACCGAATGTGCAGCGCGAATGGTAAGGTCAATCACGTACATCAACATATCCACCAGACGAGTATTAAAGCGGTGTTGCAGCCAATTCACCACCGTCCGCCCGACAATGAACGCAACGACGGGAATTTTCGGCATATACCAGACAGTCAGCGCTTTATGCAGAAATTTATTCAAAGGGCTGGGGTACCACTCGACTTGGCGCAAATAGACCGTAAAGGGAAAAACAAAAAACATCACTACGCCAAGCGCAATCGGAAGCGTGTACCAAAGCGACTTCCAGCCTTTTTTACGAACAAACGACCGCCATGCAGCCAGAGCAATCACATCCAATGTCGTCTGCAAAATGCCGACAACCACAAAAAACAACAGCAAGCGCCATGAAAATTCAACAAGCATCGCGGTTTTACTGCCAAAAGTGAAACGGGATTGTTACAGCAAAAATACGGAATTTTTGGGTGAAAAGTTACGGCGACTTGCCCAGCCCCGCTAGCACTTGTTCAGCGATTGTTCGACTCCACCCGATTCCTTCGTGAACGTAGCGGTGAGCTATTGCACCTTGTTTTTTGCGCGTTTCCGGCTCTTGAAGCATGATTTGAAGCCATTGGAAAACGTCGTCGCTATTCCGCACCAGTGTTAAAGCGCCTTTTGCGTGTAACGCCTCAGCATCACGCGCTCTGCCAATATTCCCTCCACACGCAATCGGTAATCCGTATCCCGCAGGCTCGGTAACGCTATGAACACCACTTCCAAAGCCACCCCCAACAACAACAATATCTGCCAGTGCATAGAGTTTGAGAAGTTTTCCAATGCTATCAACAATACAATGTTCTGGCAGTTGAGTATCCCTTCCGCCCTGAAAAGCGCTTAAAAACTCGCTTTCAGGAAGTAATTCCTTCAATCGGCGCACGTGTGCTTCATTGGGTTCGTGTGGCACGATAATAAGCCGCAATCGCTCTCGCAAGGCGTGTTCCAAGCGTTTTACTGCTTCGATAACGCGGTCTTCATCGGGTTTCCACGAACTTCCCACGACAAGAACGCAATCGTCGTCCGAAAAAAATGTAGTCGGAAGACTAAGTGTTTGGGCTATTGCATTCCTCGAACCGCGATTGGAAGCTACTTGCGAGGCAATGCGGTCGAAGCGCGTATCGGCGCTCGTTGTGATGGGTGCAGTAATACCCGATTGTTCAAATTTCACCGTTTCGCTTGAACCTGCCGTAAAAATTTGCGTGAGCAAGCCATACACCGCCCGCAGATACCCGCGTCCAAGCGATGTTCCGGCAAGAAGGCTCCCGTTATTCAGCGTTGCACAAACAAGAAACGTTGGCACAGAGCGGCTTTTGAGCGCCAATAGCATATTCCACCAAAGGTCGTACCTCGCAATCACGACCGCCGACGGCTGCACAAGGTTGACAAAGCGCTCCATCGCACGTTTTCCATCAAGTGGCAGGTAAACAACAGCGTCCGCAAGCGCATATTGGCGCTGATGCTCGTAGCCAGACGGTGAAAAAAAAGAAACAATAATGTGGAGCGAAGGCAAAACAGATTTGCAATGTTCAATGATAGGCTTGAGTTGTTCAAATTCTCCCATCGAAGCCGCATGAAACCAAATGCGATTCGTTTTACTCTCGTGCAACGCAGGTAGTCCAGCGAGAGTTTTCCACGTTGTTTTCAGTCCTTGACGGCGCAACCGCGCTTTTTTACTGACAAGGGCGGCAAGAAAAAATGCGATGTGCAGTAGGGGAACTGCCATCGCATTGTAAAGCGCGTATAAAATGGTTCGTTTCACAGAGACAACAATGATTTGAACGCAGTGAATCCGTGTTCAACAACTAAAAATGCTGAAATTTTGCTGGGCGCTTTTCAAGAAATGCGCTCGTTCCTTCCTTAAAATCTGGAGTATTGCAGAGTTCGGCAAAGCGCTCTGCCTCGAAGGTCATTCCTTCGATGTGTCCGAGTTCTTCGGCGGCAAGAATTGCTGTGAGTGCGGCATGGACGGCTGTTTGACTGCGGGTTAGTATCGTTTGCACAAATTTTTCTGCTCGTGTAAGAAGCTCTTCTTGCGGAACAACATCGTTCACAAGTCCGATTTTCTGCGCCTCCTGAGCCGTAACGCGGTCGCCGGACAAAATCAATTCCACAGCCTTTGCCCTGCCGACAAGCCTTGTCATGCGCTGCGTACCGCTGTATCCGGGCAATATCCCCAACGATACTTCCGGCAAGCCGAATTGCGCATTCTCCGACGCAAAGCGTACATGGCAAGCAAGCGCCATTTCACAACCGCCGCCGAGGGCAAATCCGTTGACGGCAGCAATGACGGGCTTACCGAGATGCTCAATGAGATTTGCCACCGACTGACCGCGCTCGGCAAATGGTAAACCGGAATGTCCATCTAACGGCTGAAGTTCGGCAATATCTGCGCCCGCCGCAAATGCTTTTGCACCGCTTCCCGTCAGAATAACAGCGTGGACGGTGCTATCGTGCTGTGCTTGGGTCATGGCATGATGCAGGTCAGCGAGAAGTTGACCATTGAGGGCATTGAGTTTATCGGGGCGATTGAGCGTAATGATGACATAGCTCTGCTTTTTTTCCACAAGAAGCGTGAGATAGCTCATAAATACTGGTGTTGAGATTTGAAAAATAATGACTGAAGTTACGCTTGACAAAAAATCATAAATCCGTAGATTGCTTTCCGTATCTAATTGTTCATTGAGAGAGAAAGGCATGGTCATGGAAGCAAAATTGGATTTATAGACGGATTATCTGCTGAATTCGTTTGGTCAAACCAGCGCCACCAAACTCTCGGCGATGCTGTCGGGGAAATTGTCGCACGACGTATTGACCGATATGCTTGCTACGATAGCCTTTGATGGACGGGCATTATGGAAAGAAGTTAAGCCTTTGGTTCGCCAGATCGAAAGCGAGGATGGCGTATTGGTGGTGGATGATACGATTGTCCATCAACCTCACCGTGAAATCAACGGTTTGGTTGCCATCCATTGGGATCATACCAAACAAGCATATGTTCGGGGCATCAACTGTCTAAGCCTGTTGTATTGTGCTGGTCAAGCGCGTGCTCCGGCCGGTTTTTTTAGAGCGCTCGCCTGCACGAGCGATTGACCGACACTCGACGCACCTCTTCGCCAGTGTATGTGCCTTTGCGAAGTTTGAACGTCTCAAAATCAAAGAACAGAAAAATCATTTTGCCCTTAAAGGGCAACTCTACATCAAAGCACTGCAAGCCGCGTTTGCCGAATTACAACGCTTACAAACTATGCTTGATGACAAACCCAGTTTTGCCAAAGCGTAACTTCAGTTATTTCAGCAGATTTTTCTTACTCCCAAGAGCAAACTGCTTACGCTGAGGTTCTGCGTTAAGCTGTTCCTCTATACGGAACTGTCCAACGACCATTTGTAGCTGCTCGGTCAAATTACGCAAATCTTCTGCCGTATAAGCAATTTCCGTAACTGCTTGCGTGGATTGCTCTGTTACGGTTGTGATGGTATCGGCATTTGAAGCAATACTTTTACTCATGCGTGTTTGCTGCTCACTGACAGAGGCAAGTTGAGAAATAATCGTTGCCACCGTTCCAGTACGGTTAATAATACGATCCAGAGCCTCCGCAGCTTGTGCGGCAGCCATTTTTCCGGCTTCTACTTCTTTTGTGCCAGCTTGCATAGCTTTGACGGCATGGGCGGTATCATTTTGAATTTTCTTGATGGTGATAGCAATTTCTTTTGTAGCTTTTTGCGTTCGTTCAGCCAGTTTCCGTACTTCGTCCGCAACAACGGCAAAGCCTCGCCCTTGCTCACCAGCACGGGCAGCTTCAATAGCAGCATTAAGCGCAAGTAAGTTTGTTTGGTCGGCAATTTCTTCGATAACCTGTACAATTTCGCCAATTTGCTCTCCGGATTTTCCAAGCTCTTGGACGGTCATTGCTGAATTCATCACAACATTTGCAATTGTATTCATGCCCTGTATCGTGGTTGAAACAATATCTCCACCTATTTTTGCATCATCACTCGCTTGCAGTGATTCATTGGCTGCAACCGATGCTTGATGAGCATTTTTGCTAATAAGATCAGCGATAGACTCAATGGAACTAGTAATATTAGTAACCTGTTCATTCTGACGGTGCATTTCCCCTGAAACCTGCTGCGAGCTCAATACAATCTTTTCACTGGCTATCGCAGTGGCAGAAACTGCATCAACGACCTGTATAACGAGCTGCCTTATATTATTTGCTGCATCATTAAAACCGGTAATCAGTCGCAAAAGAATGGCATCCGTTTGTTCTTCGTTCATTTGAATAGTTAAATCGCCCTTTGCAAATTTTTCAATATCAAATAGCATTCCCTGAACACTTTGAATCAGTGATTCCTGTTGATCTTGAGAATCTTTTCGCGCCTGTTCAGCAGCAGTAGCGGACGTGTAGGCTTCCATCTTTTGTGTTTGAAATTCCGAAATGTATCGGCGTACATTTTCCACCATAACATTGAAGCCATTGGCTAAAATTCCAATTTCGTCATTGGTTTTTACCTCAACAACAACGGTGGTATCGCCCGCAGCCACTTTTGCAGCAGCTTGGGCTAAGGTTTTTAGTGGTTGAGTAAGGCGCGTAACCAAAAACCACATCAGTACACCACCGACAAGCAAAATCCCCAACCCTACCATAATAGCCACAATTCGACTTTGCTGCACGTCTTCGATAAGACGGTTGCGACTAAGTCCAAGAGCAAGGGTACCAATAGTACCTTTCTCACCGGTAATTGGCACTATTGCCAGCGAAATGCTCCCGATGACCGATAGGCGTATATTCGCCTTCAAAGCATCATTAATAGCGGTACGAATAGAGGTTGTGTTTTCAGGCTGAAATGCACCAAGTTCTTTCCCGTCTTTGATAACTAATGCAAACTGTACTTCCGGAGCCGACTTCAAAAGCTGGAGTGATGTTTTCACCGCTTCAACATCGTCAAAGACTAACGCAGAAGCCACATTTTGTGCGGTGATGTCGGAAACAACAAGTGTTTGCGAATCTAAATACTTTCCCATCTCGCGTTCTTGACGAAGCGGAAAAAATATTGCAACAAAAATCCCTGCTGCTAAAAGAAGTAATCCGGCAATAAGAGAAATTTTTGCACGAAGAGAGAAAGAAATATTATTCATTAGTGATACTCCAAATTCATTGAAAAATCGGCAATTACGACAATCAATAACTCTAGCGATAATACTCCTCTTCAGGTTTTTGTGACTATCGTCTGAGAGCCTTGGAGGTATTATATGGAAGAGGTTCTATTGTGTTTGCATCAAGCGTAAACTGACTTACCAACACCCGAAGATTATCCGTCAATGCAGTAATTTGCTCGGTTGCTTGCTTGATATGATTGATAGACTGTAGCGTCTGTCCTGACACCGTATTGATGCCCTTCAGGAGCAGTGATGCTTGATGTGCAGATTGAAGCTGCGCACCGCTTGCAGACACAGCAATTTCACCGATAATATCCGATACTTTACTTGAACTCGCCTGAATATCACCAAGCGAATCATTGGTCTGACGAGCAATCGTGATGCCGTGATCTGCCTTGCTCACGGCTGCTTCAATGAGCATATTTGTCTCACGGGCAGCTTTCGCACTACGTCCGGCAAGTGCGCGAACTTCTTCCGCAACGACAGCGAAGCCCTTACCATGCCGTCCGGCGCGAGCCGCTTCCACAGCCGCATTCAAAGCAAGGAGATTTGTTTGAAAAGCAATCTCGTCTATCACTTTGATAATTTTGATAATGTTCCGGCTTGCTGCGTTATTTTCTCCTAATGCCTGCATGAGGTTATCCATCTCGCTATTGCCGCGCCTTGCAAACTCACGAGACTGGTGAGCAAGGCGTACTGCGGCATTTGCGCTCTCTGCGTTAGAGTGCATTTGATCGGTCATTGAGCGAATTTCTGTGGCAATCTGCTCTGTCTGGTGATTGTACATATTCACTGCTGATGACATCTCTTCGGTATTGGAAGATAAACGAGTGCTGATATAGATTGTCTGCTCGACAACCTCCACCACTTGCGACACCAGATGGCGCATATTTTCAACAGTTTCATTGAACCCTTCAAAGAGCTTCGCAATATCGGGGTTCGAGACATTGGAAGGAAGATACGCCGTCAAATCACCGTCAGCAAAACGCGCCATTTGCACGAGGATTTCCCGAACACTTTGGGAAAGCATTTCTTTTTCTTGTTCGAGATTCTGCGTCATTGTTTGAATAGATTGTACCATCGTGTTAAAGCCATTTGCTAATGTTCCTATTTCGTCATTGGTAGAACCATCAACAGAAATGTTCATATCGCCCTTTGCAACACGGTCGGCTGCTTCTGCTAAGGTGTGAAGCGGCTTTGTAAGGTGCATAATGACATACCACATCAGCGATACACCAAGCAAAACTACACCCAATCCCACAGCAATAGCAATAATACGGCTCTGCAATACATCTGCCTCAAGTTGCCGACGACTTAATCCCAGCGCGAGAGTGCCGATAACTCCCTTTTCTCCCATAATCGGTACAATCGCCAACGAGTTTTTGCCAACAACCGACAAACGCATTTTTGTCTTCAATGCCTTTTCAATACTTGCTTTCAAAGGTTTCGACTGCTCTGAATTGTACGCGCTGACTTCCGCATCGTCTTTGAAAACTAGCGCAAACTGTACTTCCGGTGCAGATTTCAGAAGCTGTAATGATGTTTTGACTGCCTCGGTATCATCGAAAACTAATGCCGATGCCACATTTTGTGCCGTTAATTCTGCTACTACAAGGGCTTGTGAGTCCAGGTATTTTGCCATTTCTCGCTCTTGGCGAAGAGGAAAAAAGATGCTAATAAAAAAAGCAACTCCAAGCAATAATGCGCCCGATACAATCACAACTTTGATTCGCAAAGAAAGGGCGTGTATAAAGGTCATTGACATAGTGAGAAGCAAAAGTTAGGTAAATGCTTGCAATAGAAACATCAAAGCTGTACGCGAAGTGTTGCGTAGAAAGCACGTCCGGCGCGTCCCGGAATTGTATTGATGGTGCGCCTTCCATACTCAGGATAAAAAACTCCTGCGTCAAGTAGATTCGTACCGTAGAGTTCAACCTGCATATCGGGAAATGTCGGTGATTTGAAAAGGTCTTTGAGGCGAAACTGTACGTTTGCCGTAAGAAAGTTATATGCGTCGGCAGCAGGATTGACAACACGCACAGCTTGAATATCCGTTGCTGCACCAACAAAGGAATTAAATAAGCCGATATTGAAACCAACAGGATTCGTATAAAATACACCTAATTTCACCAGCACCGATGGCATTCCCGTGAAGCGACGTGTCGGTACGCTAGACTCTTGCAACATATATGATGCGCCGCCACGCAAGGAGAAACCGCCTGCAATCACGCTTTGTACGTCCAATTCCACACCTTGATACTGAGACGTTGAGGCATTGATATACAGTGCCACAGGAACGCCATTAACAATGCGCAGGCTGTCCGATGGGCGCGAGCGCTCAATAAAATTTGTTCCGGCACTATTGTAATACGTTGCTGCGATTTGCAAGCCATTTTCAACACTTGCATAATAGAATTGCGCTTCAAATGTACCAATCCGTTCCGGCTGTAATTTTTCATTGCCGTAGGCATTGGTAGATTGGCGCAGTTGTTCACTGAGGGAAGGAGAGCGAAAAGCACGTCCGTACATAGCTTTCAATCCCAAGTTTTTGGTAATTGACCAGACTACTGCGGCACGCGGGGCAAAATCCACATCAATATTCGGCGATTTGTTCACTTGACCACCTGCAATAATGCGTAGAGCATCAAGCGGACGATATTCTAGCTGCGCATAAGCGCTAAAGAGCGTTTGGGCAGTCGGCGGCACGAACACAAACGGGTTAGCATTTGAGCCTTGCTGAAAAATATCAAACACTCTACCGTTCCTATCTAATGTTGGCTCTACACCTTGCCCAGAGTTAAATGAGGCTAATGCACCCGCAATAATTTGGAGATTTTTATCGAACGAAATATAGTTGGTAAATTCAACTAAAACATCGCTTGAAGAAACGCGCCGCGAGTCATCTTTTGCTGACGGGTAGAAAAACTTAAAATTATAGCCATTGTACGTGGCGTTCAAAGAAGCGGCATAATTCGTGGTAAATTGAGCTTTGTAGCCCGCATCCAGAAAAATACGCTGTGAAAATGACCGATATTCTGCATCGCGCAGAGCGGGAAATTCCGGCGGTCCCCAAACAGGAGTGTTGCCAATGGTCGCTTGTTCGGTCTGCCCCACAAAACCTTGCAGTGAGAATCCACCTGCTTGAACACTAACGTCAGCACCAAAGCCATTTTCCGACATCCTTGTCGAACGCTTGAAATTTCGTTCATCGGTCATCGTCATCGTCCATCCGCCATCACGGACGTAGTTTACACTACCTGCTATTTCTACTTCTCCAAGCGTCGCACCGCCCGAAACACCTGCTTGCAAGCGGTCAAACGAACCATACAGTACATTTGCCGTAACTTTTCGCCGCGCACCGTTTTTCGTGATAATATTGATAACACCCGTAAACGCCGATGTTCCATAGAGTGCCGAGCCGGGACCGCGCACAATCTCAATCCGCTCAACACTGGGAAGGGGAATCATCGTGTAAATTGCGCGATTTTCACCCAAAAACATACTTTCTCGCATTGGACGACCATTGAGCAGAATCAGAACACGGTTATTGTATTGGTCGGTGTTGTCGCCGCGAATGGAAACCATATTTTGTGGATAGGCAGGTGTACTCATCGCATAAAGGCTTGTAATACGATCAATCGTCTGCAACAGAGAAGTAGCACCGAAGGCTTCGATCTCTTTTGCTGTTACAATCGTCAGTGTTGCCGCAGCTTCCCAAGGCTTTTCGGCAGTTTTGGAAGCAGTATTACTTGATTTGAAAATATCTTCGTAGATACTGCCTTTGTAGATACCAACGGTGTTTAACTCATCAACAGAAAAATTGGATAAATCTTCCAGCGAAACGTCTTTGTAATCGCTTGTCTTTTTTGTTGAATCAGCACTTGGGGAAGTGTTTTGTGCAGTTGCAAGGTGTGTAATGACTGTTGTTGCAAATACACAGATATACAATGAGGTAAGAAATGTTTTCATAGCATTTTTCAGTAAAATTCAAGAAAGAAACGTTGTACTATTGGGAGCGAAAGCAAGGATGGTATAGTAACAAATGAGGGTAGATGGCATTTTGTCGCGCCTTTAAGTGTAGCAGAAGAAAATCAATACACCTTTGCCAATTTGAGCAAAGCAGCCGGATACGCCCTACCGAGTGTTTTTGCAGCATTCAGGTTAATATGAATTTTGGGTTTGCCATTTTCCAACCCAAGCCCCATGACTGCACCACCGGACTCTACCTGAGCAATAGAATTGCTTACTGATACAATGTTTTTCCCCTGAACTCCGCTTACTTTCGTCTTTCCCGCAAAATAGACAATATCCGCCTCGCCAATCGGCTGTGATGACTTCACAGCTCGGACAGTAAATCCGACCTCCTGAAAAGCAGCAACCATCTCGTTTTTCTCTTGGTCGCTGTCATAAACGACAACACAGGAAACGGGGTTTTTACCCTTCAAAACAGGGTCAAAATTGGAAAAAACCTTGCTGAAAAAAGCAGCTTGTATTTTGGGAGGGATATTGCCTTCTTGAGAAAGAAGCGGTAAAGCTGTCCCCAACAAAGCAATGATAAGAATGCTTATCAAGCCTTTCATAATAATTTCTCCTTCAACTAAATTGAGATAGCGTAATAACCGAATCAAATACATCTTTGGTATCAAAATCTACACACGTGGTGATATTCACATATAGTGGAATCTACAATAATGAGAACTGTTTTCCAAAGACTTTTAGGTATATCGCGGATATGGACATGAGAAGCGCTGATAACCTCTTCTGCCCGATGAGTACCTGCTTGGTCTTGATACAGCGCTATGGCAGTTTCTATCTCATCGGCGACTTGGTCAAGAAATGCCCGATGACTCTCTGGTGTCATATCCGGCAGGAATACGGCAATCAGGTTCCCTTGCAACGGCTCAATTGCCACATACAGGTAGCCGAAGTCATAGCAAAGTTTTGTTGTCCACACAGGACGGATGCCGCGCGGTGTCCATTGGCGTTTATGACGAGTTTTCAGCATATACAAGAAGCAATAATGAAAGCATTGCTATTCTTGCACTTTTAGCGCAAGGCACATTCTCAAATACAAAAAAGTAAAATTATTTTCGGCTATCGCTCTCCCTTAAGAGCGGTAGCATTTTTCTCACAAAACATTTTGCAACGTATGAAATTTTTCGTCTCTCTCCTCCTCATTCTGCTGGTGTACAGTGGCGCAGCAGCCCAAGACCTCGTTCTTTGGCAAGACAGCAAGACCGAGAAATACGGCTTTAGCGACCAAGAAGGCAATATCGTGATAGCACCGCAGTTTGACCTGCTCAAGCCCGTACAAAACGGAATGTGGGTAACAAAAGTTGGCAAAAAATATGGCTTGCTGAACAAAAAAGGGCAAGAAGTAATAGCGCCAAAATACGATTCGGTGCAGATTGTCGCCAATAGCTGTGTCATTGTCGGGCTGGAAAAGAAATTGGGCGTTGTCAATGCCAAAGGCAAAGAGGTTATTGCGCCAGCCTTTACGGCAGTGCAGATTCTTCAAAATAATGTCATCAAAGTCAACAACGGCACGAAGTTGGGGTGCTATGCGTTGGATGGGAAGCAAATACTCGCACCGGAGTTTGATGATATCTCCTTTGTTGAAGGCAGCCGCATCCAAGCCCGTAAAGGCTCGACAACCACGACGCATACGATACCCAAATAAGTTCGCCCCCCACACCTCACTTCCCGATACAAAACTTCCCAAAGACCGCATTCAAAATATCATCGTTCCAGACCGCACCCGTAATTTCGCCAATGTGCTTCAGTGCCGCACGGAGGTCGAGTGCGGTAAATTCATTGGATTCGCCCGCAAGCGCCGCTTC
>CANHDJ010000060.1 GCA_947459425.1 Ignavibacteria bacterium
GCGGTGGAACAACACCCTTCGGCAACGAGTGGGGCGTTATGTCCGCAAAACCCTCTCGTTTTCCAAACGAGACTTTTGGCATCAGATTGTAACCGAAATGTTTATTATTACTTACAATCTCTCATGTATTACTTGACCACTACCAAAATACGAAAGCCACTGAACAAGAATCAATAGCAGTTCGGTGGCTTAAACTATTCTCATAGAATTTCCGTAATTCTCAGTTTACATAGATATAGAATGCCTATGAGCTTTGTAGATGAGATGAGCTTTGTAGATGAGATTTTTTTGCATATCGCTGTTATGGTAACAAGTGCTGATATTTTTTGCAAAAATCTCGTACCTTCTGTAAAGTTTCTTGAGCATCATGTTAATAGGTGCCGATTGAAGCAGCTCCCAATTCTTCCCAAGAGATACACTAATGATTCCGGGTCTATAGCAGTATTGTCGTTTATTGATGGATGTCGAATCGTAACGAATAAATAAATCCTTTTGCTTACTGATATGAAATAATAAAGACCTCCCGAACCGCACAACGATTGACCAATTCTACAATACCGAAGAATTTGAGGTATATCGGGCATTAGGCGAATACGTCGCAAAGCAGGCAAATCCTCTGCTCCATGAAATCGTTCAATGTCAGAAATAATTCCGCCGTGTCTTGTTTTTCTGCCGATTTGGAGCGATATTGCGGTGCTGTATTCATAATACAACACTCCTCCAAAAACCCTCTTTTCTCACCTTCACTCCTCGCATTATGCACTCTTTACTGTGTTTAGGGAAAACACGTTTTTTTTGCAGCGCCTTTTTGACGCTGTTTGTTGTTGCTAGTTTTTATGCGCCTTTCGGGGCATTCGCACAAAATCTTGATTCCACTTTTTTTCTTGGCTTAAAAGCGCGTTCTATTGGTCCGGCGGGGATGAGCGGGCGCGTTGCAGCCATAACTTCTATCCCCGAAAACCCCGATATTATCTACGTCGGTGCGGCTACGGGCGGTGTGTGGAAGTCGATCAATCGTGGTACAACGTGGCAGCCTGTTTTTGACACACAAAACACCTCTGCCATCGGCTCTCTTGCTTGCTTTTCGGGCAACCCTAATACCGTTTGGGTTGGTACGGGAGAAGGCAATGTACGCAATAGCGCTGGCGTTGGGCGTGGCGTGTTCAAATCACTCGACGGCGGCAAAACGTGGAAAAACGTGGGCTTGGAGAAGACCGAGCGCATTCATCGTATTATTCTTCACCCCACCAACCCTGATGTAGCCTGGGCTGCGGCGATGGGAACAACATGGGGAGAAAATGCTGACAGAGGCGTTTTCAAAACCACCGATGGTGGCAAAACATGGCGTAAAACCCTGTTTGTGGATAACAAAACCGGATGCGCCGAACTCGCTCAAGACCCGCACAACCCCAATCGCCTTATTGCAGGAATGTGGGAACATCGTCGTTACCCTTGGTTCTTCACCTCCGGCGGCACGGGAAGTGGTATGTACACGAGCAGCGACGGTGGTGAGACATGGACGCGCCTCACGAATAAAGACGGTATGCCGGAAGGCAACATGGGGCGCGTAGGCATTGCCTTTGCGAAAAGCGCTCCGGGCGTAGTGTATGCGCTTGTGGAAGCGAAAGAAAGTGCGCTTTTGCGCTCGGACGACGGTGGGGAAAAATGGCGCGTCGTAAACAACAAATTCGACGTGAACCCGCGTCCATTCTACTTCTGCGATATTCGCGTTCATCCGCAAAATGAAAATATGATTTATCGTCTTCAAGTGACGATGGATATTAGCAGCGATGGTGGTAAGAATTTTGCGCCGGTCTATCCTTATACGACCATTCACCCCGACCATCATGAACTCTGGATTCACCCTGCCGGAAAGTATATGATTGTTGGAAACGACGGTGGTATCGGCATTTCAGAAGATAATGGCAAATCATGGCGATTCGTGGATAATCTCCCGCTTGGGCAGTTTTACCACGTCGCTGTTGATAACGATTATCCTTACAACGTTTATGGCGGCTTGCAAGATAACGGTTCGTGGCGCGGTCCCTCGAATTCGCTCCGTTACGATGGCATTTACAACTACGATTGGATAGCTGTCGGCTTTGGAGACGGTTTTGCAACCATTCCCGACCCAGAAAATAATGAATATTGCTACGCAATGTCGCAAGGCGGTGCGCTGCTCTATGGACACATCAAAACAGGTGTTCGCAAAAGCATCCGTCCGACCGAAAGCCGCGTCGGAGAGCCGGAGGTGAAGCATCGCTACAACTGGAATGCCGCGATTGCGATTGATCCGTTTAACCCGAAAGTTGTCTATTACGGCAGTCAGTTTGTTCACAAAACCAGCAATAAAGGCGATTCGTGGCAAATTATCAGCCCTGATTTAACGACAAATGATCCCGCAAAACAAAAATCCAATGAAAGCGGCGGAATCACGCGCGACGTAACGGCAGCAGAAAACCATTGCACAATTTTGTCCATTGCTCCAAGCCCCGTGAAAGAAGGCGTACTCTGGGTTTCGACGGATGATGGCAATGTGCAACTTACCCAAGACGGCGGCAAAACATGGTCTCGCGTGAGTGCAAGTCTTACCGATGGCGCAAAATCTCGTGTTCCCGCAGGCGCATGGTCGCCACACGTGGAAGCCTCCAAGCATGATGCAGCAACGGCTTTTGTGGTTTTTGACGACCACCGCCGCTCGAATTGGGAAACCTACGTGTTTGTTACTCGTGACTTCGGCAAAACGTGGCAATCCTTGGAAACGCCAGAAATAGACGGATTCTGCCATGTTATTCGCCAAGATATTATCGAGCCGAATTTGCTTTTTGTGGGAACGGAGTTTGGTTTGTACGTCAGTTTGAACGGTGGAAAAAATTGGCAAAAGTGGACAAGCGGCTTCCCGACTGTTCCCGTAACCGATATGGTCATTCACCCCCGCGACCACGATTTGGTGATAGCCACACACGGACGCGGCATTTACATCCTTGATGACATTCGCCCACTCCGAGAACTTGCGAAAAAAGGCTCACAAACGCTTGCTTCCAAGCCATTGCACCTTTTCGATATTAGCCGCGCGACGGCAGCAAATTACGAGTTTTGGGCAGGCTCCTATATCGGCACGGGAAATGCGATGTTCAAAGGTGAACAACGTGCTTACGGAGCGCTTATTTCCTACATCCTGAACCCGTCTGATAGTGTTTTGGCAAAAAATGAAACCCCAAAAGCACAGAAAATCAGCGTTGAGATTCTGAATGCTCAGGATTCAAGTGTTGTTAGGACGATTAAAGGCGGTATGAAAAAAGGCATCAATCGCGTAGCATTTGACCTTAGACGCAAAGAATTCGAGCGCCCGCGTCGCACCGAGCGTGAGCGCAAGGACGATGAAGGCGACGGCGCAGGTATTGATCTTCTGCCCGGCACGTATCTTGCTCGCATGAAGTTTGGCGGCACAACTGCCGTGCAGCCCTTCGAGATTGCTCCTGAGCCGCGCATCAAAGTTGAAGCGGCTTCGCTCAAGGCGATTTACGATATGCAAATGCGGGTCGGCGGCATGATCGAAACTAGTGCCAAAGCCGTAAAACAGATGGTTGAAATGCGTAAAACTATCAAAGCTGTCGGTGATTTTGCCAAAATGAGCCTTGAAAAACCGAAAGCGGATTCGCTGGCAAAACTCGGTAAAACGCTTGATAGTAAGATTGATTCGCTGATGGAACAAATCGTTCCTAACGAGGAACGAAGCGGCATCTACGACCGTCAGGCAGAAATTATGCCACAAATTGGTAATCTGCAAGGAACGATCGGGAGCAGCTACGATGCGCCTGGCGAGGCTGCACAGGTAAAATTTGATAAACTCAAAACCCGCTTGAATACTGTTCTCGACAAAATGAATGCATTTTTTGAGACTGACGCGAAGGTATATCGTCAGCAAGTAGAAGCATTAGGATTCAGCATTTTTGGAAAAACCGAATCGCTGAAACTCAAGGAATAATCAGCATCAGCAATGATTTCATCCGTTGGGGTCTGCTTCAAATGCGGACTCCAACGTTTTTTTCTCTCCCCGCAACACTATGAATTTTACTATCACTCCCGATCTTATTTATCGGCGTACCGAAATGCCCGAAACGCCAGTAGATATGCTGGTTATCGCCGCGCATCCCGACGATGCCGAATTAGCCTGTGGCGGTGTCATTGCGCAAATGGCGCATGAAGGCAAGCGTGTGGCGATTGTCGAATGCACACAAGGCGAAATGGGTTCGCGCGGCACTCCCGCAATACGCCGTGAAGAAGCACGCAAAGCCGCAGAAATCCTCAATCTGACCGAGCGCTGGAATCTCCATATTCCCGACGGTGCGATTGATGCTGCGCCGGAAAATGTCGCTAAAATTGTCGCGGCATTGCGGTATTTCCGACCAAATATTCTCCTCTTTCCACCGGAATTTGAGCGGCATCACGACCACGAGAACGCTCACCGCCTTGTTCGGGCGGCATATTTTCAAAGCGGATTGTCGAAATTTTCGGTCGAAGTTTTTGGGCAAAACCTCACCACATACCGCCCCAAGCGTCTGTTTACTTATATGCAGACCTACGAATTTGAGCCGAATTTTTATGTGGACGTGTCGGCACATTTTGAAACAAAATTGCAGTCCTACTATGCCCATGCCTCTCAAGTCTATGTCCCTGGAGCGGCACAAAACCTCAATGAGCCGCAAACGCTCATTTCCAGTCCGGAATTTTTAGAATATCTCAAAGCACGGGCGCGGCATTTTGGCGGGAAAATCGGTGTACAGTTTGCAGAAGGTTTTACGTCAGTCGAGCCTCTTGGATTCAGGAGTTTGAGCGATATGCTATGAGAGCAATGGTCATTGGTTATCCAGCATCCGTGCCGCCACCAGCCGTATATCGTCTCGCAAGGCTCTGTCCTTAGTCAGTGGTTCAAAGTCCGCTATCCATGAGGGTTTTCTGCCGGAATATCCGCGTAACGCCCCTAATTGCGCCACACAAAGCGCCTCACACGCCAAGACCGCTTGTAAGCGCTCAATTTGATGATAGCATTCCCGCGCCGCTTGAAAACCAAGCGGGACAATATCTTGATTCCCGGCATTACTCGGCAGAGAAGATGAGGCGTAGTGCTGCCTGTGGGAACGCATCTCTGCGATTATTGCCGTTGCGGTGAGTTGCACACCCGCCATACCGCTTGTGAAGCCAGTTTCGGGGGCAAGCAGCAAGGACGCACCACCATTGTAAACGGGGTTGACGAGTGCTTCGATTTGGCGCTCGGCAAGATTGGCAACTTGGGAGAGCGCACTGTTCATGCTGTCGGCAGCAAACGCGATATGCTGCGTCATAAAATTACCGCCGTGCAAGATTTGTAGCGTTTTCACATCAATAAGCGGATTGTCGTCCACACCGCATAATTCCTCTTCAATCGTCTCTTTGCTTTGGCGCAGCACATCTCGCGCCGCGCCGAGTATTTGCGGGGCGCACCGAATGGAGTATATCTCCTGCAATGGGCGCGATTCATCTTCTTTTCCGGCATCCAACTTCACGTCGCGGAGAATATTCCGAGCAGATTCCTGCTGTCCGGCATGGCGCTTGGCAGCATGAAGCCGAGCATCCAAGCCATTTCTGCGGCATCCCAGCACACGCATCATCCAGCCCGTCAATTCTTCGGCACGAGCGAGAAGGATACCGCTTCTCACCAGTGTTAATGCCATGTACGCGGCAGAAAATGATGTTCCATTCACAAGAGCAAGCGCGTCGCGTGGCGACGGGCGGCACGGTTCTAAGCCCTCTTCTCGAAGCGCCTCTATTGCTGGAATAGACTGCTGACGGCGTAAAACCTTACCCTCGCCTGCCATTACGCGGGCAATATGCGCTAATGGGATGAGGTCGCCGCTTGCTCCCAGCGAACCGACCGACGGCACGTCGGCAATAATATTCTTTTCCAGCACGAGCGCATAGAACCTTGCTGTTTCGGGCGAAATGCCCGACATTCCTTGTGCCAGTGTGTGCAATCGCGCTGCCATCGCACCCCGCACGACTTCCGGCTCAATAGGCGCTCCGTACCCCGCGCCCAAGTGCGCAATCAAATCACTGCCATCGGCATCAGTACGTGAACCGCCGTAACGCACACGCGGTCCAAAACCCGTGGTTAAGCCATAGACCGCATCGCCGCGTTCAATAATTTTTCCAAGGACATTGTGTGAGCGTTCCATTGCCAACACGGCTTTTTTACTCAGTCGGAGGGATTTTTGCCGAACGGCAATGTCGTAAAGATCCTCGCAGGATAGAGGCGAAAACGGCGATAAAACGTGAACAGATGTGGGCATAGTTGGGGAAGTATTTCGTGTTTTGTTTCGGCAAGAAAAAATGTATTTTGTGGGCGCAGCCAACGTCTAGGGAAAAATATGTAGGGAAATTCGGGAGCGGCTTTGCCGCGCAAAAGCTATGGATAGAATCAATCGTCTTATTGCAACGGTGCTGCTTTTACAGCGTAAAAAACGGCTGAGAGCGGAAGATATTGCTGATTATTTTCAAACCAGTGTTCGCACGGTCTATCGGGACATGGACGCGCTCTCGGCGGCAGGTGTGCCGATAGCGGGAGAAGCGGGCTACGGGTACAGTTTGCAAGGTGAACACCTTGCGCCCGTGATGTTTACTGCCGAAGAAGCCGGAACATTGCTTATGGGAGCAGAATTTGTGCGGCATTTGACCGATTCGTCGTTGCAAAAACACCTCCAATCGGCATTGATTAAAGTGCAATCAGTCTTGCCCAGTGAAAAACGCGAACATTTTGACCGCTTGCAATCATCGGTGTCTGTGTTTACGCGCCCCGCAGCCTTCCAAGAAGATATTCGTAGCGATATGCTTTCTGCGCTGCAACAGGCAATCGCAAGCCGCTTTGTGGTGCGGATTCACTACGCTAATCGCCAAAGTGATGCTTCTGAGCGCGAAATAGAGCCATTGCATTTGGTGTACTATGGCAATCATTGGCACGTTATAGCGTACTGCCGCTTACGCGAGGAAATACGCGACTTTCGGCTTGACCGCACCCGACGTTTGCAAACGACGGAGCAGCATTTTTCGTCGCATCAATCATTCTCGCTAACTGAGTATTTTGCGCAGCAATACGATATGCGCGAACCGCACGAAGTCCGCGTGGAAGTTGCTTCGGAAGCGCTTCATATCATTGCAGCGCAAAAATATTACTACGGTTTTGTCGGCGAAGAATCAAGTGCCAACGGCGTGATTATGACGTTTATTGTGCCGTCACTCGTCTGGATAATGCGGTGGTTGCTCTCGTTTGGGGCGTATATTCAGATCCTTTCGCCTGCCGAATTGCGGGTGATGTTTGCACAGGAAGTGCGGGCGGTTGCGCTGAGACAACTTGCGGGCTTGAGCGATATTTCCGGCAGTCACACGGAATTTTCTTGATTCCTCGTTTGCTCTGTGTAAATTTGCACGAAGAACTACAACCACAACGTACTTGAGCGGCAACGACACTATGGCTGAAGAGCAAAAACGACGACTTATGATTGCGGCAATCATTGGCATTCCCATTCTCAGTTATGCGCTATTTTCCTCACGCGGGCTTTTTGCCCGTGTTTCGCTCGAATGGGAGCGCAAAAACCTTGCGGGGCGCATAGAATCTGCCCGCACAGAACAAGATTCTCTCAAAAGCCAAATCCGCCGTTTAGAGCAGGACACGCTTCTCATCGAAAAAATTGCCCGCGAAAAATACGGTCTGCTCAAACCAGGCGAGAAAATATTTATTCTTGATCCCAAGCCGAGTCCATAGGAAGGGATGAGGGATAAATGACCGAATAACCTAATGACCAAGTAACCAACGACCAATCAACCACTTAACCCCAAATTTATGCACGCAGGAATTGACATCGGTGGTACGTCCATCAAATACGGTATTGTGGCAGCAGATGGCGAAATTAAGCAGCAGTCTTCGACTCCCACCAACCCCGCATCGGGCAAAGATGCGATGATTGACCAACTCCAAGGCATTGTTCGCAAACTCAGTGCCGAAGCGGAGTCTATTGGCGTGGGCTTTCCATCGGTGGTGAATCCGAAAGATGGGTGCGTCTATCATCCGCCAAACCTGCCCGGATGGGGTATTGTGCCGCTTGTGGAGCTTCTGCAAACCGTCGCAACGGTGCCAGTGGCGATTGATAACGACGCAAACGTAGCTGCGTTTGCTGAAGCCTCGCTGGGCGCGGGCAAACATGACTCTCATTTCCTCTACATCACGCTTGGAACGGGCGTTGGTGGCGGTATTATCGTTGACCACCGCATTTTCACAGGTGAGCGTGGCGGTGGCGGCGAGTGTGGTCATGTTCTCATCAACGTTGATGCAGAGCCGCCGGAGGGCAGTGAGTACAGTTTCCGTACTGGTACGCTGGAAGAGGCGATTGGTCGTCATGGGCTGATTCGCATGGCAAAAACTATCGCCAAGTCCTATCCTGACTCGCTGTTGCACCATGTGAAAGAATTGGACGTGAAAGATATTTCCGATGCCGCCGTGCGCCATGATAAAGCCGCACTTGCTTGTTTGGAACGCGCAGGAAAACTGCTTGGATTGGGCTTATGTTCGATGTTGGCTATTTTGGATATGCGTATCGTTGTTGTGGGCGGCGGCGTTTCACAAGCGCATCCGATTTTCCTCGATACTGCCCGACAAATGCTGAAAACACGCTCGTTACCGACGATTGCCTCGGAATCGGAAATTCGTGCAGCACGGTTTGGCAGCACAGCAGGGCTTGTCGGCGCAGCAATGCTGGGGAAATTGCACCTTGGGTAGTGGTTGATTGGTCGTTGGTTAATTGGTCGTTGGTCATTGGTTATTTGTCATTCGTTATTCTTTTGAACTATGCTTCAGTGGTTTTTAATTCATGCGCGGCTCACACAAAAGTTTGCTGTCGCCTTCGGAATAGTCGTTGCGCTTGTTTGCGTTAGCGGAATTGTTGCATTTATTTCTACAACGGCAATGACGAATAATGTTCAAGAAATTTATGACAACAACCTTGTTCCCATCAGCCTTTTGAGCGAGTTAGAGAATGTTTTGCAGCAAAAACGTGTCTTGGCGCGGGATTTGGTGCTGCATGACGATTCGCTGCAAGCTATCAAGACCGCAGAGCGCATCCGCTCGTATCACAAAACCACAGATTCACTTCTTCAACTCTGTAAAGGGCTTATTTCCAGTAGTGAAGAGCAGAAGGCTTTTGAAGAATTTTTACCTTTTTTTGCAGCATATCGCGCCAGTCGTGATAGAATCATTGATTTGGTTCAATCCGGCAGAAAAAATGAGGCGTATGAAATTATTTACGGCGAAGGTCGGATGAAGTCGGATGAAGTCTTTGTGCGGGTTCGCGCTCTCATAAATCTTAACCGTCGTCAAGCTGCTATTTTTGAGGAACAAGCTATCAGGCGCGGACGTTTTGTCACGATTTTTATGGTTATTATTTCTTTGGTGAGTTTGTTGGTAGCAATTGGTGCAGGGCGTTTACTGAATTATTGCATCAACACCCCTTTGCAGGACATTACCGACAAAGCCAACAAGGTTGCCGCCGGAGACACTAGCCAATCGGTGATGATGACCGGACGCGATGAATTAGGACAACTTGGACGTGCCTTTAACCGCATGGTGTCAAACTTGCGCGACGGTATGACGGCATTGGCACTAGAAAAAACAGGTGTTGAGCGAAAAATTGAAGAGGCAGTCGAGCGCTCCGAGGCGGAGCGTCATTATCTGCAAGAAAGTTTTGATATAATGCTTGCGAGTGTTGAACAGTTCGCTCAGGGTGATTTAACGCAAGAATTAGCGCTGCGCCGCGATGACACGATTGACAGCGATGAAGAAATGGAAAGCCTTATCTATGGCTACAATGCTGCGGTGGAGAACATTCGCGGTATGGTGATGCAGGTCGCCTCGGCGGTTGAAATGACGGCAACCGTGACGACACGTATTGCTGCCGGAGCAGAAGAAATGTCCGCCGGAATCGAAGAAGAAGCCCGCCAAATCGCGGTTGTCGCCGATACCGTCAGCACGATGGCGCAGGGCAGCGCCCAGAACACCCAAGAAGCACGTACTGCCTCGCAGCAAGCCTCTGAAGCAAGCAATGAAGCCAAACGCGGAGGCGAAATTATCACGACGACAATTCACGGCATCAACCGCCTTGCGGATGTTGTCACAACCTCATCGCAGCGTGTTCGGTCGTTGGGTGAAAGTAGTCAGCAAATTGGCGAGATTGTGCAAGTGATTGAGGAAATTGCTGACCAAACGAATCTTCTGGCGCTCAATGCCGCCATCGAAGCCGCTCGTGCAGGCGACCAAGGACGCGGCTTTGCGGTCGTCGCCGATGAAGTCCGCAAACTCGCCGAGCGCACCCAGCAAGCCACCAAGCAAATCAGCACAATGATAAAGCAGATTCAGAACGATACCGAATCGGCAGTGGCAGCGATTGAATCCGGTACGCAAGAAGTAGATGCCGGAAAAATTTCCGCCGCCCGTGCTGCCGAAGCATTAAGTGTCATTATTAGCAGAATTGATGCGGTCTCGCAGGCAATTCGCCATCTTGCATCTGACAGCGAAATACAGACGAAAACCAGCAAAGAAATCGCGCAAAACCTTGAAAATATCAGCATGGTAGCAAAAGAGTCCAGCGAAACAACCGCCGAAATTGCCACTACCACCGAAGACCTCAATCAAACCGTGCAATCCTTACAGCATCTTGTCGGACGGTTCAAGCTGCGTTGAGACGAGCAAACTGCATTTACCTCACACCCAAGATTTTCCATGAAAAGTATCGCACGGCAATATTTTGAGCGCATTATTGATGTGGTTTGGAGTGTGCTGATTCTGCTTGGCGTAACACTCGGTGCGGTCTATATCCCCTTGCGTTTAGTGCGAAATATTGACCAAAGTATTTTTTCCTACACGATTGCAACGTCCGTCACGGTGCTGTTTATTCTGGATATTGGCTATAATTTTTATATCGCTTTGCGACAGCAGGGAAGCAATCACCGCCGCAGCCGCCAAAGCGCTTTGGAGCAATATATTCGCCGTCGTTTGGTGATTGATATTCTCGCTGCTTTGCCGATAACACTGATAACATTTTTGAGCGCTTATCCGGCGCTGATTTTGGTGCGTTTAGTTAAAATGGTGCGTGTCCGGGATATTTTCACCGAATGGCAGCGCACGGCGCTTCAGTATGCAAGCACTTTACGGCTTATTTTTCTGGCGTATTGGCTCCTCATTATCGCTCATTGGGTTGCTTGCGGATGGATTGCGCTGCATGGTGCGCCTGTCGGCGTGACGTTTCAGGAATACTACATCAAAGCGATTTATTGGGCAGTGACAACGCTTGCCACTGTCGGTTACGGCGACATTACGCCCAAAACCACGACCGAAATGGTGTATGCGATTTTCGTGATGCTTCTGGGCATGGTGCTGTACGGCTATGTGGTTGGGAATATTGCGAATCTACTTTCCAATTTGGATGCCAACCGCAAGCGCTATTATGAGCAATCGGAGCAGATTAGCGCATTTATGCAGTCGCGCAAGATTCCACGCGCTTTGCAGCGCCGCATCAGCGATTATTACGCCTACTATTGGGAACGGCACGTCGGCGAAGATGAATCGGCAATATTAGACCATCTGCCGCCGCGTTTGCGAGCAGAAGTGATGATGTTTTTGCGTCGGGATGTGCTGTCAGCAGCCGGAATTTTCGGTCATGCCGACGACGACACTCTCCGCGATTTAGCCAAAGAACTCCGTCCAATGCTTTTTGCGCCGGGCGATATTGTTTGCCGAATCGGAGAGCCGGGTGATGCGATGTACTTCGTCAATAATGGGACACTGGAAGTTGTCAATGCCGAACAGCGCACGATTGCTCTTTTGGAAGAGGGTGATATGTTTGGCGAAATTGCACTTCTTTTCGACCAGCCCCGCACCGCCACTGTCCGCGCCCGCGATTATTGCGATGTGTATGCTCTCGAAAAGCAAGGTTTTAACGCGGTTTTGGCGAATCACCCGCTTTTCCAACAGCACATCCGAGCGATGGCGAAAGAACGGCAGAACACGGAAAGCCACGACTCGCTTGAACAGTAATTTTCGGTAATTTCCCCATCAGCATTATGCAATCTTCCTCCGTATTCGACACAATTATTATCGGCGGTGGCGCTGCGGGGCTGATGTGTGCTGCCGTTGCGGGCGCACGGGGACGCTCGGTATTGCTTATCGAACACGGCGAAAAGCTAGGAAAAAAAATTCTTATCTCCGGCGGCGGGCGGTGTAATTTTACCAATATCAACACCACTCCAGCGAACTATTTGTCGGAAAATCCGCATTTCTGCAAATCGGCGCTATCGCGCTACACCCCGCATGATTTCATTGCTCTCGTGGAAAAATACGGTATAGCATACCACGAAAAAACATTGGGGCAGCTTTTCTGTAATGAATCGTCGCGTCAAATCGTCCGAATGCTCGAAAGCGAGTGCCAGCAGGGTGGTGTGACGTTTTGGCTGGAATGCAGTGTGAGCGCTGTTGTGCAACAGCCTAGCGGCACATTTGCCCTCGAAACCACACGTGGTGCGGTCTCCGCGACATCGCTGGTAATAGCCACAGGCGGCTTGTCTATTCCCCCGATGGGTGCAACGGACTTCGGGCAGCGTTTGGCTCGGCAATTCGGCTTGCGTGTAACCCCGATGAAACCTGCACTTGTGCCTATCACCACGCACGAAGCACAACAGGGATTGAGTGCTATTTCGGGGGTGTCGTTGGATGCTGTTGCCCGATGTGGCGATGCGGCTTTTCGGGAAAATGTGCTGTTTACCCATCGTGGCATGAGCGGTCCGGCGGTCTTGCAAGCCTCGTCGTATTGGGAGCATGGCATCCCCTTCACTCTCAACACCGCACCCACACTGGATTTCGACCATCTTTGGCAAGAGCATCGAACATCCGCCGTGATACTCAAAAATATTCTCGCCCAGCGCCTTCCCAAGCGCTTTGTGGAGGCTTTTTGCGAAAAATATGCTCCTGCACTAGCCAATACGCCTTTCTCCAATCTTCCCCGAAAAGAATACAACGCCCTTGCAGAGCAGCTTCAAGCGTGGACGCTTACGCCAAGCGGAACCGAAGGCTACGCAAAGGCAGAAGTGACGGCTGGCGGCGTGGACACCAATGAACTTTCCTCCAAAACGATGGAAAGCAAGAAAGTACGCGGCTTATATTTCATCGGCGAAGTCGTTGATGTCACCGGATGGCTTGGGGGTTACAATTTCCAATGGGCATGGGCTTCCGGCGTGGCTGCCGGGCAGGTGGCATGACGGGTTCGGATGGAAGAGTATTCGCCCGAAAAGCAAAGCCCGCCCCACCGCATTGAATACGGTAGGGCGGGCTTTTTTGTCACTTTTTTTCTTTTTCTTGAAACGTTTTTCCTGTTCATGGATTATTGCTTTCTGTCATCGGATGCCACGACGTTGTTTTGGATGCCAAAGCCTGATCACCTTCTTGCCAAAAACAGTATTGCTGCCGCCCGAAATGCTGACTTCAATGTTGATTCATCATTTTTTTCTTGATTATGAAAACGTTCTCATTGCTCAAAGCCGCATCATTGCTGGCTGTTTGTTGTTTTTTGATACAGGTACAAAGCTGTAAAGACCCTTTGCAGGGTGATATTCCGCGCACGGTGGAGCCAGTGAACTGGCAGCAAACTAATGGTCCGTATGGGGGCGTAGTATGGTGTTTTGTAAAAAATGGCACAACGGTCTTTGCCGGGACAGATGGCGGCGGGGTATTTCGCTCCTTCGACAACGGTACTACGTGGCAAGCGGCTAATAATGGATTGACATCTCTTATTGTCCGGTCTCTTGGCATCAAAGATTCCATTCTCTTTGCTGGAACACGCAACGGCGGGGTGTTTCGCTCTTTTGACAACGGTACTACGTGGCAAGCGGCTAATAACGGATTGACAGGCACCGATATCAACTCTTTTGTCGTTAGTGGACGCACTCTCTTTGCCGTAGGAAATGTAGTCCTCGGAGGTATATTCCGTTCCTTAGATAACGGGGCAACATGGCAATGGGTTGCTATTAGTCTAACAGATCGCTTTGTGGCGCGTTCTCTCGTCGTGAATGGATCCATACTCTTTATCGGAACAGACAAAGGTCTATTTCGCTCTTCGGATAATGGCGCTACGTGGCAAGCAACGAATAGTGAGTTGACAAGCCTATTTATCCGATCTCTTGCCGTTAGCGGCAGCACTCTTTTTGCGGGAACAGACAAAGGTTTATTTCGCTCTTTAGATAACGGAATAACATGGCAAGCCACTAGCATTGGCTTGATGAATGGCTATAGGTATTCCTTCGCCATCAGTGATTCCACGATTTTTGTCGGAAACGGCGAGGGTGTATTTCGATCGTCAAATAATGGTGCAACATGGCAAGCAGTCAATAATGGTTTGATGAATGAGGTTATCCTGTCTCTTGCCATTAGCGGCAATACAGTCTTTGCAGGAACAGGCGGAGGGGTGTTCCGTATGATAGACAACGGTACCGCGTGGCAAGTAGCAAATAGTGGATTGGTGGCTACTTATGTCGATCATCTCGCAGTCAGCGGCACGACCCTCTTTGCCGGAGTATCCGGCAGCGGAGTCTTTCGTTCATCAAACAATGGCGCAATATGGGAAGCGGTTAATAATGGGTTAACGGGTAAAGATATTCGCTCTGTCGCAGTTAATGGTTCGGCGCTGTTTGCGGGGATATATGGTAGAGGAGTATTCCGTTCGTTGGACAACGGTACTACGTGGCAAGCGGTGAATAATGGCTTGACAAATACCGATGTCCTATCTCTGGCGGTCAGCGGCGCGGTGCTGTTTGTCGGTACTACTGAAGGTGGGGCATTTCGCTCAACAGACAACGGTACAAGATGGCAAGCGATGAATAACGGCTTTATGTCTCCAAATAATTATGTTCGTGCTTTTGCCGTCAGCGGTACTACGATATTTGCCGGAGTAGATAACGCAGGGGTATTTCGCTCAATAGACAACGGTATGACGTGGCAGACCGTTAATAATGGCTTGACGAGTACCTCTATTCAATCTCTCGCCATCATCGGCACTACAATTTTTGCAGGGACATATGGTAATGGAATATTTCGCTCGACAGACAACGGCACAACATGGCAACCAGTTAATAACGGATTGACGGGTGAATATGATAAAAATATTGATGCCTTTGTTGTTAGCGGCTCCACACTTTTTGTGATAACACGCTCAGGCAATGTGTTTCACTCCTCAGATAACGGTAGCACGTGGCAAGTGGTTCATAACGGCTTGTCGAATACATTTGCCAACTCACTCGCTATTAGTGGAAATTTGCTCTTTATAGGAACAAACAGGGGAGTTTTCAAAGCAGGACTTCGTTAGCGTTTCCTTGATTAATGCTGGCACATAGCCAGCTTCTACCTGTCTAGCACTTGCTCTGCACTCCACTTTTAACAGTACAAAAATATTCACCCCAAATCCACCATGCCCCCAAACACTCAAACCGACACCGCGCTCTACGCCCAGCTTCGCGCCTCCAAAGCCGAAGCGGAGAGTGCCTTTGCGGAACTCTACCGCCGCCATGCGCCGCGCATCAATGCGTATTGCAAGCGGGTTTTGGGGGTGAAAGAAGAGGCATCGGATGTGTTTCAAGAGACCTTTGCCCGCTTTTTCCAAAGCGCCCAAAGCGCCGAAGAGCGAGCAATGACCAACGTTCCGGCGTATCTGCTCATGATAGCCCGCAATCTCTGCCTTCAGCACAAACGCAACACCCGCACGATGTTCCGCTTTGAGGATTACGATATGCCCGACAACCGCACTGCGCGGCGCATGGAGGAAACCGAACTTTTGGGGCTGATTACGACAGCCTTGGATTTGCTGGATTTCGACCACCGCGAGGCGTTTGTCTTGCGGGAATACGACGGACTGTCGTTTCAGGAAATTGCCGAATTGGTGGGCAGTAATGAAGCCACCGTCCGCACCCGGGCGCACCGCGCAAAGCAGAAAATACGGGATATTCTCACGCCGTATTTGCATGATTTGAATAAATAGCTCCAGGAAGAGCGAAACAGTTCCACACAAAAAACATCTCCACCTTTAGCCATCACCGCATCATGGATTACTCCGCATTACTTCACGACTGGATAGACGGGACGCTCGCACCGGAACACGAGGAAGCAGTCTTTATCGCCCTTTCCCGCCAAGCAGACCTCCGCTTGGAATTGCAAGACCTCATGCGTATTCGCGCTGCTGTCCAGAGCGACGCTGCCGCTTTTACACCATCGCCGTCGGACACAAGTGCGATTTTCGGGCGCTTGGGCTTTAGTGTTCCGGCAGATATTCCAAGTCTCGCATCCGCATCAATAGGCGTTTCGACGGCTTCGTCATCGTTGGCGGCTTCATCAGGCGCTTCGGCGCTGTCCGGCATAGCCGCCTTTGGTGGAACAGCCAAACTCGCCGTGCTTGCGGCATGGAAGAGCTACGGCGCAGTGCTTGTGTCCGCGTGTCTTGCCTCGCTCGTCACCGTCCTGCTTTTGGATTGGCGTAGTGGGAATCTCTTCCAAAACGGCTCCAATACGTCGTTTCGTGGGGGAAGCGCCAGCGACATGGTTTCATCGGCAAATCCTGTGTCGGCTGCTGCATCAGGTTTTGGTAATGCATCGGGGAATAACGCGGGGTTTGGGCAAAGTCCGTATTTTGCGCAGGGCGGCGGACAACCTCGCTACGGCGTAACGACCGACACCGTGCGAGAGCGCATCGTGATACGAGAAGTGGTGCGGTATGTGCCAATGGCGGCGACTGGGCAAATGAGCGCTATTCCGTCGACGGACAACCCTTCGGCAAACCAGCAAGAAAGCGCCTCCGAGGATAATTCTTCCTTTGCCCCGCCAGCGTTGCAATCTGTTCCGCCGCGTAAGCAGTTGGGTGATGATATACTTGCAAAGGCGGTAATAGCGACGCGCACAGCACTACCAGACAATACGCTAAAATCAGCATCATATTTACTCCCGCCACCATCGTCCGAAGAATCATTCGCCGATATTTTGCACCGTTTCCGGCTTGGTGTGCGAGGTTTTACGGCACTTTCAATGCCTCCGCCAACAATGGAACCAAGCGCCACGCCATTTTTCAATAATGCCGCCCTCAGCCTTCAATACGCCTTGTCGCCGAATCGTTTTATTGGCGTGGAAGTGGGGCAAGAAGCATTTTTCCAACGCTACCAAAGCACGGAAAACCAAGATACCTACACCATTACGCAATATCCCACGCAGTGGTGGGCTGGTCTGACCTATCGCTACAACTTCACGCCCGAAGAACTTTTTTCACCCTACGCCAGTGCTACTCTGGGCGTGGCAACCTATGGTTTTCTGGGGCGCACACACATTGGCTGCACCTATTCGCCGGACGGCGTAACGCAGTTTTTGCTGGGCGTGGAGGCAAGTGCGCTGGTCTATGGGCATCAAGGCGTGAATTATGTGTCGCCGAAGGTGGGCGTGACGTATGGGGTTTCGTTGCGGTGGTGATAGCTCTTTCCGTATTTTTCTCATTATTTTTGAAATGCTCTATGAATAATCGTTTGTTTCTTTTCGCCGTAATGTTTCTCCTATTCGGCTTTACTGCTCGTGCGCAGCAAGACAGCCTGACGCGATTTGTACGGTATGGGGTCTTTGGGTCGGCGGGAGTGAATGTTCACACGCCGCAGTTTTTCTTCCCTGAACGACTATATTACACTACAACCAGTCCACCACAAACATTCCGCTTTGAGCCAACAACGACATTTGGCTGGTCGGCAGGTGGTCTCATAGAACAAATACTATGCGAGGTTCTAAATGATTTCAGTTGGAAAAATTTGTCATGCTGGGGCGCAGTTCGGCATCCATCGGAGGCTCATGAAATCGTGCTTTTCGATATGGATACCGACCTGCGTCGGTATGACGGAACGATGTTTTACCAGTCAATTGGATGTATTTTCCAACTGAAGTCATTTAGAACCGATAAAATCTTGCCTTGTGAGTTTTGTCGTGTACAAAGCAGTATTATACCAATAATTATTACC
>CANHDJ010000061.1 GCA_947459425.1 Ignavibacteria bacterium
CCATCGTCTTCGACGAAGAAACGCATCGTTGTGTTGGCAAAGAAACGGGACAGACCGCTCATATGGAGTGGTGGAACAACACTCTTCGGCAACGTGTGGGACGTTATATCCGCAAAACCCTCTCGTTTTCTAAACTTAACTTTTGGCATCAGATTGTAACCGAAATGTTTACTGTTACTTACAATCTATCATGTATTAATTGACCACTACCAAAATATTGATGGAAACTATTGTTGAATTAACGATGGTGGGACAGACGGCAAATCCAGAATAAACGCTGCGCCTTGCCCCAATTCACTTTCGCAACTCACCGAGCCGTGCATTGCCTCGACCATACGCTTGACAATCGACAAGCCCAAGCCCGTGGAATGCTCTCCGGCAGTCGGGCGAGCAGAAAGTTTGGCAAATTTAAGAAAAAGTCTGTCTTTATCCTGCGGAGAAAGTCCCGGACCTTCGTCGCGCACGGCGACACGCACCCTCTGGCGCTCGGCACGGGTGATACTCACAAAAATATTTTTGTCCGTTGGTGAATATTTTACGGCATTGGAAACGAGATTCTCCAAGACCTGCACAAGCAGATTTCCGTCCGCCAGAACCAAGACGGAATCCTGCTCCGAGCGGAAGTGCATTTTGATACGCTTTGCATCGGCACGCTCACGGAAATCCTCGACAACACCTTTGGTCAGCGTGGAAATATTGACGTTGCTAATGGTGATGTTAATATTTCCCGTTTCGATAGCATTCACATCCAAAAGCTCGGTAATGATATTGTGCATTCGCTTTGATGTATCCTCAATTCTCAGCACCTGCGCCCGCAAATCATCCGGCGACATTTTGTCGTAATAGGTGCGCAGCATCGAAGTCGTCATCATAATCCCCGTGAGCGGATTTTTTAAGTCATGCGCCACAATGCCGAGGAAATCATTTTTTTCGCTATTAAGCTGCACAAGCTGAATATTCTGCTCTTGCAAGCGTGTATTGGCAATTTCGATTTCGCCTGCTTGTTCATCCAAAATGCGGAGTTGGCGCTCTATTTCCGCCGTGCGCTCCTCCACCATGCGCTTCAGCACACGATTCCGCTTTGCCAAATGCCGCGCCCAATACCGCGCTGCGCCGTACATCAGCCCAACAATAGCTAACGCATACAGCACCCACGCCCACCAACGCGCATACCACGCGGGCTGGACGGTAAAACGGTATTGCGTCGGTTCGCTCCAAAGAAACCCTTCTTGCTGGGCGCGAATTTGCAGCAAATAATCCCCGCTTGACACCGATGGGAAAATTTCTTCCGCTTCAAATCGTGCTTCTTTCCATGCAGTGTCGGCGCTTACGATGCTGCCGTCGCTGCGCACATTGACAAGCCGCGTTTGATAACGTACTTTTTCTGCCGGATAGCATAGCGCCGTAAATTCTGTCTGCAAATACAAACCGCTAATGTGGTCGCGCTCTTCTCTGCCGATAGGCGCACCATTAGCACGGAGCGAAACAATCGTCGGCATTTGGGTTTGCGGGACAAGTTTGGCAAAGCGTTTGGAGAGTAGCAGCCCGGAGCGCGTCCCAAGCCATAGCTGGGTGGATTGGTCAATCACCATACTCCGAAAACTTGGTGCCATGACCATCTTTTCCAAACGCAAATCTACGGCAATAAGTTGTTTGCGAACATACATATACACGCCGTGGTCGGTGGCAAAAATCACACCACCTTGTGGAGCAATCGCCACCGAAAGGGCATTGCGCCGCGCAACCTCGCCAGAAAAAGGAATTGTGTCGGCATGGTTGTTGTGATAATGAACCATACCGTAGGTCGTTGCAAGCCAAACACTGGTGTCCGATTCAACAACAAGGTCGTTGACGGCAAAGGGTGCATCAGTGGCAAAGGGCAGAGTTACGCTTATATTCTCAAAGCGGTCTTGCGAGCGGTTGTAGCGATAGAGATAACCGTCCTTGCTATTGCCGCCGCCATAGAGCGTACCGGAGGCAGCTTCGTGTACCACAATGACACCGCCCTTCACGCCCTGCGCAGAGTCATACCGTTTCATCGTGCCGTCGGGCTGTATCGCCACAAGCCGAGCGTTTGGGTTTTGTGCAGCCCAGACGACACCCTCTTTATCACTGAACACTGTTGCGTAAAAGTTTTCCGGTGGTTGCTTTTGAATAACGCCCCAAGCACCATCTTTTGCGGTGATAAGGTATCCGCCCGATGTGGCGCACCAGACGCTCCCATCGGAGCGCTCGGTCATCGAAATAATGCTGCCCCAATCTTGATTGCTTGCCCGCAGAATTTCTCGGCTCGGTGTGCCGCTCAAATACGGATTGATGCGCAAAAGCGCCGCGCCGTCGCTCACCAAAATATCCCCATTTTTTGCCAACAACAGATGTTGAATAAACGGGCGGTCGAAAGGAAGTTCCGGCTGGAAAAATGTGTAGGGGTGCAAAAGCGTTATGCCATCGTCGGCGCTCACCCAGACATTACCATCACTTCCGGCGCGAACATCGTTGATTGTTTTCGAGTCAACATACGCAAGATGGCGTATTTGCTTGGTTTCCGCCTGAAAAAGATGCAATCCCAAATACCACGTACCGATGTAAATATTGCCAGCGTTGTCCAAGCCGAAGCAGCTTGCGTCGCGTATCGGGGCGATTTGCTTCCACGAGCGCCGTGCATCGGTTTCGCTGAGGGAGGTTTCAAAAATTCCGCTACTTGTCGCCACCCAGACCAAACGCTTTACTTTGTCATAGAGCAGAAGAGCGCTCACCGACATAAAGGAAGTATTTTTGACGGGAATTTCGAGAAATTTTTCTGCTACTGCATCGAACCGAAACAGCCCGTGTCCGCGCTGAGAAGCGGCAATGATTGTGCCGTCGGACTCTTCGGCAAAAGAAAATGTACGACTAAAACTATCAGCAATATAGCGGGCAGCAAAGGGAAAACGCTTCATTGCGCCTTTGCGGAGGCGCACAATCGCATCCGGCTCACCAAGCCAAATGTCGCCATTGGAAGCCTCAAAAATGGATTTAGCATAAAACAACGTTGAATCCGTCCGAACAGTAGACCCTATCCGCACAACGGGAAAGCGCACGGAATCGGCATCTTCACGAATTTTGACCAGTCCCATATCCGTTATCACCAGCACTTCGCCTTTGCTTGTCCGCACCATACCTTTGATGTATTGGCTCGGTAAATTCTTATGTAACGTCGAGTGCCGACCATCGAAGCGCACAATACCTGCATCGGAAGCCGCCCAGACAAAACCGCGCCCGTCTTGGACGGTGGCTTTGATAAGGTCAGTCGGTAAAACATTGCCCAAATTGTAGTTAATAGCTTGCATATCGGTCTGACCTGCAAATGCGAAGTCAAAGACAAAACACAGCAAAATAGGGCTTGCCATGAGGACGCAACACAAAGGAAGCATTCCAAGCCACAGCAACAGCCGCGAAGCGGGTGAAACAGGCATAAAACACACAAACAATGAATTGATATGGTGAAACGGCAATACTAAACGCCGCGTGATAGCGATGACGGCTCGTAAATGTCTGAAAAATAGAGAACTTCAACGCTAAAAAAGAACAAGAACTCTCGACAAAAAAACCTTCACAAAATAAGGATTTTCTTTTATTTCGCACGTTCTATCTGCGTTATTGAAAAAAAAGTATGTTTTTTTTGAGGAGTCTCTCCCGGTCTTATGGTCAAGGTCTCCGTAAACGTCGGAAGCGTATTGGTTCTTTCCGTGCCATGCGATATTAGACGCGCCCCGTGACAAAATTCTTTGGTAATCCCATACACGGATAGGCGTAAATTTTGTATCTTTGGCGCAAGCTATGACGCTTTTTCATCATGCAAACCTTTCTTTTCCAGTTATGAATATTTTCCAATTATGAATATTGCTGTACTTATGGGCGGGCATTCCGCCGAACGAAATGTTTCTTTTGCCAGTGGCAAAGCCGTTGCTGAGGCATTGCAAGGGCGCGGACACAGCGTCATTGCGCTCGACCCCGCACAAGGCGCACAGGGGCTTATCAATCTGGCAACCTTCCATCCCGAAGCCGGACGCGAACCCAGCGCCGCCGAACTCGCCGCTTTCCATCCGAAAAGCCTTGTGGAATGTGTTCAATCGCCACATTTGAGCAATGTTGATGTAGTTTTTCTTGCGCTGCACGGCAAATATGGCGAAGATGGCTATATTCAAGCGCTATTGGATATTCAGGGGATTCGTTACACGGGAAGCAAGATGCTTTCCAGCACAATAGCAATGAGCAAACTCGCTTCTAAGCGTATTTTTCAAAGTTCGGGCATTCCCACACCAGCATTTATCACGCTTTCTTCGGCAAGTATTCGTGAGGGCGGCGTGGACTATGATTTAACCGACGAACTCCGCTCCGAACTTGGCGAGGCGCTTGTCGTGAAGCCCGATGGTGAAGGTTCGACGGTCGGCATTACCATCGTCACCAACGGCGATGTGGATGAAATCAAGCGCGGCATCGAAGAAGCGGCGCGATGGGGCGACGTTGTGCTGGTGGAGCAGTTTATCGCCGGACGTGAACTCACCGTGAGTGTGTTGGGGGATGAAACGCTTCCGATCATTGAAATCCGCACCGATACAGGCTTTTACGACTATGCTCATAAATATACCAAAGGGCGCACCGAATATATCTGCCCTGCGGATTTGCCGCCGGATGTGGACGATTTTGTATCGCAGTTGGCGCTTTCGGCGCATGAGGCGCTTGGATGCACGGCGTACAGCCGCATTGATTTCCGCTTGAACGACGAATTTCAGGCATTTTGCCTCGAAGTCAACACCCTGCCGGGTATGACGGGAACAAGCCTCGTACCGAAATCTGCCGCAGCCGCCGGGATAGATTTTGGAGAATTGTGTGAAAAAATCATTGCTTTATCGTGATGATGCACCACAAATGGCGCTGTTTCTTGTTTCGCACGGGGATTACACAGGGATAGCATTTTGCACTTGAAAATATGAAACAACAAGCATCATCGGTATTACATCAAGGATTTGCCGCCCTCCACCGGGCGCGCGAGCGCTTTTTTCGTCGCTTCCGTGATAGAGTGTATCCCGCAACGTTTGTGGAAGAAATTAACGAGCAGTGCGATATTTTCTTTCCATTGTATGCCGCTCCATTCTTCGTTGCATGGCTTCCCTACTTGGCTCTTGACCCGTTGCTTGTTCCGAATGAGCCGATTTTCCCGATACTTCGTGTCGGTTTGAGTGTTGTCGGCGTTATTGCGGTTGTATTGCGATATGTTTGGAAAAACCCGCAACGGCATAGACTCATTGGTAACGGCATGATGTATTACCTGATTGTCGCAACGGGTCTTTTGACGGGCTTGGCGGGGGCGCATCCGAGCTATGTTGGCGGGTATTGTTTCCTGATAACCGTGCTGGGAGCTATGCCTGTGCAGCCTTCTCAGCTTTTTAGCGCTTTGGCGGTTTCGTTGTCGGTATTTGCTGGGTTATGCTGGCATTCGGGCGTGAGTTTCTCCGAACCCGCCCTGCGGTACAGCCTTCAAGACCTGATAAGCACGGTCAGCGTAAGCGTTTTGATGAGTCTCGGCTGGACAATGCTTCGGCGCAATAGCTATGAAAAAGGGCGGGCATTGCAGATAATGAATGTGCAGATACAAGAGCAGCAGCGCCAACTTGGGCTGCAAAATGAGTCACTGCGCCATTTGAATCGAGAAAAAGACGAGCTTCTCGGCATTGTTTCCCACGACCTGCGTAATCCGCTTTCCTCTATTCTCGGTATGACCGAAATACTCATGCAAGACGATTTGCAAATGGAAGAAGTGCTGCGACGTGAGATGGTGCGGCGCACCAACGATTCGGCAATGCAAATGCACCAACTTATTGAGCATTTATTGAACGCAAATGCGCTGGAAAATGGTGCGCTCATGCCGGATTGTACCCAAGTTCACGTTGCCAATATTGTCCAGTCTGTTCTTGCGACACTGCGCGAACAAGCAGAGCAGAAATCCATACAGTTGGTGGCGGAAGGCGACGCAGATACGGCGGTTTATGCCGATGCAGTCTTTCTTTTCCAGATTATCCAAAACCTTGTTTCTAATGCGGTCAAATATTCTCCCCGCCAAACAACCGTACAAATACACTTTCGGAGCCATGCCGGTACGACGTGCATCAGCGTCAAAGACGAAGGTCCGGGGCTTTCGGCAGCTGACCATGCGAGCCTTTTCGGAAAATTTGCGCGTCTTTCGGCACAGCCAACGGGTGGCGAACAGAGCGTGGGCTTGGGTCTCAGCATTGTAAAAAAAATGGTCGAAGCAATGAATGGCAAGGTTTGGTGCGAGTCCGAGCAGGGCAAAGGAGCGACGTTTCTTGTTGAGTTGCTGGAAAAAGATATTGCACATTAATTTCTTTTTGGCTATTTTGCTTTGAAATACAAAGTTCTTTATTGTCGTTCGCAAAAAATGTCACATTTGGAACCTGATACACACGATTTCCCCGTTAATCCTGCCGAAGAACTTGCGTTTATCCGCAGAGTCATGCAGGACAGCCGACGCACTGCTGTTGATAACGGTATGAACTATATGTTCTGGGGCGTATGGACAGCGTTGGCTGCCATTGTTGGCTACTGCTCTTCGTTATTTCACTGGCATTTGGGCTTGTATTTGTGGGCGGTTGTCATTTCCATTGGATGGGTTGTTTCATGGCTGCTCATACGGCAGAGCCGCCGGAGAGCAGGTGTGACAAGTCTTGCGGGGAATATTCTTGTAGCAGTTTGGGCTGGATGCGGCATTGCTTCTACGCTGGTAGGCTTTGTTGGCGGGACGACGGTGCTGGGCAATGGTATTACGGGTGTGATTGCGCTTATTACCGGAACGGGGTTTTATATTTCCGGTGTGCTGTATGGCTCTGCATGGCTTCGTTACTATGCTGCGCTTGGTTGGTGGCTGACGGGTGTTCTGATGTTCCTTTTTCCGGGGATTCATGTAATGCTCATGCTTGCCTCCGCAATGATATTATTTCAACTTGTTCCGGGCATTATTCTCTATCGTCAATGGCAGCGTGAACAAGCCGCATAACTCCTTGCTTTCGGCGCACTATTTCATAGTTTCCATTTGAGGCAAAGCGCAATGAACGATTTTGATTATCAACAACTGGACGACATCATTCACTCACGGATTCGCCTTGCGGTGATGGCGCTGCTGGCAAGTCTGGACACGGCGGAGTTTACCTATATTCGTGAAAAAATCGGTGCAACCGACGGCAATCTGAGTATTCACCTCAAAAAACTCGAAGAGGCTGAATATATCGCCGTTACAAAGACCTTTGTTGACCGCAAGCCCGTAACGATGTACACGCTGAACAAAAAGGGGCGAAAAGCATTTGAGTTGTACGTTGAGCGCTTGGAACAATTATTGAAACAATCCTCTCAAGTTTCCGTTAAGGGAAAAAAGTAATTTTTTTGCCAATCTACTTTGTAAATTAAAGCACTTTATGTTTAGAAAAATACTCGCATCAACAAATACCCGAATATGGCTTTACGTCGTAGCAATAGCGTGTATCCTTGCTCTGCCGCGATTTTACTGGATGCTGCAAGGGAATTACAACGCGATAATCTGGATATTTCTTGTGATGATGGCTCTGCCATTCCTGCTTTTGAGCAAGTCTGGCAGAACGCAGATTGGCTTCATCAAGCCTTCGTCGTGGCTGCGGATGGTGATTGCTTTTTGCATCGGCAGTATTGGTGCGGTATTGGTCTATGCACTCGGCGTGGCGCTCTACGGCACGACAAGCCCGCTCAACTGGTATGTGGCTGTCAAGGCGACAATTATGCAGCGCGGCGATATAATTGCGGCGGTTCGTGCTAACCCCGCTCTCTTTCTTGTGTTTGCGCTTCCGGCAATGATTTTTAGTCCGCTTGGCGAAGAATTATTTTTTCGCGGTATTTTTCACGAAGCCCTTGCAGAGCGCTTCAATACTCGTGTTGCGCTTTTTGCCGATGCTGCTGCTTTTGGACTGACTCATATAGCGCATTACGGCTTGGTTGTGCAAGGCGGTGCGCTCACAATCTTGTTTCCATCGGTGATTTGGTGGGTGCTGCTCATGGCGGCAACGTCATTACTCTTTTGGTTTGCTCGTGCGCAGGCAGGAACACTCTGGGCGGCGGTACTGTGCCACGCCGGATTTAATGCTACAATGATGTGGTGTATATTTTTTGCTCTTTGATGATGGATTTTTTTTGTTCTTAAACTTTGTAAATCAAAGCACTTTGTATTTTGTTTCACTTTTTCAGGAATTACTCCAATGAACACACTCTTTTCTTTGCCCCGCTTTGTGCTTGTTTGCACATTTTTTCTGCTTACTCACGGCTTTACTGCTCATTCGCAGGAGGTACGTGACCTTTTACTGGAAGGGAAAAACCTTGTTGATGTCTCGGTTGTGAAAGGTGATGTCAATGGTTACACCAAGGCGATTGCGCTTTTTGAACGGATTCTTGCCGTCGAACCCGCTAATAACCTTGCGTTGTACTACCGATCCTATTCAGAAATGCGTTTGCTCATGCAAGGAACTGAACAGAGTGAGGCAGCTAAAAAAGTCTTCGCGGAAACCGCCAGCGAACACGCTGAAGCGCTTGTGCAGCACTCTCCGCAATCCTCCGACGCAATGACGGTATTGGCGGGAGTGACGATGCTCCGCATAGACGGCATGAATGCTATGACGCTTGCCCCCAAATGCACAAAACTTCACGAAAAAGCGCTTGCCGCCGATGCCAACAATCCCCGTGCCTACGTCATTCGCGGGATGTACACCATGAACACGCCGTCCTTTTTCGGCGGCGGTGCCGACAAGGCGTTGCAGCACTTCGCACAAGCCATTTCGCTTTGTGAAAAACAGGGTTTAACAGCCCCAACACAAGCAACAAAGCCGCAGCCGACATGGGGCTACCTTGACGCACTCATTCACGCCGGACGCTGCCATGCGAAAATGGAGCAGTACCCGCAAGCAATCGCGTATTACAAAAAGGCTCTCGCTATCGCGCCTGAATTTACGTGGGTCAAACAAACACTTCTTCCCCGTGCCGAGCAGAAATTAGCTGCAACAGGCACAAAATAATCCCATCAAAGGGCATATCAGTCATGCGTACAACTGTTTTTCTCAAATCCGCACGAAACCTTGCGTTTATCTGCATTATTGGTGTTTTTTCTCTCGGCATATTGCACGTCTCTCGCGCACAATAGCCAGAGAATCAATCTCCCGCAAAAGCGAGTGATAATGCGGCTCACACGGTCTTGCAGGGTGTTGTCACTGATGAAGACGGCGTACCGCTTCCATCCGCAAATGTGTTTCTGGCAAAAACACTCGCGGGGGCGCTTACAGACAGCAAGGGTGAGTTTCGTTTCACCACAACAAAGCGCGGCGTATTTGTTCTCACCGTAACGGCGGTCGGTTTTGAAAAAATGACCCAAGCAACTCTCGTGGAAGCAGGACAAACACTCGCATTTACCTTCGCACTACGAAATAAAACCGCTAAAACAGGCAAAGTCGTTGTAGCGGCAAGCGGCTACGGAAGCGAATCTGGCAAAGGTATGGTATTGTCGGCGCGGGATATAGTCACAACGCCAGGCGGTGCGGCAGATATTTTTCAAGCTATCAAAACTATGCCCGGAATGACGCAGGTTTCCGAAAGTGCGGAGTTGTTTGTGCGTGGAGGCGACCCAACCGAGACGATAACGCTGCTCGACCAAGCCTCGCTGTTTAATCCGTACACCTTTGAATCGGGCTTTGGCGGCTTGTTTTCCAAGTACATGGAGGGATTGAATATTCTCGGCATCGAAAATATGTTCGGCTACACATATTCGCGGGATTATGCGGAAAAAATCCCGACGACGAGTTTTTTCGGGCGAAGAACAGTGGTGGTGGGGTTTCAGGTAACGTTGTAACGAATTTTCTTCCTAAAGCCTTTTCTTAATTTCCGTCATCAAATTTTTCAAATTTTTCATCAAAATAAATGAAATTACTTATACTCACATTAGCAATGATGCTGCTCCTGAGCATTTTTGCTTTCGCCCAAGAAACTCCCGAATCGCCACGTTCCCCCGCCCAAACCGTGCGCGGAACAGTCCTGAACGCCTCAACGCAACAAGCAATTCCGGGCGCAACGGTGCGCATCGCGGAACTCACAAAAGGCGCAAATACGCGCTCCGGCGGTACTTTTGCGCTCCAAGCCATCCCGCCCGGACGCTATACCTTGCGCGTGAGTGCGCTTGGCTACGAGCCATATTCTACGCCGCTTGTGGTAACATCCGGCAAAGAACTCGTTCTGACAATTTTGCTCACGGAAAAAATTATCAAAACCGAAGAAATCGCTGTCAACGGCTCCAAAGGCGGCTTCACGGCGATTAACGAAGCAGCACTCATTTCCTCCAACGTTTTTACGCTGGATGATGCGTACCGCTTTGCTGGGGCAAGAGGGGATGTCGCACGCATGGCATCTGCCTTTGCAGGTGTTTTGAGCGCAAACGACCAACGCAACGACATTATCATTCGCGGCGGCTCACCAACAGAACTGCTCTGGAGGCTTGATGGATTGGACGTTCCCAATCCGAATCACTTCGCCACGCAAGGTTCGACGGGCGGTCCCGTCGGCGCGGTGAACTCGAATGTGTTGGCGAGTAGCGACTTCCTCACGGGCGCGTTTCCGGCGGAATACGGTGACCGAATGTCCGGTGTGTTCGACCTCCGCACCCGCAAAGGCAACGATGAAAAGTACGAATTCATGGGGCAGTTCGGTTTCAACGGCATCGAAGCCATGGCAGAAGGTCCGCTGCCTTTCGCAGAGCGCGGTAGCAACAATGGTGGCGGCTCGTCATTTCTGGTGAGTTACCGAAAATCGTTTCTGGATATTTTGAGCGCACTCGGCGTGGATTTTGGCGCTGGCGGCGTTCCGCGTTATGAAGATTTATCGCTGAAAATTGACCTCAATGCCGGAGAGCATGATAAACTATGGCTTACAGGGCTGTTTGGCACAAGCGATATTGATATTCGCCAATCGAAATTGGATACCGTGCTGTCGGGTTATCAGGACACGCGCAATGGTACGGATATTTTATCGGTGGGCTTGAATTGGCGGCATTTTTTCTCCGACCGCACCTTTGGAACGCTGCTTCTGGGCGGCGTGGCGAGCCGTTTTCGCACGGATGTGGATTCGCTGACGGCGAGCCGTGAATTTAAGTCGCTTTCGGCAACGCCATGGTATCGGAATCGTGCGTTGGAAGGCTACGCAACGGCAAAATACACGCTTTCGTATTCGCCCGACGCGCAAAGTGTGCTGACAGGCGGCTTAGAAACACGCTTTCGCTTTTTTGATTTAGACGAGTATCGCACGACAACAACCTTTTCGCCAACACTCTTTTCCGCCAAAGCAAGTGGTAATGCGCTTCAAATGTTCGGCTTTGTGAATTGGAATTATCGGCTGAGTGACGCGCTGGCGCTTAATCTCGGCATTCAGTCGCAATATTTGGGCGTGAGCAACAAAGCTACGTTTGAGCCACGTGCTGCCATCGCCTGGAATTTCGCACCCGCACAAACACTCACTTTCGGAACGGGTATCTATCGTCAGGCAATGCCGCTTGCGGTTTACTTTGAATCCACCAATGGCGTGAATAATCGTGATTTGGACTTTTCGCAAGCGACGCACTTGGTTGTAGGTTATTCCAACCAATTTGCACCAGAAATGCTCTTCAAAGCCGAGGCGTACTATAAAGACTACTCGCGTGTGCCGATAAGCGGCAGCACGACGAATGCTTTTTCGATGCTGAATGCGGGAACAAATTTCGGTGGCATCTCCGGCACGGGGCTTTTGGTGAACGACGGCAAAGGGCGCAGTTATGGCGCAGAGCTGTCCTTTACCAAGCATTTTTCAGGCGGCTGGTACGCACAAACCGCATTATCGCTGGTGCGGCAGGAATACGCAGGCTCGGATGCAGTTTGGCGCAATGGCGCGTTTGACAATCAGTATATTTTCAATTTGTTGGCGGGGTACGAGTGGAAAATTACGGAGACCTTCACGGTTGAATTTGCGGGGCGGTACGCTCGTGCGGGTGGTTCGCCACGTACTCCGATTGATATTGAGCGTTCACGCCGCTTTCAAAGCACCGTGCGGGACGGCAGTCGTGCGTTTTCGGAGCGGAATCCCGATTATGAGCGGATTGATTTTCGCATTGATTTTCGGCAAAATTTCAACGGCTTTGCGATTATCAGTTATTTTTCGATGGAGAATTTGCTGAATCGCAAAAATATTCTTTCGCAGTCCTACAACCCGCTTCGAGACAGAGTGGAAGAGGTTGGACAAATTGGGCGGTTTTTTATTGGCGGCTTTCGGATTGAGTTTTGATGAGGTGTTGGGGAGCGGTAGGTGTTTTATTGTTTTTTACCCTACAAGGCTGATGCTATCAGGCTTGTAGGGTTTTTTGTTGTGATAATTGTTTTCAAAATACTGAATATAATTATACTGATAATATAACCATCGCACAAAATTCATACTTTTCAAATTTGCTCATTATGGGATGATTGGTTATATTCGCTGTTTCTATGGTGCTTTAAGTGTTTTTTTTTTTCAATGTGTTGCGAAGAAAATGCCACTCGCCAGCTACTCACGTTTTAATAGTGAAGTGATTGATAATCAACAGCTTAAAAAATCGCCTTTTTGGCGGGGTTTTGGCAGGTAAAATGCGTTTGTGCGGGGAGTGTTTGTGTACCGCACGGGCAATAGAGGTGGTTGTTGTGAATAAAAATATACGCAAAAAACAATCTTATTTTTCATCACCCCCAAACGGGAGTTTCTATGAAGTTTTTTACACGCTTTTCGCCAAGGCGCACCGCCGCACACACCGCACGGATACTGGTGCTGCTTCTCATGGGCGCGTCGTTGCCGCTTTTTGCGCAAGTTACCACCTTTGTCGGAAGCGGCACTATGGGCTTTGCCGACGGCACAGGAGCCGCCGCGCAGTTCAATGAGCCACGCAAGGCGGTTATTGATGGCGCGGGCAATCTGTTCATCATTGATGCCTTCAATCATCGTATTCGCCAGATTACGCCCGGCGGCGTGGTAACGACCTTCGCGGGCAACAGCACGGCGGGGTTGGTCAATGGCACAGGCACGGCGGCACAGTTTAACTTCCCCGCAGGTATAGCGCGGGATGCTACCGGAAATCTGTACATTGCCGACCAAGCCAACCACGCCATTCGCATGATTACCCCCGGTGGTGTCGTTACGACGCTTGCTGGAACAGGCGTAGCAGGTTTTGCCGATGGCGCAGGAGCATCCGCGCAGTTTAACAACCCGACCGATGTGGCTCTCAATCCTGCCCAAAATATTCTCTACGTTGCCGATGGCACAAATCAGCGTGTTCGGGCTATCACGCTTCCGGGCGCGGTTGTTACGACGCTTGCAGGCAATGGAACCTTCACTGCCGTTGATGGTATCGGCACGGCAGCGCAACTTTCCCCCTACGGAATTGCGGTGGATGCAAACGGCAATCTGTTTGTCGCCGACCCAGGCAATCATCGCATTCGCAAAATTACCCCCGAAGGTGCAGTAACAACGCTGGCAGGCTCTACTGCTGGGTTTGCTGATGGTCAAGGAACAGGCGCACAATTTAATTCTCCTCGCCACCTTGCCATTGCTCCCAACGGTTCGCTGTATGTTTCCGACCCGTTCAATAATCGTATCCGCGCCGTTTCGCCGTCGGGTATGGTCTCCACGCTTGCGGGCAACGGGCTTGGGGGCAGTACAAACGGCGCATATCTTTCTGCAACATTCGGTGCGCCTGTGGGCGTGTGCATTGATGCCGTCGGGGACGTGTATATCGGCGGAAACGCGGGGTATAACGTCCGCAAAATCAGCCAATCTCTGCCCACCATCACGAGCTTCGGGCCCACAAGCCAGTATCCGCTTCAAGTGGTAACGATTAGCGGTACAAACTTCTTCGGCGTTACGCAAGTGCGCTTCGGCGGTGTCAATGCTGCATGGTTTGAGGTACTTTCCCATACGCAAATACGCGCCGTTGTGCCGACGGGTGGGGTATCGGGGAACGTAACCGTGACAAACAATGCAGGAACGGGGACGTTGGGCGGGTTTAACTTTGTACCCACACCGCCTGTTTCAACCATTGCGGGCGATGGCACTGCGGGCTTTGTTGATGCCGTCGGTGGCGGTGCGCGGATAAACAGACCGCGCTATGGTGTGAAAGTGGGCGGCGATATGTATTTTACCGATATGAATTCTCACGCCGTGCGGAAAGTTAATCTCGCCACTGGCACTGTAACGACGTTTGCTGGAAGCGGTGTGGTGGGGTTTGTGAACGGTACAGGCACGGCAGCACAATTTAGCAGCCCTGCCGGAATTGCTTCCGACGGTACAAATCTGTATGTGTCGGAGAATGGGAATCACACCATTCGGAAAATTGTCATTGCGACCGGTGTAGTTACAACCCTCGCGGGAAGCGGCACACCGGGTTTCAACGATGCAACGGGTACGGCGGCGCAGTTCAACATTCCGCAGGGAATGGTTGTGGATGCAGCAGGAAACGTCTATGTTGCTGATGCGATGAATCATCGTATTCGCGTCATTACGCCGGGCGGACTTGTCAGCACACTTGCCGGAAGTGCTACTGCGGGCAGTGCGGACGGTACGGGTGCGGCGGCACAGTTTAATCGTCCGTTGGGACTGGCATTGCGTGGCACCGATACGCTCTATGTTTCAACGGAAGTCGGGCATCATATTCGGACGATAAAAATTTCTACCCAGGTCGTAACCACCCTTGCCGGAAGCGGTGTTGCGGGTTTTGCCGACGGCATGGGCACGGCGGCACAATTTAACGTTCCCGAAGGTCTCGCGTATGATGGCGTAGGAACGCTCTATGTTGCCGATAACGTCAATAATCGGATTCGCGTTATTACCACATCCAATGGCGCAACATCAACGCTCACAGGAATTGCCGCCGCAGGATTTGCTGATGGTATCTATACTGGAAGGCAGTTTTTTAATCCTGCTGGTTTGGTATTTGATGCAGGTAATCTCTATGTGTTCGACTACAACAATAACCGTATCCGCAAAATCAGTCAAGTCCCACCCGACGTTGTGAGTTTCACGCCCACAAGCCAGTACCCGCTTCAAATTGTCACCATCAACGGCACAAACTTCTTCGGCATAATGCAAGTGCAATTCGGTGGCGTGAATGCGCCGTGGTTCGATGTGGTTTCGACCACCCAAATACGCGCCGTTGTGCCGACGGGCGCGATAAGTGGCAACGTTACCGCCACCAACAACGCGGGAACGGGGACGCTGGGCGGGTTTACGCTGACTGCTACGCCGCAGGTTTCGACGCTTGCGGGCGATGGTGTTGTGGGCAGTGTGGATGCGGTTGGTGGCGGTGCGCGATTGAACGGACCTCGTCATGCTGTCAAAATAGGTGGTGATTTGTATTTTACCGACGTGGGTGGTCATAAAGTGAAAAAAATGAACCTTGCCACAGGGACAGTAACAACGATTGCGGGTAGCGGTTTGGCAGACTTTGCCAATGGTACGGGAACAGCCGCATCGTTTAACGAGCCTACCGGTATTGCTACGGATGGAACAAATCTCTACGTTTGCGATGAAAATAACCACGCTATTCGCAGAATTGTGATTGCAAGCGGTGTTGTGAGTACGTTTGTCGGAACCGGAGCGGCGGGGTTTGTTGATAATTTGGCGAACGGGACAGGAGTACAATTTTCTTCACCACAGGGACTCGCGTCGGATGGAACGTATCTCTACTGCGCTGACTATGGTAATAACCGTATTCGGCGCATCACCATTGCAAGCGGGGCAACGGAAACCTTTGCCGGAAGCGGTGCAATGAGTAGTGTAGATGGTATCGGCACGGCAGCGACATTTAATAGCCCCGTGGGTATTACGATTGATGGCGCGTACTTGTATAGTAGCGATCTTAACGGATATAAGATCCGTCGCATTCATATTGCGTCAAAAACCGTTACCACCATTGCAGGAAGCGGCGTAGCAGGGTTTGCCGACGGTGTTGGTGCGGCGGCACAATTTAACGCTCCATCCGGTGTTGTTTCCGATGGTGCCGGAATGCTGTATATTGCTGATACTTACAACCATCGCATTCGCGCTCTTAGCCTTGCAACAAATACCGTCTCTACACTCGTTGGCAATGGAACGCAAGCATTGGTGGACGGTGCATTGGCGGCAGGGCGTGTTCATACCCCGTCTGGCGTTCTTTGGGACGGAACGGGTTTAATTGTTACAGACCAAGGAAATCAGGCTATTCGCAAAATATCACCTGCAACGCCCACCATTACCAGCTTCACGCCCACAAGCGCCTACCCGATGCAAGTCGTCACCATCACAGGAACAAACTTTTTCGGTGTGACGCAAGTGCGCTTCGGTGGTATAAATGCCGCATGGTTCGAGGTGCTGTCCATGACGCAAATACGCGCCGTTGTGCCGTTTGGTGCGGGCGGTGGCAACGTTACCGCCACGAACAGCGCCGGAACGGGGACGCAGGGCGGGTTTGCGGTTACGGCGGTGCCTGCTGTTTCCACGCTTGCGGGCGACGGCACTGCGGGCAGTTTGGATGCGGTCGGCGGCGCAGCACGGATATACAGACCGCTCCAGATGTGCAAAGTTGGCGGCGACCTCTATGTTGCTGAGGTTTTTGGTCATGTTGTGCGGAAAGTCAATATTGCCACAGGCACAGTAACAACCGTTGCCGGAAGCGGCGTAGCGGGTTTTGCCAATGGCACAGGCACGGCGGCGCAGTTCAATCAGCCGCAAGGAATTGTTTCCGATGGTACGAATCTGTTTGTTGCCGACTTGAATAATCATCGCATTCGTCAAATCGTCATCGCAACGGGCGTGGTTACGACCTTCGCAGGGAGCGGCACGGCGGGCTTTGCCAACGGAATAGGCGTGGCTGCGCAATTCAACTTTCCGCACAACTTGGCAATAAACGGCTCAGGAACAATGTATTTGGCGGATGTTATGAATCACCGCATTCGCACTATCACGCCCGGCGGAGTCGTCACAACGCTTGCCGGAAGTGGCGCGGCGGGTAATGCCGACGGCACAGGTGCGGCGGCGCAATTTAATCGTCCGCTTTCTCTTGCGCTTGGCGAGCCTGATAATCTCTATGTTTCAACTGAAAACGGGCATAATATTCGGCGCATCATTATCTCCACGCAAGTTGTAACCACGCTTGCTGGAAGCGGTACGGCGGGTTTTGCAGATGGTACGGGTGCTGCGGCGCAATTCAACATACCCGACGGTTTGGCGTTCGATGGAGTCGGTACGCTTTATGTTGCTGACCTGAACAATCACCGCATTCGTTCTATTATCACTGCTAACGGCGCAACCACAACGCTGACGGGCGGTGCTGCGGGTTTCACAGATGGTTCATTTGCTGCGGGTCAGTTTAATGGTCCGGCGGGCTTGCTTGCGGACGGTGGAAATCTTTATGTGGGTGATTATCTCAACCACCGCATCCGCAAAGTCGTTTTGCCAAATACCACCACCATCAGCAGTTTCACGCCAACATCCGCCAGTCCGGGTGAGATTGTTACCATCAACGGCGCATTTTTCACGGGCGCAACACAAGTCCAGTTCGGTGGCATAAATGCGGCAAGCTATACCGTTGTTTCCGCCACTCAAATTACGGCAACGGTTCCCGTTGGTGCAGCAAGCGGTTCGGTGAGCGTTACCGCGCCACTCGGCACGGCTGCTCTTGCCGGATTTACCTTTGTTCCCGTACCTATCACGAGCTTTACGCCGACCTCAGCCGGTCCTGGCGATGTTGTTACCATCAACGGTGGGTAGTGGTCAAGTAATACATGAGAGATTGTAAGTAATAATAAACATTTCGGTTACAATCTGATGCCAAAAGTCTCGTTTGGAAAACGAGAGGGTTTTGCGGACATAACGCCCCACTCGTTGCCGAAGGGTGTTGTTCCACCGCTC
>CANHDJ010000062.1 GCA_947459425.1 Ignavibacteria bacterium
GCCTGTTTTGCAGGAGCAGATATTCGAGGAAGCATTTCGGGCGGCAGAGATAGCGCAGTTCAATCAAGGGGAAGCACGGGAGTACGAAGCCTCGCTGAAATATTATCGCGATTTGCAGAATGTGATGAACACGGCGATACAGGAGGCAGCAGCCAAGGCACGTGAGGAAGGGCGTGAGGAAGGACGCGAGGAAGAGCGCGAAAAAGCACAGGAAGAAAAGCGTGCCATTGCCCGCAATTTCGTCACACTCGGCATATCCATCCGCGACATCGCCGCCGCGACGGGACTCGACGAGAACGAGATTTCGCAGTTGTAATTGGGTGTGTAGCTTTTTTGTATGCTGCCCGGAGAGCAGAATACTTGTTGCCCCGGAGAATATCAATCCTACAAAACCGCACTATCACGTCGTTGGAGGTCAAATATCGTGATGAAGAAAAATTTGGGCATGAAATGTGCGGGTTGTAGATTGACGGGTGAATTAGTGAAAAAATTGTTTTGATGTCTTGCTTGAAAGTACGCATTATGCAACGCATTCTTATTTCCGACGACCATTCTATGCTGGCAATGATGTTCAAAATCTGGTTTCAGCAGACAGGGGTGAATGCGACGGTAGTTGCGATGCCATCGACAGGCAAGGCAACACTACAAGCTGTCCGAGAGCATCAACCGGATATTATTTTTCAAGATATGATGCTACGTGATATGGCGGGATCGGAAATTATCGGCGCTGTTCGCAAGGAATTTCCCGATATGCGTATCTTTGCTATGTCGGCAAAGCCATCATTAGCAAAAATGGCGTTGCAGGTCGGCGCTGATGGAAGTATGCTCAAGGAAGACCATCCCAACGTCATTCGTGAGGCGCTCAGTTGGGATATCACCAAGGGGAAATGGGTCAGTCCTCTGCTTCAAAGTAAAATGCTCATGGCAGCAGCCGAGATGCGTAAGTATGATTTCACGCCTGGTGAGATCAATGCGCTCAGTTTAGCAGAACTTTCCAATGTGGAAATAGCGTCTATGTTGAATTTATCCGATGGCACGGTGCGAAATATTTTTACGATACTCTATAATAAAACAGGAATTAGAATTCGTTCCGAACTTGCGCAATGGGCGCAAAACACGCTCCTGCTTGGAGAAGTCCATGACGACTGATTTCTGTTCACGTTTTGTGAATGGCGAATATGACACTACCCTCAAAAATAGGTGCGCCCCCCGTCATGTGATGTCTCATAAAAATACCGTATCTTTGCATTGTATCGTCGTTTGAATATCCTGAAGATGCTCTTTAGAGTAGTCAGATTGGCGGTCAGTGTTGTGCATTATTTAACTGAAGTTACGCTTTCTCCAATTCCCCTTCACCTTGTGAAGGGGTGTCAGTCAAGCGCAGCGCAGACTGACGGGGTAGCACCTCTTTGGGACGACGCAGAAACACCCCGTCCTCGCTATCGCTTGGACACCCCTCTTTGTCCCAAAGAGGGAAATATTGAGGCATTCAAGCGTAACTTCAGCTATTAAGAAGCAGAGTTATCACGCTTGTAGAAGAGCTACCTTATTGACGAAATCAATGACAGAATTGACGTATAAGCCGTTTTGGGATTGCTCTCGTTGCAAGAGCGCATAGTATCTCATCGCGCCCTCAATAAGAATATCGTTTATCCTCGCCATTTATCACACATATTGTTTCATTCTTTCTCTACCATTTATGACTACTTCTGCTCCTCTCTCTCGCAGAGACCTCTTTGGCGCAATAGCTTCATTACTTGGCAATAGCACCTTTCAGCGTGTGGTTCGCTACCACCAAGGTCTTATTGCTTTGTTTGTCGTCGTGCTGACTTCGCTTGCAAGTCTCGTACCTGCACAAGCACAAATTCTTGACCCTACTTTTACATTCGCTGGTCCACCGGATGGCTTCAATGCTGAGGTACGCGATGTTATTCAAGTTGGAACTCAACTTGTCGTTGTTGGGAACTTCACCAATTATCGCGGCACGGCTGTTAATCGTGTTGCCAGATTGAATGATGACGGTACGCTGGACGGTACGTTTGTGCCACCGGGCGCGGGCGTTATCAATGGTCAGGTCAATTCGATTGCGCTGGATGGAACGGGTTTTTACATTGGCGGTCAGTTTAATAACGGCACACAAAATTACGTGATGCGTCTGACTTCTACCGGTGCGCTAGATGGTGGATTTGCGACAACGGCTATTGACAATCAGGTACGGGCTATTACGGTCGTCGGGACCGATGTCGTCGCGGTTGGCGATTTCACTGCACCCTTTAACCGTGTTGTTCGTTTGACCAATACCGGCGCGGCTGTTGGTGGATTTAACCCCGGCACTGGCTTTACGGGCGGAAATTTTGCCTCGGCGGTTGTGGTGGACGGAACGAGCCTGATTATCGGCGGCGACTTTTCAGACTATAATGGTAGTTCTGTCGGACGGATTGTGCGGATTGCTGCTGCTACTGCCGCTATTGATGCGACGTTCAGAACCAATAATGGCGCGGGCTTTAATGGGGACGTACTCACGCTCCAAATGGTCGGGACAAACGTATTGGTAGGCGGAAACTTTACGTCGTTTGGTGCGGCTGCACGTGGACGTATTGCTCGTTTGATCGCCGGTACGGGCGCAACACGTGGTCAGAACGACGGGACGTTTACCACCGGTACCGGATTTGATGCTGCGGTGAACTCTATTGCCGTTGATGGCGCAGGGCGCATTATGGCGGGTGGTGGTTTTTTGAACTACGCCGGAACAGCACGAAACAATATTGCTCGACTCACAACGGCGGGTGCATTGGATATTCTCTTCAATCCCGGTTCGGGCTTTAATAACGTTGTGAATAAAGTTGTCAATCAGACCGACGGCAAATTGGTTGTTGGTGGGCGTTTCACTAGCTACAACACCACATCCAGCCGTGCCAGAATTGCGCGATTTGCCTACGCTTCGTCGGCATATCCCTCGGGATTGATTTTCCCCGAAGTGGCTGCCAATGACGGCTCCAGCAGCACACAACTAACGCTGACGCTTGGTCCGGCTGCACCGACGGCTCCGCTGGATTTGGAAGAATGGACGGGGGCTGTTACAAACGGCACTGATTTTACGGTAGGAACACACTATACAGTATCAGGCGTGCCGGGTGGCATGACGATGGCAATTCAGAAAACGACCAACAAAACCGCGACGATTCGCCTCACGGGTAATGCGGCGCTCCATGCTAACGTGAATGACGTTATCAACGGTGTGATTATCACATGGCAAAACGCCGCACTGCTTGGCAATAATGCTGCGGGCGTGGAGAATTTGAACACCGCCACAACCCAGTATTCGGTAGATTTCCGCGACCCCGGTACAGCGGCATACTCTGCCACAACCTTCCCAGAAGATGTAGTTAATAACGGCACTATTACTGCCGTCCGCACCATCACCCTCACCAACGTTACCTTCAATGCGGGCATTGCTAATGGAACAGTGCTGACCGCAGGCGGAACGCACTACACACTTGGCGGAGGACCAATTCCCGCAGGATTGACGCTCGTTGTAACGAAAACAGGCGCAAACACGGCAACAATCGCACTCACTGGTGCAGCAGCGCCGCACACTGCCGCCCAAGACGTAACCTTCAATCTCACTTTTGCCAATGCTGCTTTGGAAACGGGTGCGATTGCGGCAGGTATCACGGGTTTGAACGGCGTGAATCTGCCCATTACGTTCCTCAATCCCGGCTCTGCTGCTTATTCCGGCATAACTTTCGGCGAGGCAAGCACAAATAACGGCGCAATCACGCAAACCCGTACCATTACGCTCACGGGCGAGCAGTGGCGAACAGCGCTTGGTGTCGGTATGCCTTTCGTGGCAGGTGCTGACTACACGGTCGCAAACGTTCCCGCAGGATTGACCGCCGTTGTCACGAAAACGGGCGTGAATACTGCGGATATTAGCTTCACCGGCACGGCGACTGCCCACGCTTCGGCAAACAACGTTGCGAATGTTCAGTTTACATGGGCTGGTGCTGCTATCCAAAGCGGAAGTATTGCAACGGGACTCAACGGTGTTAATCTTTCCATCAACTTCAACGACCCCGGTTCAGCCGTGTATTCCGGTACTGTATTCCCCGAAGCAGCCGCGAATGACGGTTCTATAACGCAAACCCGCACTATTACGCTCACCAACGAAGAATGGAATACAGGCGTGGCAAATGGTTCGCCTTTGACCAACGGGGTGCATTATACCATCGCCAATATGCCTGCGGGCTTGACGGCAGTTGTTACAAAAACATCTGCCAACGTTGCTACTATCAGCTTTACAGGCAATGCTCCGGCGAATCTTCCGGCAAACGATGTGACCAATATGCAATTCACGTTCCTCAACCCAGCGCTGGCAAGCAACGCTGTGGGCGGCGTAACGGGCTTGAATGGGCAAAACTTAACGGTGAATTTCATCAACACGGGTTCGGCTGCCTATTCCGCAACCATGTTTCCTGAAGCCACCAGCAATGATGGTGCAATCACGCAAACCCGCACCATTACCCTCACCAACGAACAGTGGACATCAGCCGTTGCCGTTGGTGCGAATCTCACGGGAGCGCATTTCACCGCAGCCAACGTCCCTGCGGGCTTGACGGCAGTCGTAACAAAAACCTCCCCTAGCGTTGGAACAATCTCGTTTACGGGGCTGGCAACCGCTCATGCCGACGCAAACGACCTTGCGAACGTCCAGCTCACCTTCACCAATGCCGCAATGCAAAGCGGCTCGGCTGGCGGCGTGACAGGCTTGAACGGGCAAAATTTGTCCATAGATTTTAACGACCCCGGAACGGGTGGTGTTTATGGCGGAACGGTCTTCACCGAAGCAGGAGTCAATAACGGCTCGGTCACCATGACCAACACCATTACGCTCACGGGCGAACAGTGGCGGACTGCCGTTGCTATCGGCGCTCCACTCACGGCTGGCGCAGATTACACCGTCGCAAACGTTCCTCCGGGCTTGACGATGGTGATAACGAAAACATCCGCCAACGTTGCTACTATCAGTTTCACGGGCAATGCCACCAACCACCTTGCTGCCAATAGCGTCAACAACGTCCAAATCACCTTCAATCCAGCTGCGGTGGCAAGCGGCAATTTAGCGGGCTTGAACGGGCAAAATCTGGATGTCAATTTTAATAATCCTTCGGCAGGTTCGGCGGCATATTCCGGGACAACCTTCCCCGAAGTGGCGCTCAATAACGGTACCGTCACGACAACCCGCACCATTACGCTTGCGGGTGATACGTGGGTAACGGCGGTGGGTGTTGGAACGCCACTCACGGCAGGTACGCATTACACGATTGCGAATGTGCCACCGGGTATGACGGCTGTTTTGACCAAAACCTCGCCAACAGTCGTGACAATCTCGCTCACCGGCACGGCAACCAACCATGCTGCAGCCAACAGCGTCGCAAATATGCAGATTACCTTCGATAACTCGGCGGTCAACAGCTTAAATGCGGCAGCAACTACGGGCTTGAACGGACAAAACTTAGCGGTGAACTTCAACGATCCATTCTCGGCGGTGTACTCCGGTACAACCTTCTCGGAATCGGTGGCGAATGACGGTTCGATTGCTAATTCTCGCACGATTACCTTGACGGGCGAAACATGGACAACGGGCGTGGCGATTGGCGGAACACTCCTTGCCGGAACGCACTACAACACCGCTAATATCCCTGCGGGTTTAGTACCCGTTCTGCTCAAAACCTCGCCAACGCAAATTACGGTGCTGCTCACAGGCAATGCTGCACCGCACCTTGCGGCGAATAGCGTCAATAACGCACAATTTACCTTCCTCAATCCCGCCGTCCAAGGCGGCTCTGCGGCTGCGGTTGCGGGATTGAACGGACAGAACTTGAGTGTGAATTTCTTGGATGTGCCGCCAACAGGCTCGGCAGTGTGGTCGGGTTTGACCTACGCAGAAGCGGCTGCAAATGATGGCTCCGTCACCCAAACCCGCACCGTGACACTGACGGGCGAAACATGGGCAACGGCTATTCCTACGGGAAGCGCGATGACGGGTGCGCATTTCACGGTGGCAAACGTTCCGGCTGGCTTGACGATGGTGGTAACGAAAACTTCTGCCAACGTCGCAACGGTGAGTTTCACGGGCAATGCGTTGGCTCATGCGGCTGCCAACAGCCTCACGAATATTCAACCGACCTTCCTCAATGCGTCGCTCCAAGGCGGTGTTGCAGGTGCAATCACGGATTTGAACGGGCAGAATCTCTCTATCACGTTTATCAACTCGCCACCGCCAACGGCGGCATATTCCGGCACGGCATTTAACGAGGCAAGTTCCAACAATGGCACGGTGCCTGACACGCAAATCATTACGCTCACAAACGACACATGGACAACGGGTGTAGCGATGAATGCGCCGCTTGTGGCTGGTACGCACTATTCGGTCGTAAATGTTCCGCCGGGACTAACGATGGTACTCACCAAACTTTCGGCGACGCAGGTGCGTATTTCTTACACCGGAGTAGCGGCAGTTCACACAATTCCGGATAATGTGGCAAACATCCAAATCACCTTCTCAAACGCTGGCGTTCAAGGTGCGAATGCTGCTGGGATAACCGGGCTGAATGGTGTTAATCTTTCTATCAATTACATCACCGGTACAGCGGTTTTTGGCAATGGTTTGACCGTCACGGGTAATCCTGACGGGACGGTTGTCGGAACGCTGCCAATTGATATTACGGGCGACACGTTTAATGGCGGTATTCCTAACGGCACTGTCCTTGGTCCTACGCACTACACCGTCACGGGACTTCCACCGGGCATCACGCCTGTTATTACCAAGGTTTCGCCGACACAAGTAACCGTTACCTTCACGGGAACCGCAAACCCTGTGCCTTCCGGCGCATTCAATAATATTCAGGTTTCGTTTTTGCCAGCCGCACTCACAGGCGGCGACCCATCAGTCATTCAGGGATTAAATGGTCAGAACTTAGGTATTAATTTCCCCATTGCTACGCCGCCGACGATATCCATTACTGGCTTTTCGCCAACCAGTGGTTATCGTGGAGTTTCGGTACTTATTAGCGGAACGGGCTTCACCAACGCCTCCAGCGTGCGCTTCGGGAATTTCCCCGCGCAATCGTTCCAAGTCTTGAATGATAGCTGGATTCGTGCCGTTGTGGACACAACTGACGGTAATACGGTTCAGGTAACATCGCCTTTAGGTACGGCACAGCGCATTAGTTTCACGTACTTCCTGCCGACAACTCCGCGTCAAGGAACGGTTGTTACGGGTATTTCGCCGAGCCAATTCACATTTGGTACTCCTGTTACATTGTCGGGTATAAACTTCAACGGTGCTACACAGGTTTTAATTGGTGGCGTACCAGTGCAAAGTTTCACCGTGAACTCCGATGGTCAAATCACGGCGATTGTCGGCGGTGTTCCCGTCAATGACCAAATACAAGTGTTCACCAATAACCCAGCATTGGCATCTGTACCAACGAACTTTAGCGGTTTCGGAGCGCAGTATATGCGCGGACAGCCCCCAACGCTGTTGAGCGTCAGCCCAAATCCAATCCGCTCTTCGGGCGAGGATATTCCGCTTGCGCTTACGGGCATCAATCTGAGCCCCGATGGTAGGATTTCCGTTCAGGATGGTACAAAACCTCCTGTACTGGTTGCAGGATCGGCAACAACGCCAACGCAAGCAACCATGACGCTTCCGGCGGCATTACGCTTTCCGGGAACGCAGCGTATTATTTTCACGAATCCCGACGGACAATCCTCGTCGGTTCCTCTGACCATCACGCCGGGTGCTGCGCCGACGATTTCACTCACGCCAGCAATTTCGACGATGGCAACGGCACGCCCATTCACGATAGCCGTAAGCGGAAGTGGGTTTTTCCCAACATCGCAATTTACCTTGGGCGGCGTACCGGTGACGGCACGAATCACTTCGCCGCAAACGGCGTTGATTGATATTCCGGGTTATCTCAACGAAACACCGCGCACAACCGAACTTCGCGTGACCAACACCGACCGCCAGAGCGCTGCTGTTCCAGTAACAATTTTGCGTCGTCCGCCGCCAACGATTATGACACTGGAATCCTCGCCAACACCGAATGATTGGCGCTTGACGCTTCGCGGAACGAATTTCTTACCAGGAGCAGTTGTGACGCTGACGGGACAAGTGCTTGACGTGGTTAGCACGACAGGCGATTCGCTGGTGGTTGCCCGTTTACCGCGCCCGTACACACTTCCAAGCAATTCGACCGCTTCTGTGATGATTACCAATCCCGATGGTCAGTCGCATGGTCTTGTTTTGCCGCCGCATTTGTTCCAAAATCAAGGTGGCGTTATTTCCAATGGTTCACCGTTGCCTGTTGCAAGCCCGTTGCGGGTGAATATTCCGCAAGCTATCACCACATCGGCAACGCTGCAGCCTTTTAGTCGCACGATTATCGGAACGGGATTTTTGCCCGCAACGGCAGTTTCGTTGGACGGTACACCCGTGCCGATAACGCGCTACATCTCGCCTGAGCAGGTCATCGTGGAAATTCCGGCGGCGGTGAATACGCCGCGCACTACAACGATGCGCTTCACGAACCCCGATGGGCAGACGGCAAGCGTTCCGGTGCGCATTGATAACACGCCACTGCCGTATATCACGATGGTAACGAATATTCCGACACCGCGCGGAACACAAGTTGTCGTCTATGGTGCAAACTTTGGCAACCCTCCGGCATTGACGGTGGGCGGCGTTCCGGCAGAGATTGTGGGCAATAATGATTCGGTCGTGGTTGCTTTCGTACAGACACCGCCAAACGGCTTTGATTGCCGCACCCCGACACCATGTGCTTTGACAAACCCAACGGGCGCACGTGCCGGAATCGGCATTGATGCCGGCAAAATCTGTAGCCCTTGCGGTGGTGTAACAACGCAAGCGCGTCCGGCAACAACAAGCTTTACCACTGCTTCTATGCCCAAAGGCGGTTCTTCACTAACGAATAATGCGGTCAATACTGCATCTTCTTCTACTCAACAGCTTGCCGACTTAATCGTTGCAAACGAGGTTGCTTCCCAAGCCATGTTTGGCAATGTTCGTATTTTCCCAAATCCTACCAGCGACATGGTGCAGATTGAGGGTTTGCGCGAGTTTTCGGATGAGCCTGTGAAGGTACGCTTTATGGATATGAAAGGCACAGTAATCAAAGAGGCACGTGCAGAGCGCTCATTCGATGTGAGCAGCTTTGCGGCTGGTGTATATTGCGTGGAACTCTCGACCGAGCGCGGCAAACGCTGGGTGTCGAAAGTTGTTGTCAGACGCTAAGAGACAGTGGGTATGCAGCAGAGAGCAGCGCGTGGCTTTGGAAAAAGCTCACGCGCTATTTTTTTATGCGGGTTGCAAAATTTTCACTGTTGTTTGAAAACATCGGAAAAATTGGTAGTTTGGTACGTTGTCGCCCAAAACGAACGATTGTCCGACAATTATCAATTCTTCAGCACAACTCCTCAACACTATGCAAGCCTACGAATGTACAGCCAATATTGATGCTTCGGGCGCACTACGTTTACCTGATGAAATTATGGCACAAATGATGTCGCGGAAGATGGTGCGCGTTCTTGTGCTATTGGATGAACCAGGACAACAGCAAATACAACAAAGCGCAGAACAACAACACGCATGGAGTACGTTGGCAACAAGCGAGTTTTTGCGCGGGTATTCCGATGCTGACTCAATCTATGACACGCTATGAGACAGTACGTTGCGGGTGATGTCCTTCTTATGGCATTTCCATTTTCATCTGCCGGCGTAAAGCGTCGTCCAGCGCTGGTACTTGCCGATACTGGCGACAATGACGTACTTGTTGCTCGGATAACAAGTTCCCAAGCACAAACACCGTATGATGCGATTCTACGGAATTGGCAATCTGCTGGACTGCTCTCACCATCGGTTGTTCGCGCCGATAAACTCGCAACACTGGAAAAGAAACTTGTTGAACGACGGCTTGGCAGCTTGACGCAGGACGATATATCATTTGTTGCAGCTGCCATACGGACAGTTTTCACCGATTGGATGCAATCGTAATAAATTCAAATCACCTTCTTTTCTCCTACAAAGCAATTTAGTCCTTCATAAACAGCCCCGCCGCCTCGCGTAAAATCACCTTCGCACATTCCACCTTCGGCATCGGTGAAAAATCACGCGGCGGATTGCTCTGCGTGAGAATGGTAATCGTGTTTTCATCACTATCGAAGCCGCTTTGCGGTTTGCCGAGAGCGTTCAAAACAATCATATCCGCACGTTTGGCAACGAGTTTTTTTTGAGCATTGTCCAAGTGATTACGCGCTTCGAGTGCAAAGCCGACGATGACTTGTTTGTCGCTTTTCACGGCACCGACAGCCGCTAAAATATCTGGTGTTTTTGTTAGTCGGAGCGTCATCGTATCCCCGGTGTCTTCTTTTTTTATTTTGCCCTCGTGCTTTTCCATCGGCGTAAAATCTGCTACCGCCGCCGCTAAAATAATCACATCAGCATCGGCTCTACGCTTCATCACTTCATCGAACATTTCCCGCGCTGATTCGACATCCACGCGCTGTACTTTGTCCGACGCTTGCAAACTAACGGGACCGGCAACAAGTGTAACTTTTGCCCCGTATCGCGCGGCTTCTTCCGCTAAAGCAAATCCCATTTTCCCTGACGAATAGTTACCAATAAATCGCACATCGTCTATCTTTTCGTAGGTTGGTCCCGCCGTGATGACGACATTTTTGCCAGCAAACGGGAACGGCACACCGCCCACATCCACGCTGCTTTGCGGCACAGCTGTCTCGCCACGCTGTTCACGTTTAAGTTTGGTCAATTCCAATTCAGCGTCGAATTGAATCGCTTCTGCGCCGTCTTGTAGCGTTACGACGGTCTTCCCAAGCGCTTCTTGAATGGAATCATTCGGCGTTGGAGCGCCAGAATTTGGAGCTTTGGCGGTGGTAGGGTCAAGTTTTGCGGCGAAACCCTCAAAGCGCTTGCTGTATGCCTCGAAAGCCTCACCGGGAGTGGGACGGCTTGATGCTTGGTCATTGGTTGCTTGGTCATTGATTGCTTGGTCATTGGTCATTGGTGCTTGCTGCTTGGTGCTTGCTGCTTGTGGACTTGGCGCAGCAAAGCGGTTATATTTTGGAGCGTTTAAGGCGGCAAAAAGCGTATCAATGAGGACGTGCGTCTCCGGCAAACGTCCTGCACCGACGAAACCGCTTGCTAATTCTCCTTCTTCAGGCGGAATAATATACGCGCCATCACTGCGGAGAAGAGCGCAATTGCGCTGTGTGGCAGGATGTATCCACATTTCCGTATCCATTGCCGGAGCAATTAAGAGCGGTTTTTCAGGCGGCAATGCCAGCGCCACTGTTGCAAGCGCCGTATCGCAAATACCATGCGCGAGTTTGCCGAGTGTTGTCGCAGAACACGGCGCTATCAACATTGCATCGCACCACCGCGCAAGATGAATATGCCACGAACCGCCGGACTGTGCGCCTTCCTCAAACATTTCGACGGCAACAGCATTTTTGGTGAGATTCTGCAACGTCAATGCCGGAATAAACTGTGTTGCCGAAGGTGTCATCACAACGCGAACTTCGTGTGGTTTGCTGTTTTCGCCGCGCTTCAGGATTTCTCGCACCAAAAGCGTGGCTTTGTATGCCGCGATGCTGCCGCTAATGCCAATGAGAATCTTCATATCGTCAAAAAATGATGAGGAAAAATACGAGTTGAACAGTCCCAAATTAGCGAATTTCTTCGTTGCAATTCACAAAGAAAAAAAGCCTGACCGATGCTCGTTGTTTCAAGCATTGGTCAGGCTTTTTGTTTTTGTACGTCGATTTTTGCGCGTTAGTATTGCATAATCTTCCGCGCCGCATCAGCAATTTTATCTGCCGATAGCAGAATGTCCATTTCAAGCACCTTTGCAAAGCCAACCGGAATATCTTTCGAGGCGACACGCCCGACGGGAGCATCCAGATAACGGAAAAGTTCTTCTTGAATAGAAGCAGCAATTTCGCCACCGAAGCCGCCATTGCGGTAATGTTCATGCGCCACAAGCGCTCTATTGGTGCGCTTGACAGACTCAAACACGGTTTGTTTGTCCCAAGGAGCGAGTGAGCGCAAATCAATGACTTCCGCATTGATACCTTCCGAAGCCAGTTTTTCTGCGGCTTGCAGACTCAGATGAATCGCATTACCGTAAGAAATAATCGTCAAATCTGTTCCAGGGCGGCGAATTTTTGCTTTGCCAAATGGGATCATAAAATCATCATCTGGAATAGAACTTGAGGTAGGGCGGTAGTTGTAGAGGAATTTCGGCTCAATATAGACCGTCAATCCTTTCGACCGCAGCGCATGGCGCATGAGTCCAACGGCATCATCAGCAAACGCCGGACAAACCACTCGTGCGCCCGGAAGGTGCGCAAAAAGAGCATCCAGATTTTGCGAGTGATACAAGCCGCCTTGGATATAACCGCCGCTTGCAAGACGAATCACCATATTGGGTGAGTATTGTCCTTTGGTGCGCCAGTATTCATGCGTACATTCGACGTAGGCTTCCATTGCGGGCCAGAAATAATCCGCAAACTCTGCACCTTCGACAACCACGCGAATATCATCACGATAGCGGCAAAAGCCATTCGCTGTACCAACGATAAAGTCTTCCGCAATCGGCGCATTGAAAACACGATCATTGCCAAATTCCGTCATCAAGCCCTTGGGAACATTGAAAATACCTTGCTTTTCTTTGGAAGCAACATCTTGTCCCCAAAGGAATGTATTCGGGTTATGACGGAACTCCGTGCGCATACCGTGATTGATACCTTCGCGGAACGTGATTTGTGGCGCATTGGGGTCGCTGACAAATGTTTCCGGATGATTGTAATCCACAAGCGGGTCAGGAATGAGGTAAAGCTCGTTTTCTGCGGGGTCGGGTATTGGCAGTGGTTCTACGCGGTCGGCGGCGGCAAAAATATCTTCTTTATTCTGCGCTTCCATTGCCACAAGCTGCTCTTCGGTCATATAACCTTTTTCCAATACCGTAGCTCTCATGCGGGCGAGAGGGTCGCGCGTCCACATCTCGGCAATTTCTTCTTTGGTGCGGTAAAGTTCGTGATTGTCGGAATTGGAGTGCGACAAAAGGCGGTCACATTCGGCGTGAACCATCGCAGCACCTTCGCCGGAAAGCACGTAATCACGGGCTTCTTCGAGTGCGCGGAAGGAAGCAAAGGGGTCGCGTCCGTCGCAGTTGATGATTTTGAAATTAGAAAAACCCCGGAAATTATCCGAAACACGTAGGTTTGCGGTTTGTTCGCGGAGCGGCACGGAAATACCAAAGCCGTTGTTTTGAATCACAAAAATCACGGGAAGTTTCTCGCGGCTTGCGCCATTGACTGCCTCGTAGAAATAGCCTTCCGAGCAGGCAGAATCGCCGCCGGAGTAAATCACAAATTCGTCGCCTTTGTATTTTTTGATGGCTCTCGCCGTTCCTGCTGCCATTTGGGAATGATTGCCTGTGAGCGCAGAGCGGTTCTGAATACCAAGCGGGATTTTGGCAAAGTGGTTGGACATATTCCGTCCGCCACTCGACACGTCGGCGGCTTTGCTCAGACCGTTCATAATAATCTCATCCGGCGTGATTCCGGCAGCCATGCAGGAAAGGAAATCGCGGTAGTACGGATAGAAGTAATCTTTGCCCTGACGGAAAATTTTTCCGATGGCAATTTGGATACCTTCGTGTCCGGCGCATGGGGCGTGATACGACCAGCCCTTGGCGAGTTTGAGGTAGTTCGCGGCTTTCTCGTCGAGTTTCCGTCCCAAGTGCATGAGGCGATACCAGTCAATAACGGTTTCCTTATCGAAGCCCTTCGTATCGAAGGTGTAGCCTTTGGGATGCTTTGTGGCACCAGTATTTGCGCCATTCGTGGCGGTCGCATGACCATTTGCGCCGTTGGCAGCACTGCCATTTGCGGCTTTGGGGGAGGGTTGATTCGATTTCGCCGCCACAGGTGCAGCTTTTTTCGATGCCATAACAAGACTCCTACACAAAAAACTTGAAGAAAATAGTATTTATCGGATTTAATTGTCGTACTTACATTCCTGAACATCAGTTACCATCAGCCTTAACACATCAAGCGCGTAAATTACAAAATATTCATTAAAATCCTCACGGTATTACGTGTTTTTTGCAACTATTCCGCCGCGAGAATCTTTTTCGTTCTGTATTTTTCCGTTCTTGTTTTTCCGTGAAATCCATGCTACTTTTGATGAACCGTCTGGCGGGTACTTTTTGCGACACCCAATCATTTCTTCCGTTTATGACTCTTCAATCACGCTTCCATGCTGGCTTACTGCGCATTTTCCTTGTTTGTGCTTGCCTTGCTGCCGCCGTTCACGACGCTACGGCACAAACCGTTCCCGTTTCCCCCAAAACCATTCGTGACAGCAAGGGCAAGGACTTCTGGCTGGCATTTCCCCGCAATCATCACCAGATTGGAAGTGCTACCTATTTGGACAACATCTACATCAGCATTGCCTCAGAACGCCCCACCAGTGGGCAAATTGAGTTCAAGGAGAGTGGTAGGGTCAGAGTAGAAAAATTCACGATTGGCGCGAACGGGTTTTACACGTTAGAATTACCGTCGCTGGATTTGGAAATTACCGAAGATAGGGTTGGTCAAAAAAGTTTTCACATCACCGCCAATGAGGAAGTAGCTGTCTATGGGCTGTCGGTTGCCAATACGACCAGCGATGCTTTTCTTGCCTTTCCAACGGATGTTTTGGGAAAAAATTATGTCATCACGTCCTATCCGAGCAATTACTTTTTCCAGAACATTTTTCAAAACGGGATGATTCGGCGCATCAATGATCCCGATTTTTCAACGATGTCGCAATTTGCCTTGCTTGGCGTGGAAGACAGCACCATCGTTACGGTGTTTCCCACCGAACGAGTCTGGGGAGCAAGAACCAATGCGACCTTCACCGTCCGGCTGAATCGCGGCGACACCTATCTCGTCTCAAACTACGTCACGGCAACAACAGCGCAGATTGATTACACCGGCTCCAGAGTAATCTCTTCCAAGCCGCTTGTTGTCTATGCCGGACACGAACGGGCAGCGATTCCGCTTGGCACAGGAGCTTCTCGTGATTATTTGGTCGAGCAGATGCTTCCTGTGGAAGTGTGGGGCAAAAACGCCCTCGTTGTGCCATATCCCACACCCGTCACGGGCAGACCCGATCCGGGTTGTGATAGAGTGCGCGTAGTGGCAGCTCTGAACAACACGATTATTTCGGTGAATGGCACAACCGTTGCTACACTTCGGGCAGGCGGTTTTTATGAAATGATCATTTCGACCGATGCCTCCATTACGACCTCCGAGCCAACAATGGTTTGCGGCTACAAATGCAGCTCTCAAAGCCCTCAAAGCAACTCGCCATCTGGCTTAGGCGACCCATTTTTGGCGGCTATTCCTCCAGTGGAGCAGTTTTTGACACGCTATCGTTTTAGTTGTGTGCAAGGGCAACAGGTGGCAGCAACTGGAAGGCTCTTAGAATCGGCGTTTGTCGAGCATTTTCTCACTGTCACCGTCCCGACGGAAAAAACATCCACCCTTGTTTTGGATGGAAGAGCGGTTGCAGCACAAAATTTTCGCCCTATTCGCCAATCCGGATATTCCACCGCCACGTTGCGTATCGGCGAAGGTATTCACAACGTGAGCGCCGACACCACCTTTGGTATTACCGTTGCGGGTTATGGGCGGGCAAATTCTTACGGCTACATTGGCGGACAGCGCTTTGAATCGGATATTCGTCCGCCTGAAATTGTCGTCAACCGCACCTGCACAGGGCTTTCGGCAACGGCATTTGATAATTCCTTCAATGATTCGCGGATATTTTTCTACGATACGCTGCGCGGTGAACAGCAAAATATTCGCTTTCGCTTTGGCTCACTACCGCGTCCGGCGGATTCACTCACGTTTCAAGCGGATTTGGTCAATCCCTACAACGATGGTCGTTTGGGTGTTATCATTGTTGACTCGTTGGATTTGCGGACTGCGCAAAGACTCGTTGTTCCGGGCTTTACGGTTCATGCAAACCCGCAAATTCGCACCAATGCTGTGATTGCCACGTCTGCCGTCATGCGCTTGTCCGCAGGCACAGAATATTGTCTGCGATTGACGCTGACGAACTACGGTGTAGCGCCCCAGACGATTCAGAATGCAGATTTTGTGAGAGGTTTGAAGCAATTTACCATAAAAAATAGGCTTACTCCTTTCAACATCGCACCAAGCTCCGAAGCCACAATTGAGTATTGCTTTCGTCCCAGCGAAGAAGGCATATTTGAAGACACCTTGACAATATCAAATGCCTGCCTCACACGACCAATCCTTGCGTTACGCTTTCAAGTTGTGCAAGACCGCACGGCTCCCACGCTTACCCAGTCGTCGCTCGATTCCTGCCGACGCTCTATTACCCTTGATGTTGCCGATAATGGCGCATTTGAAGGCGGTCTGGCTTCCATCAATCTCACGCTCTCGAATTTTACCGCACGGCAAATCCTGCTCGGCAGCACCGCCACTGAACCCGACAGCAGTAGGCGTGTTCGGCGACTCATATTGACGGTGGCTAACCCAAGGAATGATGCGGTGTACAGGCTCGTTGCAAAAGATTCTGCGGGAAATGAGTTGGTACGGAGCGATACGATTGGCGGCTTTAGTGTACGGTTTCGCGCTTCGCCGGATACGATTGCGGGGAGATTTCGAGATTACTCCGGCACGATGACGCTGCCTTCTGCGCCCGATATGGCAGGTGAGTACGCTTTTACGCCCATAGACGCAGCTTCGCTCACCTGCGGGACAATACTTGTGCAAAATACAGGTATTGTGCCGTTTGTGCTGGATCGGACGTTTTTTAGTCAGCATATTCGATTTTCCGCGCCGTCGTCGCAATTTCCTCTTACCATTCCGCCGAGAGCGTCCAGACCGATAGTGGTGTGCTTTAATCCTGATATTGTTAGCGCTTACCGCGACACGCTGACGATAGAAAAATTCTGCATCGCAGAAAAAATCGCCCTTGTTGGTGAAGGTTTGCCCTTGCAGCGCCTTGCCACGTCGCGGTGCAATGTCGAAGTGATCATTCGTCCCCCGACTGGCAATGTCGCAAACGCTAGCGCCAGCAATACACCATCAAAAGACCGACTTACTCAAAGCCTGAATATCACAACGTTTCCCGACCCTGCACACGATGAAATCACGCTCCGCATGGCGCTCACAGAGCCGGAAACCGTAAGAGTACGGATGTACTCTATGCTGGGAGTGCTGATAGCGGAATTGCCGGAACAGCGCTTGCAGACTGGCTTGTGGGATGTTGTCTTGCGGGTAAACGGCATAGAAACGGGAACATATTCCTGCGAAGTACAATCAACCGAAGGCACAAACAAGCGCTGGCGAGGATTGATGCGGGTGGCGCGGTAAACAAAGGTTATGTCGGCAACTAGAGAAGCATCCATTACAATCGCCGAATCTCGTCCTCGCTGAGTCCCGTTGCGGCGGCGATGTCGCGGATGGGTACGCCGAGTTTAACGAAATTGCGGGCAATGGTGAGTTTTTCTTCGTGCGCTTTTTCTTGTTCTTCTTCCCGTGTCTTTACTTCTGTTTCTGCGACAGCTTCTGCGACAGCCTTTGTTACTGCCTCCTGTATCGCCGTGTTCATCACATTCTGCAAATCGCGATAATATTTCAGCGAGGCTTCGTACTCCCGTGCTTCCCCTTGATTGAACTGCGCTATCTCTGCCGCCCGAAATGCTTCCTCGAATATCTGCTCCTGCAAAACAGGC
>CANHDJ010000063.1 GCA_947459425.1 Ignavibacteria bacterium
CGCAAAACCCTCTCGTTTTCCAAACGAGACTTTTGGCATCAGATTGTAACCGAAATGTTTATTATTACTTACAATCTCTCATGTATTACTTGACCACTACCTGAAGGATTACGGTGATGGTCAAGATATTCTTGCAGCATCTCGTCTGTAATATTGCCTGTACTCCAAACTCCATAACCGATTGCCCAGAAATGCTTACCCCAATACTGTTTCTTGAGTTCAGGATATTCCATTTGCAATATCCTCGAACTTCGACCTTTCAGCCGTTTGACTATATCACTTATGGATTTCGAGGGAGCATACTCAATGTGCCTATGCACATGGTCTTGACCTACGACCCCTTTGAGTATCTTCACATCTTCTGCATCACAAACTTGTATCGGAAGTTCTCGACAGCGCTTCTGTATATCGCCTTGCAATACTTTGTAGCGATATTTTGTTACCCATACTATATGCGCCGTCAGCCGGGATACAGTATGACCGCCATCTCGTTGTTGATATACCATTCTACCAATATACAACCTTCGGGACGTTTGTAGAAACCAAAGTCTTGGGCTAAAGCCCATAGTTTTGACTAACGTTTGAGACCAATAAAATTGTATCGTGTTTTGAGGGCGTTCGTATTAAAAACCGCCTCAAAAGGAAAAGCCTTGTGTGTCCTATGGAACAAGGAGTACAGGGATTTTTGGTGTAGAAGTGGGGTAATCTCATGGTTTCAGGCTTGGTAAAGTGTTGGCATTTCAGCACGAAACTTCATTCGATGCACTACCTTGTTAGTGTCAATGTCTGCCCTCCGAGATATTCCCAATACTCAAAGTTTAGTCCCTCTATTCCTGAATGAGTCATTTTTAAGCCGCTAGAAACAGTGCCAGCTAATCTATTGAATGCTGCTACGGCATTAATTGGCGCGGGAGAGCTTGACGACTGTTTGTTGAAATAACAGCATCGCTTAATGGCTTTCCCATGTATCAATGCCGAAATTTGTGGAACAGCAACCAAAGCCGTCAGAGATTCAAGAAGTTGCTCTTGGGCTTTTGCTCCTCGGCGCTTGATCTTGTGGCTGTTTTTTATTTCTCCTAACACAAAATATCTATCGGCATCACAAGTCACGATTATATCGCATCTCTTTTTACCAAGCCGAAAGTCGCTTGGGAGGCTTGTTACAAACTTGTCATAGTTGACAATGGTCATTGTCAAGTTGGCCAGATTGGAAAACCTAGCTGTTCCTTGTCCGACAGTCGTGTGCAAGGCAATTTCTCCTTTTGTGTCTTCTATTTCAAAATATGGCTCGTCGGTCACAAGTGTCAAATTAGCGACCGTGCAGACAGGAAGAGCATAATGAGTTGTAAAATCATTTCGTAAGAAGTCTTCCATAATCACTTTAATTGATTGTATTTATCATAGATGTTGTTTATAGTATCCGATAAAGAATTCGTATTAACTATTCTTTGATTTTGAACAATCAAATCAGAAATTCGACCATCTTCCACTTGATAAACCGCTAATTTTTCAAATTCAATTTTTGCTCCATCAACTAATTGATTACAGTCATGCGCTTTTATTAAAAGATTGAGGTGATTGATGATATAAGGGCTATGAGTTGAAAAAATCACGTCAATCGTATTCAAATTAGTGACAAAACATTTTGAAATAAGATCGCTGACCAATTCACATTGAGCTTCAGGAAATAAACTTAATTCTGGTTCCTCAATGTGTATGAATAATTTCTTTTTTATGTCGCCAAGGTTTTTAACTGGCTTAAAGTCTGTTAAATTGTCGGTTTTAGAAAGAAAATCTAATAATGACCGATTAAAAGATTCTTCAAAATTGAAGTGTTTTGAAAAATGTTCCGCTATTAATGAAACAGGTATTGCATTCTGAGTTCCCGAAGAACTGTTTTTAAGGTCGATTTCATATTCCTTATTCGGCGCTTGTATAAAATATTTCTTATTTGATTGAACCTTTTTTACTGAGAGCTTTAAATTAAGATACTTAATATCAAGCTCTTTTAAATTTTCAGATGCTAAATCAAAATCGTTATATACTTCGTGAAAGTAAAATCCCAAGTAGCCTCCTGCCAATGAAGCACCTCTGTCAGCCCAAAGCGGTATTATATTTCTTGTTTCTGATATAAAACTTAGCTTATTGTAATATAAATCATCCGTTTGAACTAAGTGTTTGTCACCTGTTCCCGTCAGTTTATTTTTTGCAAAATGAAGAGTATATTTTCTATTATTTGGAAACTCGACTGTATATGTTATTTCAGGAGAGTTTTTTAAGTATTGTTCAAAGCCGCAGTTCTTGAAGTATGTCTCCATTCTGAACCTAAATGGGCTTTTTGAAACTTTACTTCGTTTGAGATAAGAACGAATGTTGTGCATTTTATAAAGCCATCTAAATAGTGCTATCGCTTTCATGAGGGTACTTTTCCCGCTTCCTGACTCGCCAATCAAGACTGTTAAAGGCTTAATGTCTTCAATAAAAATATCTTGTATTGGACCTAAGTTTTTTATGTGTATTGATTCTTTCATGTTTTCTTTTTTTTTGAAGTTTAGATGTCACTGTTGCAGGTCACACTCTCCCACTGAATGGCTTTCTCAATGTAGTGGAGCGCCTCTACACTCCTCAGTCGCTTGGACGAGAGTACGATACACCAGTTACGTTGGGATAAAGATAGCGAACCTTGCCTTCAGATTACAACTTATAGGCAAGAATATCCCGCTCACCGCTTTTGCGCGGCACCGAGTACGATTGCAAATCGCCAACGGTGTCTTTAACGTAGGCGTAGGTGTCTGCCGAAAAGAGACACGTATTCGGTGCAGTTGAGCGTTGAAGTTGTTTAGCAATATTTACCCCATCGCCAAGCATCGAATACACAAGGCGCTCGGCGCTACCGAAATTCCCCACCAATACGCGGTCGGAATGAATACCAATGCGGACTTCGAGTTCGTCGGTGTCGTGGGAATTGTATGCGTCGAGATGCTCCAAAAGCGCAACGGCGGTATCAATCGCATTGAGCGCGTCGGTATCGGGATCGCCGGAATCAAATCGGGCAAGGATTTCATCACCCATGATGCTATCAATCACGCCAGTGCGCTCAGTAATCATGCTCGTCACCACGCGAAAATACTCATTCAGTACCTCTATCGTTCGCTCGGTGCCAAGCCAGTCAAATTTTTTCCCAAACTCGCAAATATTACTTGAAAATATCGTCACATTCCGCTCTTCCACCTGATTGGACAACCCTTCGCTCAGTTTGGTAACAGCATCGCTCGACGTATATTTTTCCAGCGTTTCTTCTTTTTTGCGACGCTGCGTTTGGACAACTAATGCCTTGACGATTTTCTCTAAATCTTCTGTTTTGAAGGGCTTCGTTAGATACGCCGCCACACCCAGTGATTGTGCCTTGCGTTTGTCGGTGTTCGTATCGCGCGAGGAGACCATCACCACCGGAATATGCTGCGTAAACTCGCTTTCTCGCAAGCGTGCGCAAAAATCCCACCCATCCATCACGGGCATATCGTAATCACTTGTGATAATGTCCGGACGGTGCTGCACCGCGAGTTTCATGCCTTCCTGCCCATCGGCAGCCGTCAGCACCGTAAAGCCCATTTGTTTGAACATCTTCGAGATGACGTGCCGAATCGTAACACTGTCGTCCACCACCAACGCCGAGTATTTATGCCCTTTGCGGGGCGGTTTGACGATGGTGCTGATAAGGTGAATGTGCTTGTGGCGGTCGAAAGGAAAAAGGAAAACGTCGTTGGAACCCGCTTCAAAGCACTCTTCGACCAAATCTTCGTCGTTGGACTCCATCATTATCACCACCGGAATATGCCCCAGCAAGTGCGAACTTTTGACTAATTTGCTCAAAACCGCACCGTTGCGCTGTGGAAGAGCATATTCGCTCAAAATTAAATCGGGAAATTTTTCGCCAGCAATTTTAATCGCTTCTTCTGCGGAATGCGCCCAAAGGACGTTGAAATCGTACATTGCGCCGGATTCGCGTACTGTATTGGGCAGTGCTTCGGTTTTGCTGACAACCAAAATATGCTTTGGCAAATTCAGAATAAGGCGCAGAATCTGCTCAAACTGTTCATTTTTGAAAGGAATCGGCAAAAAAGCATCCGCACCGATTTTATAGGCAAATTCGGCACCTTCGGGGCGCGAGGCAAAAACAACGATATAGGCACGGCTCAGCTGATCGTCCGCTTTGATACGGGCGATGATATTGTCGTCAAATTCTTCAATAATCGAAGCGTGGAGGAATAACAAATCCGGCAATGCAGATTGAAGGTCTTGGAAAAGCGATGATTCCTTCGTCATCTGTGTAACGGCAATGTCTTCGGCAGAGCAGACATCCTGAACAAATTTCGAGAGGAGCTTGCTCGTCGAGGCAACAAACGCTTTGAGTGCCATGATTGTGAGAGGAAATGAGGTGAAAGAAATATTTTCACGAGAATTTCTGAGCGGACAATTTTTACGCTGCAAACCGCAGAAAATAGGGAATTTTTATGATTGGAAAAAGACTTTGTGCAGATTTTATGCAGAATCAATCAGAAGATTTTGTGCAAAAAGCCCGCAAAAACGCATTTTACCATTGGTGAAAAAGAAAACAAAGTGGTAAATTTCGGGAGAGCGTGTTTGCGACACTATTGCAGTAAGCGCGTGTCCTGACCAAGCATCAGCCTACTTTACCCAAGCAGCATAAACAACTTAGCGTGATTCATCCTCCCGTTTTTTCTCTTCTCCTTGCCGAGCGCACGGTTCAAACCTTGAACAGTCGCGCTTTTTGCCGACGCATCATCGTGATGGCGGTGATAGGCGCTATGGCGCTTTTGCCGATTTCTCTCTTTGCTCAAAATATTTCTGGTTCGTTTTTACCCAGCCTTTCGCCCGGCAAAGCACCCACGCAATACCTCTACGACTCGTGGACAAGCGAAAGCGGCTCGCCGCCACTTCCACAGGATATTGCGCCGATTGCCCTTGCGCAAACCACGGATGGCTACATCTGGATAGCCACCTCCACAGGGCTTCTACGCTTTGACGGCGCACGATTTGTTATGATGGACACGGTTAATGCACCCGGAATCAAGGCAAACGACATCAAAGCGCTCTACGCCTCACGCAATGGCGCTTTGTGGATAGGCACAGGCGGAAATGGTCTTTTTCGGCGTTGGCGGGGGAAATTCACCCAGCATATACGCGACACCAGTGAGGCCTACAGTTTCATTCGGACGGTGTATCAGGATTCGCGCGGTCTGGTTTGGGCGGGAACGCGAAGTGGAGCGGTACTGCTTCACGAATCCGAAACGGGAATTGTTTCGTCACCGCAAGTGGTAAGCAATATTCCGGAGGTGGAAATTTCGGCGATTGTCGAAGACAAAGCGCACCGCATCTGGATTGGTACACAGCAAAATGGAATATACATTATCGAAAACGCCAATATACGCCATATCACCAAAAGCGACGGACTTGCTGACGAGGTTGTCACGGCATTAGCAGCCGATAGTGCTGGCGGTGTTTGGATAGGCACAGCCAGTCGAGGCGTACAGCACTGGGATAACGGTGTTTTTGTGAAGAACCTCACAAGCACCAACGGACTCAGCAGTGATGCGGTCTCCAGCCTTTTGGTCAATCGCTATGGGACGCTCTGGATTGGTACAAGCAACGGGCTGAATCGCTGCAATAATAACACGCTCACAACCATCAACACCAGTAATACCGCGCTTTCCAGCAATACCATTCTCGCACTTTCTGAAGATAGCGAGGGAAGTTTGTGGATTGCTGCCGGAGGAAGTGGTATTGACCGCATCAAAGACCCAAAATTTACGCCATTTGGCAAAAAAGAAGGTTTGCCCTACGACATTATTTCCACCATTGCCGAAGACCGCTCCAAACGGCTCTGGATGGGCAGTTTCTACAATACCGGGCTGCTCGTAATGCAAAACGGCACGGTACGGCATCTGGATTATCCGACAACCAAAGGCATTCCTCAAGGAGCTTTTATCCGTGCTATTTGCGAAGATAACAAAGGAAGAATGTGGTTCGGCACCGTCGGGCTGGGGCTCGTGCGCTACGAAAATGGGAATTTTACCACAATCACCAGCAACGACGGCATTACGCAGAATATCATCCGTGCGCTCTACGCCGACCACAAAGGACAGATTTGGGTCGGAACCTTTGGTGGTGGGCTGTTGCGTTTGGAACAAAGTGAAAAGGGCGAAAAGGGCAAAGAGCGCCTTGTAACAGCATTTTCAACTGCCAACGGGTTGTCGAGCGATTATATTTTTTCCATTGCTCAAGACCGCCACAAACGCCTTTGGCTGGCAACACGCGACGGCGGAGTGAGTATTATTGATTCTAACGGTTCCATCACCGCCATTCGACAAAAGCAGGGCTTGCCGAGCAGTACCGCGCTTTATGTCACCGCCGATGATGAAGGAACGATGTGGATAGGAACGCAGTTTGGTATTGCTCTTTGGCAAGAAAGCAGCAAACAAGAGCCTTCCGGAGGCATCGCACAACGAGGCTCTCTAGTGGTGCTTTCCGCAAAAAATGGCTTGCCCGAAGAAGCCACGCGGCAGATGATTCAAGACAAGCAAGGAAACTACTGGTTAAGCGGCTTGAGCGGTATTTATTGCATCCCGAAGCAGCAGATACGTGATTTTTTGGCTGGTAAGCGCTCACAAGTTGAGGTACTATCCTACGGCAAAAGCGATGGGATGCGCAGCGCAGAATGTAACGGCAACAATCAGCCCGCCGCTACGATAGACAGCGAGGGCAATTTATGGTTTCCGACGATGAAAGGTGCGGTGCAATTTGCGCCGGAGCGCCTTGTGCGCAATACGATTGCACCACCTGTGCATATCGAAGAGGTGCTGGGAAATGACAAATCATTGGCATTACCCGAAGGTAGTTCCGCATTGGAACTTCGTGCTGGAACTGAGCGTTTGACCATCCGCTATACCGCGCTGAGTCTGCTTTTTCCTGACCGTGTGCGGTTTCGCTATCGTCTGGACGGCTTTGATGAAGACTGGATTGATGTGGGCAAGCGCCGCGAGGCATATTACACCAATCTTTCGCCTCGTCAGTATGTCTTTCGCGTTCAAGCCTGTAATAATGACGGCGTTTGGAATGATGTTGGTGTCGAAATGCCGATAGAGCTTTTGCCTAAGTTCTATCAAACGTGGTGGTTCTTGGTCTTGTGCGGCGTGGCAGTATTGGGGCTGGTTTGGGGCTTTTTGCAATGGCGATTAAACGTTGCCAAAGCCAGAGAAAAGGAACTGGCAATCTTGGTAGATGAGCGCACGGCGGAAATTCAGCGCCAAGTGAAGATTTTGGACGAGCAAGCGCGTGAAATTGAGATGAGCAATACGCAACTGCAAGAAAAAAACTTTCAGATTGAGATGAACAACTCGGAATTGCAAGAAAAAAACTTCCAGATTGAGGAAGAGCGCCAAAAGTCTGACCGCCTGTTGCTGAATATTTTACCGCCTCAAATCGCGCAACGCCTCAAAATCGGGGAAAAAATTATTGCTGATAAATTTGAGAGCGTCACGGTGATGTTTGCCGATATTGTCGGTTTTACCAATATGTCGGCACGGATTCCGCCAGAGCATCTGGTCGAAAATCTCAGCATGGTTTTCACCGCATTCGACCATCTTGCCGAACGGTATCGTTTAGAAAAAATCAAGACCATCGGCGATGCGTATATGCTTGTCGGCGGCTTGCCCGATCCAATGCCCGACCATGCGCAGTTTGTGGCAAAGATGGCACTGGAAGCAATAGAGCAGATACGCCAATTGACCGCCGACACGGAAGAAAAAATTGATGTGCGCATCGGTATCCACACTGGCGCAGTCGTGGCGGGTGTTATCGGAATGAGGAAATTTGCCTACGACCTTTGGGGCGACACAGTTAACATCGCAAGTCGCATGGAATCAAGCGGAGAGGCGGGGCGGGTACAGTGCAGCGATGCAGTCTATACCCTGCTCCAAGACCACTTTGATTTCGAGGAACGAGGGATGATAGAGGTCAAGGGCAAAGGTATGATGAAAACCTATTTTATTCTTGGGGAAAAACCAACTGCCTCCGAGCGCTGATAGAACCTAGCTTGCAAGTTTTTTCTTCTCTTTTCCACAGTATTTTTGCGGTCTGTGGAAAACTGTGGAAAACTTTTCCACACGAAAGCCCATTTGATGCGGCTTGTGTCAAGTTGCTGGTTTATCAACCTTTGATTCTCCATTTTTTGAAATCCAACAGAAATATTGCCGCAGCGAAAAAAAATCTTTTTGGCACAACGGGCAAAAATCGCAAAATTGACAGTCCACATTACGCGAAGCCGCAAGCTGTTTCTTGAGAACGAGAATCGACACTCGCTTCTTTAGACGCTATTCCTCTCCGATGAGACCTCAGCTCTGCGCGTCTTTTCCATCAATGCTGCAATCAACAATTTGGACATTTTTTAAGCACAAGGGAAGAATATGCCCCAAGATGCTACGACACTTTTTGCACAAAACGAACCTGCGGGACAGTTTGTCACCATGTCTTCACGACTCACCGCCGATTCGCCGCAAGCCTCCATACTTTGGGCAAAATGTCTTGACATTATCCGCGACAATATCAATCCTCAAGTTTTTCGGACGTGGTTCGAGAATATTCGAGCGCTTTCTTGGAATGACTCGAAGCTCCTCATTCAAGTCCCCAGCCAATTCTATTACGAATGGATAGAAGAGCATTATGGCGGGCTTTTGCGCACCGTTTTGACGCAAATACTGGGCGCTGGCGCAGAGTTGCAATACGAAGTAATCGTAGATAAATCCGAAAATGCAACCCTGCAAGACCGTACCATCACTCTTCCGGCATTTCGTCAGCAAGCCGCGCAAAACGTCCCTGCTGCACAAGCCGGACTGCCGTTTGCACAGCAACAAGCCGTGCCGCAGAACTTCCCGACGTATCTGAACCCGTCGTATGTTTTTGAGAATTTTATTCGTGGCGAAAGCAATCAACTTGCCGCCGCCGCAGCTATTGCTATTGCCGAAAATCCCGGCAAAACCAAGTACAATCCGCTTGTTATCTACGGAAGCACGGGCTTGGGCAAAACACACCTCGTTCAAGCTATCGGCAACCGCGCACAGCAACTCCACCGCAATATCCGCGTCTTCTACACCAATAGCGAGCGCTTTACGATGGAATACGTGAACGCTATCCAAAATGGTAAAATCAATGAATTTGCGAATTTTTATCGCAGCATTGATATTTTGGTAGTGGACGATATTCAGTTTTTTAGCGGCAAAGAAAAGACGCAAGATAATTTTTTCCATACATTTAATGCGCTCCACCAATCTGGCAAGCAAATTATTCTGACGAGCGATAAGCCACCGAAGGAAATTCAAGGCGTGGACGACCGTCTCATATCCCGCTTCCAATGGGGCTTGACGGCGGATATTCAAGCACCAGATTACGAAATGCGTCTTGCTATTTTGCAACGCAAAGCCGCCGATGAAGGCACACAACTTCCGGGCGATGTGATTGAGTATTTAGCACGAAACATTACCTCCAGCGTCCGCGAGCTTGAGGGTTGCTTAATTAGCCTTCTGGCAAAGGTTTCGTTGGATGGGCGGGAACTCACGATCGACCTTGCCCGCGAAGTTGTCAAAGGCATTGCAAGCGAACCGGCAAGCAAAGATGTTTCGGTAAAATCCATCTTGAGTACCGTGTCTGAACACTACGACATCGCGCTAACACTCATCACGGGCAAAACGCGCAAACAAGAAGTAGTGCTGGCGCGGCAAATGGCAATGTACATCATCAAGCAGCACACACAACTGTCGCTCAAAAGTATTGGTTCGCATTTCGGCGGACGCGACCACACGACGGTTATTCACTCATGCAATATGGTTCGGAATTATCTCGATACCGACTCGCGCGCTCAAAATGCGATGAATACGATACTGGAGCGCTTGGGGTTGAAGCGGTTGCCATAAAAAAATATCGTTTAGTAAAGGAGTGCGAATGCAATTCGCAACAAAAAACGCCGCTTGGAAAATGTCTTTCCAAGTGGCGTTTGTGAATATACGGAGATGAATCTTTGTTTGTGTAAGCAAATTTCCTCCACACGCCTCAATCTCTCGCTGTTTTTCGACTTTTCATCGTCATAGAATCACGTGCTGAAAATCGCGGTGATAATTCTGTGCAACAACGAGGCGGCTTGCTCATTGGCACACGGGCTAGGGGAATTGGAGCCGACGGGGGGAGAAGAGAAGAATTTTTTCTGAACCCATCACAATACGCCTCGTCCGTGTTCCAACAATCACGACCCGACCAGCCGCCAGAAAAGTTTCACACCGCGAAAGAATAATTTGCAAAAGACGCTCAAAATACCGTATCTTTCGCCCGCTAACAATGCGCCCGCAGCAACCGTACTGCATCTCGCGCGTCCAATCTCTTTCCTCCCACACTGTTTATTGTTCAGGAACTTGGCTATGTGGAGTTTTATTCGTCGTATTTCGCTTGTTCAGTGGATTTTTATTGCGCTGATTTTGGGTATAATTTTTGGCGCAAATTTCCCGGAAGCCGCTTCCAATCTCAAAATCTTCTCAACGATTTTTCTGAGAATGATTAAATCTATCGTCGCACCGATGATTTTCGGAACGCTCGTTGTCGGCATTGCCGGGCATGGCGACGATGTTCGGCGTATTGGGCGTTTGGCATGGCGCTCATTTCTCTATTTTGAACTTGCTACCACCGTTGCTCTTTTTGTCGGATTAGGCGCAGCACATCTCGTGAAGCCGGGTGTAGGTATTGCGCTTGTGGGTTCGGTGAATGAAGCGAAGGAATTTGCTTCCAAATCCTCGCAAGTAACGTTCTCCGGTGTGCTGGAACATATGATTCCGCAAAGTTTCTTCGAGGCTGCGGCGCATAATGAGGTGCTGCAAGTCGTCTTTTTCGCAGTTATTTTTGCCATTGCGCTCACACAAGTTAAGCCCAGTCCTGCCAAGGAAACGATTCTGCATTTCTGCGAGGGCTTATCGCAAACGATGTTTAAGTTCACAGCGATTATTATGAACTACGCGCCCATCGGCATTGGTGCGGCGATCGGCTATGTCGTTGGACAAAGCGGTCTTGGGGTATTGTGGAATTTAGGCAAACTCGTGCTGACGCTTTATGGGGCGCTGGTTGTGTTTATTGTCGGCGTACTGATTCCCGTGGCGCTGATAGCACGTATTCCGCTTATGCGCTTTATTCGTGCAGTGAAAGAGCCGGCGGTCATTGCCTTTACGACTGCCTCCAGCGAAGCCGCATTGCCGCTTGCAATGCAGAATATGGAGAAATTTGGCGTTCCGCAGCGTATTGTTTCTTTTGTGCTGCCGACAGGGTATTCGTTCAATCTGGACGGTTCAACGCTCTATCTCGCTGTTGCTTCGATATTCGTTGCCCAAGCCGCCGGAGTGGAACTTTCGTTTGGAACACAAATGACGATGATGCTTTCGCTGATGATTACCAGCAAGGGCGTGGCTGCTGTTGCGCGGGCTTCCTTGGTTATTCTCTCGGGAACGCTGGTGCAGTTCGGTTTGCCACTGGAAGGCATTGCCATTATTCTCGGCGTGGATGCCTTTATGGACATGGCACGGACAACCGTAAATCTCATTGGTAATTGCCTCGCCTCCGCAGTCATGGCGCGGTGGGAAGGCGAGCTAGATATTCCGGCAGAAGAGCCGTCAATGGCATAAAGATGCCAACGGCACATGACAAAGAATGACAAAAGAGTGTATGTTCGTTGGAGTTCATCGCAAAGATGGACTCCAATGCTGTTTTCGTAGGTATCTGAACCTTCTGACTTTATACCATTCCGAATGGCTATGCGTCTTCTTATTCCCTTCGTTTTTGCCCTTTTTGTGGTGGCACTTTGGTCGGATTATACCATTGCCCAAGAACGACGCAAATGGGAAGAACCTCAGAATCTAAGCGCCCTGAACACGCCAAGCGATGATTTTGCGCCCGCCTATTCCTTCCAAGACCAAATGCTGTATTTCACCTCGACGCAAAGCGGCTATGCAGAATTTTATACAAGCCGCTACGAAACACGACGAGATGCGACCACCAGCGAATATCGCCCCCGCTTTGCCCTCGCCGAGCGCATCACCACAACGCTCAACCAAGTACGCAATAACCAATCCTACATTACCTTCGCCAAAAATGGTAGCACCTTGCTTTCGACGTTTCGGATGACAAAGCGACGACCATTTCTCAATATTTTTCAGTCAGCACAGCGCAATAATACATTTGCCAAGCCTGATGCAGTGGATGTTCTCAATACCGACGGTTTCAATGCTCATCCGGCACTTTCGCCGTCGGGCAAAACGGTGGTTTTTGCTTCTAATCGCTCCGGCGGGCGCGGCGCTCTCGACCTTTGGACAGCAAATCGGGATGAAAGTGGCACGTGGCAACCCCCCGTCAACATGGGCGATGTTCTCAATTCCGATGCCGACGAGATTACGCCGCACTTTGCGTCTGAGGATTCGCTGTTTTTTGCCTCCAATGGTTTCGGTGGCAAAGGTGGATTTGAAATTTTCTTGACCGTACGCTCCGAAGGCAAGTGGCAACCGCCTGTTCCGGCAGTAGAACTCAATAGCGAATACGATGATTCCGATTTTGCTATGCTGCCCGGGAACGTCGGCGTTTTTGCCTCGAACCGCACGGGAACTCGCGGCGGGCTGGATTTGTATATGGCACGTCTTGTCCCGATTTCGCAACTCACATCTTCCATTGAGTACAAAATTGCAACGCAGACCTCGTTCATTACCGCCGAAGAATTTGCGATGACTGATGTGCTGCCACTCGCGCCCTGCATTGTCTTTGAGCCAAACGTCGGCACACTGCCCCGCGACCTCAAGCAATATTCCGACGAGGAAATACGCACGTTCTCGCCGCAAAATCTCCGCCCGGATATGCTCGTGATTTACACCGAAATCCTCAATATTTTGGGAAAACGTTTGAATGAATACAACGCGGCAACGCTTACGCTGAATACCATCGAAGGCAGTAGTAATGCGCTTGCGCGGCAACGAATAGAGGCAATTCGCGGATATTTGCAAACGGCGTGGAACGTTGATGCGCGGCGGATTCTGGCAAAACCCGCCAGCGAGGGCACAAACGACGTGCGCAAGCGGATGGCGATGTTTGCCGGAGAAGATGCCGTGCGGTGTGTGGAAATCACCTCCACCGACCCGCGCATCACAGCACCCGTGCGCATTGCGGGCGTAAATGTGATTGCAAAGCCTCGTAAAATAGACCTTGCCTTGGATGTGCGACCGCGCAATCTGCTCCGCTCATGGGGTTTTGCCTTGGTCACCGAAAATTCTACGGGCGGCAAAGATACGATTTTCCGCACTGCCGGAGTCGAACTGCCCTTTTCCGGCACGATTCCTCTGGAACCAAGCGCTTGGGCGGCGCTGCCAGAGGAATTGCAGGCGCATCTTATCGGCGTGGACTCTTTGGGGCGGAAAGGCAAGCGTGATCTTGTGCTGACGGTGTATCGTTTGCCACTGGAGCAAAAACGAGCTCAACGGGTGCAGGATAAAACGATTGACCGTTACCGTTTTCTTCTTGCGCAAGGTGGTGACAATGCGGGGCTTTTGCCGGAGCAACAAGCAATGGTGCGGGAAATCGCCTCAATGCTTACGGGTGCGACGGCATCGGGCAGCACCGTCAATATTGCGCCGTACAGTTTTGGCGAGAAGTCCGCCGGAGTAGAAGCCGCCAGCTTTGCAAAGACTCTCGCGGAGGAAATTAAGCGCCAAGTGCCGATGCTTTCACAGCAGGTTCTTCAAATTGAGCCAACAACCGAACTCACAGCACCGGAAACCCCGCAAGAGCGCATATTGACTCGCTCTCTTTTGCTCACCATTGAGCGCCCCGTGCCGCAATCGCCGCAGGAAAAGCGTGGGCGCTAGGATGGGTGTCGGTGTTTGAAGACACGATGCGGATTTCGTCCGCACTCCTGTTTTGCAACGACACCTCGGGAAAAATGTAACGAGATTGATTGTAGGAGACAAGTATTTTTTTCCGTAAATTCGAGGCTGTTTTATTTTCCGTGTGTGCAAATCACGCCATTAATTCCCTGTATTTCTTCTTTTTCACACTCATTTTAACTCACAATCTATGGCATATTTAGCTATTATCTTGATTCTGGGGCTGTTGTCCCTTGTTGTAGCCTTTGTTTTTTATCGGCGTGTCACATCGGTTTCGATTGAAACCGGAGCAGCTTCGGCAGCAGAAGTGACGCGGCTTACAGAAATTTCGGATGCTATTGCCGAAGGTGCAATGGCGTTTTTGAAGCGCGAATATACGATTCTCGCAGTCTTTATGGCAGTGTTTGCGGTCATTATCGCCTTTGCCATCAACGACCCCCACGCAAGCGCACCAATGGGCTTGCTGTCGGCAATTAGTTTCCTGATTGGTGCCGGCATTAGTGTTGCTGCGGGCTATATTGGCATGAACATCGCCACCAAAGGCAACGTCCGCACGGCGGCGGCGGCGCGTATTTCTTTGCAAGAATCCTTCAAAATTGCCTTCAATTCCGGTGCCGTCATGGGCTTCGGACTGACGGGACTTGCGGTTATCGGTATTGCCGTTGTCTATATCGGGCTTCGCCAAATGTTCCCGAATGAGCAGATTCACATTATCATGGAAATTCTTTCTGGTTTTGCCCTTGGCGGCTCGTCCGTAGCGTTGTTTGCGCGTGTCGGTGGTGGTATCTACACCAAAGCTGCTGACGTGGGCGCAGACCTCGTTGGCAAAGTCGAGGCTGGTATTCCCGAAGACGACCCACGCAATCCTGCTGTTATCGCGGACAACGTTGGCGATAACGTTGGCGATATTGCGGGCATGGGCGCAGATTTGTTCGGCTCTGTGGCAGAAAGTACGTGTGCGGCAATGGTTATCGGTGCAACAGCATTTGCCTACGTTCCCGATGAAAACTTGCGCGTGGCGGCGTTGCTCTTCCCGCTTATCGTGAGCGGTGTGGGCATTGTTGCTAGCTTCTTCTCGCTCTTTTTGGTGAATCCGAAATCGGAAGACAAAGTAGAGTCTTCGCTCAAAAACGCGCTTATCGGCTCGACAATTTTTATGCTTATTGCGCTGTATTACCCGACGATGAAATTTATTCCGGCAGATTTCAAACTCTCACCTGAAAGTCCATATATCTACCACAACACGGGCGTATTTGCTGCGTTGGCGGCAGGGTTAATTTCTGGCTTGCTCATTGGTCTTATCACCGAGTATTTCACTTCTCATCGCTATAGTCCGGTGCGCGAAGTGGCAAACGCTTCGCAAACAGGCGCAGCGACGAATATTATCTACGGTTTGGCGCTTGGATACAATAGTTCGGTTATTCCGATGATTTTAATTGCTATCACAGCAACCATCGGCTTCAGTTTTGCCGGAATGTACGGTATTGCAATGGCAGCGATTGGTATGCTCGGCACGATTGCGGTTGGTTTGACGATTGATGCTTACGGTCCTGTTTCCGACAATGCGGGCGGTATTGCGGAAATGGCAGAGATGGGCAAAGACATTCGCAAACGCACCGATGCGCTTGATGCTGCGGGCAATACGACGGCAGCTATTGGCAAAGGCTTTGCTATTGGCTCGGCGGCACTTACGGGCTTGGCGCTCACTTCGGCGTTTCTTACCCGTGCAGCGCAGGCAAAACCGGAATTGAACACGATTAACCTCACCGACCCTGCTGTTCTGGCAGGCTTGATGCTCGGCGCAGCGCTCCCCTTCTCGTTTTCAGCGATGACGATGAAATCTGTTGGCAAAGCTGCTTTCGACATGATTGAGGAAGTACGTCGTCAATTCCGCGAGATTCCGGGCTTGCTGCAAGGCAAAGCACGGGCAGATTACCGTACGTGTGTGGATATTTCCACAAAAGCGTCGCTCCGCGAGATGATTGCTCCGGGCTTGCTGGTAATTTTGACACCGCTTTTGGTCGGTACGTTTTTTGGCGTAAAAATGCTTGCTGGTTTGCTGATTGGTTCGCTTATTTCCGGCGTGATGATGGCTGTTTCGATGGCAAATTCCGGCGGCGCATGGGACAATGCGAAAAAGTATATTGAGACAGGGCAACTGGGCGGCAAAGGCTCCGACACGCATAAGGCGGCTGTTGTCGGTGATACCGTCGGCGACCCCTTCAAAGATACATCGGGTCCGTCGTTGAATATTCTTATCAAACTTATGGCTATCATTAGCCTTGTGTTTGTGCCGTTTTTTGTGAGCAAAGGCGGTATGTTGTTGAAGTAATGCTTTTTCAAGCAATCTAACGAAAACCCAGTTGTCACCAACCTTCGCGGTGGAAACAACTGGGTTTTTGTATTTTTTAGGAAGCAGTGGTTTTCTCGCTTTTTTGAGCAAAGGGAGCGCAGAAATTACCAGCGCATCAAATTAACTTCATCCACATAAACGGTCTGTTTATTGCGGAAAAGCGCCAGAATAATTGCCAGACCGACGGCTGCTTCTGCCGCCGCAACGGTCATCACAAAAAAGACAAAAATCTGTCCTGCCGAATCGCCCAGATAGCTGGAAAACGCGACTAGGGTGAGATTGACGGAATTAAGCATGAGTTCGATACACATGAACATTATAATCGCATTGCGGCGCGTCAGTACGCCAACTGCGCCGATGGTAAAAAGTGCGCTGGAGAGCAGCAAATAGTAGTCGAGGGGAATAGTTTGTGGCATGATGATGATTACAAGTTGAGTGTTGAATGAGATAAAATTGATGTACGCAAAGGCGCAATAATGAGCTATCAATCTTCCAAGCGCCGCTTTGAGATAACCACCGCGCCAACAACAGCAGCAAGCAGCAAGAGGGAGACGGCTTCAAAGGGAAATAAATAGTCCGTGTATAAAACCCGCCCAAGTTCGCCCACACTGCCGACCAACATTGCTGTTGGAGGGAGTTCGGTGCGTCCGCTTTGTTGTGCCAAAAGGAACGCGAAGAGTTGCAATCCCATCACGCCCGTCGCCACAAGTATCAACACGGAGCGTAATTGCGAGTGTTTGATGGCTTTTGCTTCGTCGCCCAGATTGAGCAACATAATGACAAACACGACCAAAACCATGATTGCACCTGCATAAACGAGGATTTGGAGCGCCGCCAAAAGCTGCGCCTGCAGTGTCAGATACAGCCCCGAAAGGCAGAAGAAATGCGTAATGAGGCAAAGTGCAGCAGGAATGGCACTTTTGCGTGTTATCATCAGAATTGCCGTGGCAATTGCGCCGACAGCAAAAACGAAAAATGCAGCAGTGGCAAGACTCATAGCAGTTTTATACAATCAAAAGTGGAGAAAATGAAGCATTGTTGTCGGGATGCGCAACAAAGATACAAGAAAGATGGAAATTTTTCATGTTTTTCTCACCATGATACGCTGCTTTTTTTGGGGGAAATTTTTCTCATCTGAGCGCACAAAATATGACAAAAATTCTTGGAATAAATCGCCGTTTAATTGTATTTTCCGACACTTTTCTGGGGGAATTTTTGTTATGAGGGTACAACATTTGTTGTTCAGGTTGATTGGCAGTAAATTTAGGCATACAAATTGATGTAATGCCTAAGCATAGCGGTATTTCAGACTGTATCTTTCTCACCATCTTGCGGACGAGGCACACCATGACGTTTTTGCATAATCTGTCCATGACCAAAAAATTTTCTGTGGTCATTGTGGGATTCATGATACCTA
>CANHDJ010000064.1 GCA_947459425.1 Ignavibacteria bacterium
ACAAGCGGCTGGCACTCAAAGGCAAACGCTTTGAAACGACCGAAGAATTGATCAATGCTTTGGAAGCCGCCACTGCGTACTGGAACAAATACAAAAAGCCTTACCAGTTGAAGAAATTAAAAATAACTCTTTGATTTAAGAACCATGTAATAAGTGCAGATTGAAAAAAGGAACGTTTTTCCGATAGATACCCCATTCTCTTCCACTCAAGCCCTTCTGCATAACCCGAACACAGAAATAACTGCCACACGAACATTAGCGATAGAGCAAATCGAAGGAACGCCGGATAACAATAGTTACGCATGATCATTAAACGGAAGGTAACAGTGGCAGTGGCAGGTAAATTTTGATTATTTTTCGGCTTGAAAGCAAACTATGACAGCTTTTACTGCCTAGTGGATACTGGCTTATCTGATAACCGTAGTTCAAGCCTTTCCACGAGCAAAAGCCTGTGACTTTTTCCGAATTTGAACGATCTGATACAATAAATACATAAGTGCAAACACCAAAATGCTAATAAATAGTATCAGGATGCCGATAAACCGAGTGGATGAAAAAATCTTTTTCCAGTGCAAAAGACTAATTTGCTCACTCGGTGTTTCTACATACACGAGATCATTTGTTTCTAATATCTCTATACTGTTCAGTGTTAAATTGTTAGCCCCAATACCGCCGATGACAATAACCCGCGCCCCAATCTGCTTGCCAGATTCATCATATTGTGGAAAAGAATACGAAGCCATATCGTAATGAGGCTCTATAAGCGACGGACCAAGGCAAGACCGACCTGTCCGTATATCGAACCATTCCGTTTGACTAAAACTCGTATGCCCATTACTCCCACCAATTACCAAACAAATATCATCATTCCAAGATTGTGTAGTAGCAGAATGCCGAGCAAGGAGCAAATTACCAATATGAACGAAACCCCTCTCTGTTTCAAGGCTAACCATACCACTGACTTTCATCGAATGTGCAGAATTAGTAAAATAATAATTTGCCTTGATCCCACCTACACAGACAATTGCACTATTATTCCCTATTCTCGTATAACTGAAGGTACAGACTCCATCGGGAAAATTTCCTTCGGCACTCCACACCCCCTGCGTAGGATCATACGAGTATATCGTCGTAATTCTATATCTAGAACTACCGCTTGTACGCCCACCAATAAATAGCTTTTTTCCAGGTTTCCAGACACTACTGGTTAGAGCAGCTCCACGTGAAGTCTTTGCGGGAAAATCGTACACAAGTTTACTGACTCCGGTACGAATATTCAATATCTCGGCTTCAGCAATAACGGCTGAGTAATTACCTTCAGCGTGCCCTCCGACAACAAGGATTTCTTCGTTATTAAGCATTAATGCTGTATGGTGATGTCGCCCAATGAGTAACGATCCCAAAACACGCCAACAATTGTTTTTCCTATCATACAGTTCACATACCCGCGTTGTCGTGCTGTCACTATCAAGACCACTGATTATGATAATGTTTGAATCCATCGTTTGCACATATACTCCTAATGCATGCCCTACAGCCATCCTTGCCGATTGCTTGACAGTCTTATGCTCAATATCAATAATTTCCGAAGTAGTGGAAACAACTCCTCTGAGACGCTCCGATTGAACGCCATACTGTTTAACAAACCCGCCAAACACAAGAATTTTTTCTTTGTCAATAAGCGCAGATTGATAGTGAAGACGTCTTTCCGATAGATACCCCATTCTCTTCCACTCAAGCCCTTCTGCATAACCCAAACACAGAAATAACTGCCACACGAACATTAGTGGTACAGTAAATCGCATAAACACTGGATAATAAAAGTTACGCATGATCAAGAAGCAGAATATCTCACATAAAACAGAAGGTCTTGAACTCAAAGACCAAGAAAAAGTGAAAAAACCATGTTGAATTCTGAGTAGGTCAATATACGAAAAATCAGTACAAAACAAAAAGCCCCGCAGCCAGCATCTATACTTGATTACGAGGCTCTTCTTATTGATATTTCTCAATACGCCGCCGTAAGCAAAGCACACCGCTTCGAGGACTTGCCGGAAGACAGCAGATTTCCTCCTTGATGTTGGGTTCGGTTTCCGTCGCTCCGCCCCAATGTGGCGGTAGAGAAATTGCGAGAAACGATTGAGTTTTTGGCTGCACACAATGCCAGTGTGAAAACTTTTCATATTTTGCGCTGAGGTTTAGAACAAGATTCGTCTTTACCACCTCTTTCAATATTCACTTCACATCTTCTATAATTCACTATGAACCGAGTTCGCAAACTCCTGCTGCCTATTGTCGTTTTGTTCTGTGCAAATACAATCACTCCCACTCTCTATGCACAAAAAGCAAAACCCAGCAAACAACAACCCAAACCGTCTTCTTCCGCACCAACACCCGCTCAAAACGCCTCGCCAACGCCTTCAACAAAGGCTTCGTCCGAGTCAATTCCTGAAGAATGGCGACAAATCGTCCCGACAGATTCAGCCATAACCATCGGCAAATTGCCAAATGGTCTTACGTACTATATCCGCGCCAATAAAAAGCCCGAAAAGCGTGTAGAAATGATGCTTGGTGTCAATATCGGCTCGACGCTCGAAGACGATGACCAGCGCGGGCTGGCGCATTTCCTCGAACATATGGCATTTAATGGCACAAAAAACTTTCAAAAGCAAGCATTGGTGAGCTATTTGGAATCGGTCGGGATGAAATTCGGTGCTGATGTGAACGCCAGCACGGGATTTGATGAAACAGTCTATTTTCTACAATTACCCTCAGACCGTGATTCTATCGTGCGTCGCGGTTTTCAGGTCTTGGAAGATTGGGCGCACAACATCAGTTTTGATTCGCTCGAAATTGAGAAAGAGCGTGGCGTGATTTTGGAGGAGCGCCGCCTCAGACGCAACGGCAATATGCGCATTTTGGAACAACAACTCCCCCTGCTCTACAAAGGCTCACGCTATGCCGAGCGGATGCCGATTGGTACGCCGGAAGTTCTCACAGGCTTCAAACACGAAACACTCAAGCGTTTTTACCGCGATTGGTATCGTCCTGAACTTATGGCGGTGATTGTCGTCGGCGATATTGATGTAAAAGAAACCGAAGCCCGCATCAAAGAACATTTTTCGAGATTGACAGCACCTCAAAACCCCAAACTTCGCACTATTGCTACCGTACCTGACCACAAAGGTTGGCGATTTTCTATTGCCGGCGACAAAGAAGCAATGTTCACGGGCGTACAAGTCCAAACTCGACTGCCACACGCTTACACCCAAGCAGGCGGACAAACACTCGGCGCATTTCGTGAACGGCTTCTGGAGCGCTTGTATTGCGGGATACTCAGCGAACGCCTCCGTGAAATTGTCCAAAAGCCCAATCCCCCTTTTACCTTCGGTGGCGCAAATAAAGGACGAGATATAGTCCGCACGAATGATGCGTACACGCTTGCCGGATTTTTTATTAAAGACAACAATGTTCCGCGAGCGCTGACGGTGCTTTTAACGGAAAGCGAGCGTGTGAAGCGGCATGGATTCACGGCGGGTGAATTAGAGCGACGCAAAGCCGACATTGTCCGCAGCTATGAAAAATCCTACGCCGAGCGCGAAAAGACGGAATCCAACCGTCTTGCGCAAGAATATCTCCGCAACTTTTTAACACAAGAAACATTGCCAAGTATCGGCTATGAATTTGAGCAAGCAAAAAAGCTGCTGCCCGGAATCACACTGCAAGAAGTCAATGCGCTAAACGCGAAGTTTATGCCGGAGATGAATCGGATTGTGAATGTTACCGTTTCGCTCAAAGACAGCACGGCAAAACTTCCAACGGAGCAAGAACTCCTCGCTGCTATCAGTGCGGTGGAAAGCAGCAAAGACATTGAGCCGTACAAAGACAATGTTTCCGCCGAGCCGCTTATCAGTCCCGACAAAGAGCCAAAGCCCGGACGTGTGTTTATGACCAACACTATGCCCGAAGTGGAAGCAACGGAGTGGAAATTTCGTAATGGCGTGCGTGTAATTCTGAAGCCGACAACCTTCAAAAACGATGAAATTCTCTTCCGCGCATTCAGTCCGGGCGGCTCGTCGCTGGTGTCGGATGCCGATGCTTCCAGTGCAGAAATGGCAACGGCGCTTATTACGGAGTCGGGTGTAGGCACGTTGAACTCAATTGCGCTTCAAAAGCGATTTGCAGGAAAAGTCGTGCGTGTGGCTCCCTATATCGGCGAACTCTACGAAGGGATAAGCGGCTCATGCTCGCCGAAAGACGTAGAAAGCGCATTGGAACTGGTCTATGCGTACTTTACGCAGCCACGCAAGGACTCATCGGCATTTCTCAACCTCAAACAGCGTATGCAAGCCGTTCTTGAGAATTTCCGCAATGCTCCCGAAAGTGCGTTTCAAGATACCTTAGTTAGCGTTCTTTCCAACTATCACCCGCGCCGCAAGCCATTTTCCAAAGAAACGCTCTCGGCGATTCAGTTTGATAAATCCTTCCAGATTTACCAAGAGCGCTTCGCCGACGCAAGTGATTTTGTCTTTACCTTCGTTGGCAATTTCAACCCCGATGAACTCAAGCCGCTTGCCGAAAAATATTTGGGTTCGCTGCCTTCACTCAAGCGCACAGAAACATGGAAAGACCTTGGCATTCGCCCGCCCGTCGGCAAAGCAGAGCGCATTTTCAAAAAAGGGATTGAACCGAAAAGCACTGTTTCGCTCGTCTTCACGGGTGCGTTCGATTGGCAAGACAGCAACCGCCTTGCTTTGCAAGCTATGAGTGAAGTGTTGGCTATTCGTCTCCGCGAAGTGCTGCGTGAGGATATGGGCGGCGTGTATGGTGTGATCTGTGCCGCTAATTCCTACCGCGAACCAAATGTTGGCTATCAAGTAAAAATCCAGTTTGGTTGCGCTCCCGACCGCGTAGAAGAGTTGATTGCAGCTACGTTTCGCCAAATTGATTCTTTGCAACAACACGGTAAAGATGAGCAGTCCGCCAAAGCAAGCACTGGTGCGACTTCAACAAGTATCCCAACAACGATGTATGTGGATAAGGTCAAGGAAATACGCCGTCGGCAGCATGAAGTTTCCAAAAAGGAAAACGGTTATTGGCTTGGGGTATTGGAAGATGCTGCCAAATACAAAACCGACCCGAGCAAAGAACTCACGTTTGATGCGCGTACTGAAACGATTAACGCTGCAATGGTTCACGAAGCAGCACGGAAATACCTGAATAAGAATAATATCGTGAAAGTGGTACTCAATCCCGAAAGCGCACCGATACCAAAAACTGAGACAAAATAGAAACGTAGCTGGTCAGGTAGGTCTTCCCGTCCTACGCTTTCCGAAGCGTAGAACGGGTTTCCCGGAAAAATTTTTCGACAATAATTACCGGAAAAAACCCGTTCGGGCGGCAGCGTTTACGCTCTCCTCACTCGTCGGACGGGAAGACCTAACCAGTTACAAGTGTGTGATAATACAAAGTCGGATGACAATCATGGCTTCCCAAAATTCTTCGGCACAAAGCCCTCCTGCATCACCAATTTCGACACATCGTCCTCAACCAATGACAAATACAAGCCTTCGTCCAATACGCGCTTGATGATGTCCTGCGGAGCATCCACCGCCGCTATCATCCCATACAGGCGCTTGTTCGCGTGGTCGGGAAAAAATTCGGGAAACTCTTTCAACTGGCGTTGTATCTGCTCGATAGCTTCCAGCCGCAAATGGCTCTTGATTTCCACAATACACGCTACATTCTCGCTTCCATTGGAGTACCCAAAAGCATCCAGTTCCATAAACGTCTTCACGCCGCCGATTTTTCGATTCTTCTGCATTCTCTCCGAAATGTATTCCAGTCCAAAATCTTCCCGCAGAATCCGTTTGACGCTGGGCAGAAACAGCCCCTCAGCAAAGGTGCCGAATTTGTTATTCAGCCCGCCGACTTGCTTGCCGATGTCGTCTATGCGTTGCTTTAAGCGGCGGCTGTCTTCGGCAGCTTCTTCGGCGCGGCGGTCAGCGGCTTCCTGCGAGGCGGCGAGCTGTGCTTTGAATGCTTCAAGGCTATGGTTGGCGGCTTCAGCGCGGCGGTCTGTGGCTTCTTGCGAAACGGCGAGCTGTGCTTTGAATGCTTCAAGGCTATGGTTGGCGGCTTCGGCACGGCGAGCATTCTCCGCTTTCTCTTCCTGAAAAAGACGGCTGGCGGCTTCTTGCGAAGCAGCAAACTGATTCTTGAACGCTTCGGTGCTGAGAATGCTTTGCGCGATTAACGCCTGTAAATCTTCGATAGTCGTTGTCATGGTTGATGGGTGAAAATGTTGACTTTGTGCGATGATATTGGCAAATATACGAAAAAGCGGCGTTAAAAGAGAAAGCCCTGCAACCAGCTTTTATGCTTGGTTGCAGGGCTTTTTTCGTTAATTTTTCCTTAATACGCCACAGCAAAGAGTACACGCTGCTTCGAGGGCTTACCCGAATAAATACACGTCCCTTCTTCCAACGCGGAATCAAGCGGGATGCAGCGAATCGTGGCTTTAGTTTCTTCCTTGATTTTAAGCTCTGTTTCCGTTGTGCCGTCCCAATGCGCCAGCGCAAACCCGCCTTTTTGTGCCATCATTTCTTTGAAATCGTCGTAAGAATCTACCTTGCGCGTGTTCGCTGTGCGGAAATTGAGTGCTTTGTTGTAGAGATTCGTTTGGATTTCTTCCAAGAGCGCTGCAACGGTGTTTTCAATGCCGTCAATCTGTGCGACCGTCTTTGCGCCTTCTTCGCCACGCTCTTTGTCGCGGCGCGAAATCTCAATCGTGCCATTCTGCAAATCGCGCTCGCCAAGCGCCAAGCGCACCGGAACGCCGTGCATCTCCCAATCCGCAAACTTAAAACCGGGCGTTAAACTGTCCCGCGTATCGTATTTTACCGAAATTCCTTTTGAACGCAGCGCTTTAACGATTTCATCCACTTTTGCAGAAATGGTTTTGAGTTGTTCTTCATTTTTGTAAATCGGCACAATCACCGCTTGAATTGGCGCAAGGCGCGGCGGCACGATTAAGCCGTTATCGTCGGAATGCGCCATGATGAGCGCTCCCATGAGGCGCGTACTCACGCCCCACGACGTTCCCCAGACGTATTCGAGTTTGTTTTCTTTGTTCGAGAACTGCACATCGAATGCCTTGGCGAAGTTCTGCCCCAAAAAGTGCGACGTTCCGGCTTGAAGCGCCTTGCCATCTTGCATCATGGCTTCGATGCAGTAGGTTTCTTCCGCTCCGGCAAAGCGTTCATTGGCTGTTTTCACGCCTTTGATAACAGGCACTGCCATTACGGTTTCGGCAAATTCGGCATACACATCTAGCATTTGCTTGGTTTCGGCAACAGCCTCGTCAGCGCTGGCGTGGGCGGTGTGTCCTTCTTGCCAGAGAAACTCGGTTGTGCGCAGAAAGAGGCGTGTCCGCATTTCCCACCGCACCACGTTTGCCCACTGATTGATAAGGAGCGGCAAATCACGGTAGGACTGAATCCAGTTTTTGTAGGTGTTCCAAATCACTGCTTCTGATGTGGGGCGCACGATAAGCTCTTCCTCCAATTTGGAATCGGGATCAACCATAAGCCCACCCTTTTTATTCGGGTCTGCCTTGAGGCGATAATGCGTTACAACAGCACACTCTTTGGCAAATCCTTCGGCATGACCTTCTTCTTTTTCCAAGAAACTTTTTGGAACGAAGAGCGGGAAGTAAGCGTTGGTGTGTCCGGTATCTTTGAACATTTTGTCCAGCGATTGCTGCATTTTTTCCCAAATCGAATACCCGTAAGGCTTAATGACCATACACCCGCGCACGGCGGAGTTTTCGGCGAGGTCGGCGCGTTTTACAAGGTCGTTATACCATTCGGAATAGTTTTCACTACGTTTGGGGAGGGCTGCTTTGTTGCTCATTGTTTGTTGTTATTTTGAATGTTGAGTTATTCAGTAAGATATTTTTGTATCAAAATGTTGTTGAAAAGAGAAGCCAGCTATCACGACAAATCCGCAATTTCGCTCCTGATAGCTTCAGGAAGCATCTGCAAAAACGGGAGGCAATGGTCGAAATTCAGCACATCCGCACTCGCGCCAAGCGCCCGAAGATTCGCATAATACGCCGGACGCATCTGCTCGTAATAAGCTTCACTGCTCACTTTCCACGCTATTTTTCCGCAATGCTGCGCTAAAAACCACTTTTCGAGCAAGCGCCCAATGCGACCGTTCCCATCAGCAAAAGGGTGAATTTTTTCAAACACCAAATGAATCAGCGAAGCGTGATATAATGCGGCTTCGGGGGAAAGTGTCTGTTTGCGGAGCGTTTTCATATCTCGCCAAAAAACCTCCATTGTCGGGGCAACTTCTTCCGGCGGCAACGCGCGATACACAATGCGTGTGCGGCTACCGATGACGACCGGAACACGCCTATACACGCCACGTTCACGATGGTCATCCATAAATTTGCTTATCATAAAATGCACCTTCAGAAAATTCCGCTCGCTCAAAACGTGCGTCTCTGCAAATGCGTATCCGTCCTCCAAAGCCCTGACCCAATCTAGTGTTCTGCGGGTTTCGGCTTTTATGCCTTGCGCATTCGTGAGTCGAGAGTTCAGGTAAAAATTGAGATCAATTTCCACCCCTTCAATCTGCGAGGAAAATACGGCAGAAGACTGCCGCGCAAACGCCACTGTCGGGTATTCTTCGAGGTTACAAAACTGTTGCCAAAGCTGCGCCGGATTGGGTTTGCAGGCTTGTTGATATTGCGAAAAATATCTTGTGTCGGTGATGGAAAGAAGGCTCATTGTTTGTCATTCTTTGAGAAGAAAGTTTCAACGTTGTATAACCGGGAAAACCGCACTACGGCACCGCTCTTTCACTCCTCAGCCGTAGCACGGATATAAGGTTGTTGTTTGTGTGCGAACTCACTTCTCAAATCGTTTCTTCAAATTCTCCGCAATCGTCTTAGCGCCATCAGCCGCCGAAGCCGCAATATCACTCACTTTTTCGGTCAGTGGGTCTTGGGACTGCGCAAAATCTTCTTTGTATTTGCGGGCTGCGGACTTGATGTTGTCTATCACACTTTCTTGCTTCACATCCTCCGGCGTGGCGTAATGTGGCGCATTGTAAGCACGAGTACCAACTTCGCCATCTTGCGCAAAACCGCCGCTCAGAATCCGTGCGTAATCCCCCGTATCTACCCATTTTTTGAGTTCGACCAATCGTAACACCGGAAAGGGGTGCGTTTCGCCGAGCAGGTTCAAGATTTTATGCACCGAATCCATCATCGTGCCGCCAGATTCGTATTCAAACGCCTGTGCAAAAAACTCATTCATATTCATCTCCGAGACGTGCCGCCCGCCTGCCAACTTCATTTCCAGCGTGTAGCACACTTCGGGGTCTTGCACAACCAGCAAACCCGCACGGTCGCACGAAAGCTCACTTTTCCGATACCATTCCATCAGCGCCATACGAATTGCCATTACCGCAGCACCGCCAAGCGGGATATTCGAGAGAATGGGCATCGTAAAATTGGTCAGCATCACAAGCAGCGTCGAATACAGCAAATGCCCCGACAGGCAATGTCCGATTTCATGCGCTATCACCGCCAGAAGTTCATCATCAGTGAGCGTGTCCAAAAGCGAGGAATTCAGCATGATAAATGGCTTTTCCATCCCGACGGCGCGGGCATTGACAAACGGGCTGGCGGAGATATACAGTTCCGGCATATTCTTGACATCCAAAACCCCACACGCCTCACGAAACAGCTTGTTCACCTTCGCAAACTGCCGCTCCGACACGCGCACCGCCGACGACAGTGCCACAAGGCGCAAAGAACGCTCGGTTGTATTGCCCACCATTTTTTGCAAGAGCGTGTCCAAGCCAGGTATGGACTGCAAGGTCGAAAGCGCCGCACGGTCGGCAGGATGCTCCCACGCACGGGGGCTGATATTCGGGAAAATAACCTTTGAACGGGGCATAAAATCAAGGGAAAAAGGATGAAGAAAAGGATAAGGGCGGAGGGAAGAGGGCGGAAGGGATAAAAGAGATGGAGGGCGGAGGGATAAAGGCAGCGAAAAGTGCTTCAACACTAGAGAGTACTAAAAACTCCCCTATCCCTCATCCCTTATCCCCCATCCCTTCTTTCACCCCATAAAACTCGACATTGCCCATGCAAAGCCGCCAGTAAACATCAGCGTAATGACCAGTGCCGTCGCGCCAATAGCAAAGCCTTGTGTCCGCGACATACCGACGTGCCGTGCAACCACAAGCCCCGAAACCAGATATTCCCAGATAGTAAAGGGGTTGATACGACCTAAAAATTGCAATAAATAGGGGCTTTCCACCGCATTGATAAACAGCGTCGGTGATGGTGAGGTGGCAATGGAATTGGCAGCATACTGCATGAGTGCTGTGACGACGTAGCCCAGCAAAGCGATAGATGCTGCATAATTTGCCAACGCAATAATAACAGTCGCAGGAGGCGGCTCACTATTAAACAAGCGCTGCAAAATCCAAAAGAGAAAACCATAGAGAAACACCGAAAGCAGCGTAAAAATCAGGCTTACGCCCAATGTTTTGGGCAAGGAAAATTCTTGCTGCTGCTTGAGTTTGTCCATTTGTTCTTCGATTTGTCCTTCTGCCATGCCCTGTTTTCGCGCCATTTTCTCCAGTCCTTGCGCTTGCATCGTGAACATCTGCCCACGAATACCGTCGTTGACGGAATAGAGATATTGAACAAACGTCGAAGCAAACGTCAGAAGTAGTGCCGCCATGACGATAATTCGCGCCGGACGCTCCACACGGCGAAGCGCCAGTTCTTGCGGGGCAGTAATGACATCAAGAAAACCGACAAGCCAGCTTAAACGGCTTTCCTCGTTTGATTCTTGTGTCTTTTCGAGAATGAGAGGCTCTTTATTCATAACGATACAACTCGCCAGTGAGCAAAAATGGTATGATTTATGATAATTATTGTTGTGCAAGGAATATCCTTCACGACGTGCAAAAATACAAAATGTTTCCACGCAGACAAGAATTTACCCGCTCGAAAAAATTCCTGTGTCTGAAAAAGAAAATTCTGTACTTTTACGGCTTGTGTGGCTTGCCGTGTCAAAATATCTTGCATTGTTCACTCTAACGCTTGTCATACATTTTCTCTCACATTACAACTGTTCACAGTTTACGGGGTTTTTACGATGAAACGCACAGAAACCATAGCCTTCCGCATTTTTGTTCCTATTACTGCCACTATCCTCATTGTTATCGCCCTTGTCGTTGTGGCATTGCGCTTCGGTATCACCAATCGCGTAGAAAACGACGCAGCGCAGCAAACCAAAAATGTCATCCAGCTTGTCTCATCGGAACTCGGTGTTACCGAAGCCCTCATGCAAGAGCGTGTGCGCTCGGCAATGAAAATGCTCACAGAAGAAGGCAAAAAAATCGGTATGCCCGCGCTTGGCGTACCCACGCAAGTTGTTACGGAGACCGTCCCGATGCTCACATTCGGATTTGCCGAGCAGAATAATAATTTTGCACTCGTGGATTTTGTCAAATCCTATATGGGCGGCACTGCAACACTTTTTGTGCGACAAGGTGATGATTTTGTGCGCGTCAGCACCAATGTTATGAAGCCCGACGGCTCACGCGCTATCGGCACAAAACTTGACCCCAAAGGCAAGGCGATTGCGGCTATCCGAGCAAATAAGCCGTTTTACGGGGTAGTGGATATTTTAGGCAAAAAATATATTACCGGCTATGAACCCATGAAAGATTCTGTCGGTGCGACCATCGGCGTATGGTACGTCGGCTTCCCCGTCACCAGTTTGGAGCGCCTTGCGGAGATTATTTCACAACAGCGTTTTATGAGCGACGGCGTAATTATGCTCGTGGATAATTACCAAAAACGCAATACCGTCAGTTTCCATTCTGCCAATGCTAATGAGGAAACGATGAAAGCGATTTTGGCGGCAGACAGCATCAATACTGCCGCCGGGAAAATACTTGAGGACGAATTTGTTATCACCAAAGAGCCGCTCGAAGTTTGGAACTACACGCTTGTCACCGCCTATCGCAAACAAGAAGTTACGGGGCAAGTGCTGCGAATCATGCTTCTAACAGGCGGTGTGGGCTTATTGGTGGTCATTCTCTTAATCGTGATTATTAGCCTTATTTTGCGCCAAGCGGTCATTGCGCCTGTGCAAGACCTCGCCCACGCCGCGCAAAAACTGGCGCAAGGCGATATTACGACTAATGTTATCGTCAAACGCCGCGACGAAATCGGTACGCTTGCCGATGCTTTTAATGCTATGGTCGCAGGGATACGCGAGGGCATGGACAAACTCCGCGCTGAAAAAGCCAGCGTCCAACGCCGCGTGGACGAAGCCGTGAAAGAGTCCGAAGCGCAGCGCGAGTACCTCGCCAGTAGTGTCGAAGAAATGCTTTCTGTTGTCCAGCGCTTTGCCGCCGGAGACCTGACGGTGCGACTGCACGTCAAAAACAACGACGATATTGGCAGATTATTTCATGGCTTTAATGAGGCTATTGACAAAATTCGTGCGCTGCTTATCCGCGTCGTCGAAACCGTCAATACAACCGCAACATCCAGTTCTCAAATCCTCGCCAATGCAACGATGATGACTATTGGCATTAACCGCCAATCCGACGAAACGAGCCAAATTGCAGGCGCAATGGAACAGATGACAAAAACAATTCAGGACGCAACCAATCAAGCCTCTGCTGTTTCCAATGAAGCACAAGCAGCCAGCAGCGATGCGGTGAATGGTGGTGATATTGTCCGCGAGACTATTACGGGCATGGCAGCAATCGCCAGTTCCGTAATGAAATCTGCCCGCACTATCGAAGAACTTGGGAAATCCAGCGAACAAATTGGTAATGTCATTGCCGTCATTGACGAAATCGCCGACCAAACCAATCTTCTGGCGCTCAATGCCGCCATCGAAGCTGCCCGCGCCGGGGAATCCGGCAAAGGTTTTGCCGTCGTTGCCGACGAAGTACGTAAACTCGCCGAGCGCACACAGAAAGCGACCAAAGAAATCGCCACAACGATTGAACGCATCCAAGCCGATACCCGCGAGGCAGTCAGCGCCATGCACCAAGGTCGGCAGGAAGTAGAGCGCGGCACACAAGCCGCCCAACGTGCGCAACAAGCATTAGAGCGCATTATCGCACGTTCTTCATCGGTGTCGAGTATTATTTCGCATATTGCGGCTGCCAGCGAAGAGCAGGCTTCCACAAGTAGTGAAATCTCCCGCAATGTAGATTCTATCAGCAAAGTAGCCGATGAATCAGCACAAATGACCAAAGAAATCGAACACGCCATTTACGACCTCAAGCGCCTGACGGCGGAATTACAAAAGCTCGTCGGGCAATTTCAGGTAGCTCTTCCGGCAGGAACATCAGGCACAGCGCCTTCTTTGGGTAGCACGCCCACAGGTGTACTGTCTGCGCCGCAATCGCCTTCGCTGAAGCAAGCACCATACCGCGATGCACAATATCAGCACCTTGAATCAGCACCCGAAGCACCGAGCCGCTTATTGCTGTAAAGGACATCACATTGCCGCTTGAACGGCATTACCACATTTATTACCATTCATTTTCTATGAGCAAAAACCTTCATCTCTTCGGCATTGGCGCTGCCATTGTTGATATTCAACTGCAAATTGAAGAACATGAATTTCAAGAATTAGGCTTGGTCAAAGGCACCATGAATCTTGTGGATGCCAAGCGCCAAGGAGAGCTATTACGCCGCTTTGCACACTACGACCCGCATTGGAAGAGTGGCGGCTCGGCGGCAAACACTGTTATCGGCTTTGCTCAAATGGGCGGCAGAGCGGCACTTGGCTCAATGCTCGGCAAGGACAATTTGGGCGAATTTTACGCTAATGAATTTAAGGAACTCGGCATTGAACTCCACGCGCCGATGCAAGACGGCGAAGCAACAGGAACATCGCTTATCGTGATAACACCCGACACAGAGCGGACGATGAATACCGCATTGGCTGTGAATGCCGGATACGACAAACACCATGTGCCGGAAGAAGCCATCAAGCGCTCGGAATGGCTCTATTTTGAAGGGTATAAATTCACCGAAGAAACAGGCGTGGCAGCAATCGAAGAAGCAATGTTTTATGCACATAAGCACGGCACACGAGTAGCCATCAGCTTTTCCGATACCTTTGTGATTAACGTTTTTGGTAGCCATGTTCGCAAGGCGTTGCTTAAAAGCGACCTCATTTTCTGCAATCAAGCCGAAGCACAAGCGTTTGCGGGAACGGAAGACCCCGATGAAGCATTTCATTTCCTTCGTAAAGAAGCAAAACACGTTGCCATGACGCTCGGCGGCGACGGTTCGCGCATTATCTGGGAAGGGCAGACCTACACGATTCCGCCTGCCCCCGCTACCCCAGTGGACGCAACCGGAGCCGGCGACATCTACGCTGCGGGCGTTCTCTATGGACTCACGCACGGACACACACCCGAAGAAGCAGGGCGCATCGGTTCCCATGCCGCAGCCCGCGTTATTTCTCGCATGGGCGCTCGTTTGCCAATGGATGACATTCACGCAGCAAAGCACGACGCATTGAAAACGCCGTAAGTTTTGATAGACGGATTCTCCCGTCGGGCGGCTTCTTCGCCGTCCGGCGGGTTTTCACGGTACTTCTGTTGAAGGCGCAACTAAGCCTGTTCTCACACAAAAACTCAATACCCCCTCTTCTCCATCTTTTTCTCTCCTCCTGTGTCTGGTGTACAAGCATTTTCAACTGAATCACACGCCCCTTTTGCGGGTGACGGCGCAAGCATTGAAGCCTTTGTACGCAATGCTCTTGGGCAAAATAGCAATGGGCATAGCCCCGACGAAGGCAACGCCGATGCACTTATTGCGCTCTATCGCCGACTTTTAGAGCGCAACGAGGCATTGGAGCGCTCTCTTAAAACACTTCATGCCGAGCGCGCAGAGCGCGAACGCACGATTGAAGCCCGCTACAAGCAAATGCTAGAGGCTATCACGGACTATTCCTTCACCGTGACCGTCCAGAACGGCAAACCCATCCACACCAAGCACAGCCCGAATTGCGTAGCAATCACGGGCTATACCTCGCAGGAATACGACATTCGTGCGGCTCTTTGGTACGATATGATTTTCCCGGATGACCGCGCAGTGGTTGTTGAGCAAGCCGAACGCTTGCTTCGAGGGGAAAGTGCATCGGCGCTGGAACACCGCATTATTCACAAAAATGGAACAACGCGCTGGGTGAAAAATACGCCTGTTTTGCGGCTTACCGAAAGTGGTGAAGTCATTGGGTACGATGGCTTGATTTCGGATATTACCGAGCGGAAGGAGACAGAATTAGCGCTGCGCGAAAGCGAGGAGCGTTTTCGGTTTATTGTCGAGCAGTCGCCGATTGGGATTAAACTTGTCTCACAGAATAACCGCATCTTGAAGGTAAATGCGACGATGTGCAAACTACTTGGGTATTCGGAACAAGAATTGACGCGGCTTTACGGACAAGACATTACGGTTCCCGAGGATTTCCGGCGCGAAAAAGAACTGTTGAAGCAGTTGCTGGACGGCACGGTGGACGAAATAGAACTTGAAAAGCGCTATTACACGAAGTCTGGTGACATTCTTTGGGTGAATATTCACAGCCGATACCTGCGGGACGAAGACGGGAAGCCGCTAGTACGGGTTTCCATTATTGAAAATCTCACCCCACGCAAACAAGCCGAAGAAGCATTGCGCACGAGCGAAGAGCGTCTGCGTACCTTGATGCAAAACGCGAATGATGCGGTCGTCATCACCGATTCCGAAGGAAATTTCACCTATCTCAGCCCTTCGGTGGCACGGATGTTCTACTACTCGCCGGAAATGCTCATCGGGAAAAATGCATACTCCTATCTTCACCCCGACGATTTAGAGCGCATCAAGGCGTTATTTTCTCAGCTTGTGGAAATGCCCCTGAATGCAATGAAAACCATGCAGTATCGTTTCAAACGCGCCGACGGCTCCTGGGCAGAATTAGAAGCAGTTTCTACCAACCTTCTGAAAAATCGGGTCATTCGGGGAATCGTGACTAATGCACGCGATATTTCCAAGCGCCACAGGCAAGGACAAGATACGGATGAAGAGTGAAGCAACCTTGCGGAGCTTGCAAATCTCGCGCCTCTTCTAGCCTCATCTCCATAAGATGTGCCACGAGTTTTTGCCGGAAATGCCCAGAAAAGGTGCAATGGCGCATTAAAGGCTTTCTCAAACTTCTTTATCGCCGCATCCACATTGCCAATACCCTTCACAACCACATTCTTGCGACCTTTGCCAAGTTCGCTATCAACTTTTTTTGACCAGCCGCCTTTGCTTTTCAAAGTCGCATCGGCTTCCAACTGCTGCCACAGGACGTTGGTCTCACCATCGAATTTCTCCATACACTTCGCATATATGCGGTCGCGGAGGTCTTTTTCTTCGACGGCGACTGCTACGGCTTGAGCAATTTCTTCAAGCCCCGCAGACATTTCCTTGACTTCCGGCTTGGCAAAAAACTCGCGTTTTTTTGCTTCGCGCTCCTCCGCCGTCATCGTGCTGGCAGCGCTTTTGTCTGTTGCTGCATTGCTGCTGGCGATTTCTGCTTCAGGTGCAACACTTTTCGCCACAGGCGAGCCGTTTTCGCAGCTCACCACCAACCCACTAACAATACCAGCCAATACGAAGGCTTTCAAAGCCTTCAAACCAAAAAACTTCATATAAAATTCCAAAAAAGAGTGAAAGATAAGCCTTACTCTTTCGTGCAGTGCTTCCATTGCGTATATTGCAAG
>CANHDJ010000065.1 GCA_947459425.1 Ignavibacteria bacterium
ACCAAACGCACAATTGCCCATGATTTTCATCACACCAAGAACATTACGCCTGACCCACATTTGGGGCAATGGAATTATGTCATTTATCCTCGAAAAGTTTAGTTACTTATTTTTTGTCCGTTCCTAAGGACTGACCTGCTCTCATCGTGTTTGCAGTCAGTCCTTTTTCGTTTTCAGTTTGATGGGAAAAAGAATATCCCAAAAACAAAACTGCCTGTACGACAATGTGTGTCGTACAGGCAGTTTGAGAAAATTATTATCGTTCAAATGGTGCCGAATTTACTCCAACGTAGCACCCAAGCGGATAATCCCGGCTTTTGCTTCGGTGATTGCTTCGGAAAACTCTGGCGAAGCGGTAATAGCGCGGTAGAGGGAGAGTGCTTTCTCTTTTTGTCCTGCTTTTTCGTAGTGCATCGCGGCAAAAAGTTTATAGCGGTCTTCGTCGCCAAGTTTTGCGCCGATAGCGGCGGCTTGCTCGTAGTATTTTGCCGCCTCAGCATTTTGATTTCCATTGGAACGGCAAGAACCTAAGCCTGCTAGTGCGCCCATTTTGGTAATATCGCTGCTGGCAGCGCTGGCTTGGTCGAAATAACGCTCTGCTTCGGAGTAGCGACCAAGTGTCGAAAGAGCATTGCCCGCATACAGCGCCGCCAAACGACCGCTTTCTGCGCTGCTGTATTGGCTACTGATGGCGGTTAAGCCGACAACGGACTCCCCACGAATCGTGCCGGAAACGCCGCCCAATGCCACTTCAAATTGTCCTGCATCGTAGAACGAGCGGATACGCGAAAGTTTGAGAGCTGCTTCTTTTTCGGTATTTTGCTTTGTGTAGCGGTAAAACAGGAAACCGCCAATAAGAACGGCGACAAGCGCCACGCCCGCAAGGGCAAATTGAACAATCCTTTTGCGCTGCGCCTCAGCATCGGAAAGGACTTCGACGGTATTTTCAATTTCCTCGTTATTTTCGAGTATTTCTTCTTTGTCGCTCATGGGTAATCAGTGATGAACAATAAGTAAAACGTAGTATTTAGAACTGCACGCCCGAAGGGACTTGAACCCCCAACCTATGGAACCGGAATCCATTGCTCTATCCATTAAGCTACGGGCGCGTACACGGGCTATACCAAAAACAGTATAGCCTACAAAGTTACGACGCTTTTGTGAAAAAAACAAACAATGTGCTAATGAAAAATGATTTGGCTCAGAAACACGCCGCAAACAACCTTGCTTCCATCAAGAACGAGCAGGAACTCCAGCGCATCGTCCGCAGCATTTTGCGCGACCCACAGACAGAGTGTTTCAGCACTGATGGTGTGCGGCTTTCGGTTTTGTCGGTGGGTGAATGGAATCATCATGACGGTCCCGATTTTTTGAATATGGCATTGCAAGCCGAAGGAAGCATTATCATCGGACATGGCGAGGTGCATTGGCGCTCGTCGGATTGGGAGCGGCACCAGCACGACGCGCACCCGATGTATCACCAACTTCTGCTGCACATTGTCCTTCACGACAACCGCGCCGACAAACCCTTTGCCCGCTATACGCTCGTCATATCCGACGAAATGCTCCGCCGATACCGTGCCAGTGCGCCGGATCTCGCCGAAGCACAGCAAACAAGCGATGCAGAGGGGATTATTCGTGATTTTGCCTTGCAACGATTTATGCGCAAAGCCGAGTATGCGAAAGCATTGTTGGAGCGGCAAACTCCAAAGGAAGCATTTATGCGCCTTCTCAGCGATTTTTGCCAACGCCGCCTTCAGGCGAAACATTTGCCCAAGGGCATTACATCGCTCTTGGGCATCCTCGACCAGCCGGAGCATCCTGATATTGCGTCATTCCTCTGCGTTCTTGCGGCTCCGTTGTCCGAAGAAAGCGGCTTGGCGACGACAACCATTGCGCAAATCCTGAAAATATCGGTATTTGGCAAAGGTACGACCTGCGAAATCGTGGTCAATATTCTGCTGCCGATACTGTACGCTTTGAACGAATTGGCGAACAACAAATCTGCCTCTAATGCGCTTCTACACTGGTTTTGGGGCATTCGCGCTGCAAACCGTTATGCACATTTGCAACGAAAATTCCCCCATTTGCCGCAACGCTATGTTTGGCAACAACAAGGACTGCTCGAATATGAAACAGAAATCGGTCACCAAGAAAAAAACGCTGTGAACAGCACCCAACAAGGGGTTCAGGCATTTGCCGCGCATAGCAACGGGGAAATGGTGATGACATTTTTTGTGGAATAAGAGAAAAAATTTGCTTCTGGCGTACACAACATTTGCACAGGTCAACATTTTGTGTAATTTTGGGGGCGCTTACCAAAAAAGACTCTTTGACGCAAGTTCTCAAGCGCATTGTGCGCACCTTCTCTCCATAGGCTATCAACATACACAACATCAACTTTTCCCCACAACCCAATATTTAATCATCCGGAGCGATTCATGAAACTCATAACGGCGAAAATGGCAGAAATTGCCGATACCCTGCGCACCGAGCGCAAACAAATGGCAAAGCTGCACGAAGAAACCAAAGTCGGCGAAATTACTGCCGGGCAGGTCTTGGGCGGCATTCGCGGCGTACCGGCGCTTATTTGCGACACTTCGACGGTGAATGCCGATGAAGGCTTGCGCATACGCAATATTCCGATTTTGGAACTGACCAAATCGCAGCCGGAAGATATTTTCTATCTGCTTTGCTCAGGCTCGTTCCCCAATGACAGCGAGCGCACGGAGCTTCATGAACTCTTCACCCAGCACTCTTCGGTGCCGTACTACGTTTGGAACGTGCTTGAATCCATGCCCCGCGACTCCCATCCAATGGTGATGCTTTCAACGGCAATTCTCGTGATGGAGCGCGAATCCCGCTTCCGTGCAGCGTACGATTCGGGCAAAGCCAAAGATAAAATGTGGCAGTATATGTTGGAAGACGCATTCTTGCTGCTTTCGCGCATCACCACGATTGCCGCCGGTATCTACCGTATGCGTTTCGACAAAGGCGAGCGGATTGCTCCTCGTACTGACCTTGATTGGGGGGCAAACTTCGCGTATATGCTGGGTTTGCCGGACAATAACAGCCGTTTTACCGAACTTATCCGTATGTATCTCGTGTTGCACTCCGACCACGAAGGCGGCAACGTCAGCGCATACACCGCAAACACGGTTTCATCGGCACTTTCCGATTTGTTCTATTCCTTCAGCGCTGCGCTCAATGGTCTTGCGGGACCGCTTCACGGCTTGGCAAATCAAGAATGTTTGTCGTTTGTGCTGGAACTTCACGAAAAATTTGGTGGAAAAATCCCGAGCGACGATGATCTTGCCAAAGAAATGTGGGCATTGCTCAATAGCGGTCAGGTGATTCCGGGCTACGGACACGCTGTTTTGCGCGTTACCGACCCACGTTTTACGGCGTTCCACAACTTTGGCAAGCAAAATTGCGGCGACGACGCTGTTTTTGGCATTGTTGACAAACTCTTCCAAATTGCGCCAAAAGTTCTGACCGAACACGGCAAAGCAAAGAACGTCTGGCCCAATGTGGATGCGGCTTCTGGCTCACTACTCTATTACTATGGCATGAAAGAATTTGAGTTCTATACCGTCATGTTCGGCGTTTCCCGCGCTATGGGCATTGCGGCACAACTTGTGCTTGCCCGCGCTGCTGGTGTGCCGATTACGCGCCCGAAAGGTCTGACAAGCGGCGGCATCAAAAAGATGCTTGGTATGAGCTAAGAGAAAAGGATAAGGGATAAGGGATAAAGCTCAGACGACGCATGAATGCTGGTTTTTGCGACGAAGTTTTATCAGGTATTTTCAAGCGCTTCTTAGCGAGCTTGTTTCCTGAAGTTACGCTTTCCCCAATTCCCCTTCACGTTGTGAAGGGGTGTCAGTCAAGCGCAGCGCAGACTGACGGGGTAGCGCCGCTCGACGTGATGCAGAAACACCCCGTCCTCGCTGCGCTCGGACACCCCTCTTTGTCCCAAAGAGGGGAAATATTGAGGATGAAAGCGTAACTTCAGTTGTTTCGTCACGAAGAGTTTTTCCGGGTAACCCGCTCTACGCCGCCGAAGGCGTAGGGCGGGACTGCCTGACGAGTGACGTTTTTTTTTACGCAATTTTCGCATCGAAACCATAGAACCATTATGAATACCTATCGCGCAGCTATTCGCATCCAACTCCGTAAGCAAATCCTTGATGTTCAAGGGAAAACCGTCGAACAGGCTTTGCATTCGCTGAATTTTACCGGAATGACTGATGTTCACATTGGAAAATACGTCGAACTAAACGTCTCCGCAGCGAGCAAGGATGCCGCATTGGAGTCTGTAAAAGAAGCCTGTGCGAAACTTATTGCCAATCCGATCATGGAAGATGTCCATATTGACCTGAGCGAAGCATGAACAGTCCCGTCACGCCAAGTCCGCCATCGGAAAACGCTGAAAAAAGGCATTTTCTGAAGCAAGTGCTGGTAGGAGTTGGGCTGGCATACTCTTTTGCACCATTCTATGCCGTTTGGCGGTATTTGGTCTCCCCGTCAGAACGCCGCACACGCGCAGCCCCGCTTACATTCGATGCTGCACTTTTGAATCCCACTAATTACGCGATTGTACGATTTGGCGATAAAAACGTCCACGTCCGTCGTAAGGCAGATGGCGGCTTGCGGGCATTAAATATGCGCTGCACTCATGCGGGCTGCATGGTGGAATGGCAGAATACGGCACAAAAATTTGTCTGCCATTGCCACGGCGCAGAATTTCACGCCGACGGCTCAGTCGCAAAACTCCCGGCAACAGAACCGCTCGAAGAATTGACCCTCAACATTGACTCAAATGCTGATAGAATTACGCTTTTTGATGATGCGAAACCTCGCTGATTTGTTCTGAATTATCCCCCAAATTACAGTGCGATAAAGACATACAGTGCTTGGTAAATATTGGTTGAAAGCATTATTGTTTCTTAATTTCCAGAACGCCTATTTCACGAACTTCATTGCATATACGGCGGACAGAGGGTGCTATCGATTGAATGTTGTTGAAAATACTGCTTGGGTGCCGATGGTATAATGATAAGTGATTGCGTCGTTAATTCGCAATAAAAAAACCGCCGCTTGAAATCTTGGTTTCAAGCGGCGGTTTTTTGATATTTATAAATGGAGAGAATTGATTTTAATGCGAAATTTTGAGACATCTCATTCAAAACCTATTTTTCCATGCAATTCCAGGGATTGCGCCATAAATGCGTTCTTCATAATAAACAAAAGGTAGTGTTATCCAAAAGCTACCACTTCGATAACGAAAGAAATACCAACCGCTTAAAATCTCATTTCTTTCTACTAAAATCTCGACAATATTTTTATCTACAAATATTCGTAGGTCTATTTCTCCCCCGATGGCATCGCAGATATTTGCCTTGTGTAGCGAAATATGTTGATTTACAAGTGTATCGGGTATTTTCCAGATACCTTGATAGAATACTTTGTTTGGAAGGATTCCTTCTAGCTCGTATTGAATATTTGAAAGACTTACCAACTTATTGAGAAAAGTATCCCATGCTTTGTATCGAACAGGGTATCCTCCGCAAACCCAAATTTCAAAAATGGGCTTGGTTGTTTTGAATTCACTGCGATACTTCTCAGCTTCATTGCTACTGTGTAAAAACAAAATGTATTCATCGTATCCGGACATGGGTCCGCCGCATTCAGTAAAGGGTTCGACAATCACAATTTCTTTGGGTAGCTTTCCTTTCCAAACTTTGGTTACCTCTACGATGTTGTAATTTGTGCCGAAAGATCGAATTTTCCCAGCTATGACATATTTTGCATGACTAAATCGATCAATCAAAGGGGCATTTTCACAATCACAACCTAATGCGCAAGATTGTACACCCAAATATAGTACGATCAAGACATATAGCGCTCTGTGGATATTGGTCGAAAGCATTGCAATTTCTTAAATGTGAATTATTTCAACAAAACCTATTTCACGTTCTTCCTTGCTTATACAGCAGAGAGAAGTAGCAATTTCATCATTTTCGACTTGAGAAATAGGAGAAATATCGGTTCTAAATGATTTCAGTTGGAAACGATTATGGTATCGAATAGTCAAGCACGTGAGAAACAAGGCGGCTTCAGCCCCCTTGCTCTCCTGTTCGGACGAAGCAAGGGGTTGAAACCCCTTGTTCCAAAGACCCCTTCAAACCTTGCGTTATAAACTGCTACAATTTCTTGACCAACTGAAATCATTTAGAACCGTTAAATTCTTGCTCAAAAATTGCGCGGTAAGAATTTATCCGTTGCGCCGCTCATACTCCTCGTCCACCGCTCTATCATGCGCTTGCGAGGCAGCCACCGCCAAGCGGTCAGCGCATTCATTTTCGGCATTACCCGCATGACCTCGCACCCAGATAAATTCAACGTCGTGCTTCTCCAAAAGCGCCAAAAGCCGTTCCCATAAATCCGGGTTTTCGGCAGCCTCTTTTTTATTGCGCATCCAGCCTTGAGAGCGCCAGCGCACCGCCCAGCCCTTGTTGACGGCGTTCACAATATACGACGAATCTGTGTGCAGAAGCACTCTGCATGGGCGTGTGAGCGCTTCCAGCCCCGTGATAGCGCCCAGAAGTTCCATACGATTATTGGTTGTTTTGCGGTATCCGCCCGAAAGTTCTTTGCGGTGCTGTCCGGCAATGAGAATAGCGCCGAAGCCGCCCGGACCGGGATTGCCGCTACACGCGCCGTCGGTGTACATGGTAACAGTTTGTTTCATGGGTTTGGGGGTGTTTGGTTGTAATTGTTCGGATGCGAGGGTCTCGCTGCCTTGAGCGAGGCTCTCGCTTCAGCGCCGAAGCGAGAGCCTGCCTAAGAAGGCAGACCCTCACACGAGATCCAGAATCAATGACAATAGGTTAATATTTGACAAATTTTTGTGACCACCGCGCCGCACCATTACTGACTTCCAGCAGATACACGCCGCTTGCAAGTCCGCTAACATCCAGCGTCGCGGTGAATCGCCCCGAAGCCGCATCGTGGCGTTCTTCCAGCACCCGTTCCCCCAAGATATTGCGCACCGACAGAACAAGTGTGGATGCGCGGTCGAGTGTGGTTTCGAGTGTTAGAGCGGTTGTGGCGGGGTTGGGGAAGAGGGTGGTAGTGATCTCATTCGCCTCCTGTCCGCTCATCGTGCCGACACTGGTCGGTTCTATACTGATGGATGCTGAATCTGTTCCTCCATCAAAGCGAATTACGGATAACTGATACGTTCCGGCTTGAAGATTACTTGGAACTCGGACAATAATCCGATTAGGGGCAACACTCACAATGCTCAATGTGGTTTGCCCTAACCTTACCGAAAGATTCAGACCGCAAAGAGGGTCATCGAAATTCACCCCCTCTATGACCAAAATTCGTGCGCTTCCTAACTCAAATCTGGAGGGTGTGACAAGATTGATTGATAGTGGACCGCCCGATTCGGGTAAAGGAATTAATTGCTGCGAGGCTTGTTGACCATCGAAATTAGTAACGACAATCCGTGACCAATAAAACTTGGACAATACACTTTCTGGCACGATCGCTATGATTCTTGTACTATCCAGAGACATGATTGGTAGTACAAAATCACCAACTTGGACAATCGCCCCATGATAAAAATTCGCCCCGCCGATTGTGAGTGTATTTACAGTCGCCGGACAAATCCGAGGGAGATACCATGAAATTCTTGGCGGAGGGCGCTTTTGAATGCTAATTCTATACCCAATCTTCGTCTGGTCAGGATTTTCGACCAACAACGTCGCAATATCAGGGTTCGCTGTTAATTCATCGGGAATGACGACCACCAAGAGCGAATCGCCTTCGGAGCGCGTAATATCAACCTTTCGTCCATTAAAAAATACCGCCGCGCCACGCTGGAAAAGATTACCGCGAATGGTGAGTAGTGTCGGACCCGCGCCCGTCGTCAGGCTTTGCGGAGTCGTGCTGGTGATAGACGGACGGAAAACTGTTGCCGTTGTGCTGTTTTGTGCAAAGAGTCTTCCGGCGCTCAAAACCATGAAGATAAGAAAAAGTCGTACAGGGCGCATATTTACTGATGTTGATAGAGTGTTGAATGATGGTAATTGTGTCAAAAACTTGGAACCCGTGGGACGGCGAAGAAGCCGTCCGACGGGGAGACCGCTCCTTCGCTTGCGCCGCTATACTACGCGCTCAAACGCCCCACGAACCGCGCCATCCGGCGGCTTCTTCGCCGTCGGGTGGCTCTTCGCCGCACGGTCGGGTGGCTAAGAATCTTTCTGCATCTCGCTCACACGACAAACAGGCGTAAAATCGCAATAGTCGCAGGGCGAAAACCCGCCTCGTTTCTTGGGTTCAACGGGGAATTGCCCATCGGCAATATTCGCCGCATAGCCGGAAGCCGTTTGGACGGACGCAGCAATCATCGTGCGCAATGCCTCTTTGTCCGCCACAAAACCGCCGTTTTTCCGTTGAGAATCTGGTGCAAGCGCTGAGTCTTTCGGCAACATCACGAAACTATGCGTTTCCGCGTCCTCGCCTTCCTTCGCTGTTTTGGGCGAAAGGATGTAGTACACCGCTCCGGCGGCTTCCGCATCAATGCCGTAACCATCCCGCAAAATCTGTTCGGCAGCCACGCTATAAAGCGGCATTTGCAGCGACGACCCACGTTTGATGTCGGTGTTTGTGGCAACACTTGCGCCGCTTTTGTAATCGCCAATCAAGATTTGATGCGGCTCATCGGGGTTTTCGCTGGGGAGAATTTCAATACGGTCTATTTTTCCATGCAGTCGCAAATTATCTGCCAATTCTGCATTGCCCAGCACACTTTTGAGTTCGCCAAACGCAAACTCGAAAAGCGCCGGAGCGAAGAGCCATGCGCTTTTGCCGCCTGCGCCGTCAGCACGGGCAAGTTCGCTGTCCAGCCAAATATCCAACTTGCCACGCCGCGTGTATTCGTCACCGCTTGAAACCTGTTCTGCACCTTCGCCGACCGCACCCGCACTGCCTTCGGCGGGTGGCATTTTGCCCATGATGCTTTCGCGGTCAAGGTCGAAAAATGGGTGGTCGAAGCGGATAACCTTCAGTTCGTCGTCGGCAATGCTGTGGAGCAATCGGCGATACCGCTCGCGTTCGCCCGAATCCAAATGCACCGTCGCCAATTCCGGCAAACCCTCGCGGAGCGGCTTCACAACAAGGCTTTGACCGCGCTGCTCTTGCTGCACTTCTTGGTAAAATTTGAACAAAATGCGGTGCAGCAGCGAACCACTTTCCAAGGGCGAAAGCGACGAGTCAAACTCCTGAATCTCCCGCAAACGCAAGGATTTCGCAGCAAAAAACTGGTACGGGCATTTTGCGTACTGCTCCAACGCCGATACGGAATACGCCAATTTTTCGAGGCGCTCGCCTTCGACGTGGACGTGCTTTGCGTCGGCGGCGGTGCGGTGCATGGTTGCCGTGAGATGCTCTTGAACCCGCATGAGTGCTGACTTTGCATCGGAGCGCCGAAGTTCATCGGCAAAACGTTGTATGAGTGCGGGGCGCTGTTCTTCCGATGTTTTTACAAAACGCACTGCTGCTGCCCGCACAGCCTCTTCCTCCGAAGCAAGCCCCGAAAGCGTGTTACGAAGCCACGCGGGAACCTCGGAATTCAACTCACTCTTTGCTGTACCGTTATCGTGTTTTGCCAGCATCTTCCTTGTTTCATGCGCATTGTGGATATGTCCCGCTTCCTGCAAGGCGGTGATTTTCAGCAACGCATCCACAAACGAAGACCGCACAAGGTCGTCTCCGTTATCAGCACGCGCCGGATAGGTGATAAATACTTGCTTCCCGTCGCTTTCGAGTTTTTGCGCATTATTTGTCAGCACTTGGTAAAACTGCACTCGCTCTTTACGCAAAAATCGCTCTTCGGAATCAATAAGTTCTTTTCCCAAAAAGGTTTCCGGCACATAGCGCCCCGGAAATTCGCCGTCCACCGCGCCACACATAATAATTAAGCGAAACGGCACACCCCGCGTCTGTTCTAGTGCCGTGACCGTAACGCCGTAACCGAGTTTTTCCCGTACCTGATAGCGCCCATTGCGGGTCGCTGTCCGAAGGCGCTCGATGTACTCTTCCAATGTGCGCTTGTGTTGTGCCGGAAGGCTTGCATTGGAGCGGTGTGCGCGGGTGTCGCGGTCTTGCAAAATAGCGGTCATTTCTTCCAAAATTGCCAAAAATGCCGTGAGTGCCCGTGCGTCCTTTTCGACTTCTTCCTCAAGGCTCAAAAACTCGGTCATGCGCTTCGATTCTGCGCCGCCTTCTCCTTGCGAAGCCAGTTCCCGTGCGTGTTGGTGGAATGTCACGATTTGCTCATGCACACGAAGTTTTGCCAAAATCGCCTCTTTGATAAACTCCTCAAATTCTGTCGGCGTGAGCGTTTCGTGTTCATCGGGAAAAAGCGTCAGAAGCGAAGTGAAATCACGCTTTGCTAACTCAATTTCCTCAATAAAACGCCGCGTTTCGGCAAGTTCGTCACGGTCGGCGTTGGGGTCGCGGTTGAGCATGATTTCTCGTTTGGACAGGTACGCCAAACGGCTGTCCATGCGGCGTAGCCACTGCGTTTTGCCGTCGCGCCCAAACCGCCTGCCGCCGCTAATACGCAAGCGCCCCGCAACGGTGAAGAGGTTCGCTGCATTGAGCGGGGCAAATTTTTTGTAGCCGCGCTCTTTCCGCACAAAGCGCAAATACGGGCTTTGCAGAGCGCGGTTCACATCCTCGCGCTTGTAGCCGTAAAGCAGCATATCCAACACCGCAAAAACCGCCGTCACGACGGGCGATTTCTCCAAGGGAAAGCGGTCGGTGATATTGGCGGGAATGTCGTAGAGCGCAAACATTTCGCGGAACAGGCTTGAATACTGCTCCGGCTGGCGCATGACGACGCACATTTCCGAAAGCGGAATCGTGTCGTTGACGGCAAAATGGCGAATGAGTTTAGCAATAGAGCGGGTTTCATCGGCACGAGTTTCAAAGGCAATCACCCGCACCACGTCGTTAAATCCAGCATGGCGAATGTCCTCTTCGGTATTGAAGAGCCAACGGCGTAAATACGAGGCTTTGGGCAAATGTTCTTCGCGGCGGTCTTTGTAACGGTCGTTTGCCTCGCCATCGGTTGAGTAGGCGCGGTAATGTGGCACAAGCGAGATTTCATCAGGCTTAGAGTCGTTTTTGGGAGCAGGTTTTCCCGAAAAACCTTGCAGCGAATTGACGGTATCTTGCAAACCGCCAAAAAGCGGACCATTGGCATCGGAATAATCCAAGATAATGCGCGTATGAAATGGGGCATAGTGCAAGGCAGCAAGAAAGCGCTCTTCGGGCTTTTTGAACTCCGTGAAACCGTCCAACACCAGCGTTTTCGCCTCTGGCAGCACATTCTTCCAGACCGCTTCAATACTTGTTTCCGAGCGCAGGACATTTTGCTCTTTTGTGAGTGCATCGGTCGTGAGCGTGAGCAATTTCGGGTAGTCCGTAAGCGCCTCGCCCAAGGTGCGCTCATAGCTTTCGTAGAGCGTGGCAATATCTGCCAGACGGCGCGGGTCGGTCACATCGCTCAGTCCGAAGCCGCTTGCCGAAAGGTCGGCGCGAAGCGAGGCAGGAGTGATGCCGTCTTCCTTCAATCCCAAAATAATGCTTTGCAGACGTTCCAAAACCGCCGGAGAAATGGCTTGAAATCGGCTTCCGCCACTGGTGAAAAACGTCATTTCTTTGCGGCAGCGCTCGGAGGCTTCTTCCATAATTGCCGCCAACAGCGCGTCGCTTGCCAAATGCGGAAGTGCGTTACCAAAGACCAACTGCCCCAGATGCCGCACAAAACCTTCCAGTGTGAAAATATGAAGATTGGAAATAGGCTGCTTCGTGCGCCGGAAGACCTCGCGCACGAGATAGCGCCGAAGCAAGCGTACACGCCGCCCCGTCGGGACAATACAAATCAAGGATTGAAGCGCTTCTGCGGGATTTGTGGCGATTGCCTGTTCCAAAATAGCTTCAAGCGGAGCGCCGAGATCGAATGTTGATGGACGAGAATTATGCAGAACGTACATGATTTCATGCGAAAGGATGGCGAAAAACGGACAAGAACACGCAAGTTCGCAACAATCACGCAGAATGCAAAAATTAAATCGGTACGAAGGGCAAACGAAATCTTGGAGGTTTATTGCTGATGCGGTATCTTGTTTCTTTTGACCATCATCACTACCGTTATTGTTGTCTTTCTCACGCGCCCATGCACCACCAAACCAGTATTCACCTTGTTACCGGCTATCTTGGTAGCGGAAAAACGCAGTTTCTTTCTCGCCTTTTGGAACGCAAGATTTTGAGCGAAAAAATTGCCGTTATTGTCAATGATTTTGGCGCGGTGATGTTTGACGGGATGCGGCTTGCCTCGACAAATGCAGATATTGAGATTGTGGATGTCCCGGGCGGCTGTCTCTGCTGTTCGGCTATCGAGGATTTTCAAACAGCGCTCACGCAAGTAATGGAGAGGGGCGCACGGCGAATTTTTATTGAAGCCACGGGTCTTGCCGATGCCGCACAGGTGCAGCGCGACTTAGCATTTATGCGCTTTCCTGTTGACTCCACGCTCTGCATCGTTGATGCACTCAATCTTCGGCGTTTTCAAACGCTCTTCCACATTGTGAACGCACAAATCCAAGCCGCCGATTTTTTGCTCATTTCCAAAGAGGATTTAGTGAAAAAGCCCGATGCAGTGAGCGCTTTGGAGCAATCGCTTCGCGCCTTGAATCCTCGCGCTCCGATAACGCGCCTTGCTCAAGGTCGCGTCGGCACAGAGTTTTTACTTCAAGCATTCGCGCCCGCAGAGCGCTTCATTCCTGAACGGGCGACGCATCAGCAAGAACATCTGCTCCGCGACAACGTAACGGCTTTTCGTATTCGTCTGCCGAAGAGCGTGGATTTTCCTACGTTTGAGCGCTTGTTGGCTGGTTTGCCGAGTGGTCTTGTGCGATTAAAAGGGCTGCTTCGCCTCGACGATTCACCACAAGCCGTTCTCGTGAATTTTGTCGCCGGAGCGTGGAATTATCAGCCCTTGAGCGATAGTACCGATGCCGAAAGCGAACTTTTTGCGATTGGTCAGGCGATTGAACTTCACGAAATGGAATCCCGATTTGCAACGCTTGGGGCAAGCGTGGAAGCCGGAACGGTGCGCAGTGTAGGCATGATTGAGGATGATCACCACCACCACGAGCATTGATGAATTTTTGGTAACTGGCAGCATGATTGCCCCGTCGGGCGGCTAAGGAGTGCGAGAACGCTGCCGTCCGGCGGGTTCTAGGAACGACTGGGAATACGACAAACAACTGCCGGACGGCGAAGAAGCCGCCCGACGGGGTAGTACCCACCGATTGCAATTTTTCTTCTCTATAACTTGCTTTCCACCATCAATCCCATGAAAAACATCATCATATTTTGGTTTCGCCGCGATTTGCGCCTTCACGACAATGCGGGTCTCTATCATGCCCTCAAGACCGCTCAGGAAGAGGGTTTGAGTGTGCTGCCGTTGTTTATTTTTGACCGCACCATTTTGGATAATCTTGAAAACAAACGCGACCGCCGTGTGGAATACATTCACCGCGCTTTGCATGGCATAGCGGATGCTCTGAAGCCTCATCAATCCTCGCTGCTTGTGCGGTATGGATTTCCGCTTGCGGTATGGGAGCAGATTTTGGAAGAGTATAGTATTCATGCGGTATTCACAAACCACGATTACGAGCCTTATGCTTCGGAGCGCGATGCTGCCGTCGAGCGCCTCTTGGAGGCGCGTGGAATCGGCTTTCGTACCTTCAAAGATCAGGTAATTTTTGAGAAAAATGAGATTTTGACGGGCGATAACCGACCATACACGGTCTTTACGCCATACAGCCGAAAGTGGAAAGCACATCTGAGCGATTCCGTTGTTCGTGCTTATCCGACCGATCAGTATTTCAGCGCTTTTGAGAAAATTGCGTTCGCGCCATTTCCAATACCGACGTTGGCAGAAATGGGCTTTGAAGCGCTTGGCGAGCCGTTTCCCGATAGTACCATTCCCGCCGATGTTGTTCGCCATTACGACCGCACCCGCGATTTCCCTGCCGAGCGCGGCACAACACGGCTTTCGGTGCATTTGCGCTTTGGAACGGTGAGTGTGCGAGAACTGGTGCGCACGGCTCAAGAATTGAACGAAACATGGCTCAACGAGCTTATTTGGCGGGATTTTTACCAGCAAATTCTTTGGCATTTTCCCCGCGTGGCGCATGAATCCTTCAAGCCGGACTATGAGCGCATTGAGTGGCGGCGCGACACGGCAGATTTTCAACGCTGGTGCGAGGGAAAAACGGGGTATCCACTTGTGGATGCGGGGATGCGGGAATTGAATGCGACGGGTTTTATGCACAACCGCGTCCGCATGGTTGTTGCGTCGTTTTTAACGAAGCACCTGCTTTTGGATTGGCGGTGGGGAGAGCGCTATTTTGCGCAACAACTCTTGGACTTCGACCTTGCCGCCAATAACGGCGGTTGGCAGTGGGCGGCGGGAACGGGCTGCGATGCGGCTCCGTATTTTCGGGTTTTCAATCCTGCCTCGCAACAGGAGAAATTCGATCCCAAGCGAGAGTACATCAGGCGTTGGGTGCCGGAGATTGATTCCGCCGATTACCCCGCGCCGATGGTGGAACACAAATTTGCCCGCGAGCGGGCGCTTTCCACCTACAAACAAGCATTGAAGCCGTCCGGCGGCGAGGTGCAGGAGAAATTATTTTGACAACAAGAAATTGCGATAATATGCCTTGCCGCGTACGGTCATGCGGAGTGTGTACATCCCACTCGCCATATCGCTTTCGGGCTTGAAGGTAAAGAAATAGCGTCCTTGTGGACGGCGTAAAGACGGAAATTCGCGGATGACGTTTCCCCCCGAAGAAATGAGCGCAAAGTCAACTATCCCCAACTCAACAACCGTGTAAGGGAATACTGCGCCATCAACAGGCACGGGATGAGGATAATTTTGTCCAAGACCATCAGCAAAACTGCCCTCGACAAGCGGTGCGCCCGTCATGCGAATCACCGATGGACGTGGAGAAGTCGGCACGACGGCGCGACCATTCACCACAAGCGCATCAACGCTGATGGAGGTCGTCACATCGGGGCTGGCAAGCGTGAGAAATTCAACGGTTGCGATGGTTACAAGGTCGCTGCTTGGCGAGATTCGGCGGAGATTATCGCACGAAATACGGACGGAAGCGAGATTGAGATTGACAAATTGGCTGTCGGTGCGTGGCATGGCGCATTGCATCAGGTTTGCGCCGCCACCGATGGCTTGCCGAAAAGCTAAGGACGAAGGCGCGAAGCGAAGGACGACACTGAATGAATTGATTGGGTCGGCGAATTGTCTAAGAACGGCGCGAATCGGCAAACGCACAAGCGTTCCACGCTGAACCGTTGTGTCGGGAAGTTGGATGGAAATATCGGTTTGCGCTTGTGATTGTTCGGGCAGAAACGCAGCAAAAGCAGCAACAATGAGTATTGCGAAGAAAACATTGCGCCCCGAATGGTAACGACGGTGTAGAAAAATAGTCATCGGTATTGGAATGGATAACACAAAGCCAGAGAGAACATTACGCCCAAAATACAACCATTTCTCGCTCTCTGCAAGCAAGAAAAATTCGGCACCACATTCACTTTCGGTATTAGATTTGTAACTCTTTTGCTGTTCATCGGTTTTTTCTGGCAGAGGCGCTTGAGAAAAAGTATTGGGTAGTGGTCAAGTAATACATGAGAGATTGTAAGTAATAATAAACATTTCGGTTACAATCTGATGCCAAAAGTCTCGTTTGGAAAACGAGAGGGTTTTGCGGACATAACGCCCCACTCGTTGCCGAAGGGTGTTGTTCCACCGC
>CANHDJ010000066.1 GCA_947459425.1 Ignavibacteria bacterium
GCCGCATTTTCCGCAGCTATGGGTATGGGTTTCGGTAATCATAGTGGAACGATAGAGGGAATAAACGTCTTTATTTCTTACAAACTTACATAAAATCATGTAAATTTATACCACTACCATCCTTCAAACCAAGACAATAATCCAATTATCCTCGAATAACCACAAAAGCTGCAAGAATATCTTGACCATCACCGTAATCCTTCAAACCAAGACAATAATCCAATTATCCTCGAATAACCACAAAAAAGGACTTTCAGTTCTCTTCAAACCTCTGCACTTTCAGTGCAGAGTGGTTCATTTCTGATCGGGTGTACATCACTTTACAAAGACCTTTAGAGCGCTTTCGACCGCCGCTCAAGCACAATGATGATCCCCCACGCCAGCATCCATACCACGCCATTGATGAGGGAAAATCGAACATCGGGCAAAATTTCCCGCATCGTGTAGTAACCACAGTTGAGAACAACATGGAATAGTGCTGCTAAGACGAGATTGTACCGTGTTCCGCCAAGCAAATGCGCCATAACACCCGATGCACCAACGCCAAAGAGCAGGAACAGTGCAACATACAGCGTACCATTTTGATAATTCCCGATGTGCCACAGCCCCCAAAGAGTACCAATCACGAGAACAGCAAGGAAGCTACTTTTGCGATCCTGTACGAGGCGTTGCGAATATGCACGCCAACCTAATTCTTCCCCAAATGCGCCCAGCAACATACCACTTAAAATAAGCGGTAAGGCGCTTAATTCAGGTATTCGTGGCGCATTCGGCGCAATAAATATGCGGCAAAGGAGGAAAATAACAACCATCATGCCCATCGGTACAAATACCACCAATGCGATGTTTTTGAGGGAAATGCCTTGCAAAGAGAGACTAATTGAGAAACGTTCTTTTTTGAAGAAGAGCAGCATACACAGTGCCGCCAGACCAGGCGCAAGCTGTGGTAAAATCACGGTTTCGGGTGTAGTAAAGCCTACGCCTTGTTGCGTTCCGCCGATAAGCACAGTGAAAAAGAGCGTGAGGGCATAGTAGATGCCAACGAGAAGCCAAGTATTCATGCGGTTTGTAGGGATATGATTGACTAAAATGTGTGAAAACAACAGTAACGAAATTTGGATAGGAATGTTACACGGGTTTACTTGTGGTATAGAACCGACAAGTTCTATACAGCTACGTCTTTGACGATGGTTTCCAAAATCCTTTCAAATCGGTATGTTTGCGTGTGGACGTAAAACCGCGTTCAATATTCTTTCACCCCAAAACACCGATGGAGGAAACCATGGAAATTTCGAGACAACGAAGAATCATTGAAATTGTCGTTGGGCTGTTTGTTCTGGGTATTATCATCAGTCTTTTTACGGTTGCGCTCAAGACGTATCAGAACGAGACCAATAACCGTACTGCCCTGACGGCGATGCAAGAGCCAGCATCGGGTAATTTCGTCAGTGCCGAAGCCCGCGTACTCGGCGTAGATCCAATTAAGGGCGAAATAACCGTGCGGGTTAACTTTACTCCCAATGGCAACCTTGTTAAAGATGGCGAGTTGACGCAGGATTTGGCGTTGTATGTTAATTCCGCTACGGGCGGACAGAATCGCACGTTTCCCAAAGGCAAGACCATAAGCCCTGTGGACGTAACGCTTGATATGGAAGGTATTGTCACGGATTATCCCTTTGACCACCACGAAGCATTTCTGGAATTGTATTTGACCAAAGCCGAGAAAAAAGGGGAAAACCCAAAACCCGCCTACGAAGTGCCGAAGCCCGCAGAACTCATTGAGGGCGATTCTGTCAATGTAGTCCCTGTGGTTCAGGAAGAAGAGTCCTTGGAGGTGGATATTTTTACCGAGTTTTCTGGTTCACTGCCTGGCTTTAAGCTGGATGCCTCAATAGATTCCCACTCAGGAGGGAACTACAATCTCCTCAAAATCACCGTCAATCGCTCCTCTACGATTGAAATTATCGTCATTTTTGCCATGGGGCTTATGTGGCTTATCACCCTGACGGTCGTATTTATGCTGCTTTCGGTTGTTTTGCGGGAGCGGAAAATTGAGTTTGGTATGTTTGCGTTCATGGCGGGATTCCTCTTCTCTTTTGTCGCCTTTCGTAATGCCATGCCGGGCGTACCGCCCATTGGCACCTTGAGTGATTATCTAGCATTCTTCTGGGGCTACGCTCTTATCTCACTCTCGCTCATTATTCTCACTATTACGTGGCTCATTCGCCCGGCGAAATAGGATACTGCAATCCCCGTCAGCTATTCCCGCCCTATGCTCTCCGAAGCGTAGGGCGGCTTTTTCGGTACTATACCCAAGAAGCAGCGAATAAAGTTGGGTAAATCCTCTGAGGCGGCAGTGTCTTTGCGGATTGCAGAGGTCGGAAGGAAAGACCTGACCAAGTTCACGTGTATTCGATAAAAATTATTCGGAAAAGCCGCTTCTAGCCCTGTGGTGGACTCCAATTTGCGCGTTTCCAGCGCACAAGTTGAATATCAACTTTGCCGATAATAACCTTCATTTTTGCGCGAATTGGTATGCGGGCATCATCATCGCTGAACCATCCTTCAAAGTCTTTTTCCAAGCCGTAAATTCCCTTCCATTTTGCTTCGCCCTTGAAATAGAGCGTTTTGACGGGATATTTTACGTTGTTGAGCGTCAGATTTTCGCGCTGAATATCGCGAAAATTGATGAGTGTCCGCGAGGTATCACTGTTAATCGCTGTCGGAACACTGACGTAGCGACCGCTTTTGACAAATTCCCGGGCAAAAAAGAACAACGAAAGCCCATCGTTCCAGCGTTTGGTGGTCAAAATGTCGTATTCTTTTTGCTTTGTTGTTTTGATGCCCTCTTCAACGTGAATTTTCCCTGCTAATGGCAAGAAATCGTACCGTGTATATTCCCATCCATTTTTAGTTTTGCTGCTGGAAAGAAACTGGTGCGAATGCTGTGCCGACGCATCCATCCACGTCTCGAATACGGAATGAAACTCGACAAAAGGAATGCCGGGCGCGGTGTCAATATCTGCTTTGGCTTTGACGACGTTGTTTCCACGCAGCGTATCGGCGCGTTCGACGGTCATTTTAATTGTGCCAAGCAAAATGCCTAAGTACGAAACCTCGTATTCAAGCACCTCGCCGGGCTGAAACATCTGTGCAAACGAGCGCAAAGGCGCAAGAGCAAGCACGAAGGCAAGAAGTGAAAAAACGAAACGTTGCGAATAACGATAGATGATAGCATTCATGGAAAAACAAAAAATGTGAGTAAAGAGTCGTCCAAACTTACGGAAAACTTTGCGAATCTGCGCGGAAGAAATTGGGCAGTAGAACCAAAGTTTTTGCTATATTTCCGCTCTCAACTTTGATACTGCCGCAAACAAAAAAGTTTACCTCTTTTTTGCTTCTCTTGAGGCAGTCAACCATAATTTTTGAAAGGGAACCACGATGCACTTCATACCACTCGAAACCCCAAAACGCCGCTTCGGAAAAGGCTCCATGACCGTTTCGCCACTAGGATTCGGCGCGGGACACATCGGCGGGACGCAGATGACCGAGCAGGAAGCCGGAACGCTGCTGAACCGCGCCGTAGATTTGGGCGTAACCTTTATTGACACCGCACGAGGCTATGGAATGTCGGAAGAGCGCATTGGACGGCATTTATCGTACAGGCGCAAAGATTTTGTGCTGGCTTCAAAATGCGGATATAGCATTCCGGGCTATGCGGACTGGAGTCCCGAAGGCATCAAAGCAGGCGTGGATATGGCGTTGCGCCTGATGCGAACGGACTATCTCGACATTATGCTTCTTCATTCCTGCCCTCGTGCCACGTTGGATACGCCGGGGCTTTTGGATGCACTCGACGAGACCGTCAAAGCGGGAAAAATCCTTGCGATGGGCTATTCCGGCGAAAATGAGGATTTAGATTATGCGCTTTCGCTGGGGCGTTTTTCCGTTATCGAAACATCGGTGAATATGTTTGACCAGCGCGGTATTGCTCATGTTCTGCCAAAAACAACCAAAGAAAATATCGGCGTTATCGCTAAACGTCCTTTGGGAAATGCTCCTTGGCGCTATGCAGAGCGTCCGGCGGGGAATTACTGCGAACCCTATTGGGAGCGCATGACGGCAATGGAGACGCACACAATCGTGCAGCAAAGCGGCTTGGCGTGGGACGAGATTGCGCTGCGCTTCACGGTTTTTACCGAAGGCGTGGGAACGGCGATTGTCGGTACAAGCAGCACCCATAATCTCCAAACCAATGTGGAAATCGTTAATAAGGGTGCGCTTCCCAGCGATATTGTGGAACATCTTCGGACGACATTCCGCAAGCATGATGCGGGCTGGACGGGGCAGGTTTAGGCTGCCTTATTGCCAAGATCGCATAAAAACAGGTGTTTCGCCCTGTTCGATGGGGCGAAGAATGCTGCGATAAAAATGCTCACCCGCTTCGATATGCGATGGAATAACAAAGCGTTGCCGCATTTCTTCCAAAGAAATCCATGCATAATCGCAGTGTTCATGCGATAGTTCGACAAGCGCATCATCCCCAACAATCGCACCAAAACAGGGGACAAAATTGACGATATTCCGCACACTATCGAAATAATTCCCCACAAATGGCAGAACCCAAAGCTCCGAAACGTGCAGCCCCGTTTCTTCACGCAGTTCGCGGAATGCCGTTGTTTGCGGGGTTTCGTCTTCTTCGATGCTGCCGGTGACGGATTGCCAAATATGAGGGAAGACCGTTTCCGATGGCGAGCGGCGAAGCGCGAGAAAACGCCATATTCGGGCGTTGGTATCGTATTGTGCAACCTGAACTTGGATGATGCGAACGGCGAATGTTGTTGTCATAGCGCTGGCAGAAGATGTTGAGGGGACGTGAGTGTCAAATACCAAAACACCATTTTACACTTTTTTCCTTGCAGTTTGTTAAAAAAAAAAGCAAATTCTTGAGTGATGCGCCGAACAATGGTGACGAAGAAACATTGTTCATGGTCGGCGTTTGATAACGGCAAACGAAAGAGCAAGTCGTCGTCGAGGAAGCGCAGACCATCATCAACAAACGGGACTGCCGAACGCCGATATTGTTCAAGCCACAAAGCAGAGTATTTATGGACAAACAGCCTCAACGACCCAAATCATCATCACGCTTCCCCGACGACCCGGGGAGCATGGCGGCTTTTGCGCAATCGCCCGCAGAGCCGACGACGACGGCGGCGGCGGTGGATGGCGACAATACCGAGCCTCCGCCCCAGACAACAGAACAGCACCATTCCTCACCTGAAGTGCGCAAAGCCGCACGGAAAGCCGCTCATAAAGAAAAACGCTTCAAGGGCATACCCGCTTCTCCGGGTATTATTATTGGACAAGCCGTCACCTTTGTTGTTGAACCAATCACCATTCGCCAGACACTTATTGAGCCGGAGCAGATTCCGGCTGAAATACAGCGTTTTCGTCATGCCGTTGAAGAATGTACCGCCGAACTTCAGCGCACTATTACGATGGCAAACGACGAAGCCCCTGTTGCCGCGCCAATTCTTGAGGCACAGCTTTTTATGCTGAACGACCCCAGTGTTGATGCGATGGTCACGGACTATATCCACAAACAATTCACCGCCGACCATGCCGTGCAGGATGTTTTCGACAGCCAGCAAGCTATCATGCGCCACACAAGCGATGCCTATTTGCGGGAACGAGCTACCGATTTGGAACACGTCAAACAGCGCCTTTTGAATTTTCTTGCCAATCGTAATATCGTTGTGCCGGAAATCGGCGAAGGCAGCGTTGTGATTAGCGAATCGCTCACGCCGTCGGAAGTGATGCTCTTTCGCAAAAGCGGTATGGCGGCGTTTGCGACGGAATCAAGCGGCATTACCTCTCACGCTGCTATTTTGGCGCGGTCTATGGGATTGCCCTCGGTGGTGGGTTTGGCTAATGTTTGCAAGCGCATTCACACGGGAACCACGCTGATTATTGACGGCTTTGCGGGCATCATCATCACGCATCCGCAGCCCGAAACGCTGGAACGCTATGAGCGCAGGCAACAGGAATTAGAGCATAAAACACGCAAACTTGGCAAATACGCCTCGCTTCCCGCACAAACACTGGACGGGCGCAAAGTTCATCTTTTTGCTAACGCCGACACGCCAGAGGAAATTGAATTGGCGCGGGCTTCGGGAGCAGAGGGCATCGGGCTTATCCGCACGGAATTACAACTACTGGAACGCCAGATTGTTCCCAGCGAAGACGAACAAACGCAGTTCTACAAAGACCTCGCCGAACGCGCTTACCCGCTTGCCATCACGCTTCGGGCGTTTGATATTGGCAGCGACAAATCGTTTGGGCTTATTCCGCATGAGCCGAACCCCGCATTGGGATTGCGCGGTCTCCGGTTTTTACTCAAAAATCGTGCGCTCTTCACGGCACAAGTTCGCGCCATGCTTCGTGCTTCGCGCCATCGCAACGTGCGCATTATGCTTCCAATGATTACAACGGTACAGGAATTTCAAAAGGCACTCAGCCTGATTGAAGGCTGCAAAGCCGCTCTCCGTGCCGACGGCGAGGAATTTGACGAGAACACTCCTATCGGTGCGATGATTGAAACACCGGCCGCAGCGCTTATTTCCCGTGAACTCAGCGCCTTGGCAGATTTTTTTAGCATCGGCACAAATGATTTGACCCAATACACTCTCGCTGCCGACCGCATGAATGCTGGGATTATGCCAATTTATGACACTTTCCATCCCGCTATTTTGCGCCTGCTCAATATGACGATTGAAGCCGCACACAACAGTAATATTCCTGTTGCAGTCTGCGGTGAATTTGCCAGCCATGCGGCAGCAACGGAACTGCTTATTGGCATGGGCATTAGCGAACTCAGCGTAGCACACACGAGTCTCCTCGAAATGAAAAAGCGTATTCGCAAGGTGAATTACGCCAATACCCGAACTATATCCTCCGAGGCACTCACCCTCGCAACCAGCTCCGAAGTCAGGAAATACCTCATCTCTGCGACGTAGAGTGCGGCATTTTTTCTTCTTCATCATCTTTACCATTTGACCACAAATTGAGAGGTTGCAATGGTAAATAATTTTTGTATATTTAAGTCTCTTTAGTCATATTTTGACATTCTGTGGTGGCGAGATATTCTTTAAGGGAATGGAGAAATTCCTGCTTTTATATCCCCATATTAGATATTTCGAGATTCATCGAAGGTTTTTCGTCCATACTTGGTTCATAATGGTTGAGAAATCTTGCCGGGGAACTCAAATCAGACAAAATATTCTAGCACACCCCCAATCACTGCGCCTCTTTGAGCAATTCGGTTCATAATAATGCACAAAGAACACAGGCGCATATCTTTTATCATTTCATTTTTTGAGGTTCACAATGAACAAATGGCGACTCTCTGTTGCCCTCACGACAGTATTCTTCTGCGTTGTTGGCGCGTTTGCGACAGCATTTGCACAAGAAGTGATTGTCTCGGGCAGTGTTCTCGATGACCGTGGCAAAGCCGTTGCCGGGGTAAGCATTAAAGCCAAAGGCGTTCAAGCGGGCGGCTTTTCCGACAGCAAGGGCTTGTGGCGTGTTCGCATTCCGAATGCAAACGGCGCGACATTGGTATTCAATTACATCGGCTTCAAGCCGTTTGAATTGAAGGCGACCGAAAGCAAGACGGATATTGTGGTGAAATTGCAAGAAGATATTTTGAAAACGTCGGAAATCGTGGTAACGGGTGTTGCTTCCAGTATCAAAAAAGCAAACTCGCCAACGTCGATTGGTACTATTTCGGAGAAAGAACTTCTTCCTGCTCCCGCCCAAACGGTAGATCAAGCATTCGCAGCAAAATTCGCTGGTGTTTCGATTCGCCAAAACACGGGCGCTCCGGGCGGCGGCAACAGTATCACTCTGCGCGGCGCAACAACACTCATCGGCGGATCACAGCCGTTATACATTATTGACGGCGTGATTGTCAATAATGGTACGTTCTCCGGCGGTCAAAATACCGTCACGGGTGCTGCTGCTGGTGGTGCTACTGGTGGTGCGACCCAAGAGCAGAGCGCAAACCGTATTGCCGACATCAACCCGAACGACATCGAAGACGTACAGGTCTTGAAAGGTCCTTCGGCTGCGGCTGCCTACGGTGCGAAAGCTGCTTCTGGTGTAATCATCATCAAAACCAAACAAGGTCGTGCAGGAAAAACCAATATTACTGTTAATCAGCAAGTTGGTTTTAACGAACTTCAGCGCAAACTTGGCTTGCGCCGCTTTAATTCCAGAGAAGAAGTTGAATCATGGAATGCTGGCACATTGCCTCTTTGGGATGAAGCAGTAAAAAATGGAAATACCTTCATTGACCACGAGCAAGAACTGTACGGTCAGCGCGGCTTTGTGAACGAAACAGACCTCAATATTCGCGGTGGGTCAGAATCAACTCAGTACAGCCTCGGTGGTACCTTTCGCAGCGACCAAGGCATTATCCGGAACACAGGCTTTGAGCGCCTTGCAGGACGTTTGAATGTTAATCAGATTTTCAGCGATCGCCTCACAGCACGTATTGGCTTGAACTATATGCGCACTCGCTCCGACCGTGGCTTTACGGGAAATTCTAACGGCGATAATGTTTCGATTCCATACATCATCAGCGTTACTCCGACCTTCTTTGATGCTCGCCCGAAAAATGGTGTCTATCCTGATATGCAAGGCTTCAACCCTGCAAACTTGTACGAAGTTGCTGATAGAGGACGCAACACCGAATACGTGAACCGTACACTTCTTTCGGCAAATGTAAACTGGGACATCGTAAAAACAGAGGAACAATCCTTGAGTTTCGTATTCCAAGGTGGCGCAGACTTTATTGCACAGCGCAATATTATCGCTGACCCGCTTAATACCTTGCACCAGCGCGTAAAACCCTTCCCAGGCTTGCTTGGTGTGAGCGATGCGAACAACATCAACTCCAATATGTTCCTTACCCTTGTTCACCGCTTTGATGCTGGTAATGGCTTGAATTTTACCACACAAGGTGGCGTGCAGTTTGAAAATCAACAATCGAATTCTATTGTAAACGTTGCAAATGGTGTTACTTCGACGTTGGACAACGTTACTGGTGCAGCATTGCAGCAAAGCATTCAAACGATTGTGAACCGCTATGACCGTGGTTTCTATCTGCAAGAAGACGTTGATATTTCCGGCAAAATCTTCGTTACGGCAAGTTTGCGCGGCGACCAAAGTAGCGTAAACGGCGATCCGACCAAATTTTTCCTTTTCCCGAAAGCAGCTGCATCGGTGCAGTTTGCCAATTTTGATTTCTGGGAAAGCATGAAAGGTATCTTGCCGCAAGCAAAACTCCGTATTGCATGGGGTCAAGCTGGTACACCGGTAAATAACGCAGCGGCAAAATTTAATCTTCTTAATAACCTCAACAACAACCTTGGCGGCTTAGGCGCAGGCTTGGCAGTTAATCAGCGTTTGGGTAATTCTCTTATTCGTCCCGAAACAGCATCAGAACTTGAGTTCGGTATTGATGCGACAATAGGTGAAGGTATTGCCACCGTAGAGCTGACCTATTTCCAAAAATATGTAACCGACCTTATCCTACCACGCGTTATTCCTGCATCTTCGGGCTATTTAAACGTTTTTGAAAATGCCGCAGAAATGTCGAATAATGGCTTTGAGGCTTCCGTAAACATCAACGCAGTTCGTACAGAAGGTTTTTCATGGACACCACGTGTAAACTTCTTCACCAATGTTACGAAAATTGAAAAATTGACTGTGCCTGCCTATAATTCTGGTGGTTTCGGTGCTGGATACGGCGCAAATCGCATTCAGCAAGGTTTATCTGCGACAGCTATTTTTGGTCGCTCGAACTTGGGACCACGCAGTGCAACAGATACGACCCGTGCGGGTGTCTATAACGGTTCTAAGCCGGAAGGCGATTCTAATCCGCTCTTCCAAGTAGGTTTTGCAAATTCCATGAAATTTGGCAATCTTGAATTTTACTTCTTGATTGATTGGCGGCAAGGCGGTCAAGTTGTAAACTTGACACAGGCACTCTATGTTGAAAACGGCGATCAAGATCATAACCTTTGGGGCGATCGCGCAGAAGCAAAACGTATCTTCGATGGTCGTTACAATACTACCGTTGCTAACGGTGGAACAACAACCTACATCCAAGATGCATCGTTTGTAAAATTCCGCGAAGCAAGTCTCAATTATACGTTCGGCAAAGATATTCTTGCTGGTGGTGTTTTTGATGCGCTTGAGTTTATCCGTGTTGGCGTGAGCGGTCGTAATTTGTTTATGATTACCCCATATAAAGGTTATGACCCTGAAGTTAGTAACTTCGGTAATATCATTTCTTCAGCAGGTCAAGACGTTGCGCCGTTCCCATCATCGCGCTCGTATTTTGTCAATCTTTCGTTTGGTTTCTAACAACTTTTTCTTTGCACATATTTTCAATATCATCATATGAAAACAACTGTTTTAGCTCGTGTGCGCCGTTTTGCACAAGCATCGTTGGGGTTTGGTGCCGCCGCGATTCTTGGCGTAATGGCGTTTTCTGCATGCGACCAAAATTTCTCCGCACCTGACCCGAATGCGCCGACGACAGACGCTCTTATTCCCGTTCAGCCCTTGATTACTGGAACACTTGCAAATTGGCGTTACACCGAAATCAATGAATTTATGGCAATCATGGGTCGCGAAAGCTACACCTCCGCAGGTGACGACCCACGTATAAACACCCAGCCGATTCGCAATGCGTTCGATGCAACGGCGTTTATCGTGAATCGTCCTTGGAACTCTATGTACTATAGCATCAAAAACGCACGAAACCTCGTAGAATTTGCAAGCAAACTCTCTGGCACGGAAAAGGCGGGCTTGGAAGGCGTTGCAAAAACTATTTGGGCATATGAAGTGGTACGTCTATCGGGTGTGTACTATAATGAAGGTATCAAAATCCAATACATCAACGCCCCTACGGCTCCTTTTGTCAATCGGGCAACGTCTCTAGCTGAAGCAGCCAAACTTCTTGATGAAGCGGCAACAAGTCTGAGCAGTGCAGGTAGCAGCTTTTCCTTCAGTTTGGGCAATGGTTTCGTAGGATATAACAATCCTCAAGGCTTTTTGCGTGTAAACCGCGCTCTTCGCGCTCGCGTGGCTGCCTACCAAGGTGATTATGCTGCGTGCCAGACGGCACTTGCAGCATCATTTCTGAATGAAGGTAATACCTCCGCAGCAATGAACATGGGTGTATTCCACACCTATTCAACGGCTGCTGGCGACGTTCCTCCGGGTTCTGGTCGCGGTTCGGGTGGTAATCCTTTCTTCCAAAATCTTGCTGCAACCGCTATTCGCTGGTGGGCTCATAAAGACTATGTTTCCGATAATACCGACAATACCGTTGACACACGCGTTACACAAAAAGCGGTTACCCCGGCAAACATTCCCGTTCCGTTTTCCATTATCGCGGGTGGCGGTTTGACTTCTTCCCGCGCAATCAATATCTTCCCAGATCCTTTTTCTCCGACGGCAATTATTCGCAACGAAGAACTGCTCTTGCTTCGCGCAGAAGCACGTATGCTTGGTGCAGCGCCAGATCTCACGGGTGCGCTGGCAGATATCAACCGTGTTCGCGCTGCGGCAAATGCTCCAGCACTGACAACACTTGGTGCTGACCGCAATGCTCAGATCGGTCGTTTGCTCTACGAGCGCCGTTATTCCTTATTCTTTGAAGGATTTCGTTGGGTAGATTTGCGCCGCTTTGATCGCCTAGGCGATATTAAAGCAGAATTAGCGAATCATGTTGTCAATACAACAGGTTTTCCGAAACCTGTAAATGAAATTCCGCAGTAAATCTGACCGATTTTCTGATAGATGCAAGCCGCTTCAGCACCCAACTGAAGCGGCTTTTTTATGCGGAAAAATGTAAGAAATCTTGTATATTTCTCGTAGCAAAATCGTCCTGATTTTCTGACAACTACCTTGGCACATTGCCACAAGGAGAGCGTAAATATGCGATACAGTGAAATTCTCGCGGGCTACGAACCCGACATTAGCCACATTGTTACCGAGGACGATGAGCCAGTGGATAATCTCTTTTCTGAACATCAACAACGCCTCCTTGGTGACGGCATCCATGACCATTGGCATTCCCCCGACGGGCAACCGTTTATCGCCGTGAGCAATGTTGGGCTGTTCTATGCCGTACAGAAGCCGCCGATAGTCCCCGATTTCATGCTGAGTTTGGGTGTGGAATATCCCGAAAAGTATTGGGAGAAGCGGCATCGGACGTACTTTGTGTGGGAATTTGGGAAACCGCCGGAATTGGTGGTGGAAGTAATTTCCAATTTGGTCGGCAATGAACTGGACGCGAAATTTGGCCTTTACGCACAGGCGGGAGTCTCGTACTACATCGTCTATGACCCATCGGAGCAGTATGGTTCGGGCACGCTCCGGGTGTTTGTACGCGAGGGCAGTGAATATCGGCGCTTGGAGAAGCCGTATTTTGAGATGTTGCAATTAGGCTGTACACTTTGGCAGGGCGAATATGCAGGCATGGAAGGAACATGGCTGCTCTGGACAAATCCCGATGGCGGCTTGATTCCGACAGGCGCGGAAGCCACCGCTAAAGCCCGTACGGAAACAGAAAAGGCTCGTAGTGATGCACAAAAAGCCCGCAGCGACGTGCAAGAAGCCAAACTTCGCGCCGAAAGACTAGCGGATAAACTTCGTGCTTTAGGGTTGAATCCTGAAGAATGAAATTTAATCACGCAATATTGTCAGTTGGGCTGGCTATACTATGCGCATAGCCAGTCCCTCGCCCTGTAAAAAGCGCTTCAAGACGGGAATTTCCAACTCGCCAAAATGGAATAAACTTGCCGCTAATGCTGCGTCAGCCGCACCGCATCCGGCATCATCACGCAAAACGTCGCTAAAATGTTGCATTGTGCCAGCACCGCCAGAGGCAATCACGGGAATATTCACGGATTGCGCAATCCTCCGCGTAATTTCTAATGCAAAACCTGATTTTGTGCCATCATTATCCATGGAGGTCAGCAAAATTTCTCCTGCCCCAAGTGATTCGACCTCTTTCGCCCACGCCAGCGCTTCCCACGCGGTTTCCTGCTTTCCGGCATTGATAACGACATTCCAAGCGCCTTGCGGCTCAGTTTGGCGGACATCTATCGCCACAACGACGCATTGAGAGCCAAATTCATTCGCTAATTCCGTAATAAGTGGTGGATTTTTCACGGCGGCAGAATTGATAGACGTTTTGTCTGCACCAGCGCTCAAGAGCCGTGAAACATCCTCCACGCGACTAATACCACCGCCAACAGTAAAAGGAATATTCAGTGCAAATGCCACTCGACGCACCATTTCCGTAAATGTTGAGCGCTTCTCCAATGTGGCGGTAATATCTAAAAACACAAGTTCATCTGCACCTTCACGGGCGTAACGCTCGGCAAGCGCGACGGCATCGCCCGCTTCACGGAGAGATTCAAAATTCACGCCTTTGACGGTCATGCCGTCTTTGACATCTAAGCAAGGAATAATGCGCTTTGTGAGCATAAAGGTTCAATAATAATCGTGTATGTGCTGTGGTAAAATTTATACGAAACGTTATTCGCCAAACGGGTCGTTGTCATAACTGACGCGCCAAAGAACAAGCCCTTCCGGCGGCGCGAGCGGACTAGTCAGAGCGCGGTCTTGATGGCGCAATGCCTCGCGGAGGTCTCCAACGCTGCGTTTGTGCATTGCTGCTTCCATAGTTGCACCAACGATTGCTCGCACCATGCCATAGACAAAGCGGTCAGCGGCAATCGTGAAGCGCCAGATACCTGATTCTACCTCGTTCCAAACGGCTTGTTCGACGTTACAGACGTATTTTTCGGTATCGGGGTTGTATTTGGAAAAGGTCGTAAAATCGTGGTTTCCGCAAAATATTTCTGCTGCCTCTCGCATAATATCAGGGCTGAAGGGGCGCGAAAGGCACCATGCCGTGTGACGACGAAACACCGAATATCCCTCAACAATTGTATAACGATACTCCCGCCGCTTTGCCTGAAATCGTGCATGAAAGCGGTCGGAGACAAATTTTGCCTCGCGCACACGCACGTCCGGCGGCAATACGGAATTGATAGCTTTCGCTATTTGCCGTTCGGGAATAGAGCATGTAGGCGGCAAGTCCGTATGCGCCACTTGACCAAAGCCGTGAACTCCTCTATCAGTGCGTCCCGATCCAATAACCGTTGCTGCTTCGCGGCTTGTTATTTTCGCAATGGCGTTCTCCAGAACTTCCTGTACCGTCGGAGCATTCAACTGGCGTTGCCAGCCAGCATATTCCGTTCCGTCGTATTCGACCAGCAAAGCGCATCGCTGCATATAGTCCTATCCTGAGAAAAATTAGGCAGAAAGGCTGCCGTTTATATCTTTGCTTCACAATGATTTACGCTCTCATGCTGGCAAAAAAACTTTGATAACGAACCTCCTTTTGCCCAAGCGCGACTTCCGTTATGTATTGGTGTCCACAACCATATTTTGAAATAATCGTACTTGGCGGAACAACCGAGTATTCTATCTGCCAGCACGTTTTTTTGCACGGCGCGGAGGGGGTTCTTCGTTAAAGAGCATCTCGGCAACATCCTGCATGACATCGAAAAATTCTGCTTCAGAAATCTCCATACCGCCAAACGACATCATCTGGCTTTGGCTGTGCTTTTCCATCTCTTTTTCCATTTCTTTTTTCGTGATTTCGCCTGCCAACACACGCTCGTAGAGGCTTTTTTGGAAATTCATTTCGGCAAGCGCATGGTCAATATCGCGTGTCATTTCCTGCACAGGGTCAACGCCAATTTTTTCTGCTTTTTTGAAGTCTTTGGTCATTTTTCCTTCGTTGGTACGCTCAATCTTTTTGCGTTCATCTTTGAGGCGTTGGAGTTGTCCATTGCAAAGCTCTAGTTCGGAGCGAAGGCGCTCCATTTCTTGCTCCACAAGGTCGCGCAAGGCAGAATCTTCGCGCTCCAAAATATCATCAAGGTCGGCATATTCCGCTTCCAAATCCAGAAGTTCGGCAATATCGCCATGCTGATACGCGCCATTAATGCGCTGCATAATGCTATGCAAGCGTTTCTCAAGGCTCGCATTGCCAGCCGCTTTGTCGGGGTGAAACTTTGCGGCGAGACGTTTGTACACTTCGCGGATGCTTTTCTGCTCCTCCTCCGGGACTTCGGGAGTGAAGTGGTTAAAAAAGTTAAAGCCCGCTTTATTGCGCTCTTCGGCTTGCTGGCGCATAAAATCGGCAAATTCTTCTTCGGACATTTGCGGCGGCATCATATCGGCAAACATATCTTCCAAATCTTCTTTCATCCAGTGAAAATCGCTCCGCTCGTGCTTCGAGAAGATTTTGGACGTTGCACATTTCTCCAAAATTATCTTCATTTCTTCCTGCGCTTTATGCAATTCCGCCATCTTGCTTTGAATCGCGCCGGCTGAGGCAGACATGATCTGCTTAATATCGTCTTTGAGCCGTGTGAGCTTTGTTCGCTCGGTGGTGATTTTCTTGAGCAAGGTTTTATGCTGCTTGCGGAGCGCAACAAGTTTTTCTTCTTGTGCGTTCAAAACGCGCTTTGTGCTAAGTTGTGCCATGATAAAATATTGGTAGCGGTATAAATTTACATGATATTGCGTAAATTTGTCAAAAATGCTGACGAGAGTCATTCCATCAACCTATCGTATATGATTACCGAAACCCATACCTACAGCTGCGGAAAATGCGGCAGTACCAA
>CANHDJ010000067.1 GCA_947459425.1 Ignavibacteria bacterium
GCAATAAGCTCTGAAAATCGCCCGATTTTTTACGATTCCTATTGCCGTTTTTACAAAATCGTCTCAATTTTGGAGAAATTGGAATAATGGCAATAGAAAAAATGCTGAAATTTATCAAAAAACGCCAATTTTTAGACCTGACTAGTTACAAAATTTCAACGATGGAATATAGTTATTCATTACGTGGTATTGAAAAGTCTCAGGTTATCAAAAATGATACAATAACAAACCAAATGCGGAGAAAGAATGACAAGTATGCAGTCTCGCCACATTCTTTCCGGCTTAGTAATTGGGGTGTGCAATATGGTTCAAGATATACCATAAAAGACTCCACGCTCATTGTAAATGACTTTAAGGATATAGGGAGTAAATACAGACTAAAATAGCCCGAATTCAAACTGCTTGTTGCGATGAGGTATTTCGCTGACACTCCCCAATTTTGAAGCGGTAAAATGAATGCTTTTTACCCCACTCTCTCCACAAACCACGTCTGCATCAGCCCTTTCCCCTTAATTTCCATCGGTTCGCGCTTCTCAAAGGCATAGCCCACTGCGCCGTCAGTTTCCGCATTCTTTTCCCAATGCAATGCCTCGTACACCGCATGAGAAATATGAATTTTTCCTGCTTCACCGCGTGATTCCATGCGGCTTGCGGTGTTTACTGCGTCGCCCCAGAGGTCGTAAGCAAATTTTCGTTTGCCGATAACTCCCGCCACCACTGTCCCGCAATGCAGACCAATCCGCATCTCTAAGCCCAGAGTAAACATGGTATTAAGGTCAGCGATAGCAGTCATCATCGCAAGAGCGGCTTCGGTGGCGCGTTCGGCGTGATTATCCTGTGCCGTCGGCAAGCCGCTTACTGCCATGTAGCAATCGCCAATGGTCTTGATTTTCTCCATCCCGCAGCGCTCGGAAATTGTATCAAATTCCGAAAAAACGGTATCCAAAAGCCCCACTAATTCCTCCGGCTCGACAACCGCCGAAAGCCGCGTAAAACCGACAATATCAGCAAATAGAACCGTGACATTGTTAAAGCGGTCGGCGATGAGCTGTTCGCCCGCCATGAGCCTTGCTGCAATGCTGCTTGGCAGGATATTGAGCAAAAGATTTTGCGAGTTTTCGCGCTCTTGTTCGATAATCAAATTCTGCTCTTGCAACGTAGTATTGGCAAGTTCGATTTCTCGCGCTTGTTCGGATTGAATCTCCAGTTGGCGGGATATTTCCTCGTTTGCGTCTTGAAGAGCGGTGGTGCGCTCGCGGACTTTTCCTTCCAATTCCTGTTCGTTCTGGCGGAGCGTTTCGATAAGTAATTCCGTGCTTTTAATTGCTGCATCTTGCGCGACTTTTTTCTCCTGCTTGATAATATTGATACGGTCTGCCAAACCCAACGACAACAGGAAAATCTCAAATGCCGAGCCGATTTGTAAGCCGTAAATCGTCAGCGCTCCACTTGGCAAAAGATTGAGATTGCGCAATGCCGCCATCATAATTGAGGTGAGCAGTAATATCCATGCAACAAGGAAATATCGCGCCGGACGATAGCCCTTGCGAATACAAATCACCGAAACCGTCAAAATAATGGGCAGAGTGAAAATCGGACCGCCATACATAATGCGAATTGCCACGCCGTAGGGCAGGAAAAATGCGAGGACAATGCCCACAAGAAAATACAGCATCATCACATTCATAAACCGATGCGCCCTTGGTGTGATGTGGCTTGTATCCAAATAGCTTTGCGAAAAGCGAAATACCGTCAACCCCGACAAACCCATAAACACGATTATTGAGCGATTATGCCAGACGGGAGACTCCGCCCACAAATACTGAAATGCCAAGCCATTCCAGATAAACAAAAATAATCCGTAAACGGCAATATAGGAAACATAGTACAAATAGCTAATGTCGCGCAACGAGAAATAAACAAAGAGGTTATAGGCAATCATAATTGCCAAAACTCCATAGAACATCCCTAAAAGAAACTGCTCGTTCACGATATGACGACTCAATGATTCTTGGGTGCGCAGCATCATCGGAAACGTCATGGAGCCTTGCGAGGCAAAGCGAAAATAATACACAATGGGCTTGCAAAGCACCGTGCTGTCAAGCGTTTCCGGCATATTCAGCCGAAAAGTCGGCATCCGATACGAAATATCACGGGCAGAAAAAGGCAGCATATCGCCTGAAAGCCGCATGGAATAACGTGTTGAGTCGGTTTGTATGCCCGATTGCTCCGCAATTTCCGGTTCAAAAAAGCGAATATCGTCGAGTTGGGGATAGGCAATTTCCAGAAACCAGTCGTGATGCGACTCTCCGGCACGTGTTGGCGGCGGCAAGAGCAAACTCACCCGCACCCAAAATACCGATGCAGTATGTCCATAATTGGGGTCGCTTGTGCCAGTGTAACGCTTGAAGGCGCTTGCCATCGTGCTTGAGCGCACATCGGCAAACGTCAATGTTCCAGTTTTATCTTCCAAAATATCAAGCGCATTATTGAGGTTGTAATCGGTTTGAGTGGGCGATACGTGCAGAAGAGTTTGTGCCGAGAGCTTCTGATGCGTTTGCACCATCAAGAGCGTACCAATACTTACCAAGAGCAGAATGAACGAGCGAAATAATCGTGACAAGAGGGAAAAATTAGACATATCAAACTAGGAAACTGGTAAGGAAAATACAAACAAACTCCCCCGAAAATCGCTGTTCTGCGGGACATTTGCAAATTGTTTGTGTAGTCGCCACGTCCAACACGAGTGCGAACGAAGTTCGCTTCTGGCTAAAAACAAGCGCTTACTCGGACTAGTGCCAAGTAAGCGCTTCTCGTGTGGTGGTGGTGTTGATGGAAGGTGAGATTTTTTGTCTATTCTACGTGGAAAATCCACGCGGCAGAGGCAACCAATCGCCCCGCCAGTTGTAGTATTCGAGCGCTGCGAAGGATTTTTTGTAATCGTAAAACGATGCTTCGCTATAAGCATAGCCCAAGTACAGATATTTTTTGCCCAAACGCCGTGCGTACTCAATTTCGCAGAGTAAGGTGAGAATACCCAAGCTCCGATGCGATTCTTCGGGGTCGAACATCGCATAAACACTGGAAAGTCCTTTGTCGCCGATGTCAATAAAACTTGCGGCAAATAGGCGCTTTGTTTCTGACTCGGTAATCAAACATTCATACCCCAAACACGGCATAGTTGCTGGTTCGGGCGAAAGAAAGTCGAGCAGTGTTTCGGGTTGATTATCCACAAAGCGCTGTTTATGCCGATGAAATACGTCGTGGTGCGCGTCAGTGAGGGCAATGGGGCGAATATCCACTGCCATATCCGCATTTTTTCGCAATATTCGGCGTTGGCTTTTCGACAACACAAAATCCGCAATCACAATACGAAGCGGCAACACCACAACGGGAACGCCATTCAACATATTAACTTGCGAACGAAAAAAATATGTGCCAAAATGCCGCCAACCGTCCGCCCAGCACACATCCATCATCTCTGGCGTAAGCGCGGAACAATAAAAAGCGTCGTACAGCTCTTCATAGAGTTTTTCGTAGAGTTCTTTGTCATCTGTGCTATCGCTCAAAAGAGTGCCTGTTTCCATGTACGATTCCATACGGGTTCAGCCCTTCGATAAACGCAAAGAACAAGAAAAAAGAGTGTCGTGCGGCAATACTTCGGACGTATCGCCGGAAGCATGACTCCCAACGCGGCGAGGGGCAGTAATTTCCAGAATACCATCGCGTTCCAATCCCCGCAATACCATGAGAAACCATGCGTCTTGCGTCATTTCTGCGTTGTTATTTTCAAAAAGCGCTCCCACTTCTCCCGCAAATAGTTGTTGCAATATCTCGTCTGACGAAATTGTCGCGTCGCCCTCCAAGCCGCGTAAAATCTGCACGATACACCCACGCCAAATGCGATTCGGTGTGCCTTCCCACGAAGGTTCAGGAGGCTTGACCTTGCGGACTTCCTGCATTGTTCCCGCCGAAGGGCATACCTCATGGAGCGGGCAACTCATGCACTTTGGCGCACGTGCAGTACAGAAAAGCGCCCCAATATCCATCACGGCTTGATGCCAGCGCGAGGATTCGCCACGTGGGTAAATCTTCTCGGCGAATGCCTGTATGCTGCTTTCATCGGCAAGGTCACGTGTTGTCGGCATTGTTGCCAAAAGCCGTGAATACACGCGGCGAATATTGACATCAAGAACAGCAACGTCGTGGTGGAAGGCAAATGCTAATACCGCAGAGGCAGTGTACGCGCCGATACCCGGCAGCGCTAAAAGTTCATCGTTGAGGGTGGGAATTATGCCCCCATGCCGCTCTTGTATCACCCTTGCGCAATCCCGCAGACGGAGTGCGCGACTGTTGTAGCCCATTCCCGCCCATGCTTTGATAATCGTCGCGTTGTCTGCTGCCGCTAGTGCAGCAATGTTTGGAAATTCTGTCAGAAAAAGCGGTAGTTTTTCTTGAACTCGGCTTGTTTGGGTCTGTTGAAGCATGACCTCTGAAATCAACACAACGTAAGGATCTATGAGTTGAGCATCCTGTTCTCTCCAAAAAAATGTCCGTGCGTGATGGGCATACCACCCAAGAATTTCCCTCTGCAAACGCTGATACGAGGCGGCACTTGCCGCTTTAGGTTTGCTATTGGATGTCGAGTGTTTCATAAAAGCGCTAATATCGCTGGCTATCCCGTAAAAATAGAGTATTTTCTCTTGTTGTTATCATCTTTTTCGGCGCTACTCATTTTTTGACCATTGTTCGTGCGATAGCCGTTAATGTTCAAAAAATAATTTTGGCACAGCCCTTGTGAAGCCTGATGCTATCTGCCTCTTTACGGCGCTCTTTTGTCTCACAATCAACCATTATTGCCCAATGAAATCGAACACACGTCTCACCATGAAACGCCGCTCATTTTTGCGCACGAGCGCCGGACTTGCCGCTTTGGGCGCATCGTCGCAAATCGTCGGCGGGATGCCGCTTTTAGCTATGTCGCCCGATAAATTTGGGGCGGAGGTACAAAATAGCGATAATATTCTCATTATTGTTCAGCTTTTTGGCGGTAATGATGGCTTAAATACGGTCATTCCGGCTGATGACGCGAATTATTATCGGATTCGCCCGCAACTCGGCGTGAAAAAAGAAACAGCAACGCGGCTCTTTGGCTCGCGGGTCTATTTGCATCCAGCGCTTACGAACAACGTTCCCAATGGTGGTTTTAAGCAACTTTATGAAGATGGGCGTTTAGCGGTCGTGCAGGGTGTAGGCTACGAAAACCCCAATTTATCGCATTTTCGCTCGACCGATATTTGGCTTTCCGGCATCAATTCCTCGCTGCCGACGGCGCAATTTAATGACGGCTGGGTGGGGCGCTCTATGGCGAAGTTACACGCGCCTTCCGGCAGTCAAATTCCCGACTATCCGCTCTGTGTGCAGGTTGGCGGAACGCTTTCGATGCTGCTCAAAGACGACAAACGCGGCGATATGGGTATTGCGCTGGCAGACCCGGAGCAGTTTTTCCAACTCGGAGCAGGCTTATCGCCGGACGAAGCCGCAATCACCGATGGTTCGGCGTTTGCCGGCGAATTTAATTACATCCGCACGATAGCACAAAAATCAGACGCATACTCACAGTTAGTGAAACAAGCATTTGACCGAGGGCGAAATACGGTGGATTATGCTGGCGGTTTTGCTCAACAACTCCGCATGGTCGCACGCCTGATTTCCGGCGGCTTGCAATCGAAAGTCTATTTGGTATATTTGGGCGGCTTCGATACGCACGTGCTTCAGCAGCAAGCCGATGGAAGCGGTGTCCATCCTCGTCTTTTGAACGCCTTAGCAAGCGGGGTTTCGCAATTTATGCAGGACGCTTTACAACAGCGCTTTGCCGACCGTGTTGTCGGAATGACGGTTTCCGAATTTGGTCGTCGCCCGCAAGAAAACGGCTCTCTTGGTACCGACCACGGAGCAGCCTCGGTGCAGTTTGTCTTTGGCAACAGCGTCAATGCGAATGTTTTTGGCAATCCCTTCGATTTGGTCAATTTGAATAACAACGGCGATTTGCAATACCAATACGATTACCGCCGTATCTATGCTAATGTGCTGCAATCATGGTTTGGTGCGACCGAGCAGGATTCCACAGCGATTTTGGGCGAACGCATTGCTCCACTTGGCGTGATAAAATCTCGCATTACCAACGTCCGTGATACCGCCTTTCGCGGAGCAAGCGGGAATGCGCTTTCCCTTGCCCCGAATCCATCGCGTGGCAAAAGCACGGTGCAGTTTGAGTTGCGCATCGCAGGAGACGTTGACATTGCGCTTTTTGGCAGCGAAGGGCGCTTACAACGTCAGATTTGGAGCGGTTTTCTGCCCGAAGGCACCCATTCAATTCCACTCGACATCGAAGCAAGCGGTTCGTATATTTGCGTTGTGCGGGCTGGAGGAAGAGTGGAAACCGCACCGTTTGTAGTCGTGCGGTGATGCTGCATTAGTAGTGTCCCAAAAGAGTTGTCAAGTTATGGCGCGAAATATCGGCTGCGCGTTCTATATCCCGCATACTACTACCCAAAAAAAAAACGCGCTTTGGTACGGAATCCCGTATCAAAGCGCGTTTGAAGGTCATTCGTGAGTAAAACCCACGCGCCATAGCTTACCGTTTTTTCTTTTTATGACGGTTTTTGCGTAAGCGTTTTTTACGTTTGTGCGTTGCCATTTTATGGCGTTTGCGTTTTTTTCCGCAAGGCATAGCGCGGTTCCTTAAAAAGTGTGAAATAAATTGTTAATTATGATTTCGATGTCGTTGTTTGAAGCGTCGCTTTGTCCGAAAACTTCTACGAACCTTGTTTTTCTGCCATTGTTTTGGCGAGTCCTTTGATGATTTCCTCTGCACTTTTTGCTACCTCCGTGCCGGGGGCGAGGTTGACGCATTTCTCAAACCACTGTTTGGCGGCAGCATAATCTTTTTTGCCATAGTACATCACACCAAGATTGTACACCGCTTCGACGCGATTGGGTTCGTATTCAAGAGCGCGTTTGGTCTCCGTGATCGCCTCGTCCTCACGCCCTTGACGGAGCAGCGTGTAGGCGTAATCCACTCTGGCGGCAACATCTTTCGGATTAAATTCTTTCAAATAGCGAGCATAGTATTGTTCCGCTTGAAAATATGCACCCGCATCGTACCACGCATTTGCCATTCGCACGACCAATCCGCCGTTATTCGGGTTTTTCGCTAATGAATCGCGCAGCATTCCAATTCGTTCCTGAATTTCTGGTGAAACCTTCGCCATTGGGTTACCCGAAGCATCCCCTGTGGCGGCATTCCCAACAGCTCCTTGCTCTGAAGAGGCTTGTGGAGCGGCGTTTGGTGCTGGTTTTTCAACGAAAAGGCGCGTAATGCCGTAGGAAGAAGCGCCAATAATCAGTGTCATCACAGCCGCAACCATCAAAGGTGTATTGGAGCGCCCAGCGCCTTTTGCGGGCTGTGGAGTGCTTTGAGGCAAGGTATATTGAGCCATGCCACATGATTGGCAGTATTGCACCACAACATCATTCGCTGCATCGGCTTGTTTTCGAGCGCCGCACGTCACACAAAAGCGCTCCAAAGCGTTTTGCGATAACGGTTGCGGGGAGGGAGATGATTCCATGAATGTCGTCTGGGGTCGGTGTGAGAAACAAAGGGACTGCTTCTGTAAAATTTTACCATTGGAAGAGCCTCAAACGAAGGTTTTATCAGGTGTTCGAGGCTCTTGCACTAATATATCGTATTAAGCGACTGCTTGAGCGACTTTGCGGGTGGTTCTCAGATTCGTTCCATTTTTTGCTTTGCCGGATTTCAAATTGATGTCCACGCGAGCGCGGAGTTTGCGGGAGACTTTAAACGTTGGAACAAAGCGCTCTTCGAGTTCGACCGGCTCACCGGTACGAGGATTGCGAGCGGCACGAGGACGGCGTTTTTTCACGGCAAAAACACCAAAATCGCGGAGTTCAATACGCTCACCGTCAGCGAGAGCTTCGCCGACAGTTTTCAAGAAGCCGTCCACAACTGCGTCTGTTTCTACTTTGGTCATGCCTGTTGCGTGAGCAATTCTGTCCACGATATCGGCTTTGGTCATGCTTTTCATAATGCGTAGTAAGGGTTTGAAACAAGTGAAAGATGTCTCTACGACACTGAGTTAATCTCTTTATTGCTGCGCTGCATCGTGTTTTTGCGGAAGATCTAGCCGCTATTATCAATAAAATTCGGACAATACAGCCGACTAAAATACAAAAAATCCGAGTAAAAAGCGAGTCTTTCAGAAAAAAATGTTGCTTCCTTTCAGAAAGCATCGTAGATTTGTGATTCTCTGGCTGTATTTTTAGATAGAGCATTCTACCGAAAATTTCATAAGAGATTTTTTCTACTCTAAGTCCGTTATTTCCTTTTGATGTATCACTTTATTTGATAGCGATTATGTTCGTTTTTATGTGTATTCTTCTTGCGCTTGCGGGTATTTTGCTCGTCGCTGCCGTTCTAATTCAACCCGGTAAAAGTTCAGGCTTGAGCGCAGGCATGGGTGGTGTTTCCGGGCAGATTTCCGGTATGTTCGGCGCACGCCGCACAACGGATTTTCTCCAAAAATTTACCATCGGTCTGGCAATCGGTATTTTCCTTTTGGCGATAGTAACCAATAAATTTTTCCTCTCTACGCCCACCGTCGGTACCGGAGGCGAAGAACGCGCCCCAATTACGACCGGCGCGGCAAAACCTGCTCCACAGCCCGCTCCCCAAGCTACTCCTCAGCAACAAGGGCAGCCACAACAACAAACGCAGCCGCAATCCAAATAACACGGATGACGCTTTGATAGACAATTTTCCTAGAAAAAACGGAGCATGAGATTTCATGCTCCGTTTTTTTTAGTCCTGCCGTAACTCCCTGCTTTCACCTCTTGATGCGGGTCATTCAAAAACTGATTTCTTGAGTATAACGCCAGGGCAATCGCATGAAAATATTTCTCCTCCGTAGAGACGCGATGCATCGCGTCTCTACACATTGTACGACAACCATCGACAAAAATCAGATACAGATTTGATGCGGGTTTCGATGTTTCATGCGATTGCCCTAAGTATAACGCCAATGGGCTTCATTGCAATATGCCATGAAGCCCATTTTGCCCTATCTACCGCAAACATCATTTGCTCACGCCGTTCGCAAAATATCTGCCAATACTCCCGATGCCGTTACTTTCGCACCAGCACCCGGTCCCTGAATCACGAGCGGTGTCGAGGCGTAGTAGTCGCTGGTGATGGCAAATTTATTATCGGTTTCGTTCAAGCTAAAAAAGGGATGTGCTGCGCCAACAGCTTCCAAGCGGGCGCTGCATTTGCCACCGTCCAGCGTTGCCACGTAGCGGAGCGCTTTTCCTGACCGTGCGGCTTCATCGCGTCGTTTTTCAAAGGAGGCATCTTCTTTTTCCAGCGCTGCAAAAAATTCTTCCAGCGAAGCCGCTTGCTCACAGGACGGCGGCACAAGATTTTCGACGGTAATATCGCTGAGTTCAAGCGTCAAGCCGATTTCGCGGGCGAGAATCAGGAGTTTCCGTGCCACGTCCGTGCCGCGTAAGTCATCACGCGGGTCTGGCTCGGTAAAGCCCTTTTCCCGCGCTTCTTTGATAACATCACTAAACTTTTTTCCTTCGACAAAGCTATTAAAAACGTAGGAAAGCGTACCGGAGCAGGTCGCTTGGATAGTATGAATCGTGTCACCGCTTCCAACCAAGCCGCGCAGAGCGTCAATCACGGGCAAACCACCGCCAACGTTGGTTTCGTAAAAAAGCCCCGCATTTGCTTTGAGCGCCGCTTCACGCATGGCTTTGTAGCGGGCATAAAGTCCGGTATTTGCCTTTTTGTTTGGTGTGACAATCGAAATACTGCCGGATAAGATTTCTTCATACAATCCGGCAACATCCTCGCTGGTCGTATTGTCAACAAATACTTTATTCGGCAGACTCAGTGTTTCCATTGTTTCAACAAACGAACGCAAATCCATCGTTGAACCCGATGTCTCCAGCGTTTCCGACCATGATTCCGTTGCAATACCGTCTTCGCGGATAAGCATTTTTGCGCTATTGGCAAGCCCAACAATTTTCAATTCCAAACCGCGATTCTTCATTAAAAACTCGCGCTGCTGCTGCATTTGCTTCAAAAGCTCCTTTCCAATCAGACCCGCACCAACAATGAAAAGGTGCAATGTTTTCGAGGATGCCAAAAAGAAATTGTTGTGAATAGCGCTTATCGCCTTGTGTTCGTGAGCGGCATCAACGATAATCGAAATATTCAACTCCGACGAACCTTGTGCAATCGCCCGCACATTCACGCCATTGCGCCCCAGTGCTTGGAATACCTTCCCCGCAATGCCTGGCGTATGGCGCATTTTGCTTCCGACAACCGCAATAACCGAGAGATTTTTCTCAATTTTCACGGCGTTAATTTGCCGCGTAATCGCAATTTCATAGTGAAATTCTTCGTTCATCGCACGGGCGGCGCTTTCGGTGGCGCTTGGTTCGACGGCAATACAAATCGAATGTTCCGACGAAGCCTGCGTAATCATAATCACATTCACGCGCTCACGCGCCAATGCGCTAAAAAGGCGGTGCGCCACACCAACAACCCCCACCATGCCGCTTCCTTCCAGCGAAAGCAAGGTAATATCTTTGATGGAAGAAATACCTTTCACTGGCAGCGTCGAAGCCGTATCCCCTTCGCGGTTGATGAGCGTTCCGGCAAAATCGGGATTGAATGTGTTTTTAATCCAGAGCGGAATACCAAGGTCGAATGCGGGCTGGATGGTTGGCGGATAAATCACTTTTGCACCGAAGTGCGACAATTCCATTGCCTCTTCGTAGGTCAGACGCTCCAGCGTACAAGCGTTCTTGACTTTGCGCGGGTCGGCGGTCATTACGCCATCAACATCCGTCCAGATTTCAATATCGCTTGCCGAGAGAGCAGCGCCGAAAATCGCTGCGGTGTAATCCGATCCGCCGCGTCCCAGCGTGGTCGTCTCGCCCTCCGGCGTAGAGCCGATAAAACCCGTAATGATGTGTAGCGCTGTATTTTGGGCGAAATAGTGTTGTATCGCGGCATTAGTGGTTGGGAAATCCACCTTGGCAGCAGTAAATTCGTTATTTGTTTTGACAACACGACGAGCATCCAAAAACTCAGCCTTTACGCCCCGCGCCGACATGGTGCGGGCGATAATAAAGGCGGAAAGCCGCTCCCCGAAACTGCACACGTAATCCAAGGTTCGTTTGGAAAGTTCACGAATCAGAAAAATACCATGTAGCAACCCACGCAGTTCCATCAAAATCGCTTCAACTTCCTTACGGGCGGCTTCCAGAGAGCCTTGGCTAACGCTTTCGGTCGAAAAAAGCGTTTCGAGCGCCGTGATGTGACGGCGGTACATATCGTCAAATTCGTTGCTGTATGCGGTTTCGCCGTTGGAGGCAAGTTTTGCGGTTTTAATAAGTTGGTCGGTAATGCCCGAAAATGCGGAAACGACAACCGAAACCTGTTCATGTTTTTTTTGTGCATTGATAGCAATGCTGATAACGCTATTGACGCGCTCCGGTGTGCCAACCGACGAGCCGCCGAATTTTAAAACAACCATCGAAAAAGCCTAAAAATGGGAAAAGGTAATATTTATGCGGTGTTGGGCGTGAAAGTGCCGATAGTTTTGGCACAAACACGAAGCGGATAAAATACGAAAACTCGGCGAATTGGCACGGGATTTTTTTTGTGATGAAGGTGGCACATCATAGCAAGTGTGAACAATAGAAACGGACACCAATACATGAAATCAAATTGTTCGGCAAGCTCAGAGTGAAGCCCGCGTAGGATTTGAGCCTGCCGAAGCATCTGCATACATTACCGTTCATAACCTTACCGCCCTTGACTTTTCGGGGGTATTACCGCCTACTTTCTCGCAGCAACTTCCTCAAATGTCTCGTCATATCGGGCATGGATTGTAGCAAAAAGTCTGTCCCAAATAAGCGTGTAAAGCCCGTAATTGCTTGTGGCGTACTTGTGGTGCATATTGTGATTTACCGATGTATTCACCCACTTTCCAAGCCAGTGTGTGTTGAAGCCCTTCGGGTAGAGTTCAAATCCCAAATGCCCGTAGGCGTTATAGAGCGTCATAAAGCCCAGCCACACAGCAATCATGCCGATAGTATGCGGAATAGTAAAGGCAATGAGGGGAAAAATCAAAAATTCCGTGAGTGCCTCCAATGGATGAAAAGCAAACGCCGCCCAAGGCGAGGGGTTATGCGAGATGTGATGCACTTTGTGAATAAGTGCATAAAGTTTTTTATGATGAACAAGGCGGTGCATCGCATAAAAATATGCATCATGAACAATGAGCATAAGAAGCACTGCACCCGCCCAGTACGCTACTTGCCATACAGTATTTGAGCCAACAATCTCGCTCACATCGCGGTGAACCTGCGTAAAAGGGCGCACCTCCGGCAAATAGATGACGCTTGCAATGGTCGCAAAAATAAAAAATGTGAGAATAGAATAGCCCAATTCCCGCTTGTAATCTTGTGCGGTAGGATATTTGGGTTGAATTTTTCGCGCTGACCATTTCTCACGGCGAACCATATACCACCAGAGAAAGAAAACTCCGGAAATAATGCCATAGCGAACACCGATAAACGTGAGCAAAATTGACCACGTAAGCCAGTAATTATCAAGATCGAGAATCATAGTTTTGGTGAAAACGTCGTGGAATGAGAGAACGGGAATTATGAGCGCAAACCGCCGTCAGTTTTCCTGTATTTTCCTAGAAACTAATGCTTCCAAAAGTGTTGCCACATACTTTCGGCGATAGTCTGCAAGCTGCTTACGGCGGTACTGCATGATAAATCGCGGGTGTTCAAGCGGAAGAATATTCTCGAAAAATTGATATTCTGTATTGATAGCCTCAAAAGCGCTATAGAGCTTGCCCGTACCAAGGCAGATAGCCACATCCCGCCGCAACCCAAGCGCAATCTGCTCTTGCATCGTTTTGACGATAAACGGCTTTGCAGCACGAAAAAGCGCGGGGTCGTCGTAGAAATTATAATTCACTTCGCCTTTTTCTTTGCGTTGTACAAAGCCAAGCGGACAAAGCGCCGTCAAAAAAAAGTGACTGTAAAAGCGCTCTGCTCCGCCATATTCCGCAATAACGCTCCAAACATATTCCGCAGAAAGTTCGTGCTTTGTGCCAAGAGCATTGTCAATACCGCAGATTTCGCGCAGAACAACAGGGTCGGTAAAAGAAAGCCCCGTCAGCCCAGCACCAAAGCGCCCCGGATTGATTCCCCAAAGCGAAACACGCTCGGCATTATCCTGAAAATATTTCGTACAGAATGCTTTTGTGCATCGTTGCGTTTCGGGCGAAAAATACGGGTTCATCGCCTCAATACCGCTTGGCAAGGGCGATTCAAGACGAAGACTGGTGTAAAAATCGTAAAGACGAGTGCCGAAAGTGGAAGTCATGGCAGAATCGTGAGATATTGTAACAAAAAAGTCTGTACAGCTTTATTCGTGGGCTTTACAGACTTTTTTTGATGTTGGTGCTTTAGGCGATGTTGTGGAAGACGCTCTGCACATCTTCATCCTCTTCGATGCGCTCAATGAGTTTGCCGACTTCATCCATCTGCTCATCGGTGAGACTGGTGGTGTTATTCGGTATGCGCTGTAATTCTCCGCTTTTTACATCCAAGCCTTTTTCTTCCAACGTGCGCTGCATCTTCAAAAAGCCTTCAAAATCGCTGTAGGCGATGATAATGCCCTCTTCTTCGTCTACCTCGACATCATCGGCTCCGGCATCAATCAACTCCAGTTCCAATTCGTCGAGGGGTTTGCCGCTAGGGGCAATATGGAACACGCCTTTGCGCTGAAACATGAACTCCAAAGCGCCCGCCGTTGAAAGCGACCCGCCAAGTTTATTGAAATAACTGCGAATATTCGCCACCGTGCGTGTGGGATTATCGGTTGCCGTTTCAATGACAATCGCCACCCCGTGCGGTCCGTAGCCTTCGTACACGACTTCGTGCAGATCCAGTGCGTCGCGGCTGGAAGCGCGTTTAATGGCGGCTTCTACGCGGTCTTTGGGCATGGCGTGGGATTTGGCATTTTGCATAGCGGCGCGAAGACGCGGGTTAGAATCGGGATTCGGACCACCAGATTTGACGGCAATAGCAATTTCCTTGCCGATGCGCGTAAACGTCTTTGCCATCTTGTCGAACCGAGCAAACATCTTGTGTTTGCGCTTTTCAAAAATACGACCCATGATAATTGGGGAAAAATGTGAAACAAGTAATGAATGTATCGTTGAAGAAGGGCAAAAATACAGAATCTGCGCGGAATGAGCAGCGAAAAAATATCGCCCGTGCGTTCTTCACAGCGCAAGAATATCGTCAAAGCTCGATAGTATGCGGTCTGCACGCTCCACCACTTGCGGGCGATGGATATTTTCTGTCAAAACATAAAACGCTGAACATTCGCCGCTTGCACGAAGCTGATAATCGCTGAAACCATCACCAATAATCAATCGCGGACTCGGTAAATTCAGGCGTTTGAGCAGTTTGGTTTTTCCGTCATCCTGCGAAAGAATATTGTCCGCGTCCGCGCCAACGATATTGCCAGCGTCATCAAACAGAAAATTATTGGCAAAAATGTGTTCCGGCTTAAATCCAATAGGCTCCATCACGGGAACAATAAACTCCCTAAACCCGCCTGAAACCACATACAAACGCTCTGAGTTCGATTGAAACCAGTCTTTATGTCGCAAGAGCGACGGTGTGTATTTACCTTTTAATACCCGTACCAGCTCTGACAGATGCTCCCGATTCGCTCCCAAAAGTGGCATACGCCGCGATAATGCCTCGTCGAACGGCAACGTTCCCGCCATTGCTTGATTCGTAAGTTCGGTGATAGCTTCGATGCGCTCTTGGCGGTCGGGTGCATCGGCGAGGGCTATTGCCGCGAGGTCTTCAAGCGATTCAACTTGAACAAGCGTCGAATCAAAATCAATGATGATCGTAGCAAAATGGTGCATGATTATTTTGTTATTGGTGAGTATTAGGACACGAGATTGAGCAGCGAATTTACAAGGATTGTGGGAATTTTGTAAAAAAATTTCGCACCAGTGTACCCCTTCTTCTACGAGACTGTTTGAAAAGTCATTTTTTAGCCAATCTCCGAAAGAGAATACGAATCACCGCGCCAGAAAGTGTGGAAGAAGTTTTATGTGAACTCAAGAGGATGTCTCCATCGGCTGCCAGAGCGTACAAACGCAGTTCGCACCAACAGCATACACTGTAAGCCGCGAACCGCATTCGCCCTCCTATTTTTATCGCACTTCCCGCCCTCTACTACTCTACCGGACAATTCTCACGCCTCCGCTGACGGCTTCCTCCGCTCCCACACGCAGACGCAGCGTATAGGCCCCACTTGGCAGCCCGCCAACATTCGCCCGCACCGCGTACTCGCCCGACGACTTGCTCTCCTTTACCAGCGTCTGCACACTCACGCCTCGTGCGTCGATGAGTTCCAGCGTGACCACACCCGCCGCAGCCAGTGTATATCGCACCTCCAGCGTTTCGCTCGCTGGATTCGGCGCAACACTCGTTATCGCCACACTCGCTGCCGCCGCACCAATCAAGCGCTTGCCGCCCGCCTGCGACAACCGTGCCGTAACGGTCGTGGTGTCGTATTCAATCAAATACACCCCCGCCCAA
>CANHDJ010000068.1 GCA_947459425.1 Ignavibacteria bacterium
GAACACTTTGCCCTGCGAATATTATCAATCTATGGACTTTCGGCAGAGATGATAAAAAATCACCCTGAGTTTCAGAATATCAGCAATTACGCGATTGTTCAGACATAAGACCAAAAAAATATCGGGCTAAATGTCCAGACTATTGTAATAACAGCCTCAAGAGTTTTTTGTTCCTGTTGTATTGCCTCTTGCAAACGAAGTCTCTCGGTGATATCAACACCGGTACATTGAAATTCTCGTATAGTATCATTTTCCAGAATCGCCTTGAATTCCCATTCCGTTATCAGAACTGCTCCTTGAATTGTTGGTTTACGCAGCCGGACAAAGGTAGGTTTTTGAGGATTCGCAAAACATTGCTCCACAGCACGAAACGTTGCGGCATGGTCTTCGGGGAGAATATATTTCATTGAGCCAACACCGACAAGATTGGCTCTATCTTCCGGGGCAACAAAAGTTTCCAAAAACGAACGATTTGCATAGGTATAGTTAGCTTGTACATCGGTGCGAATAATATACATTCCGGACGAATTAAGCAATGAGGACATATACCCATCACTGATGTGTTTATCTTGAAGCAATGATTCATTACGGTAGGATTTGCTAATAATCACCATACTCAGCACCATGGCAATCACGACAACAAACACAAAAACACAGATACCAGCAAGAATGACAGAAGGCAATACATTGCCCCAGAAGATGAGAAAATAAGCACTTCCGAAAAAAGAAATGCAAAGGATGATACCCCCCACGGCAGCGAGAAGCCGATAAAGGTCAAGCAAAGGAGTTTTGAGATTCATAGATTCGTAGTTTAATTGCCCGTGATTACCTTTTGGACGGTAAAACCGTCGAGGACTTGAAAAGTCAAGCCATATGGTGAATCATATTGTTGATTTGTTGTTTTGAGAGATTGTTTGGAAACTCATTTTTTGGTTCTAAATGATTTTAGTTGGAAAAGTTTGCCATGCTGGGGTCCAGGTCGGCATCCATCGGAAGCGCATGGAATCCTGCTTTTCGATATGGATACCGACCTGCGTCGGTATGACAGAACGATGTTTTACCAGTCAATTGAATGTGTTTTCCAACTGAAATCATTTAGTACCACTAAAACTAGTATCCATGGGGCTTCTGAGATTCATCCCTTATATTTCATCCCTTTCTAGGAGAGGTTAGGGTGGGGGATTTTAACCGAATTTTCAGGCGCTTTCTTAGGTCGGAGGGGTAAGAAATGGTCGCCATATCCTGCAATGTGCTGGTTTTGAGAGATTTTTTCAAACTTTTTTTGACTTTTCAAATAGTCTCTAAAAAACGCTTGATTTTTTTACAAGATTATGATAGAAATAAACTTATGCAGATCGAAAACGGCAATAATCTTTCCTAAAAAACTGTACGTCATTTATTTTATGGCGAATCTTTTAGGGCACGACCGAATTTTGACGGCTACACAACAGAATTGCCTTTGGGCAACAGCACAATAAACGTCGCGCCTTTTCCTAATTCGCTTTCGACCCAGACTTTTCCATTCATCCCTTCGACCATTTTTTTGACGATAGAAAGCCCCAACCCCGTCGAATGTTCGCCACCAGTCGGCTTTGCAGAGAGGCGGGTGAATTTCCCGAACATTTTTTGTTTGTCTTCATCGGTTAATCCGGGTCCCTCGTCTTGTATTTCAATACGAATAAATTCTTGCGAAGGAGCCATAAGATTGTGCGTTGGCGTAGAATCCTTCAGCATTGCGTCGTAGTCGTCCAGCACACGCACCCAAACATTTTTTCCGTATGGCGAGTATTTAACGGCATTCGAGAGCAGATTGTCTAAAATCTGGAGTGTGGCATTTTTATCGGCATACGCGACAAGCGTGTAGCGTTCCAAGCCTTCGATACTCTGATTCTGCTCGAAATTGACAATAATGTCTTTTGCCTGAGCGCGTCCTTTGTAGTTATTGACAACATTTTCCGCCAGCGAAGCAATTTCAAAAACAGAAAAATTAAAGCGCAGCGTACCTTGCTCAATAGCACTCACGTCCAACAGTGTTGTTATGAGCTCAAACATTCGTTCCGAAACGGTATAAACATCGCCCGAAAATTCAACGATTTCTGCCAGCGAGAGCGTTGGTGCGTCGTCGCGGAGCAGTTTTGCCAGCATCCGAATATTGGAGACCGGATTTTTCAGGTCGTGTGCAACGATGCCTAAAATCTCATTTTTCTCGCGGTTTAATTCAGCGAGTTCAAAATTTCGCTGGTGAACAGCTTCGATGGTGGATTGCAACTCCGTATTGGTGAGTTCGATTTCGGCGGCTTGTTTTTCCAAAATAGACTGCTGGCGCAAAATTTCATCATTGGTACGCTTGAGTTCTTCTTCCGAGCGCTTTTTTAAGCGGTATCGGTTCGCAATCAAAAGCGCAAGAATCACGAGCATCCCCACACCAAAAAGAAGCGAGTTACGCAAAAGCGACAGACGCTTGATTTGTTCGTCTTGCTTCGCGCTTTCCAACTGCATTTGCAGGTTCATCGTGTTATTCTGCATTTCGGCAGAAAGCAAGGAATCACGCAGTGCGGCGAAGTGTTTGTAATAGTAGAGAGCGCTGTCGGGGCGGCGCATATCGTTGTAGATTTCCGAAAGCGTGAAATAACTGCGCTTGAGTTCGTCGCGGAAGCCAAATTGCCATGCCGATTGTTTCGCACGAAGCCCATAGATAAGCGCAGAATCGGGCTTTCCCAAACGGCTGTAACTCAGCCCGATCGTGTGGAGTGCCGCGACGAAAGACCGCCTATCATTCAGTTTTTCTGCCATGTCCAGTACGCGCAATGCGTAGGAAAGAGCATTAGCATAATCGCTTTGACGGCTGTAATACTCGCTGAGGTTAATCCATGCCCAGGCAACGTGCGGGCTGCCGGATTCTTTGAACAATGACTCGGCATAGAGCATGGTGTCCAGCGCTTTGCCAAACTGCTGCTGCCGCAAATAACACACAGCGATATTATTCAGCACCGTCGCAATGCGCTCGGTGTTCTTCGCGCTTCGGTGAATCTCAAGAGCGCGGCGGTAGTTTGTGAGCGCCTTTTCGTATTTTTCCTGTGCGCGGTAGATGTCGCCGATAAGATTGGAAGAACTGGCAATACCCGGCTGGTGTTCGGCTTGCTCAAAGGCTGCCAAGGCTCGAAATTGGTAGTCCAGCGCCATGTCATACTTCCCTTGATTATCATAGACTTGACCAATGCTCCGAAGCGCAAATCCTACACCCAATTTATCATCCAACTTTTCTGCCAGCATTTGCGCTTGCCGCGCATACATAAACGAGGAATCAAGAGCTATGTAGCGATATTCCCGCGCAAGGTCGTTCAGCAGTTGGACGCGCTCTTTATCGGTCGCCGTGTTCAGGGCGGCATTCAGGCTGTCAATGCGTGGAATAGCGACAACAGTAGCAGTGCGGCACAACAGCACGATGACACAGAGCAGCACCACTGGTGCCGCTTGTGAAAGCCGCATACAGCCTTTTGTTTGATAGAGTTTGGGCAAAATATCGTAGGAATTGCTCATAGACACAGGGGTTATTCTTCAACACAAAATTCGGTACTCCGAGATGCGTTATCGCACATCCGCACCAGCATCAATACCCGCTTTCTCCGGCGTTACCAGCGAAAGTGAACCATCGGGCATATTTGCGGCAAGCAACATTCCTTGCGACTCCAAACCCATCAATTTTGCTGGTTTCAAATTCGCAACGACTGTGACAATCTTACCAACCATTTCCTCCGGCGTATAAGCCTTACCGATTCCGGCAAGGATTTGACGCTGTTCCGTACCAAGGTCAACCTGCAATTTCAAAAGTTTTTCCGATTTCGGCACACGCTCTGCCGCAAGAATTTTTCCCGTGCGAAGCTGCACGTTTTTGAAATCATCAATGGAAATGAGATTTTGTGAAGTCTGATTGCTTGCTACTTGATTGCTTGCTGCTTGGTCGTTTGGTACTTGATTGCTTGAGGTTTGGGTCATAGTTTCGGAATGAGTATTGGAGCCGAGTTTGGCGACTTGACGTGCAACGATGTCGTCCTCAATTTTGCTAAATAAAATTTGTGGTTCTTGCATGACTGCACCTTCGTTCACGAGCGGCAGCGCTAAGGATTGCCAGTGTTTATCGGTGCTTTGTGCTTGGACAAGCGTAAGCATCGCATCCGAGGTGTGCGGCAAAATCGGCTCAAAAGCGATTGCTAATGACCGAATGAGTTGTGAGCAGATGTAGAGCGTCTTTGTGGCATCGTCTGCATGGTCTTTAATTGTTTTCCACGGCGCGGCATCGTTGAAATATTTATTAGCAGCGCGGGCAAGATTCATTGTTTCGGTAACGGCATCACGAAAGCGGAAGACGCGGTAATTTGCCTCAATTTTTCGAGCGCCCAGTGCTAATGCAGCTATAATGCGCACATCATCGGCGGAAAAATAATGCAGATATTTTGCATGAAGCGCTTCAACGGCGGCTTCGGCGGTATCGGCATTGTAGGCGGCAACGTCGCCAACCAGCAGTCTCCATGCCTCCGGCAACTTCGCCAAATGCGGCGGTAGCTCAGGGACACGTCCGGCATAGTTTTTCTGGAGAAATTGCGCCGCACGGTTGACAAAATTGCCCAGAATCGCAGCCAGTTCATTATTGACGCGGGCTTGAAAGTCGCGCCACGTAAAATCGGAATCTTTGTTTTCCGGCATATTCATCGCAAGCGTGTAGCGAAGCGCGTCAACGTGCTGTGGCAGAGGGAATTCCGCAAAATACTCACGCAAATCAATCGCCCAATTCCGTGATTTTGAGAATTTTTCGCCTTCCAAATTCAAAAATTCATTAGCAGGAATATTGGTCGGAAGCACGTAATTACCGCGTCCGTGAAGCATCGCCGGAAACATAATTGCATGAAAAACGATATTATCTTTGCCCAAAAACGCAAGATAGTTCATCTCGGCTTCTGCTTGTGTCTTGCCTTCGGGCAGCATCCACCAGTCTTTCCATGCCTCCGGCGTTCCGCGCTCATTCGCCCATTCTTTGGTGGCGGAAATATACCCCAAAACAGCATCAAACCACACATAAATAACTTTTCCTTTGGCTTCGGCAAGTGGCACGGGAACGCCCCAAGTGAGGTCGCGGGTAATGGCGCGGTCTCCCAAGCCCTGATTCAGCCATGAGCGCGTTTGCTGGACAACGTTATCCTTCCATGTTGCGCTGTTGGTGGTGATATAATTTTCTAACATGGTTTGGAAATCACCAAGTTTGAAATACCAATGCGTCGTATTTTTTACGACAGGTGTTTTGCCGGAAACGAGGCTACGTGGGTTTTTAAGGTCGAGTTGGTTGTAATACGCGCCGCATCGGTCGCATTGGTCGCCACGAGCTTTGTCGTAGCCGCAATTTGGACACGTGCCTTCGACGTAGCGGTCGGGCAGGAACATCTTCGCATCAGCATCGTAAAATTGCGCTTCTTCTTTTTCCGCCATGAAGCCCTTACCGAGCAGATCCAGAAAAAATTCCTGCGTAGTCTCGACGTGACGCGGGATTGAGGTGCGAGAATACATATCGAAACTCATACCAAACGCCCGCAAAGCCTCACTGTTAGCGGTATGGTAGCGGTCAATAATATCTTTTGGGGTAACGCCTTCTTTTTCGGCAGCAATAGAAATAGCCACGCCGTATTCGTCTGAACCGCCGATATAGAGGACGTTTTCGCCCACAAGTCGCAAAAAACGCACATACAAGTCGGCAGGTAAAAATGAACCCGCGACGTGTCCTAAATGCAGATAGCCATTAGCGTAAGGAAGTGCTGAAGTAACGAGTGTTCGTTTCATTGGGTATGATAGTTGGACGGTCTGTGAAATCTTGCGCTTTTACCCCTCCGTTCCTTACCAAATATATCGCGGTAATAGCTTCGGGCAAGCTCAGCATGAGAACTGAAGCGTTCTTCACCCTGAGCTTGTCGAAGGGCAAAATACCGAAATGCTTTTGGTAAGAAACTTAGAAATTAACTGCTTCGCCGTAAGCGGCAGCGGCGGCTTCCATGACGGCTTCGCTCAAGGTTGGATGGGCGTGCATGGTTTTGAAAATTGCCGGACCGGTGGCTTCGAGCGACCGTGCCAAGCCCATTTCGGCAATCATTTCGGTTACATCGGGTCCGATCATATGAGCGCCCAAAAGTTCACCGTATTTTGCATCAAAAATGAGCTTGACAAAGCCCTTTGCTTCGCCGATAGCGTGCGCTTTTCCGGCAGCCGTGAAGGGGAATTTACCCACTTTGATTTCGTATCCTGCGGCTTTTGCTTTTTCTTCGGTAAGCCCGATAGATGCGACTTGCGGATTGCAGTAGGTACAGCCTGGGATGTTGTTGTAATCAACGCCGTCGGTATGATGTCCGGCGATAACCTCCGCAACCGTGATGCCTTCGGCAGAAGCCTTGTGTGCAAGCCATGGAGCGCCCGCTACGTCGCCGATAGCGTAAATGCCCGCAACATTGGTGCGCAAAAACTTATCAATCTTGATAAAACCACGCTCCGTAGCCACACCAGCAGCTTCTAAACCGATGTTTTCAATATTTGCTTGAATACCGATTGCGTTCAAGGCAAGGTCGGCTTTGAGCGTTTCTTCGGAACCATCTTTTTTCTGAATTTTCACCTCAACGCCTTTGCCGACGGTCTTTGCCGAGAGAACGCGCGTTTCGGTGAGCATTTCCACGCCATATTTTTTGTAGTGTTTTTCGAGTTCTTTCGAGACTTCAACGTCTTCGATAGGCAGAATATTTTTCTGCATTTCGATAATGGTTACTTTCGTGCCAAAAGCATTGAAAAAGTAGGCAAATTCTACGCCGATAGCGCCTGCGCCCATGACAATCATCGCTTTTGGAATCTCTTTTTGCACCATTGCTTCGTGACTCGTGATAACGCGCTCGCGGTCAACATCAATGCCCGGAAACATCCGCGGACGCGCTCCGGTGGCAACGATGATATTTTTGCACGAAATAGTGTCGGTAACAGCACCGCTCTTGTCTTTTACTTCCACACTGCCGGGCGCTTTGATTACGCCGAAGCCCATAACGGATTGGACTTTGTACTTTTTGAAGAGAAACGCAATGCCCTTCGACATTTGGTCTGCCACACCGCGTGAGCGCTGGACAACTTTGCCGAAATCAACATCCACGCCTTTGATATTGAAGCCGAAATCGCCCGCGTGGTTCAGGAAGTGCATATATTCGGCGTTTTTGATAAGCGCTTTGGTGGGAATACAGCCCCAATTCAGACAAATACCGCCCAGATGCTCGGCTTCGACGCAAATCGTTTTCAAGCCAAGTTGAGAAGCGCGAATCGCTGCCACGTAACCGCCGGGACCAGCGCCAATCACAACCAAGTCGCATTGATGTTGAGCCATGATGAAATCCTTATGGAAGAAAAAAGTGAAAAAGTGAACGATGAATTGCTTTGGGAAAAGACATCCGCTTCGAGATGCAAAAAACTCAGCAAATATACTGTTTTGTTAAGGATTTTGACACAGGAATTTCGTGCGAAGGGCGACGTTTTTGCCTATTGCGTTTTCCCACTCTTCCATCATCGTTATTTTTTGATAAACTTTCGTCTTAGAGCGAAGAAATACTTGACTTTAAGGAAATTGCTATGTAACTTATAGGTGTAAGTTACCGATTTGTCAATTCTTTTCGACAAAAGGTGTTGCCTTCCCAACGTTTGCCTTCCATACCCCCGGCTCCTCTCATGCTGCTCTGGCGGCATCACCCCCCCAACACAACGCCACACCTGCTGAACGCTCTGCTTTTTCGCTCGGCGGGCGTGTGCTGGTCTTAAATCAAAGCTACGAACCGATAAGCGTCTGCAATATCAAAAAAGCGATGACCTTGCTTTTTTTGATGAAAGCGGAAATTGTCGTGACGAATGACCAGAGAAAAGTGCGCTCCATCAGGGCTATTTTTGCTTGTCCCAGCGTTATACGGCTTCGGCGCTATATCCATGTTCCGGTCAAAAAAGTGGAGCTTTCGCGGAAAAATATTTTGCGCCGCGACAACCACCAATGCCAGTATTGCGGCACATCCAAAGCACCATTGACGCTTGATCACATCATACCAAAATCCCGTGCCGGCACCGATACGTGGGAGAATCTCGCTTGTGCTTGTGTAAAATGCAATACCAAAAAAGGGAATCGCACTCCCGAAGAAGCAGGCATGAAACTCCTGAAAACACCGCGCCGCCCAAGCCACGTAACGTTTATCAAAAATCTTGGCGGCGAGGTTGACGAAGGCTGGAAGCCGTATTTGTTTATGACATGATGATAGCGATAACGCAACTGCTTAGGAATCTCACTTCCAAGGCAGTACCTTCCCGTCAAGATTTTGCATCACAATACCCAATATTTGCGCCAACGAGGGAGCAATATCCGACGGAGCAACCTTTGCATCCTTGTAATATCCGGGCTTCACGCCCACGCCCATAAACATCAGTGGCGAATGGCGGTCGTAGTCATGTGGCGTACCATGCGTGGCAGTCGCCGAACCCGTTATCCAAAATTTTGCCGGATAGAAAACAATATCTCCGGTGCGTTGGGGAAAATAATCATTACGAACTAAGGCAAACTGCCATGGCGCAACCGATTCGGGGCAGCGATTCGTTTCCAATTGGTTTGCCGTCAGCGCAATTCCGATACCAGGGGTTCGCATAAGGAATGCCGCCAGCGAATCAATAATTTCTATTTTTGTTGGTGGAGATGACCCACCAAACGGCGTTGTGGAGACAATATCCAGTGCTTGCGGGTTCAGAAAAATAGAGGGAACTTCATAGTAATCAACCCATTTCGAGGCAGAGCCTGCGGGAAAAGTTTTTTGCATATAAGATTCGATAGATTCAATCAAATCCAATGCCTTGATGCGCCCTGCATCCGAACCGGGCGTTTTGTATCGTGTATATTCCGGCACAGGTGCTACGCCGTGGTCAGAAGTAATGACGAGGGTGTAGTTTCTGCGACCGACGGCGCTATCAAGGTAATCAATCCAATTACCAACCATCTTGTCCACTTGCAGATACATTTCCTGCATTTCGCGGCTGTCAGGTCCGAAGGCGTGACCAGCATAGTCCGTCGCCGAAATACTCATGCAGAGAATATCTGTCACATTGTCTTGTGCTAATTTTTCCTCTCGAAAAACAGCTTTGGCAAATTTGAAAAAATGTTCCACCGATTGCGGCATCACGAGAAAGTTTGCATTGTAGGAATCAATTGTTCCGGTCGTTACCATATTGCTGACAGTGTGCGGAAAAACGCTCCGCAATTTGCCGAAATTGCCCTCCCATCGTGCTGTATCGGGCAAGGCAAAATCTTCGCTTATCTCGCCGTTCCATACTTTATTGGAATAGTCCCTAAAATTATTTTTGTCATTCCACTTTTTTAGCCATGAGGGTAATTCCTTGAAGTAATACGTCGATGTCGTGTAGCCACCAGCTTCAAACTCGAACCAATATGCCGCATCCGCTAAATGCCCCGACATCAAAATAGCGGCGCGATCTTTTTGTGAAATCCCCACCACACGGCTTTTCGGCGAAACAGTCTTGAGATAATCGCCAAGAGTCGGCACTTGAAGATTGATAGGCGAACACCATTCATCGGGCTTGGACATTCCAAAGGTTTTATTCACCGTGTCTTGAACGCAGTAGAGTTTGCGTCCGGCGGCGCGGTCATAAAAATCATTCGAGACAATACCGGATTTCCAAGGATATACGCCCGTCAGATGCACCGAGTGTCCGGGAGCCGTAATATTCGAGGCATGATTAAAATAGCATTGCGGAAAGTACGCGCCTTGACGAATAATGCGATTGAATCCTTGCTGTGACCAGAGATTACCCCATCGGTTAGGGTAATCGCCACGCATTTGGTCGAATGACATCACAACGACAAGTTTCGGTGCTTCGGGACGAAGTGTCGCCGTCGTTATGGCTAAAGCAGGAGATTTTTTGGTAAAGACGGGGTCTTTGGGAGCGGTCGCTGCTTCGGCATTTTTTGCTTGTTTTGCTGCCGCCGGAACATTTTTCCTCTTTGATGATTGCGCCGAGAGCGTGTGTCCGCAGGCGAACATACACGCCGCAACGCAAAAAAACAACCATAACCGAAATCGCATCATAAACATCTGGAAAAAAAATCTAAAAAAGTGCTTTCCGAGAAAGCGCGAGGAATCTCCGATTAAGATACAAAAATCATACCGATACCGTGCATCAAATATCACGAACTCACGCCCCTATATCCCACGCACCTTGTCCTCAACTTGCTATGACTTGAGGCAGGAAGTTCGAGGTTTTTCTTGCAAATATTGCGAAAAAAATATGTAAATTGCTTCCCTCTAAATTCTCTTGTTTTATTGTGAGGAATCTTCTCATGTCGAAAAAGAAAGTTGTCTCTTCATCGAGGAAACAACAACGTTCTACCGGAGTTCAATGGAACTTCCCGCTTACGAAAACCAATTTTCTCTATTTTGGGGCTGCACTTGGTGTGATTATTATTGGGTATCTGCTCATGGCAACGGGCATCACTTCCGATCCGCAAAAATACCTCGAAACATGGGCAAATTCTATGGCTATCGTTGTTGCACCGACGCTGCTCGTGATTGCCTATTGCATCCTTATTCCGCTTGCGATTATGAAAAGCGAAAAAGCGCCATCGGTTGAATAAATTCGGTTAAGTCTATTTTGCCTACGAACACGATAAATACTGTTCGTCCAAACAACAATGTCTCAAGCAATATTCCGCTTTTTCGGGGTATTGCTTGAGTTTTTTTACGACGTTTTTTCCTTCAGATTATGATTTCATTCCATCACGTACAGCCCCTTATCCTCACTGCCTTAAACGAAGATATTGCCTCTGGCGACGTTACGGCAGAAGCGATTTTTTCTGCTGAAACCCTTGCGCAGGCAGTGTTTCTTGTGAAGCAAGACGGCGTTGTCTGCGGTTTGGATGTCGCACGCTGGGTATGCGAGGAAGTCGCCCGTGCAAGCAATGATGCGGCTTTGGTGTGGGAAACGCTGGCAAACGATGGCGACGAGGTGCAGAGCGGAACGGTTATTGCCAAGGTACAAGCCACCGCACTTACCTTGCTCAAAGCCGAGCGCACGGCACTCAACTTCCTTCAACGGCTCTCTGGGGTTGCTACTCTGACGCGCACCTACGTCCGCGCTCTGGAAGGCACTCGCACCCGCGTTGCCGACACGCGCAAGACGATTCCGGGCTGGCGAATGTTGGATAAATACGCCGTGAAATCCGGTGGCGGTATGAATCATCGTATCGGGCTGTTCGATATGGCACTTATTAAGGACAACCACCGCGATGCCGCCGGAAGCCTCACTGCTGCTATTCGCCGTTGTAATGAAGCGTTGCGTCATTCCCCAGAAACGCTCATTGAAGCCGAAACCCGCACCTTCGATGATGTACGCGAAGTCCTAGCTTGCCTTGATGCGGGCTTGCGGGTTGAGCGGGTGATGTTCGACAATTTTACTCCCGATGAAGTTCGCACGGCGGTCGGAATCGTGCAAGGGCGCACAGCAACTGAGGCTTCGGGCGGTATCACATTGGAAAATATTCGCCAGTATGCGGAAGCAGGGGTGGATGTTATTTCCGTCGGGGCGCTCACGCATTCGGCTTCGGCGCTGGATATTTCGATGAAATTTCGGTGAGAGATATGCGCTACGGGAGCAGGAAATATGTTGTCATCTTACCTTTGCCTTTAATTTCAATCGTGCCACGCTCCTCAAAAATAAAGGGACGCATTTCTTCGGTGATAGACTCTGGCAGAGGCTCGGCGCGTTTGTGCAAGTCGGAATGGAGAGTCCGTGTGTACGCCGTAATGCGGCGTTTTCCGCTTATTTCCAAGGTGTCGGTAATGGCGGTATCAAAATTCTGCACAAATGCTTCCGATACGTGGATCATGCCGCCTACGCCATGCGATTCCATGCGGTTTGCAATGTTCACTGTGTCACCCCAAAGGTCGTACGCAAATTTTTTCGTGCCAATCACGCCCGCTACTACTTCCCCGGTATGAATCCCAACGCGCATTTGTAGCTTCGTATTCATGCGGCGCAGCACATCATTTTTGAGAATAATATCGGATTGAATTGCCAGTGCCGCCATTGCTATTGCTTCGGCGTGGTCGGCTCGCGGGCGCGGTACACCGGAGACCATCATATACGAATCCCCAATCGTCTTAATTTTTTCCAACCCAAAACGCTCCGCAATCGCATCGAAGGTGGAGAAAATTTCATCCAACAGCGCCACCAACACAACCGGTTCTAACTGCTGGGCAAGCGGGGTAAAACCGGCAATATCGGCAAAAAGGACGCTCACATTATCGAAGCGTTCAGCAATTTTGGTCTCGCCCGCCCGCAAGCGCTCGGCTATGGCGCTGGGAAAGATATTAAGCAAAAGCTGCTCGGAGGTTGAATTTGCCTCATGCAACGCTGAATTGGCAATTTCAATTTCCACTGCCTGTTCTTCCAAAAGGCGTTGCTGCTCTTTAAGCGCAGCATTGATGCGCTTTTTGCGGCTATTCGAGAAGATGAAAAAGATAAGGAACGCAAGTGCCACCGTGCAAGCCGCCACAGCAAGGAGAATAAAACGCTGCTGGGCAGTATTATTACGGCGTAGCGCCTCATTTTCGGTTTGTTTTTTGCTGAGTTGGTATTTAGTCTCTAATTGGTTCATCTGGCGCTCTCTCTCTTCGCTGAAAACCGAGTCGCGGTAGCGCATACCGAGTTCCCGATACTGCAACGCTTCCTGAAAACGACCTTGCGCCTTGTGTGCTTCCGCCAGATGCTCGGCAGCGATGCGAATGTCTGCTTTGATGTTGATGTTTTTTGCAATTGTCAGTGCTTCCGAAGCGCTTGCAATGGCGCTTTGGTAGTCACGCAGGCTGCGTTGAATATGACTCATTTCGTTCAATGTCTGTGCGATAGACTGCAACAACGTTGATTCGCGCTTCATCGCCAAGGCGGTACGCAAAAAGAGCATTGCGCTATCATTTTTCCCTTCTAAGCCATAGAGTACGCCGAGATTATGAATCGAAGAGGCAATGCCTTGTTTCCGACCAAGTGTCTGTTCGAGTTTAAGCGACCGCATGAGGAAGTATTTGGCGCTATCAAGTCGGTGTTCCTGCTGATAGAGAAGTCCGATATTATTCAGTGCGCTGGCAGTATTGGCGGTGTTCGTGTCCTGCTCGGCAAGCAAGAGCGCTTGCTGGTAGTATTGTAATGCTTGAGCAGATTTTCTTTGTTGTTTATAGAGAATACCGAGATTGTTGAGTGTATTGGTCATTCCCCGTCTATCATTGAGTTTTTCTCTGAATGCCAGTGCTTGAAGATAATTGCGGAGCGCATCGTCGTAGTTGGCTTGGTCAAGAAAAGTGTTTCCGATAGCATGAAAAGCCGATGCCATGCCGCTTGTGTCCTGTATCTCCTCAAAAAGCTGCTTTGCTTGGGCGATGTAGTCCATGCCTTCAGCATAGCGGCTTCGGATATGGAGCGATCGCCCAATCTGCAAAAGCCCATCGGCAATACCTTCTTGAAATCCCTTGCGTTCAGCGAGATTGAGTGCTTCGCGGGCTGTACGCTCCATTTGGTCGGCGTTTTGACTATACAGCCGCCGAGCGAGTTGCAACAGAACCCTCACACGGGCGGTGTCCGGCAGGATTGTTTTGCGGAGAATGGTTTGGAGCGAATCTATTTCACGGGTTTGTGCAGCGAGATTTCCTCCATTTCCAACAATCAGAAACAGAGCGAAAACAAGAGAAAAACACCGTAAAACCTTGGTTCGCATATTGACTTGTGGGGCAAAGGAATGGAGAGGATTGCAGGAATCATACAAACGGACACGTTCTGGTGTCGGGCGCAGTTGAGAGCGTTATTCTGGCACTGTTGAGGTTGCCAAAGGTATTGATTCGGAGAGAGCCGCAATTTCCTCGTCAAAGAGCCGCGAGACCGAGCGCCAGTTGTGGTAGTATGCCCACAATTCTCGTAAAATATGCACTGACACGAACAGCACCGATGCAAGTGCCAAACGCTGGCGTGGTGAAAATGATGAAGTCGTCATAATCAAACCTAAAACGACAATGATAAAAATCCTGAGACTTGGGGATGGGAAACAGGTAGAGCATTCTCAAAATACAAAAAATCCCGCAACATTACGCATGATGATTCGTTGGCAGTGATGGGTTTTTCGTTCTTGGTTCTTGGGTAATATGGAATGGTAGGACGGCACACAGACTTCCCGCCCCACGCTTTCTGAAGCGTAGGGCGGATTTGGAAGGGATGGTAAACGACGTTTAACGGCAATTCGCTCAACACAGCCGTGCGCTGACTTACCTTCCAACGAAGATTGGTGCTTGTTTCGTTGCAAACGACATCAGCCCGATAGCGCAATCTTCGCTGTTTCCCGCAATTTCCTGCATTTCCGCTTCGAGATTGAGAATATCGTCGAGCGAATCCCGCATAGCGCGTTGGAGCATGGATTTGACGATGCCAAGCGTCTTGGTTGGTGCGGCAGCAAGGCGCTCACTCATTGCGTTGACGGCGTTGGTAAAATCGGCGGCAGCAACGATGCGGTTGACTAAGCCCATTTGAAGCGCTGTTGGGGCATCCATTGGCTCATTGAGCGCAATAAATTCAAACGCTCTGGGGTAGTTCATCATCCGGGCAAAAAAGTATGTGCCGCCGGAGTCCGGCACAAGTGCTATGCCCGTAAAGCCCTCCACAAGCCGCGCCTCGGCATTCATGATGCGCATATCGGCGGCGAGAGCAATTGCTAAACCCGCTCCGGCAGCCACGCCGTTGATGCCCGCTAAAATCGGCTTTGGAAGGTCACGCATAGCACGGATGATAGGATTGTAGCCCTCTTGAACCATCGTCTGAAAATCAATTTTACCATTTTTGCTCATGGACATTGCTTCCTTCAAATCCTGTCCCGACGAAAATGCTTTCCCGTTGCCCGTCAAGACCACCGCACGAACAGCATCATTCTTGCCCGATTCCTGCATTGCGTGGAGAAGTTCTTTTTTGAGTTGCCCATTAAAGGCGTTATAGACATCGGGACGGTTCAGCGTGATAGTTGCCACGCTGTTTTCAAGGGAGTAGGCGAGTGTTTCGTACATGATGTTGGGAGAAAAAATCGGGGAAAAATGTCGTTGCGGAATTAGTCGGGAAAATTAGAGAAAAGCTGTTTGAAAACCAATGGAAAATCGGTCAATGGTACACAGAAATGGGACTTCTGATCTTGGTGTTGCGCAAGAGCGCGAGAATGAGCGATCATCACTATTGAGAAATGGTATCTAGTCAGGTAGGTGTTTTGCCCTTTTGTTAAAATCTGGGCTAAAACTTGCAATAAGCTCTGAAAATCGCCCGATTTTTTACGATTCCTATTGTCGTTTTTACAAAATCGTCTAAATTTTGGAGAAATTGGAATAATGGCAATAGAAAAAATGCTGAAATTTATCAAAAAACGCCAATTTTTAGACCTGACTAGTTAC
>CANHDJ010000069.1 GCA_947459425.1 Ignavibacteria bacterium
GAGGCGCAGAGTGAAGCCATTTTTATTAAAGTATCCAAATTTGTATTGGGAAAATTTTATCGTTTCTTCTCTGCGCCTCCGCGCCTCTGCGGTCATCAAAAAAATGTGTACGGTAGTGAAATCCAGGTGATTATCCGCATTACAACGGCGTTTGTGTGTTTCTGGGCAATTCTCATCCAACTCACGCCGACGGCTTCGGCGGCGTTGATTTTGCAACGCGACTGCTCAAGCGTTCGCGCCAAAGTTTGAAACTGGAGGTTTTCATAGAGCGGCGCATAAAGCGGCGAACATCCTTTTCGGGTACGCCAAATTGAGCAAAAATAGTGTCGAATGGTGTGCGGTCATTCCATGCAAGAGCAATAATGCTTTTACGGTCTTCGGCGCTCAACGTCGTGAGGTCATTTGGTGTAGCAGTGTTCATAGCGTGAAGAAAAAAGATAAAAATAACAATAAAAATAGGGCGCGGTGCAAAGTGCAAGATAGGAAAGATAGGGCATTTAGAGAAATTTTGCAATAATTTCCACGAAAAAGCGTGGTAGAAAGCATTGAATACCGTAATTTTGCAGACCACTGTTTGCATCAGCGCACCAACACTCGATGGTTATTTCGGGATACTTCACTTTTTTACTACTACCATGCAACGCTTCTTGAAGCCTGCTCTGCTGACTATTGCTCTACTTGCTGTTATGGGGACAATTTTTCTTTATCAACGCAGCAAATCCGCTAAATCCGACAAAGCCGAATCTACCGCAGCATTTGCCGCCGCCGCCGCAAAGAGCGCACCTGCCCTTGTGGAAGGAATCATTGCAAAAGAAACTACGATGGCAAGCGAAGCGCTCAGTAGCGGCACACTTCTGGCAAATGAAGAAGCCGAAATTAAAGCCGAAATCACGGGGCGCATCACCAAATTGAACTTCTCCGAAGGGCAGAACGTCGCTCAGGGACAAGTCTTGGTGAAACTCTACGATGGCGATCTCCAAGCACAACTCCAGCGCACCCAAGCCCAATTCGGTGTTATCCAAAAAACACTCGAACGCGAAAAAGCACTTTTGGCAATTCAAGGCACAAGCCAGCAGGGATTGGATGTGATTGAAGCGCAATTTGCCGCTTCCCGCGCCGATATTGAGGTCGTCAAAGCAAATATCTTCAAAACCGAGATTCGCGCCCCTTTTAGCGGCAAGGTGGGATTGCGCACCGTAAGTGTCGGAGCGGTGGTCTCTCCGGCGCAAGTGATAACGACGATTCAGCAAACAACCTCGCTCAAAATGGATTTTACGCTGCCGGAAAAATACAGCAACGATGTGAAAGCCGGTACAATGGTGAAGTTTACAACCGAAGGGCGACGCGACACGATGAAAGCCAGTGTTTATGCGGTGGACGCAAAAATTGACCCCGCCACACGCACCCTCCGCATCCGCGCCCGATTCGAGAACGCCAATGGGAAACTTTCGCCGGGGGCATTTACGCGCGTCAGCATCCCGCTTCGGCAGCAGCGCGGTATTATGATTCCTACTCAAGCTATTATCCCGCAAACACGGGGCAAAAGTGTCATTATCGCCCGCGATGGAAAAGCAGTTTTGCGTCCCGTCGAAACGGGGTTGCGCACCGCCGATAAAATCGAGATTCTGCACGGATTGGAAGAGGGCGATACTATCGTTACCAAAGGCGTGATGTTTGTCAAACCACAGATGAATTTGACCTTTACGAAAATCGTGCCGTGAAGAACGGTGCAAAAAAAAACTTTCTCAATCCCATTTCTTCATTACCATCTCCCAACCCGCGCCAATGCTCCCTGTTTACCACAATACACTGGATTTTGCTCGTCAACAAGACGAGGACGACCCGCTTCAGGATTTTCGCCATCGCTTTCTTTTCCCGCAGCACAACGACCGCGATGTGGTCTATATGACGGGCAATTCACTCGGTTTGCAGCCGAAAGCCGTGCGCACGGCGCTGGAACAGGAGCTTTCCGATTGGGCAATGCTCGGCGTGGAAGGACATTTCCACGCCACTACGCCGTGGTGGAAATATCACGAAGCCCTCCAAGAACCGCTTGGACGCATCGTTGGAGCAAAGCCGCATGAAGTCGTTGCGATGAATGCGCTGACGGTAAATCTCCATCTTTTGTTGGCAACATTTTACCAACCAACGGCGCAACGATACAAAATTCTTTGCGAAGCCGGGGCGTTTCCGTCGGATGATTACGCGCTCGAAACGCACGTCCGATTGCGAGGTTTGAACCCCAGCGATGTGATTATCGAAGTCGCCCCGCGCGAAGGCGAAACCACGCTTCATGCAGAGGACATTATCACAGCAATCCGCGAGGCAGGACAGAATCTTGCGTTGGTGATGTTTGCTGGAGTGCAGTATTATACCGGACAGGTTTTTGATATGCAGTCTATCACCTACGCGGCACATCAAGTGGGCGCTCTGGCGTGTTTCGACCTTGCTCATGCTGTTGGTAACGTGCCGTTGGAACTGCATGAATGGAAGGTGGATGCGGCGGCGTGGTGTTCATACAAATATTTGAACTCTGGTCCGGGCGGCATTGCGGGCGTGTATATCCATGAGAAACACGCCATGAACAAGGATTTGCCGCGTCTGGCGGGCTGGTGGGGCAATGATGAGCAGGAGCGCTTTGCCATGAAGAAAGGCTACCGCGCCGCCGCAGGCGCACAGGCTTGGCAACTCAGCAATGCTCCGGCGCTGCTCATGGCAACGCACAAAGCCGCGCTGGAGGTTTTTGACGAAGCAGGAATGAAGCGCCTTCGCGCCAAAAGCGAATTGCTGACGGGATTTTTAGCGTTTGTGATTCGAGATATTGCCGGAAGCCGCATCCGCATTATCACGCCCGTTGCTCCTGAAGAGCGCGGAGCGCAGTTGTCGATGTTTATTGAAAAAAATGGTCGTGCGGTTTTTGAGTATCTCATGGCACACGGCGTGATTGTGGATTGGCGCGAACCGAATGTTATTCGTGCAGCCCCGGCACCGCTCTACAACTCGTTTGAGGATGTTTGGCGCTTTGGGGAGGCGTTAAAGGGCGCTTTGGCATCATCCTGATTTCGGTCAATTTTTTTTACGACAACACCTGTTTCATTTTTACTGTATCACTATGAAAAATATACACATCAAACACGAAAAACTGCCGAAGGACGCTCGTCCCGAATCCGGCAATACCTACACGCTCTTGCATGACGGCGCACCGGTCTATGCCGCAGAAATACTCAATTATGGCGGTGGCTGCTGGGCGACCGTGCGCGTTACCGAAGCGCTTGATGCCACGCTTCCCTACAAATCCGGCGACACGTTTGATATTCGTGTGGCAATGTATGAATTTAGCGCCTTGCAATCCTGATTATATGCGCCTTCTGATATTCTTTTGCTGCTTTATCCTTCTTTTCTCGTTTTGTATGACCGAAGCACTCACCGCACAGGTACGCCATGCCGACACGCCCCAGACACAAACGCCTCTTGCTGGCGGTGCTTCATCGACCGCGTCGCCACTGGTGCGCGTTGTGGAATCACCGATGGTAGCTCTTGCGCTGCGGCTTTCGCCTGGTATGGACGTGAAGGAGGAATTGGAGCGACTCGTGAAACAGCGTGGCATCAAAGCCGCATCGGTGCTGACGTGTGTGGGAAGTTTACGTGATGCCGTCGTGCGATTTGCGAATAAACCCAATGGCACGACGCTCAAAGGACCACTCGAAATTGTTTCTTTGACCGGAACACTTGGAGAAGACGGTTTGCATTTGCATATTGCAGTTTCTGACCGCGACGGCGTAACGACGGGCGGTCATGTTATGCCGGGTTGTCGTGTTTTTACTACTGCTGAAATAGTGCTTGGCATTCTTACCGAAGCCGTGTTTACGCGAGAAATTGACTCCGCAAGCGGCTTCAAGGAACTTGTTATCACGCCCCGTTCCGAAAAAAAATAACACCAACCAGCACACGGAAACACGTTCTCAATACTTGCTTCTTTCCTCATCTCACTGTTGTAATTATGAAATCTTTCAGCGTTATCGGTCTAGGAAAACTCGGACTATCCATGAGCGTAGGGCTGGCAACGCAAGGGCGTTTAGCGTGGACGATGAATCGTAGCGCCGAGCAGCGCAATGCAGCGCAATTTTTATTGCCAATCGCCGTGCCAATCTATTCCTCCATTCGGGCAATTGAAAAACCAACGTCCTGCACGATTATCGCTGTTGCCGATAATGCGATTGAGGTGGTCGCAGAGGAGCTTGCCGCGCACTTCGGTTCGCAGTTAAACGATATGGTGGTGATGCACTGTTCAGGCGCAAAGAGCCGTGATGCCCTCAAAGCCTGTGCCGAGCAGGGAGCAATTACGATGGGATTGCATCCATACCAAACATTTATGGTTGCTACGGCAAAAAATTTCAAAGATATTGTCTGGGGTGCTGAATTTCCGCCCGTGGAGCCGTTTCGGACGATTGCCGACCAGTTTGCTCAAGATTTAGTCTATTCGCTTGGCGGGAAAATTATACCGCTTTCTGCTCAAACGCTTGAGCGGAAGCCGCTTTATCACGCATCGGCAGTTTTTGCGGCGAATTACCTCAATGCGCTGGTGGGTTTTGCTGCCGAAACAGCACAGCAAGCGGGTATTGAACCGCAGGAGTTTTTGCCGCAAATTCTTCGACGGGCGCTGGAGAATGCACTTTTGGGGATGAAGCAACTCGGCACAACAAAATTCCCCCTGACCGGACCTATTTCGCGTGGCGATATTGGTACGCTGCGGGAGCATCTTGCTAATTTTCATTTGCTGCCGAGTGCGGGCGATATTATCCGCCCATACTGCCATTTGGGAATCGTCACGGCAGAATTTGCCTGCAAACAAGGAATGATTGATGCTGCCAAGCGTCAAGAAATTATTACGTTGTTTGAGGAAGAATTGCGCTCAATTTCGTAACGTCATTGCTCACCTGCTTTTTCACTCAACACCTCCTTTACCGCCCAACAATTATGACCTTTTGCCTCGGAATAAAAGTCAAAGATGGCTTGATAGGAATAGCCGATACCCGCATCACTACTGGTGCAGAGTGTATTACTGCCAAAAAAGTAACACTTCACCAATACGGCGCTTACCCGATGTTTTTGATGACCTCCGGCTTGCGTTCGGTGCGCGATAAAGCACTGACCTATTTTCGTGAAGTGCTGGAGGATGAGGACAATCGTTTTGAAAAACTCTATCAAGCCGTGAACGAATTTGGCAAGCAAATACGCCGCGTGGCGGGCGAAGACGGCGAGGCTCTCAAAAAAGGCGGCTTGGATTTTAACATTCATGCGCTTATCGGAGGGCAGTTGGAGCGCGATAAAGAGCATATGCTGTTTTTGCTGTATCCCGAAGGTAATTGGGTGGAAATTGGCGAAGGTACGCCGTATCACATTATCGGCTCGGCGCGGTACGGAAAGCCCATTCTTGACCGTGCGCTGCACTACGAAGCGCCGATGGATTTTGCGATGAAAGTTGGATTTTTGGCGTTTGATGCAACATTTCAAAGCGCAACGGATGTCTCCTATCCGATTGATGTTGTTCTGTACCGCTTTAATACAAGCGGCATGGTCGAGCAGCGTTACGAAAAGGATGATTTCCGCGATGCGGCAAGCGCTTGGCAAGAGCATATTGTTCAGTCTGTCCATCACTTACCGATGGGACAGCTTGATTCCATTTTTGCCAAATCGCTGAACCTCCCGTCACGAGACGCTCCGCGTGTCGTGAAAACCGATATGCACAGTAAATTTGATGAGATTTAGCGGGCAGCACTTCTGAAGATTGTCTGATGAAGATACTAGCCTTTTTTGATTGAGCGAATGCTTTTTATGGTTATGTTTTTTCTTGCGTTATGGGCTTATTGGTGGTCTGTTTGGTCGTCGAGGAACTTTGTTTCGGAGCAAAGTTCGTCGCAAGTCAGCCAGAGCGCACAGGACTTCTAGCAAACGGGAATTTTTTTTGTAGTGCCGAGTATTATGCGTAAGTTTGTGGCTTGCTTAGTTCCAAGAAAATCATATATTTCACGAGTGGAAATAGGTGGTTTGGCATTTATTCATTCAGTTCACCATGCTCCCTGTGTCGCACCCTAATCGCATCAATCCCAGTTTTTTAGGCGGAAGCCTCAGTGGAGAGTCGCCTGTACTGACTGTCCGCGATGTGGATCGTTTGCACGAGATGAAGCGCCGACACCGTTTTATCGAATACGCAGGTTTGACGGCAATGCAAGGTTTTTTGGCGGCAGGGCTGCTTCATGCGACCGATTTAACGGCTTCCTTTGGTGCGATGCCGTTGGTTTTTATGGCAGCATGGCTTTTGGCACAAGTCCGCGAAAAGCGCCGCACACGTGGGCAGCACGACACCAAACGCTTGATGGGCGACACGCTAGAATCCTTCAGTATTGCTTTGATGATGGCGATGATGGTTATTGTGGCAAAATGGTTTAGTGTCGGTATTGCGATTATGATGACCTATCTTTCGATGGCGATTCTCGCGTATTTTCTGGGGTCGTTTATTGGGGAAATGTGGTGGGCAAACCGCATATTTCCTCGCTATGATCTCCAACACAAAGTCAATTATGTGATAAACTTGAATCGCTCGGTAATTTTTCCCTATAATCTGCGATATTTGCGGAGTATGTTCCGCGACACCACCTCACGTGGTGCTTCGCGCAATGCTTCTCCTCAAAATCCACCCTTGCGCGGGAATAGTAGCGAACATATTCCGCCCAAGCCGTAAGAATTTGACAAGGATTTGACCATGAAACACCAAGCCTCTCTTCGTGTAATCGCGCTTCTGACGTGTGGTTCGTTGCTTTGCGCCGATGCGCTGGAAGCCGCTTCTAACCTTGTTTCTGAGGCTTCTGCTTCGGCTGCTTCGCCTAGGGCAAAAACAGGCACGGTAGCAGTAGCCCAGCCCACCGCCGGAAAATCGACTACCCGCAAAACACCCGCGCCACGAGCTGTCTCCAGCAAAACTTCGCGTTCAAAATCGTCGTCCGCAAGACGGATAGCTTCGCGAAGAAAAGCCGCACAGTTGGCAAAAAAGAATAGTGCCGTCAAATCCTCAGCGAAAAAATCTGTTGCAAAAAAAACGTATTCGAGCCGCTATCGTTCTTCTGCTTCTGCCAAGAAGTATGCCCGTTCATCCAGCAAAAAGCGTTCTCGCAAGTATTATAGCCGCAATTCGCGCCGCTATACATCGTCGCGCTATACTTCCTCCCGCAAAACTTCGCGCAGAGCAGATCCCGTGCCAATGGCAAAAGCATTTGTGCCATTTTCCGAAACATGGCATGAAACCTTACGCGACGAAGAGTTAATGCCTGGAGTGCGCTACAAACATTATATCATCAGCACGGGCAGCAAACATTCGATTCATGTTCTGGAAGTTGATCGCACAAAGCCGGAAGTTGCTGTGGCAATGTGGAAGGCGCAAAATCTGAGCAATGGCTTGGAAAGCCTTCCAGCAATCGCTCAACGTGCCGATTCCGGTAAGTCGGACGTTTTGCAGGGTATGGTCAATGCCAACTTTTGGCGCTCGTACTACAATACCACGCTTGGACCTGCCGTTGTCAATGGTGAGGTCTTGGAAATGGGGCAGTACAAGGGCTGGTCGTCGTGCTTTTTTGACCGTCAAAACCGAATGTACATTGAGCGCTTCAGCCTCAGTGCCACGCTCCGCACTCGGGAAACGAGTTTCCCCGTCGAAACCGTCAATGCCCGCATCAATCCTAACGGCGTTGTGCTGTATAATCGCTATGCCGGAAAAGAAATCCCCATGGCACCGACGCTTCCGATAGAAAATATCGAACAAGGTACTATCGGTGCAAAAATCTCCAAAACCAAAAATGATGTGGCTTCCACGCTGCCAACAGACGACAAGCCTTCGCCGAGTCAAATCCAAAAATCCCTTGATATACAGCAGCGCATGGCGGCTGCCGAGCGCCCGCTCTACAAAGCCACGCTTTTATACGCTTCGCAGCCGATGATTAACGAAGAAGTGAGCTGCCGGGTGGTCGAGGTTGATACTGGCGCGGTTGCTGTGCCACAAAACGGCGTAGTTATATCGTTTGGCAGAAATATTGATGAAAGCGAATTGCCGCGTCCGGGCGATAAAGTGACGCTCATGTTCAAGACGAACACGTATTCGAGTGTACCGTTTGTTCATGCCGTCTCCGGTACGCCACGCCTTGTTCGGAGCGGTTACGCCAAGCACGAAGCGGGTCAGGAAGGCACAACGGGGCGCAATTTTATCACGCAAAAACTCCCACGCACGGCAATTGGCACGAATTCTAGCGGAACAACGCTCTACTTCGTCACCACCGACCCAACCGACTCCGAAGCAGGCACAACGGGCATGACGCTCCAAGAACTTGCTGAAGGAATGCGGCAGATCGGGGCGTATAATGCGGTGAACTTGGACGGTGGTGCATCGGCTTCGATGGTTGTGCGCGGCGACGTGAATGCGGCTATCGGCAGCACACGCCCTGTGGCGCTGGCACTCGGCATCGTGCAGCAAGACCCCACCGCTGACCGCAATAATACACCGAAGCGGAAACTTATTACGAAACCTGTTGCAAAGCCCGGTTCTAAATCCGAGCAGCAACGACAGTCCACACCACGCCAAGACGCAATGAATATAAGTGGAACTGAGCAGAGTTTGAATATGGAAGAATTTAAGCCCGAAGAGCGGCGCTAAAACTATTAGAGCGATGACTATGTGAATTTTCCTGAATGTACTTTTCAACATTTTTTCTATAACTATGAATTTGTTCCTTTTTGCCATGTCCCCCGCGCAAGGCGGCGACCCGACAAGCCAGTTGTTTTCAACGGTGATCATGTTCGGTTCGGTAATTGCTATTTTTTACTTTATGATTTTGCGCCCACAAAAAAAGCGCGAAAATGAACACAAAAGTTTGATGGAGAGTTTGAAAAAAGGGGATAAAATCGTTATGTCCTCCGGTATTCACGGCACAGTGTCGGAGGTAGATGAAGACACGCTCTTGGTGCAAATCGCCGATAATGTGCGGGTGCGCGTCAATCGCGTTGCCGTTGCTAATGTCGTTCCGAAAGCAGAAAAATAATTGCGCAAACGTCAATGCGCCTTGCGGCTTTCTGCCTCAGCGCGAAAATTGTATGCAATTCGGTGGATTCTTGCTAATTTTGTATCAACACCGCAAAAGCGGTATGACCTCATTTTACTCACTAAATCAAAGGACTTGTATGCCATACGACCCGCTGCTCGTGAAACCAATGCGCGAGGAATTGACCCGCGTTGGCTTTCAGGAAATGCTTACGCCGGAGGCTGTTGACAGCACTCTTTCGCAGCAGGGAACAACCTTTGTCGTTGTCAACTCTGTTTGCGGATGTGCTGCCGGTGGCGCACGCCCGGCTGCAACAATGGCTTTGAAAAACGATGTTTTGCCAGACCGTCTTGTAACGGTCTTTGCTGGGCAGGACACCGAAGCCGTCCAGCATCTTCGATCAAAATATTTGCAAGGCATCCCGCCGTCGTCGCCTTCTATGGCGCTTTTCCAAGACGGTCAGCCTGTGGCGGTCATCCACCGTCATCATATCGAAGGCAGAATGCCGGAATCTATTGCTGAAGCCGTCAAAGGAATGTTCGACGAGTTTTGCGCAAAAGAAGAAGTAGCAGCATAAACGAATGAAGGGTAAAGGATGACGAAGACAAAAACAACGACATCTTTACCCCTCAATCTCTCGAAGCATGATTTGAAGCGGTGTTGAGAGCTACTCAGCCTCAATGCCGCTTTTTCGTTCCACCGAAAAGAAGAAACGACAAAGAATAACAACGCCTCCGACTCCCTTACCCGTCACTCCCTCTCAGGCATGAATCTTCTGAAAAATTTCCCGTCATCGCCATTTTTGGTTTTTGTCATTGCCGCCGCATTCTTTGTGGCGTATGGCTCTTTTTTGGTGATGACGCAGCTTGCTGCAAGCCCTTTTGTTCTGTTTGCCTCATCGGTTTTTTTGCTTTTTCCCTTTCGGAATGAATCGGTTCATGTTCGGCGGATGATGATATTGCTTTGTCTGACCTTTACGGTTTGGCTTTTCCGCGAGGTGGGAAGCCTCTTTGCGCCATTTTTTGTGTCGTTTGTCTTTGCGTATTTGTTCGAGCCGATTGTTGTTTTTTTGCAACGCAAACGGTTTCCGCGTTGGCTCACGGCGGGTTTGCTGGTAATCGCTTTTATAAGTCTTGTTGCGGCAGTGGTGGTGTTTGTCTTTCCGATTATTTTGGCGCAACTGAATGATATTATCCGCGAAATGTCCACCCTGATTACCCGTGCAACGAATTATCTGGAAAGTCGCCAGTTTTTTCGCCTTCTTTCCAGCTATGGCTTAAACTCGCCCCAAACCCGCGAACTTATTCAACGCGAACTTGTGCCGCGCTTGGAAGGCTCATTCAACCTTATCTTGCGGACATTACTGTCGTTTTTGAGTAGTCTCTCCGATGTGGCAACGCAAGTTGTGAACGTGATTCTCACGCCGATTTTGATGTTTTATTTCACCAAAGATTTCGACAAACTCAAAATTTTTATCGTGAAAGTTCTGAGTGGGAACAATGCCAAATTGCTTTTCGACCTGCGCCGCATCAATGCTATCGTCAAGGCATATATCGGCGGGCAAGCAATCGCAGCATTGATGATTGGTACGCTTTCGAGCATCATTTTCTTTGTGAGCGGGATTCCTTACGCGGGTGTTATCGGCACGGTGTGTGGCTTGCTGAACCCCATCCCGTATATCGGGATGTTTGCCAGCATCATTATTGGCTTGATAACGGTTGTTGTGGTGGGTTCGGGCGATGCGATTATGTTCTCGTTGGGTGTTATCACCGCAACAGTGCTGGCGCTGCATCTGGTGGACAATTACGTTCTGCAACCGCGTATTGTGGGGCAACGTGTAGGTTTGCATCCGCTTGTGATGATTGCTTCTTTGCTCATGTTTGGGCATTTCTGGGGCATTGCGGGCTTGCTTATGGCAGTACCGCTCATGGCAAGTATGATGATGTTTTTTAATGATTGGCTCACAGCAAAACTCGCCGCACAAGAAGCGCCGGAAATGCCGATAGAATCTGCTATTGCCGATGCGATGTGATTTTGACGGATACTTTGACCTGAATACCTATTACAACCCCTTTTGTTTTCAGCTTTTTACCATGACCAACGACCTCCAACCCGAAATCAAGCGCCGCCGCACCTTGGCAATTATCTCGCATCCCGACGCAGGAAAAACCACGCTGACCGAAAAACTACTCTTGTATTCGGGTGCAATCCGCTCCGCCGGAAATGTGATGGTGGGAAAACACAAAGCAACAGTTTCGGATTGGATGGCGATTGAGCAGCAGCGTGGGATTTCCGTTTCGTCGAGCGCTGCCCGTGTGGAATACGACAACTTTATTTTGAATATTCTCGACACCCCCGGACACCAAGATTTTAGCGAGGACACCTACCGAACATTGATGGCGGTGGACAGCGCCATTATGCTCTTGGACGCAGGCAAAGGCGTGGAAGAGCAGACCGTCAAGCTCTTCAAGGTTTGCCGCGATAGAGGAATCCCGATTATTACGTTCATCAACAAAATGGACAGACCGGCGCTGAATCCGTTTGAACTTTTGGATAATGTTGAAAAAGTCTTGGGCATTACGACTGTTCCCATGACGTGGCCCGTTGGCGACGGGCAGGATTTTCGCGGAGTGTATGAACGTGCCGATAAGCAATTTCACTTCTTCGAGCGCACCACCGGCGGGCGATTCAAAGCACCCGTGCGGCTTGCCGATGTTCACGACGAACAAATACGAACATCCTTGGGCGAAAAAGCACACGCAAAATTGATTGAAGATTTGGAAATGGTCGAAGTTGTTCTGCCGCAATTTTCGCAAGAAGATTTCCTTGCCGAGCGCATCACACCAGTCTTTTTTGGTAGTGCCATTACCAATTTTGGCGTGGAAAATTTCCTGCAAAGTCTGATAGACCTTGCACCAGAACCGCAAGGAATGAACGCCTCGACGGGCGTAATTACGCCTGAAAGCGGCTTCTTTTCGGGCTTTATGTACAAAATGCAGGCGAATATGAATAAGTCGCACCGCGACCGCATTGCGTTTTTTCGTATTGTTTCAGGCAAGTTCGAGCGCGGTATGACGGCAAAGCATTTTCGTTCCGGCAAAGAAGTCAAACTCAATTATCCGTTCCAAATTTTCGGGCAAGACCGTGAAATTATAGATGAAGCGTTTCCGGGCGATGTTATTGGATTGTCTAATCCGGGCGTGTTCCGCGTTGGCGACGTGCTTTCAACAGGTTCGGATTTTACGATTCCGCAGTTTCCCCGTTTTGCGCCGGAAATTTATGCGAAGGTTATTCCAAAAACCGGCTCATTCTCGAAATCATTCCGCAAAGGCGTAGAGCAGCTTGGCGAAGAGGGCGTTATCCAGATTTTTAGCGATGCCCAAGCCAGCCCCATTCCTTTGATTGCGGCAGTCGGCGAACTGCAATTACAAGTCTTTCAATCCCGCATGGAATCGGAGTACAACGAACTTATTATCTTGGAGCGTCTACCATTTACGCGCACACGATGGATTGGCGGCGATATACTGCCGTCGTCCTCAACACTGACGTATGCTTTCGATGACCAAGGGCGTAGAGTGGTGCTGTTCCGCACGGATTGGGAGATGAATTATCATTTGGAGCAGACCAAAGGCTTAATTTTGCTGGAAAAGCCGCCGGAGGCTGTTTCGGCATAAATAGAATTCCCGACACGTTTTTTCAGCATTTATGATTGAAATTCGCGGTTTACACAAAGCATTTGGCGCAAAATCGGTCTTGAACGGCGTTGATTTAACCATCAATACTGGCGATACCGTCTGCATTATTGGGCGATCCGGGTGCGGCAAAAGCGTCCTTCTCAAGCATATTGTTGGATTGTTGGAGCCGGATCAAGGAACGGTTTTTGTCAATGGCAAAGAAATACGCTACTTGCGAGGGAAAGAGCTTTTTGCTTTGCGACGTGGCATTGGATATGTCTTCCAAGGCGCGGCGTTATTCGATTCGCTTACGGTGTGGGAAAATGTTGTTTTAAGCCTTTATGAGCATGGGGAGCGCCGCAATGAAGTGCTTGACAGCGAGGCACGGCGGGTGCTGGCGGCAGTCGGGCTGCTACCCGACGAGGCAACATCGGCTTCGGCATTATTTGAAAAAGAGTATGCTATTTTACGCGATAAAAAGCCATCCGACCTCTCCGGCGGTATGCGCAAGCGCGTCGGTGTTGCGCGGGCGCTTGTCGGCAATCCCGAATACATCCTCTACGACGAACCCACCACTGGCTTAGACCCAATAACCTCAGAGCAGATAGATAATCTTATCCGCGACCTTTCGCAAAAACTTGCCGTCACGTCAGTGGTGATTACTCACGATATGTTTTCGGTATACAAAATTGCCCGCACGGTGGCAATGCTGGAACAAGGAACGGTGAGGTTTTTCGGCACGGCAGATGAATTACGCGCCAGCGATGATAGTGTCGTTAAGGAATTTATTGAGCGGTATCAATAGCAAAGAAGCGGTGTTGGAATGTTTCCAACACCGCTTCTTGTTTTCTTGGAGTGTACGGGGGAGGCGTTAGCGTTTTTTCACAAAGACCCAATTGGTCTTCGTTGCGCTATCGCGGTACATTTGGATCTGTACGTTGGTTGGGCGCATTTTGTAGGTGAAGGTGTAGGGAAGCGCCACGTCAAGTTTGTCTGCGTTAATGCCATCTTTGAAGCGTCCGTAGAACAGGCGATTATTCGTACAGGGAGCAACTTGGGTGAAAAAGTTTTTGCCTTCGGCATCTTTGGGAGCAACACCCGCTAATTCTGATTCATACTTATTATAGAGTTGAACCACCCCCGCATCGTCAACTTTGACAATACCAAAATCTTGTGCATCAGCTACGGTGCGTGCTAGGGAGGATAATTGTTGGAAAATACTTTCGGGAACAAAACTATTGCTCATGGTGATCTCCATATCGTGAAAAGGTGGTGAAAAGAAATGATCTCGAATACGCTTATGCCGCATCCGCATAGAGAGCGTTCAACTGCTCTTCCAACGATCTGACCATCAGAATAATATCATCGGCGCTCGAAATACCAAGAGCATTTTCTAGCTGCTCTTTTTCCGCGTACATCGCTGTTAGCTGTTCGTCAAAACCGGAAATCAGTATTTCCATTGTTTCATTCATAAACACCTCTGACGGCTTACTGTAAAGAAAAATGATTGCTTTTTTATCAAGCGGCAATATACAAAAAACTGGGCAGCTCTGGAAGTGCATTATTGCCTACTTTAGGGCAATCGCATGAAAAAGGGAGGAAAAACGGTGGAGAATACGGAAACTTGTTCTTCTAATGCCAATTAAAAGTTAAAACTGGGGTAGCGGTATAAATTTACATGATATTGCGTAAATTTGTCAAAAATGCTGACGAGAGTCATTCCATCAACCTATCGTATATGATTACCGAAACCCATACCTACAGCTGCGGAAAATGCGGCAGTACCAATATCGTTCGCAATGGTATCAATCGTTGTGGCAATCAAAGGTTCTAAATGATTTCAGTTGGTCAAGAAATTGTAGCAGTTTATAACGCAAGGTTTGAAGCGGTCTTTGGAACAAGGGGTTTCAACCCAATGTCATCAACTTAAGCTATATTGCAAATAAAACCATCAATTTATAGCGTCTATGCAACA
>CANHDJ010000070.1 GCA_947459425.1 Ignavibacteria bacterium
AACTGTTTTGTGTAAACGTTCCCTCATCCCCCGCCTTCTCCCAGAGGGAGAAGGAGCTAAGACAAAGAAAATCAAAATACTCTGAAGCCCTCTCCCTCTGGGAGAGGGTTGGGTGGGGGGGCATTTACACAAAGTTTCGTACACTCTCTTTTTCTCTCTACTGATTTTTTTATTCAGCAGCAGGCGCTTCAGGAGCAGGGGCAGCGTCGGCGGCAGCTTTTGCTTCAGCCTCGGCAGCTTTTGCGGCGGCTTCGGCGGCTTTTGCTTCAGCAGCAGCTTTCACTGCGGCTTCTTTTGCCGCAATTTCCGCAGCTTTTGCATCTTCTACGGCTTTGCGCTCTGCTTCAATAGCAGATTTTTTCTTTTTGCTGAGTTTTGTTTGGCGCTTTGCAGCGATGCGGTCAAGACGCTTTGCAACGGTTTCTTGGTGTTGCGTGAGCGCCTCAGCGATTTCTTGCGTTGTTTTGCCTTTGCGCTCCAAATGGAGTTGAAGCATAACGCCATTATGGCTCAAGATTGAGCGAAGGACATCGGTTGGCTGCGCACCAGCTTTGAGCCAGTACAAGGCGCGAGTATTGTCCAAAATAACTTTCGATGGGAAGCCAACGGGGTTATATTGACCGATACGCTCCAAGAACGCACCGTCACGGGTTTTGCGGCTGTCCATTGCGACAATATCGTAAATGGGCGCTTGCTTGCGACCACGACGACGAAGACGAAGTTTAACCATTGTTCCAATGAGGTTAAGAGTGAGAAAAAAAAGATAAAATATCTTAACGTTTTCGCCCACAAAACACGTATTTATGCGGGCTGGGAACGATTTTTCGAGAGAATTTCTTGAGTGTAGCCAGAGCTTTATCGGCGGAAGCCTCTGGGCTGCTGTGGCGGCATCATGCCTGGTGCGCCGCCGCCTTGTCCCATGAGTCCTTTGAGGGCATTCATCTTGCCACCGCCACCTTTGGTCAGTTGTTTCATCATTTTTTGCATATCCTCAAACTGCTTGAGCATACGATTCACGTCTTGGATGCTTGAACCGCTTCCCATCGCAATACGCTTGCGGCGCGAACCGTTGACAATTTTCGGCTGCTTGCGTTCCTGCTTGGTCATCGAATAGATGATAGCTTCAACCTTGCCAATGGCTTTTTCATCTATTTGCACATTACGAAGCGCTTTGTCCATACCGGGAAGCATACCCAGCAAATCACGCAGTGACCCCATTTTTTTCATCTGCTGAAGCTGCTCCAAGAAGTCGTTCAAATCAAATTCGTTTTTGAGGATTTTCTGCTCTAATTTTTTCGCTTGGTCTTCGTCAAATTCCGATTGAGCGCGTTCGACAAGGGTCAAAATATCACCCATGCCCAAAATCCGTGACGCTATGCGGTCAGGATAAAACGCCTCCAGATTGTCAAGTTTTTCGCCCGTACTGATGAATTTAATCGGCTTTTCGACCACAGCGCGAATCGAAAGCGCCGCACCACCACGAGTGTCGCCGTCCATTTTCGTTAGCACAACGCCGTTGAAAGCAAGGCGCTCATTGAAAGCCTTTGCAGTATTAACGGCATCCTGTCCGGTCATGGAATCGCAGACAAACAAGATTTCGTGAGGCTTAACGGCATTTTTGATATTTTCCGCCTCTTGCATCATCTCTTCATCAATGCTCAGACGACCAGCCGTGTCAATAATCACGACATCGCGGGCATAGCGCTTCGCATAATCAACGGCTTCCTTTGCAAGATCAACGGGATTTTTTCCTTCTACGGCATAAACCGGAATCGTAATCTGCTGCGCAAGCACTTTTAACTGCTCCACAGCCGCCGGACGGTAAATATCACCTGCGACCAAAAGCGGCTGTTTGCCCTGCTTTTTCAAATGCCGTGCTAATTTTCCACAAAACGTCGTTTTCCCCGAACCCTGCAAGCCCGCAACCATAATAATTGTTGGCGGCTGCGACGACATCGTAATTGCCGAGCGCGTACTGCCCATGAGCGAAATCATCTCATCGTTGATAATTTTCACGATGAGCTGTCCAGGCGTGAGCTTACCTTGCACTTCTTGTCCAAGCGCCTTCACTTTCACGTCTTCGATAAACTTTTTTGCAACGTAGAAATTCACGTCTGCATCTAAAAGGGCATTGCGAACTTCCTGCAAAGCCTCTTCGATGTTTTCTTCGGTAATTTTTGCTTGCCCGCGAATATGCTTAATTGCAGATTCAATGCGTGTTTGTAGATTCTCAAACATGGACTTCCGATAGTAGAGCGCGTGAACGGCGTTAAAAAAAAAGGTCGTGCTTTTGAGAGCGACCGAAATTTTTGCGAAAGACTGCTAATATACGGAGTTATTGTGAATGAGCCAAAACTTTTCCACAAGAGGAAACAAGGAGTCAAATTTACCTTTTTGCCTTTGCCGTGAAGTAGCCCATAGTCCTTTGACAATCAGACCAAATACTTTCGACATTTCTCCGCATTATTGGCAAAATGATGTATTTTTGCATGAAAATCTTCTTTACATTTTAGCATGAGGTTATCGTTATGCAAACAGCCACGCAGACTATATCACAAGAGCAGTTGGTAGAAGCTCTCGCGGAACTTATGCGTACACACCGTGCAGACTTCATTAGTCTTTTTGCTGAAGCAGCAGAGCATATCGGAATGGCAGCCGCAATTCAGGAGGGCAGAGCGAACGATTTTGTTTCGGAAGACGAGATACTTTCCTTCCTCCATCCTCACGATGCCGCATGAATATTCTCTTTGAACGCAGTTTTGCAAAAGATTTGAAAGCCATCACGGATGCAACTACCCGTAGTGCGATTCAAGCTACGATCCAAGACATTAAAGACAAAGCCACGCCGAGTGAACTGACAAATTGTAAAAAACTTCATGGCTATTCAACCTTGTACCGCTTGCGTATTGGAGATTATCGCCTTGGCATGGAATTCCGAGAAGATGACAACACGATGATTATTGTTCGTTGCCTTCATCGCAAAGAGATATACCGCTATTTCCCGTAGAGTAGCTTGGTGAGTCGTGAAAAACCTTTAGCAAATTCAGACTGAAGAGCGCATAGAAACTCGCACAAAGCCTGCCCAAAGTATTCTCCGTATTTTCTTCCCCAACAACAGTTTTTGACATTAGCAAAAAAGCCATGAGAACCGTTGACCAACTATTCAACAATTCTCATGGCTTAAAAGCAGTATTCTTCGGCATCATTTACGAACCAACAGCGCCAAATGCCGAAACCTTCACAACGATTGTTTCTGCAACTTTGCTGCCAACAATACCTTTTTTACCAGCAATATTGAAGTCTTTTAGGGCAATCGTAAATTCTGTTTTGACCATTACCAAATCAGCACCGCCCTTGTCAATGTAGGTAATTTCTATCGGGAACGACATTGGCTTCGTAACACCGTGCAGACTAAATGTGCCTTCAGCCGTACCTTTTGCGATACCTTTGCCGCCAGCGCTGGAAACAAGCTGGACACCAGAGATCTTTTTGATGTCAAACGTCACATCTTTGTTGCTTTCTTCATCAAGCCAATCTTTTCCCAAAAGGTGTTTGTTCCGCAGTTCGATACCAGTTTGCATCGAATTGACAGGAACAGCAATTTTCCCCGTTGTTGCTTCGATATTTGCAGGGTCTATCGTAAAAGCACCATTGACGCTTGCCGTGCCGTTAATTTCCTCCAAGGGCGCTTTGCTATTGAATTGCGCTTGATTGTTGCCAATCTTGTTGTCAAGTTTAACCGATTTTGTGCCTTTTGCATTCAGGTTGAATCCCGTTGCGGCGTGTGTTTCTGCGGTAGAAATGCCCACAAGAAAAGCAAGTGCGATACCAGCAAATGCTTTGCGAGAAACGAAAATTTTCATAAAAATTCAGACTAAAAGTAAAAAAAATAGAGCGTGTTTCGGAGGATAACATTACGGTTTTCGAGAGCGGGAAACGCGCAAACAGACGAATCCTGCGGCAAGGCACAATGCGGCTGCCGGAGCGCCAAATTCCAGCCCCAAACGAAATTGTGGTTTCCATTCGACAATTTCTTCTTCTACGCCAAAGTCAGGATTGACGCGCTTTGTAACGACCTGTACCTTATCTTTCGTAAGCATTTGTGAGCCGTGCGCAAACCAAACACCGATAATTCCAACGGCAACCAAAAACCATAGCGTAGCCATCATTTTCCACATCATAAAACGTTCTCCAATGAGGAATAACGCGGGGAAATATTTGAATAGCAGTATGACGCTCCACCCCTCGGAAACGTTTACTGTTGCAACAAAATTGATATTGTGCTTGGTATTTTTCTTAACACCTACGACCGCAAAGCCGCACCAAGACTTGTCTGGACGCTCTGAGTAATAGCCCCAATCGCTGATTCTATCTCGGCATCTTCCAGCGTTTTTTCGGCAGAATTAAACTCAAGCGCAAAAGCGATGCTCTTCTTCCCTTCTCCAAGCGCTTCACGGGCGACTTTTCCCGCAAAAACGTCGAATGGACGGACGCTGCGAAGATAGCTACCACCGCTTTTCACAATGAGTTCGTGAATACGGGCGGCTTCCACGCTCGTATCAACCACAAAAGCAAGATCTCGTGCTACTGTTGGGAATGGCGACACCGAGGCGTATTTCCGTGCTTTCGTCGCAACATCGCTGAGAAGCGACATATTGACCATACAAGCAACAACGGGCATTCCAATATCAAACGCCTTCAGCACCGATGCAGCAATTTCGCCAGCACAGCCGACCGATTTCCCATCAACAATAAGTTCGACAGTGTTGGGTGAAAAGAGTGGATACAAGGCAAGATTTGTTGCGGGCTGTACTTGTGCATTTTCCAAACGACAAACCGCAACAAGGCTTTCTAAGATACCTTTGGCATCGTAAAAATCCGTTGAGCGCTCTGGCGCGTCCCAAGCCTTTTGCGGAAGAATCGTACCTGTCAGCGCAGCAATACAATGGCGCTGCTCCAAAACCCCGCCGATAAAGGTTTTCTGCGTGTGCGGGACGCTTTGGAACGTCGCACCGAGTTCAAAAAGACGCAAACTCTTCTTTCCGTAGCGGTGATTTCTCTCTATGGTCTTGAGCATAGACGGCACAAGCGACGGACGCATACAGGAAAGCTCTTCGCCAAGCGGGTTGGCGATACGCACGGGATGTTCCGTAAACATTGCCGCAGACTTGGGGTCAATCATATTTTGCGTAACAATATCAGTAAAGCCGTTTGCCCGGAAAAACGCGCTAACTTCTTCTAAAAACGGTAGTGATGCATACTGCTTCGGTGTTTGTTCGCCACGCAAATTCACCCGCGAAACCAGTGCCGGCGCGATATTGTCATAACCATACAACCGTGCAATTTCCTCAATACAGTCAATTTCTGCCTCCACATCCACACGATAACTCGGTGCGCGATAGGTGGCGCTTGTCTCGTCATAGCTCAAAACGGCGAAACCAAGCCGTTCCAGCAAACTGCGCTGTTCACTGGGCGCTATTTCCTTGCCGATGAGCGTATTTGCCCGTGTATAGCGCACCGAAACGTGCTTTTCGGGATGCTTAGTTGGGTAAACATCCACAACGCCGCTTGCAATCTGCCCTCCGGCGACCTTTTGAATAAGTTCTGCTGCCCTATCAGCCGCAAAAACGACCGTTTCCATATCCACGCCGCGCTCAAAGCGGTATGCCGCATCACTGGTAATACCGAGTTTTTTTGCAGTTCGGCGAATAGACGAAGGCGCAAAGTAGGCAGATTCGATCATCACATTTACCGTTGCGTCGGTGATTTCGCTATGCAGACCGCCCATAATACCCCCCACAGCGCTACTTTTTTCGCCATCGCAGACCATAACCATTGATGCGTCCAATGTGCGCTCTTTGCCGTCGAGCGTCGTAAATTTCTCTCCAGCATTTGCTTGTTTGACAATGAGCGTTTTTTCGGCAATCATGTCTAAATCGAAGGCGTGAATGGGTTTGCCACACTCCAGCATAACGTAATTGGTCACATCCACAACGTTGTTAATTGAACGCAAGCCACAAGCTGTGATGCGGTCTTTGAGCCATTTGGGGGATTCGCCAATCTTCACGCCCCGCACAACACGCCCCGCAAATCGCTGGCAGCCATCGGTATCGTCAATCCGAATGGTGATATAATCCTGCGTTTGCAAGGCTGCATCTTCGTTGACCGTTGCCAATGGCTTGCGGAGCGGCGCATTGAAATAGGCAGCAATTTCTCGCGCAATACCGAGATGGCTAAGGCAATCGGAGCGGTTCGGCGTAATGGAAATTTCATAGAGAATATCATCCAGACCAAGATATGCCGCAAGTGGCTCCCCGACGGGCGCATCAGTCGGCAATTCCCAAATACCATCACTTTCATCTGCAATGCCAAGTTCAGATTTGCTACAAATCATGCCGTTGGATTCCACGCCGCGCAATTTGCGCTTTTCGATGGTGAAACCGCCGTTTGGCACAACCGCGCCGCCAAGCGCTACGGGGACTTTTTGTCCGGCGGCAACATTTGGTGCGCCGCAGACGATGGTATTGACTACGCCCGCTCCAACGGACACCGTACAAACCGAGAGTTTATCAGCGTTGGGGTGCTTTTCTTTCGTGAGGACTTCGCCAACAATGAAGCCTTTCAGTTTTTCGCCCGGACGCTCAATTTTTTCGACTTCCAGCCCCAGCATCGTCAAAATGCGCTCCAATTCTTCGGGCGATGAGGAAAAATCAACAAGTTCTTTCAGCCAATGTTGTGAAATAAGCATAGTGAATAGTTTGGTTCTATGAAACAGTTTTTTCTTTTCTTCACAAAGATACGAAAGGTCTTGTTTTCTCACAGATGTTTTCTCGCAGCCGTTTTCTCTGGACTCCAGCACTTTTCTTCTCCAAAAATCCGGTAAAATTCTTCGCAACTTGCCTTTGTATTCACGGAAACTTTTGTATTTTCCCCCTCACACAATTCACACTATTCGTTTCATGTTATTTTGGTGAGGTTCGTTATGCGTAAATTTTTCGCAGTTTTTGCTTTAGGGGCAATCCTTACACTCGCTTCTTTTGAGCAAACTCATGCTCAGGCGTTTAATAAAGGCTCATTGATTGGGGAAGCTGGTCTTGCTTGGCCTGGTGTCTATGGCTCTCTTGAATATGGTCTGACCGATAAAATTGGACCCGGGCGTATTGGTGTTGGGGCAACGCTTGGTTTGCCATTGTTTAGCGGTTATTTTGGAGTCTATCTTGGTCCTGAGGCATATTACCACTTCGAGATTCCTGCGGTTCGTCAATTGGACTTGGCAGCAGGATTGGGGCTGTATTTTGGGCTTGTGGGTGGATTTTATGTTAATCCATCGCTTAATTTTTTGGGACGCTACTTCTTCACAGATAAAATTGGTATTGCCCTTCGCGCTAATTATGGCTTTGTTGGTGGTATTGGTGTTGGCGGGGGTATTGGCGTAGCATTCAAGTTGTAAAACATTGCAAGACTACACTTCCTCCAAGTGATCAATTACAACCTACTCGAAAAAAAAACCGCCCTTGTGGCGGTTTTTTTATGCCAAAGCGTTGTGATGGTGAATTTTCGGTGAGTAGGGGATTTGTTCAATCGCGCGAATCCGATGCGTAAAAGCGAAGCAGGATATTGTGTGATAGCGTAATTGGGGAATATCGCTATATTTTAATGCCGTTTTTTTCGTTGTTATTTATCAATGACTTACAACAAGAATTAAATCTTGTACTCAAAAAATACTCACAAAACGTGTATCAAAAACGCTCATTTCTGCTACAACCTTTCATGTTGGAGTATTGTATTTACTTGAAAGGCTTAAGAGCGCTGCTTCCTCACTTTTGAAAAAGCCTAATGCCAGAAGAAAAAGCGGATAGACCAATATCCATGCGCATCGCGCCAGAAATCCGCTTCCGAGTGCCATGCCCTTGGTACTGAAAATTGCCGCGACAAAAATCGCCAGACAAAGGCTTACCGCAAGAGCCACTCGTCGCCACTCATAGCGAAGCGGGTAGATTTTGCGCGTCAGGCGGTACATTTGTGCAGCACTCAGCATATATGCGCCCAAAGTTGCCCATGCCGCTCCCCAAATGCCGTAATGGGGAATCAGCAAAAAATTCAGCCCAATATTTGCCAGCGCAGCCATGCCGGTGATCCTTGGCAAGTATTTGGTGCGTTTGCGAATATAGACGCAGGCAGCAAAATTTGCATATAGACCGTTGAAATAATATGCCCCCAAAACAATCGGAATCATCGAAAGACCGCTCCAATACGCCGGATTGACAAAGCGCCCGCCCAGAAACGGCATTCTAACGAGGTATTCTATCAGTAAACTTGCCGCTAAAAACACGATACCGCAGACAACCGTGAAATACGTCAGCACCCGCGCCAGCATTGCGTGTGTGGCGCGTCGCTGCTTGCGTGAGGCAGGGCGCGAGGTCTCGCGCAAATAGAAGGGCTTCCACGCATATTCAAACACCGTCACAGCAAGCATCATCGGTATTCCCAAGCGATAGTTTGCTTGGTACAGCCCTATCGAGGCGCTATCAACAAATATTTTCAAAATAGGGCGGTCAATTACTTGCAGCATCATCGCTGAAAATGCTGCCGGAACCGTCGGCAATCCGAAACGCCATAGATCGCGGAAAAGCGCGGCATCAAAGGCAATTCTGCCCCGAAAAACATACCGCGCAAACTCCGGCAATACCAGCAAAACTCCCGCAAACGACGACAGCAAACCCGCTAAAAAAATACCCCGAATCCCCATCTGCATTTTCACGACCAGAACTAGATTGGCAGCCACATTGAGCAGAATTACGCTAAATTTCAATGCCGCAAAACGCCTTGAACGTGATTCCATTCTCAATGCCGCAAACGGCACCAGAACAAGTGCATCAAAAAAGGCGATGAGAGCAGCATATACCAGCATCGAAGCAATGTGGCGCAAGCCCAACGCCGAAGCAAATTTTTCTGGAAAGGCGCATAGAATCAATGTTGCAACTGTACTAATGACGGCAATACCCATTTGTGCATGAGCAAAGACGCTACGGTTATGCTCGGTGGATTCAATACTTTTGCTCTCGCTGCTTTGGGTATCGCTGCGAAAAAATTTGAAAAAGGCAGAATCAAAACCACACGAATACACAACATTGACAAACGCAATCATCGCATAAAGATACGCCGTGTCACCGAGTTCTGCTTGAGTGACATAGTTCGTGTAAAGCGGCGTAAGCAGAAACGTGAGAAATCGTCCTAAGATAGTGCTGATGCCGTATATGGCGGTATCGGAAGCAAGTGAGCGGAGTTTGGCAAGCATAAACGGTATCTAGTAACTCAACAAAAATTTGACGAATCCGTGAATATACGCGATTTTGATACAATCTTTCCCGTCAAAATCCGTGTATGCGAGAAATCTTCTTTTGTTTGCGTCAACAATTTTTCGATATATTCCTTCAAACACTATGAAAATCGGCATTTCCAAAGCAAGCGGTTCACCAAATTATGAAAAGTATGAAGAGTGGCTTCGCGCTGCCGATACAAGCGTCGAGTGCATTGACCTTTCCCTCGTTCAGATGCCACAAGCCTCTGCGGTCTTGGAATCGTGCATGGGACTTGTGTTGACGGGCGGTCCCGATGTGCATCCGGCACGATATGGCAAAGCAGACGAAATTACGCGCTGCTACGTGGACAATGAGCGCGATGAGTTTGAATTGGCGCTCTATGCAAAAGCAAAAGAAATGAAAATGCCCGTTCTGGCGGTTTGTCGGGGTGCGCAGTTGGTCAACGTTGCCGAAGGTGGTACGCTCGTGATTGATATTCCCAACGATACAGCCGCAACCAATGAACACGCCCGTTTGAACGAGAAGGACGGTGAACACCGTGTGCGCTTGGAATCAGGTTCAATTTTGATGAAAATTACGGGCGATATTGAAGGCGACATCAATAGCGCTCACCACCAAGCCGTAGAGCGCACGGGCGAAGGCTTGCGCATTGGTGCGGTCTCCGACGACGGCATTAACGAGGCTATCGAATGGAATGATTTCACGGGCAAGCCGTTTTTTCTGGGTGTGCAGTGGCATCCTGAACGGATGAACTATGCAAACCCGCTTTCTATCAATATCGCCCGCCACTTTCTTTTTGAAGCAGAGTCCTACAAAGCGCTCTTGTATCGTGCTTGAATGGCTTCTGGCAGAGTGCGGCAAAAAAATCTTTGCGTAAGTGTATGACTGTTTACACATTTTTTGTATTTTTGCCGCTCAGATGCTAATTATTTCTTTTTTCTCGTTTTAACTCTCTCGAAGGATTTTCCATGTTGTATGAAGCATTCGGCAAATTACACGCCTTGTTCGATGAACAGCAAATAACAGAAAAATTTCGCAAACGTGAATTTGTCGTTGAAATTGAAGACGGCAACTATCCCCAATTTGTCAAATTTCAACTTACGCAGGATAAATGTTCAGCATTGAACTCATTCCAAAAAGGCGATAAGATCAAGGTCGTTTTTGGTCTCTCCGGACGCGAAGGCAAAACCCGCGACGGCAATACCGTCTATTTCACCAACTTGGGTGCTTGGAAATTAGAAAAAATTGATGGCGGCGCTCCCGCCGCATCAGCACCAAGTCGTTCCGCCGCCGCAAGCAGCAGCGATGCTCCTGCGCCGGATGATGACGATATTCCATTCTAAGCCGCTTTCTCCACAGTCAGCAAGACAGGAAACCCGCACTATGACGGTGTTTCCTGTCTTTTTTATTTCCGTTCCGCCATATCTCTGTTCCACAGCAACATCCTTTCCCGATGATTATTCAGCACAATATTTCGCTCAAGCCCTACAACACCTTTGGTATCGCAGCAACGGCGAATGCTTTCTGCACCGTGACAAGCATGGATGACCTCGACTATCTTTTTCAACACCATCCTCTAAACGCCCCAAATACTCATATTCTTGGCGGCGGCAGCAATATTTTGCTGACCCAAAATCTTGATGCTTTGGTCGTGCAGCTATCGCTCAAAGGAATTACTATCATCCGTGAAGATACAGAGACAGTTGATATTGAAGTTGCCGCCGGAGAACGTTGGGATGATGTAGTGCAGTATGCCGTAAGCCAGAATTGGGGCGGCATAGAGAACCTTTCACTTATTCCGGGAAGTGCGGGCGCTGCTCCGGTTCAAAATATTGGGGCATATGGTGTTGAATTACGGAATGTCGTTGTCTGTGTAAAAGGAATGATGCGCCAGACAGGGGAAATGCGTGAGATTTCCGCCAGAGAATGTGCATTTGCCTACCGAGACAGCATTTTCAAGCACGATTTACGCGATGCCTACGTGATTACGTCCGTCGTGATGCGCCTTGTGAAAAGTCCCGGCGCACACGATCTTCATTGCGATTATGGCGCATTACGCCAAGAATTAGCGCAACTTTTTCCGACCACAAAGTCTGATGAATACACCGTTTCGCACGTGCGTGAGGCGGTGTGCGCGATTCGCCGCAGCAAACTCCCCGACCCCGCTATTATCGGCAATGCCGGTAGCTTTTTCAAAAACCCCGAAGTGTCATCGGAAGAATTTGCCCGCATCAAAAGTGTTTACCCCAATGTTCCCTTCTTTCCTGCCAAAGCAAACACGGTAAAAATTCCCGCCGGATGGATGATTGAACAGTGTGCGTGGAAAGGCAAGCGCTTGTCGCTTGACAGCGACGCGGCTGTCCACGATAAACAAGCATTAGTTCTCGTGAATCATGGCACGGCAAACGGCTCAGACATTCTGGCGCTTGCAGAGAAGATTCGTACTTCGGTTGAGGAGCGTTTTGGCGTTCGCTTGGAGATGGAAGTAAACACTTGGTAGAAAGAGTGTTTACATCGGCGGTATCCACAAATGCTTTTTCAGATTCACTGCTTCGCCAATAAATTCAATCCCTTCCGCCTCAAGTAATTCGCGCATAAGCGTTGGTGTGGCAAAGTGATGTTTGCCGGAAAGCTCTCCATTGCGATTGATGACCCGGTGCGCGGGAATATCGGTCGCCCTGTGAGCGCTGTCCACCGCGTTCATAGCCCACCCAACCATCCTTGCAGAAGACTTTGCGCCCAGCGCTTCGGCTATATGTCCGTAAGTACAGACACGCCCGAAGGGAATTTGCCGCGCCAATTCATAAACGCGGTGGTAGAAGTCTTGGTTTTTTGTGGTGTTGCGAGGAAGTGCTGTCATAGTTGTTGATGAAAAGATTGATAATACACTTTCCATAATTTTTAATTCAAGTATTGCTGCCTACCCTAGCGGTACGCCCGTTCTAACGATATTCTGAATGCTATCTGGCATGGATATGGGCTTCAGTAGTCGTAGTAATGGTCGAAGTAGCGGGGGCAATCGCATGAGGTTTTGAGAATGGCTTAAAACCTCAGTATTCCAAATAATGAGTTGTAACCCATTGTTCAGCAACGCAAGGATTAATGTGGGGTTGAAATTTTCATAGGATTGCCCTATCTGAAGTGGGTACAATTTTTTCTCAACAAATTTACACAATCATATATTTTATACCAATTCAAGTTAATGCCTGTGCATAAATTTTATGTATATTTGGTAATTACAAGATAATTACACAAATTTATTTTCAAAACTATGCGCCATCCATTACCTGCCATTCGCCAAAGTGTCGAATAT
>CANHDJ010000071.1 GCA_947459425.1 Ignavibacteria bacterium
ACGAAACTTTGTGTAAATGCCCCCCCACCCAACCCTCTCCCAGAGGGAGAGGGCTTCAGAGTATTTTGATTTTCTTTGTCTTAGCTCCTTCTCCCTCTGGGAGAAGGCGGGGGATGAGGGAACGTTTACACAAAACAGTTTACACACTCGAGAAAAAGCCTTGCTTAATTGCGTGTAATACGCTTTTAAGCAAGGCTTTCTTTTTTCATACATCAAAATTTTTCACGAATCGTAATTCATCAGCAGAACGGTCCGCGCCCATTGCATGGCTTCTTCGCGGGTCTCAACGCCGAGTTTTTGGTAAATCGTGCTGGCAACGTTGCGAACACGACCCTCTGAAAGCATGAGAAGTTCAGCAATTTCGGCGTTTGTTTTGTTGAGATGGCTTAAAATGGAGATTTCGCTGTTGGTGAGTTTGAAGTCGGTTCGGGCTTGCGTAGCGTTGAAAAAATGTCCGGCAAGCATGGGACTGAGCCAAATACTGGTTTGCAAGTCCGAACGAATTGCCCGCAACAGCTCTTCGGGGCTTTCATCTTTGAGCATACAGCCGCTTGCACCCGCTTCCAATGCGGCACGCGCTAAATCTGCCCGTCCGGTGATGGCGTAAATTCGCATCGTCATGCCCGCATCGCGGAGGCGCTGAATAACTTCAACGCCGCTAATATCCGGCAGTTGCAAATCTTGAATCAAGATGTCGGCTTGCAACGTGGGAAGAGCGTTTATCACATCTAAACCGCGATTAAACGTCCCGATAACCTCTAAGTTTTTATCAAGCGTAAGCCATGTTTCGAGAAGATGAGTCACTAAATCGTGGTCGTCGCAAATAACTACGCGCTTCATGGTTGGGGAACAATACGGACGTGCCTTGGTGAATAGCATTTCATTAGATTAGCCGATTACTAATATTGGTAAAATTTTTCAAACAGCACACGAAAATTCTATCTACCTCGCCAAGTTTCCGTTTTCGGCGGAATTTTTGCCCTTTCTTAGAACGAAAGTTTGGCTATATCCTGAGAACGTCGTAGTTTGCGGTGCTGTATCCGTGCGCTGTTCTTCGGCAGCAGCATGGTACGAAACGTCATTGGTCTAACCATCTTTTTGAACCGGTCACGTCTATGAAACCATCTCTTTCGCCCGCCAAAAAATCGCCTGCCGTATCTTCCAAAAACGGACACCATTCTTCCAAAACCCCTTCCGATAAGGCTTCTAAGCACGTTTTTACGCGCGAAGAAGTTCTGCGTGATTATCAAATTGCCAGTGAGAGCCGCCATGCCAGCTATATGGGGCGGCGCGAAGCACTAAGCGGTAATGCGAAGTTTGGGATTTTTGGTGATGGCAAAGAAGTACCGCAGCTTATCCTAGCGAAGGTCTTTCAAAATGGAGATTTTCGCTCTGGCTACTACCGTGACCAAACCTTTATGTTGTCTATTGGCGAAACAACGATTCAGCAAATGTTTGCTCAGTTGTATGCACACGCCGATCTTGCTCACGAACCCGCAACAGCAGGGCGTACTATGAATTCCCACTTTGCAACGCGCAGTTTGGATGCCGATGGAAATTGGAAAGAACTAACGGCAATGAAAAATTCCGCTGCCGATATTTCTCCGACAGCAGCGCAGATGCCGCGTTTGGTTGGATTGGCGTACGCATCGCGTCTTTACCGCGAGTTGGACGAGTTAAAGCAATTTGCACAGTTTTCCAAGGGCGGCAATGAGGTTGCTTTTGGTACAATCGGCAATGCGAGTTGTGCCGAAGGAATGTTCTGGGAAGCCGTCAACGCTATCGGCGTTCTGAAAGCGCCCGCCGTTATTTCGATTTGGGACGACGGCTATGGTATTTCCGTACCGAATAAATACCAAATGACCAAAGAGAATATGTATGCGCTTTTGCAGGGATTCCAGCGTGAAGAAGGCGGCGATTCCGGCTTTAATATTTATCAAGTTAATGGTTGGGATTATCCGGCGCTCATGGATGTTTATACGAAGGCGGTTCAGGATGCCCGTCAGCATCACATTCCGGCTATTATTCACGTCATCGAACTCACGCAGCCGCAAGGGCATTCCACAAGCGGAAGCCATGAGCGCTATAAGTCCAAAGAGCGCTTGGAATGGGAGCGGGAGCATGATTGTTTGGTAAAAATGCGTGATTGGATTATCGCGCAAGGATTCGCAACGCCGGAAGAACTGGAAACGCTGGAACAAAACGCTAAAACAACCGCCGAAAGCGCACGGAAACTTGCGTTTGAGGCATTTATGGAGCCGATTCGCCGAGAATCAAACGAGGCGCTGGTGTTATTGGAGCGCATTGCGGCGGCAGCGAAGCTGGAATCAGCAGCAGAAATTCAGCGATTGATTGAAAGTTTGCGGCTTATTAAAAATCCGGAGCGCCGCGATGTTATGTCGGCTGCGAGTTGGTCGCTTTATGCGGTGCGTAATGAAGCCATTCCCGCAAAACTCGAACTAACGGCATGGATGCACAAGGAAAATGAAATCAATCACGATAGATACAGCAGCAATTTATACAGCACCTCGGCAGAGTCCGCTCTCAAAGCGCCTGTTATTGCGCCGAGTTATGCTGCCGATGCGCCGAATGTTAGCGGCTTTGAAGTCTTGAATGCGTGCTTTGATGCGGCTTTGAAACGCGACCCGCGTATTATTGCCTTTGGCGAGGATGTTGGGCATTTAGGCGATGTGAATCAAGCATTTGCCGGGATGCAAAAAAAATATGGCGATTTGCGCGTCACTGACACGGGCATACGCGAATGCACCATTATTGGGCAAGGTATCGGTCTTGCCATGCGGGGTTTGCGACCGATTGCTGAAATTCAGTATTTGGATTATCTCTTGTACGCAATTCAAATTATGTCCGACGACCTCGCATCGCTGCAATACCGCACCAAAGGCGGTCAGAAAGCGCCGCTTATCATTCGGACACGCGGGCATCGTTTGGAAGGCGTGTGGCATTCCGGCTCACCGATGTCCGGCATTGTGAGCTTTATCAGAGGCATACACGTCCTTGTGCCGCGCAACATGACCCAAGCCGCAGGCTTCTACAACACGCTTTTGCGCTCCGATGAGCCGGCATTGGTGATTGAAGTGCTGAATGGCTATCGCTTGAAGGAAAAAATGCCGGAGAATATTGGTGAATTTACCTTGCCGCTAGGTGTGCCAGAGATATTGCGTCCGGGCAACGATATTACCATCGTGAGCTATGGTGCGACGTTGCGCCTTGTCAGCCGTGCGGCAGAACTGCTCGGTGACGCGGGGATTGACGCTGAAGTGATTGATGTGCAGTCGCTGTTGCCATTTGATAGACATGGGCTTATTGGTGAATCGCTCCGCAAAACCAATCGTATTTTGTTTGTGGACGAAGATGTGCCGGGCGGATGCACTGCTTACATGATGCAGCAAGTTCTCGAAAAGCAAGGTGGTTACAAATATCTTGATTCCAAGCCGCGTACGCTCACCGGGCAGGAACATCGTCCCGCCTACGGCACAGACGGCAATTTCTGGTCAAAGCCCGATGTGGAGCATATTTTCATGGCTGCTTACGAAATTATGAATGAGGCAAAGCCAAGTGCATTTCCAATGTTTTATTGAGCAAATTCTATGAGCGCACAGCCTAATTATCTCTATACCCCGCAAGAATACTTGTCGTTCGAGCGCTCTGCGCCTGAGAAGCATGAGTATTTTCAGGGTGAACTTTTCACCATGGCGGGGGCAAGCAATAACCACAACATTATCAGCATTAACATTATTGGTTCATTGCGGCGCAAACTACAACAACAAGGGTGTCGCCTTTATGCAAATGATATGCGCACGAGGGTTTCGACTAGCCATTATACCTATCCCGACATCGTCGTTGTGTGCGGCAAGCCTGAATTTCTTGATAATGCTTTTGATACTTTGCTCAATCCCGTTGTTATTATGGAAATTTTGTCGGATTCGACGAAAGAATACGACCGAACACGCAAATTCGACCATTACCGCAGTATTCCGAGTTTGCGGGAATATGTGCTTTTGGAGCAGGATATGGTGCGGGTTGAGCGGTATAGCCGCATTGAAAACCCTCACGTCCCGCCTGAGCGCACTCTATGGGCTTTTCAAGCCATAACGACTATTGAGGAATCACTAACACTTCAGAGCGTGGATTGCACCGTTCCATTGACGGAAATCTATGAAGATATTGAATTTGAAGAGCGGGTTGCAGAACAGATTGAAAAACAGATATTTTGACACGACATTTTTTCAGGAGCGTAATATTCATGGCAGCTATTGCAACGAAGCCCCAAAATGGGAAGCCCGCGACCACAAACGGTACGAGTTCTTACGAAAAACTGTACCGCGAAAAACCCCATATATCCTCACTTCTCACCGATGTGGAGCGTAAGAAAATATTCTACCGAATGCTCCAAGCACGGGAGTTTGATTTGGCGATGATTCGCCTTTTTAAGCAGGGACGCGCTTTTGGGGGCGTTTATTCGCAAATTGGGAATGAGGCTACGTCGGTCGGTTCGGCTTCGGCATTGGCGGCGGACGATGCGTATTTTCCTATGCACCGCAACGTCGGTGGGCATTTCACACGGGGGCAGGAGCTTCGCACTATGCTCAAAAACTTTCTTGCCCGCGAAGGAAGTATGATGCGCGGCACAGACGGTACGGGGCATTATGCCGATGTGGGTAAAAAAGTGTTTGGCAACGTTTCGCACTTGGGGTCGATGATTCCCGTTGCCGTTGGCTATGCAATGGCAGCAAAAATGCGTGGAGAAAACACCGTTGCGATGACCTATATCGGCGACGGGGGCGCACAAACAGGCGAGTTTCACGAAGGAATCAATCTGGCGGCGGTGCAACGCGCACCGCTTGTGCTGATAATTGAAAACAACCAGTATGCGTATTCGTCGCCGAACAGTGTGGAGTTCGCCTGTGAACGGCTTTCCGACCGAGCTTTGGGCTATGGCTGCACTGGGGCGACGATTGACGGAACGGATGTGGAACTCGTCTTTGAAACCTGCAAAAATGCCGTTGAAAATGCCCGCGCAACAGGTGTTCCGGCGATTATTGAGTGCGTCACAATGCGGATGCGCGGTCATGCCGAACATGACGATTTTAGCTATGTTCCACGCGAAATGTTGGAGACGTGGCAAAAGCGTGATCCGATTGCCCGCTATGAACAGGTGATGCTTGACCGCAAACTTCATACACCATCAGAGATTGAAGCTATGCGCAAACAACTCTCCGATGAGATGAATGCTGCTATTGACGACGTTGTTGCTCTGCCATTTCCTGCGCCGGAAGAGGGGCGGCGGTTAGTATTTGTGGACTAAGTGATTGCAAAAAATAAATTTTCCACAAAAAGTTTGCACACTATCCATGAATCCTGTATTTTTGTAGGCTATACCAAAAACGACGCATACAACAACTCCATATAGTTTTATTCCTTTAGTAACAAGCGATTATGATAACGAAAGAATTGCAACTCATTGAGACGATGGCTATCGCTGAATCCAGCGAAATGCGCAAGTCCAAAAATAATGGCGAAGAAGTGAACATCCCTAGCTTCAAGCCGGGTGACACGGTGAACGTCGCTGTGCGCGTTATCGAGGGTGATAAAGAGCGTATTCAGAACTATCAAGGTATCGTGATTGCCCGTCGCGGCATCGGTACTGGCGCAACCTTCCGCGTTCGCAAAATTTCCAATGGTGTCGGCGTAGAGCGTATTTTCCCTCTGTATTCGCCCATTATTCAAGGCGTTACCGTTGTGAGCCAAGGCGCAGTCCGCCGCTCGAAACTCTACTACCTGCGCGGCATGACCGAGCGCCAGATGCGCACCAAAACCCGCAAAAAAGCGGCATTGGTGGCAGCAGCCTTGGGCAATGCGTAATCTCATGTTCACGCGCTCTCGGTAAGAAATCTTCAAAAGCAGATACAGCAATGTCTCTGCTTTTTTTTATTTTAGTGGTGCAGTTTTCAATGTACACTTCTTGCTTCGTACACTATGATTCGTTTCCAACATAGCGAATATCTCTACGCTCTAGCGCTTTTGCCTCTCTTGCTACTCCTGTTCTGGTGGAGCCGCCGTGAGCGCACAAAGGCTCTTGCCGCTTTTGGCGATAGTGCCATGATACGCCGCTTATTTCCTGATGTTTCCGAGTCGAAACCGTTCTGGAAATTTGTTCTTTTTGCGGTGAGTTATATTTTTCTCGTTTTTGGCTTGTCGAACCCTCAAATCGGGACGAAACTCGAAGAAGTCAAGCGCGAGGGCGTGAATATTATCATTGCGCTTGATGTCTCGAACAGTATGAAAGCAGAAGATCTCAAGCCGAATCGTCTTGACCGTGCCAAACAAGCGATTGCCAGAATGTTGGACAAACTCAGCAATGACCGCATCGGGCTGATTGTTTTTGCCGGAGAAGCCTATTTGCAGCTTCCTTTGACGAATGATTATGGCGCAGTCAAAATGTTCCTTTCTGCCATTGAAACGAGCATGATTCCGACGCAAGGCACCAATATCGGCGCTGCGGTTAAATTGGCAGGAAAGTCCTTTAATGCCGAAGAAAAACGCTACAAGACGCTTGTCGTCATCACGGACGGGGAAAACCACGAAGACGACGCGCTCAAGGCAATTAAAGACGCACGAGAAGAGGGCGTAATTCTGCACACTATCGGCATGGGTTCGCCGGAAGGCTCACCCATTCCCACCTACGCCATGGGCTTCCAAACGGGCTTTCGCAAAGACCGTGCGGGCAATGTGATTCTAACCAAACTTAATGAAAAAAGCCTCCAAGAATTTGCCGCTGCAGGCGGTGGTGTCTATGTTCGCGCGAATAACACCGAAACAGGCTTAAACGTTGTGCTGGAAGAAATCGGCAAAATGGAAAAGAAAGAATTTGGTACGAAAGTTTTTACGAATTTTGAAGACCGTTTTCAATATGCACTCGGATTGGCTTTGTTGCTGCTGATTTGGGAGCTTTTTCTTTCTGACCGCAATAATGCTTGGTGGCGCAAACTCAATCTTTTTGGGCATATTTCGCCAAAAAAATCTCCGCAGACCGTCAATCTATCCACAACTCCAACCGAAAAGGAGACCGCATGAAACCTTCTCTTGTACCGATAAGCCTTGCGGCTTTGGCTTGCATAGCACTTCCGCACACGGCTTTGGCTCAATCTTCGTCATGGACAAGTGTTTTCGATACGCCACGTTCACTGGCTCGAAGCGGCAATGAAGCCTATACCAATAAACGATTTAAAGAAGCCGAAGAGCAGTATCGCACGTCGCTGGAAAAAGATAAAAATCTTTCTGAAAGTGGCTTCAATCTTGGCGATTCATTCTATAAACAAGGTAAGTACGATGATGCGGTCAGCCAATTTCGTAGTTTGGCGGAAAACACCAAAACGCCCAAAGATATGCGAGCGCAATCGTATCATAATCTCGGCAATTCCTTCTTGAAATCGCAAAAATTAGCGGAATCGGTGGATGCGTACAAAAATGCTTTGCGCTTAAATCCGAACGACGACGACACAAGGCACAATCTCGCCTACGCAAAACAACTGCTTGCCCAAAAGCAAGAGCAGCAGAAACAGCAGCAAAACAACCAAAATCAAGACCAACAAAAGCAACAAGACCAGCAAAAACAAGAGCAGGAACAGGATAAAAATCAAGATAAAAACCAGCAAAATCAACAACCGAATCAGCCCCAACAAAATAATAATCCACAACAAGGACAATCACAACCAAAGCTCTCTAAAGCAGATGCAGAGCGAATTTTGGAAGCGCTTAATAATGAAGAGCGCAATGTCCAAAAGAAACTCGTTAAGCGCAAAGCAACTGGCGTGGTCATTGAAAAAGATTGGTAATTTTAACGGAAAATAATGGTATGCGTATTCTTTTTTTTCTTCTTATATATTTCTTCTGCGCCGCCCCGTTACAGGCGCAGGAGCTTACTGCCGCTGTTACGCCTAATCCCGTCAGCATTGGTGAGCGTTTTCAGGTAACGTTTACGGCAAATGGCACAATAACGGGCTTTCGTGCGCCGGAATTTGAGGGACTGACCCTGCTCGGTGGACCAATGCAGTCGCAGAGTGTCCGTATTGTCAATGGCGCAATGTCGCAAACGGTTTCGTATTCCTACATTTTGCAAGCCAAAACTGAAGGAAAGTTCACTATTCCTGCGGCTTCGGCGGATATTGGTGGGAAGCGCGTTCAATCAAATCCTGTCACCGTGCAGGTTGTCAAGCAAAGCCAGCAACAGGCTATGCAACAAGCCGAAGAACAAGCCGCCGAAACGGAGATGACAAAGCAACTTCAAAAAGGGATTTTTCTCAAGGCAACGGTGAATAAAAATAGTGTCATGCGCGGCGAACAAATCGTTGCAACGTACAAACTCTATACCCGCATCACGCTGACGAATTACACGCCACGCAAAATGCCCGCTTTGACAGGCTTTTGGAGCCAAGATATTGAAAGTCCGCAACAACTGTTGTTCAATGACGAGGTAATAAACGGGCAGGTTTTTCGCGTGGCGGCAGTAAAAAAAGTCGTTCTTTTCCCACAGCAAAGCGGTACGTTGGAACTTGATCCAATGGAAGCAGAAGTTGTTGCCAGAGTGAACGTCGGCGGCAATAGACGTAATAACTCACGCGATCCATTCGATGCGTTTTTTCACGGTGGCGACCCTTTTGGTGGCGATCCCTTTGGGCAGGCGCAAGATGTACGTGTTCCGCTTCGCAGTCCTGTCGTGAAAATTATCGTGAAGCCTCTTCCGGAGAGCAATGTTCCGGCAGAGTTTAACGGTGCTGTTGGGACGTTTTCGCTCGAAACAACGCTTGCTCCACGCTCTACGAAGACCAATGAACCTGTGAAATTGACCGTGCGGATTAGCGGGAAAGGCAATCTGAAATTAATTGACCCAATAAAACTCCAACTGCCGCCAGATATTGAGACCTACGACCCAACAACGAAAGATAATATTGACATGAGCGAGTCCGGTGCAAGCGGCTCAAAAACGCTAGAATACTTACTTATTCCGCGTTTTGCGGGGGAGTTCAAAATTCCACCTGTTGGATTTGCCTACTACGACCTTGAGAAAAAACGCTATATTTCCCTTCAGTCCGAGGAATACACGCTTTCGGTTGAGAAGGGCAAAGAAGAAAGCACGGTTGTGGGCGGCAAATATAGCGGCAAAGACGCTGTAACGGCGCTCAATAGCGATATTCGCTTTATTAAATTGGGCAAAAGCGAGCGTTTGCCGCGCAAAGGAGAAGGGTTTTATGGAAGTGCGGGTTTCTTCACGGCATTACTATTGCCCTTTGTCCTATTCATCGGATTTATTGTTTACCGTCGGCGTGACGAGCAGCTCAGAAGCGATATTGCGCTGATGAGAAACCGCTCTGCTACACGCATTGCAACAAAGCGCCTCAAAGAAGCAAAGGCATTTTTAAGTGCGAATGATTCCGCAAAATTCCACGATGCCGTCTCGAAAGCGCTTTGGGGCTACATGAGCGATAAATTGACGATCCCGCAATCTGCACTTTCGCGTGAAAGCGTCCAAGCCGCATTGCAAGAACGCAGCGTCAATGCTGATGTTTGCGCCCGGTTTGCTCAAACGCTTGATTCGTGTGAGTTTGCCCGTTTTGCTCCAAAGCAGGAAGAAGGCGCAATGCAGCATCTTTACGATGACGCAATGACGATAATTTCTACGCTGGAAGAACAACTGAAGCGCTGAGAATGGCACAAATTTGCTATTTTTATGAAATATATTTTATCTTCCCCGACCAATCGTAATGCTATGCGCATACTTTGTTGTTTTCTGCTCGGTATATTTGTTTTCGTTGGTAGCCTTTCCGCGCAAAGTGGGCTTCTGCTCGAACAAATGCAAGAAAAACTCAAACCCTACTTTGCCGATGAACTCATAGGTGACCTCAAAGACCAGCTTCCACGCGGTGCGCAATATCGCATCTGGGGTTGGGACGTTGGTGATTTTTCGGGTGATGGTGTGCCTGATGTCGCTATGTCTGTCCGCATGAGCAATGACAAAGGGCGGAATGTACAGGTCTATCTTTTTGCTGATATTGATGGTTATTTAACGCGGATTGGCAAGTTTCCTTATACCTTTGTCGAAAGCCCGATAGAAGTTGGCGTTTTAGTCAAGGATAATGGCTGTTTTGTGATTGAAAAAGCGCAGGACTTTGATTGGACAATTAGCGGCTATCGGCTGGATAACGGTTCGCTGATGGTGTTGGATTCCTTCAAAACCGAGCGTGTTCGCACCATGACGCACGAGGCATATCGCAATTTCCAAAACCTCACGGGCTATGAGAAATACCGCGATACTCGCACCAATGATGAGCTTTTCCAGAGTGATTTCCTTTGTGTGCCGTCGTATCCGCGTGGGAAGTATATCTACAAGGGCTTTTCCTCCGATGCTGTGAGCAATTCGGTGAAATATATTTCAAAAGGGGCTTATTACTGGTCCGGGGCGGAAGACCTGTCATTTAGTGTTCGATCGGCTCATAACGAACAGTATTTATATTTTTTAGTCAAAGTGACTGATGACCGCATCGTTACAGAATCGAAAGAGGGGGCAGCACATGACAAAGTAGAAGTTTGGTTGGATATGTCCAATGTGGCAAACCGTTTTGTCAAAAAACGCGGTAAAACCGAGAATTTTCGCACTCGTGCCGAAGGAAATATTTTTGCCTTCAGCATTACGCCAGGTAATTTTACTGATAAAAAGCCAACAGTGCGCCCGAGCGCCGTTGATGTGTTGACGGATGTCCAGAAACAAGCCATTCAGCAAGTCAAAGCCGCCGCGACGCTTTGGGAAAAGGGGTACATTGTAAAGATTCGTGTGCCGTTCCAGCTTCTGGGTTTTGTTGGAGCGCCGATTGAGGAAGGAAAAATTGTGGAATACGGCTGTACCGTTGTTGTGCGCGATGTTGACAACGAATTTCGCCCCGAAGAGGAGACCTTTTTATCCACCTCAAAATTTGAAAACTCGAATCCTTCCAGCTACGGCGCACTTCTGCTGATGCCGAATGCGCTGGTCTATGGCGAAGTGCGCAATATCTATGCGGATGCTATTGCTGACCGTTTGCGTGATCTTGGGTTTTAGGTTGCTATGCCACAATTATTTTCACTCCATCCTTCGCTGCCACGTAGAATCGTCTGTTTGACCGAAGAAACTACCGAAACGCTCTATCTGCTTGGCGCGGATGACCTCATTGTTGGTATTTCAGGCTTTACAGTGCGTCCGAAAGCGGCACGAAAAACAAAGCCGAAAATCAGCACATATTTGGACGCAAATATTGAACAGATACTTGCTCTCAAGCCTGATGTAGTCTTGGCGTGGTCAGATTTACAGGCAGATATTTGTGCGAAATTGATGCGTGCAGGAGTAGAGGTCGTAGGATTTAATCATCGGTCAGTTGAGGGCATTTTGTCCATGATACTACGGCTGGGCGCACTTGTGGGCAAAAGTGTCGAAGCAGAGCAGCTTGTCGGTGAGCTAGCGGGAAATCTCCACCAAGCCTCCTTGCGCGGCAAAGAGCGTGAATACAAGCCTCGTGTATATTTTGAAGAATGGTACGACCCGCTTATTTCCGGCATTTGCTGGGTAAGTGAATTGATTGAGATTTGTGGCGGGATAGACGTTTTTGCGGAAAACCGCCATTTTCCTGATGCCAAGCGCCGTATTATTACTGACCCCGAAGAAGTGATTCGCCGAAAGCCCGATATTATCGTGGCTTCGTGGTGTGGGAAGATGTTCAAGCCCGAGCGTCTTATTGCACGATTGGGCTGGTCGCTGATTCCAGCAGTGGCAAATGAGCAGTTGTTTGAAATCCCTTCGCCAATAATTTTACAACCCGGACCGGCAGCGCTTACTGAAGGTGTAGAGCGGCTTCTGGGGATTTTTGATGCCTGGAATACTCGTGTTTCTCACTCTAAATAATTTGTAACTGGTCAGGTCATCAAAAAAATGGAATGAAAATTTCATAGCAAAATGTCATATGAATCGTCCCAGCCGTAAGGACATATCGCAGATATACCAGCAAGGCGAAGAAGCCGTGATCGCTCTGGTCGAGTCGCTCTACGATGCC
>CANHDJ010000072.1 GCA_947459425.1 Ignavibacteria bacterium
CTAAATTTTGGAGAAATTGGAATAATGGCAATAGAAAAAATGCTGAAATTTATCAAAAAACGCCAATTTTTAGACCTGACTAGTTACAGCTAGTTTTTATCAGATGCGAGAGTAAGTTATGACCTCACGAGAAGGACTCCATAAAGAGATTTTCCGTTTGTTTGCCGCTGTGGATGTGGAGGTCTCATACCAATTTAAGTAAATAACTGTGCATGGAATCTTTGTATATTTGAATATAACGAATTTATGGTAGTGGTATAAATTTACATGACAATTTAGAGATACCGAATAGATTTGACTTCCTGAGTAGAGAAAGCCCCACAGCCGCATTAAAACTCGGCTGTGAGGCTTTTTTTTCGCTCCAGAGAATTATTTCTTGCTCTGGTGAACAGCGTTCGCACTCCTGTGCAACGAATACCTATTTTTTGAGTGAATCGCGCTTCGATTCGCGCTTTCCTTGAAGTAAGATGTCGGTAACTTGCTTTTGAAATTTTGCCTCAAAAACGAGATAATCGGCATACTGCTTATCGTTCAGAACCTCGCGGACGGAGCGCAAAAGTTCGTTATTGGCATCTTGAAGTTGTTTGTGTTTGTCCAGCATAAGCTGGGTGGACTGCTTGATTTTTTCGCTATTGCCGGAACTTTTTGCTTTGTCGAGGTCGTTAGTCGCATCTTCAAGAGACTTGCGTACTTCCTCGACCTTTTTTTGTTCGGAATTATAGCGCACAAAAAACTTCTCTGCCGTCGCATCGTCGAGATTGAGCGCTTCGATAAGTTTGAGTTTTTTGAGTTGTTCGATTTGTTTTTTGCCGCCTTGCTGTTTTGCAGAGAGCGCGGGTGCGGCAGTTGCGACAGAAATGCTCAAAGCGGCGCTACACGCAAGAGCAAGCAATGGCTGGTGGCAAAAAAGTCGGGCAAAAGTCATAGATTCTCCGAAAAAATTACGGTGCAGTCGTTAAAGAGTCTTGATTGGTTTGGGTTCTTGAAATTGCGATAGTTACATTTCGGTCATCGCCGCAGCAATGCCCGCCGCTTCTTCTTCGCTCATATCGTCAAAAGTAGAATTATCAAAATAATCCTGGAATGCAGAGCGGTTCGCTGCCAGAGCGCGAAGTGTTTCTTTGGTGAGCATTTTTCGTGCCACCATTGCGGCTTGTTTGTCGGCTTCATCGGCGCTGTTCGCATTTGCGCCGAGGTTGTCGGCAAAGGCGCTGTGTTCGTTGACAACGCTTTCGTCCACCTGCAATTCTTCCAAACGCTGGATGTCTTCCGGCGTGAGAATAGCGGTCTCGGTGCGGTCGCTGGTGAAGGTTTTCCAACTGCCATTGAATGCCTGTGGTATCGAAATAACCGCCAAGACAACGCACATTGCCAGCGCCGGAACAAAAAACTTCAAAAGACGAAATCGGTGCGCTCGGCGCTCTACTTCTTGCTGTAAGCGCTGTTGGACGTGAACGGTTAAATTTTTCAGACGCTGCAATTCTGCACGGTTGAGTGCTTCAAATTCTTCGCGGATGCTGCCGAAACTGTCCTCGATAAGGCGCAATTCCTCAACGAGATCGGGATATGCTGGCAAAGATGCTTCAAATCGTGCTTTGTCATCTGCCGCCGATTCAAGGTTGCCAAAAGCATAGTCCGGCAACAGCGCTTCGACTTCTTCCCGCGCCAGTATTGGTGAGCCTTGGTCTGGGGATGTCGAAAATTGGGTATTCATGGTGATAAGGTATTAGGACGTTCGCTGATATGGTGATTCAAACAACTGCCCATCAAATAACGGGCTTACTGCTTTTCTGTTTTGAGCAACTGAGCGAGTTTTTTCGCCGCTTGAAAGTAGTTTGCTTTCAGCCCGCCGACGCTTGTACCGGAGATTTTCGAGATTTCTTCGTAGGAAAGTTCATCGAAATAGCGCATAATGAAGGTTTGGCGTTGCTTTTCGGGTAGTTCTTCCAACATTGCCTCGAAGCGGACTTTGAAATCGCTGTTTTCGGTTGCCTGTGCTGGTGTAATGCTGTGGTCGGGAACAATTTCCTCAATCACCTCCAGCCCCACAAACTGACGCACCTTCTCCTTGCGCTTCATGCCAGAACAAACGTTCATCGTGATACGATATAGCCACGTTGTGACGGAACTATCGCCGCGAAAATTGCGGATATTTTTGAGTGCCTTGATAAACACTTCCTGCGTCGCATCGTAAGCATCGTCGGAGGATTTCAAATATCGCAATGCCGTCGCATAGACAAATTTTTGATATTTCCGCACGAACTCATTAGCCGCAGCGCTATTGCTGTCGGTGGCTTCACGGAGGGCTGTTAGTAGTGCGTCTTCAGGCTTCACAGAAAGGGCGTAACTCATGGGTAATTCAGCGAACTGTGTTGAACACTCGTAATTTACATCAATTCGATGATTCTATGGAAAAAAAAGTTTAATGGTACTGCGAGTTTGGCACGAATAATGAGTATAATCCAGACGCAGTGCGGTTTCAATACCAAAAAACAATACTCAACAAGAATAACCACACACCAAAAACCAAAAACTATAAGCCAAAAACGAAAAACCCGACGAATTTACCGCAGAATTTCGCAGACAAAGCGTAAATTTGTTGGTGTCCTCTCTCTCATTTTTAGAAAGCAAATCTATGGCTACGCGAACACTCTTGTCGGCTTATCGCTCATCGGATGCTTTTCCGCATCTGGGAGTGGCAGTGCGCCTGAATATGCGGGCATTGCGCAAAATTGAAGCTCTTTGCGGTACGCAGTACACGGAATGTGTTTCTATTGTCATGCGAGGTTTTGTGCGCTTCCCCAGCCAAGACCCCCTTGTGGACGATACCGCAAATGTGGATATTCGCGTGATGCTGGTGGACAACCAAGGCGCGGAGGTAATGAACGATTACACACTCATTTGCCGCTACCAACCGCTTCAACGCTCGTTTGAAGTGATGTCTGTTTCGTGATATTTGCTCATTTTGTTGTACTTTTCTTCGTTCTGATGATTGCTCAACTTCGTGGTACACTTGCACATAAAACGCCCGTCGATGTTGTTATTGACTGTGGTGGTGTGGGCTATTTGGTATCGGTTTCGACGATAACCTCCGAAAAATTGCCGGATGTAGGTGCTTCGGTAACATTATTAACCATGATGATTGTCCGCGAAGATGCGCAGCAGTTATTCGGCTTTTTGAGCGATGCCGAGCGTGATATTTTCAAATTGCTTATTTCGATTAGCGGAATTGGTCCAAAAATCGGTATTACGATTCTTTCTGCGGGAAATCTCCCCGAATTGCAAGATACCATCATGCGCGGCGACCTTTCGCGCTTACAAAAACTGCCCGGTGTGGGCAAAAAAACTGCCGAGCGGATTATTGTGGAACTCAAAGATAAAATCGGCAAGGTCGAAGGATTTGAGGAAACGGCAGAAGAGGCGATTGCAAGCGCCACCCAGCGCGATGTCCGCGAAGAAACACTCGCCGCAATGGTCAAACTCGGCTACCAACGCGCCGCCGCCGACAAAGCTATCAAAACCGCGCTCCAAGCCGAACTCAACGTCCAATTCACTGTCGAACAGCTTCTGCGCAAGGCGCTTCGCAACGTTCTTCGCTAACGATTGCACTCCATATTTCGTCATTTTCCTTGCCATTCAAATTTTGTCTCATGCACATTCTGACCAGTCTTTTTGCGCTTTTGCGCACCACAAGCACTCGCTTCCCTGATACTCAATCTCGTATCATACAACGCTGTTCCCTTGTTCTCGTCCTCGCTGCATTACTGCCAATAATTGCTCTTGCCCAAACGCCAAGCACGACAAAGCCCGAAAAGATGCGCGAGACCATCAAAGCAACCTCCGAAGGGCGCGATTTCTGGGTGTGTTTTCAAAAGAATAGCATTGAGTCGGCACCCGACCAGCGCACGGGGCGCATACCGCAAAAAGAGCAGCTTTCATTGGAACTCTTTATCACCTCCAACGAGGATACGCGGGTAAAAGTCGAAATCGAAGGCTTGCTTTTCAAGCAGGAAAGCCGCATCCGGGGCGGAACGGTTGTGAATGTGCGTATTGACACTGCCGCGCAACTTCGCTCCAGCGAAGTGCCGGAGCGCCTTGCGGTGCATATCACCTCCGAAAAACCTGTCAGCGTCTATGGTATGAGCCACCGTTACCAAACAACCGACAGCTACATGGGCTTGCCGATAGAAGCGCTTGGGACGGAATACCGCACCGTTTCCTACTACAAACTCCGCGAAGACCTGATTGCGCAATTTGCGGTCATTGCCACCGAAGATAGCACGACGCTCACCATCACGCCAAAATCACCAACCTTCGGCGGAAAACCTGCCGACCAGCCATTTACAGTGAATCTCCGCAAAGGCGATGTTTATCAAGTCATTGGCGCGTCGCCCGGCAAAAACAAACCTTCCGACCTTACGGGGTCGCTCGTGCAAGCAAACAAGCCGATTGCGGTTTTTAGCGGACACAACGGCGCATACGTCCCTATCCCCGACAAAGGCTATAACCACCTCGTCGAGCAGCTTCCGCCGATGACGGCATGGGGGCGACATTATTACGTGGGGAAACTCTTTGGGCGCACCAAATCAACGGTTCGCGTGATTGCGGCGGAAAATGAAACAAAGGTATTTTCTAACGGACAACTCGTTTCGCTCTTGAATGCGGGTGAATACTACGAGGACGGTAATGTCCGCGAAAATACCCAAATCACGGGTGATAAACGTATTCTGGTTGCCCAGTATGCGCATGGTTTCGAGAATGGTCAGGATTCCGTCGGCGACCCGATGATGATTTTGATTACCCCCACGCAGCAATTTTTGAAACGCTACCGCATGGCTACGCCGATTCGTGGTGAATGGCGGCACTACGTCAACATCGTTGTTCCCCGCGAAGCCGCATCCACACTGCGTTTAGACGGAAAGCCCGTGAGCGAACAAGCCCTTTTGCCTTTTGGCGAAAGTCGCTATATGATTGCCCAAATCAGCCTTGCTTACGGTACGCACACGTTTGAATGCAGCGAGCCGTTTGGCTTGTACAGCTATGGTTTTGGCTACGGGCAGGACAGTTACGACGCTTACGGCAATATGATTGGGCAGTCGTTCCTCGAACTCCGCGCCGTCCAAGACACGATTCCGCCAACGATGGAGGTTGTTTATACCGCAGCGCCCACGCCGCGCAGGGAGAATACTTCCGGCTCTGTGCCTGAAAGCCGCATAAAACGGTCATCGGCAGACACGCTCAGTGCGGAAGAGCAGTTTGAGCAACTTCTTCAGCGCCGCGCATTGGCGAGGCTGCAACTTGCTGCCGAAGATGTCGGGAAACGGCTATTGAAGCCGCTTTCCGATGCCGTTGGCGGCGGACGCGCCCGACTGCTCGTCCGCGATGACCGCGAGGACGACAAAGGGCTTGCGGCGGTGCGGGTGGTGAGTTCAGGCGGCTTGATTATCCCCGAACCTGTGATAACCGCCGGAGCGCCACAAGCAGAAATTGCTTTCGACGAATTGCAGCAAGTCTCTAGCGGGCGGGCGCTCTTGGAAGCAAGCGATATTGCGGGGAACAAGACGATTTATACACTTTGTTTCAGCAAAGATCAAATCGGCACCGACAATATTACCACGCTCACGCAAGGCGAGACCGACTATTGCCCCAAGCGCACATTGTGGTACGCGGGAATCTTCGGTTTTGGCGGCGTAACAACGCATGAAGCAAGTTTTAGTGCGTCTTCCGGCGTACCTTCGCTGGCAAATATTGCCGGGCTTGGAGTGTTTGGTAATGATGCCAGCGCCAGCATCTTGCCGCTTGGCGCAGGTGCGGTCGTGGGGCATAGATTTTCTGCGCTCTTGGGAGCATCGGCACGAGTGGCGTGGGAACAGTTGCCCGGAACGCTTCGTGCTGCGGATGTGGCTTCATCGGGGTTAGTGCGGAATCTGGATGGTACGCTTGCGCCGCTTTTTCTTGCCCAAACGCTTGCACTACAAAATTCGTATATTTCGCTTTCACTTATGGGGGAGCTGTTCTTTACCAATAGCTTTTATGCGCTCTTGGGGGTAAAAGGCGCATTTGCCCTGAATAAAAATGTCGAAACACGCGCAGTGGTCGTCTCCCCGGATAATTTTCGACTGCTCAACCGTCCCGAAAATGCTACCCGCACGTTTACGGGAGAACTGGCTTCCGTGCAAAGTTTCGTACCATTTGCGGTGGGAGGTTTGGGGGTCAGTATTCCCATTTGGCGGAGTCTTGCTTTGAGTGCGGAGGCGCTCTATTCCTATCCCCTCGGTGATGTCGTTGCGGGCAGCGCTTGGCGCGTTTCGCAAATAACGCTCAGTGTGGGAGCGCGAGTGCGATTGTAAAAAGTTGTTGAACAGAACAGCCCTCTGTTCAACCCTCACATCGCCTCTTTCCTCGCCGCTTCCAGCGCCGCCGCGAAATCTTCCGGCAGTGCGGAATCAAATTCCAGCCACCGCCCCTCGCCCGAAGGGTGCGTAAAACCAAGTGTTTTGGCGTGCAGTGCTTGGCGGGGAATGAGTTTCAAAAGCCGCTCGCCAAGCCCTTTCCATTGCCCGCTATTGCCCGCATAGACCACGCCCGAACCGCCATAATCCTCATCGCCCACAAGCGGGTGTTTGATATGAGCGCAATGCACACGGATTTGATGCGTCCGCCCCGTGCGGAGCTTGAGTGCAAGCAGTGTGCAGGACGAAAAGCGCTCCAAGACGGTATATTCGGTAATCGCAATTTTCCCGCCTTTAGGCAAAACCGCCATTTTCTTGCGGTCGCGTGGCGAACGCCCCAAATTTCCTTCGATAACGCCAACATCTTCCTTGACAATTCCCCAGACAAGCGCGTAGTATTGCCGTTTTGCGGTGCGCTCGGCAAATTGCTTTGCCAGACGTGCGTGGGAAACCGCATCTTTTGCAATGACTAAAATCCCTGATGTATCCTTGTCCAAACGGTGAACAATGCCCGGACGCACGGCATCACTCGCCAAAAGTGCGCTTTCGGTACGTGTATTTTCGGTGGCTTCTTCGCTGTCGTCATCCTCATCGTCTTCGTTTGCTTCAAGCAGTGGAACGGCTTCGCGCTGCCCAAAATGCCACAAAAGCGCATTGACAAGCGTTCCATAGCGATTCCCAAAGCCCGGATGGACGACCATTCCGGCGGGTTTGTTAATGACCATGAGTGCGTCATCTTCATAGCAAATATCAAGGGGAATATTTTCGGGAACAAGTTCGAGCGGCGGGGGCTTCATCAAGCGACATTCTATCACGTCGGCGGGCTGAATCTTGCGGCTCACCTTCGCAGGAGCGCCGTTGACAAGAACCGTCCCGGCTTCGATAGCATCTTGGACTTTGGAGCGACTGGCGTTGGGGAGCGATTCAGTTAAAAACACGTCAAGCCGCACAGGTGCTTGCTTAGAAGGGATGGTAAAGGTGAAAATCCGCTCAATATGCGGCGGGTAATTGCGGTCGAAATCAGGTTCCATAGCGATTCGGTGATCATCATCAGTCACAATTATTCCTTGGGCTTTGGTTGTTCGTTGGAGAGGCGTGTCGGGGCGGATGATGCAGGCACAAGCCCCAAGCGTGATTTGGCAACCGCCGTAATGCGTTCCGGAGATTGCAGACGAATAATCTCACCGCGCAAAAGTTCGTTTTGGTGAACGAGGCGCTGCTGCTCTTTTTTCATGGTTTCCATTTCAATCGTGAGTTTGCCCACGCGCAAAACATTGTTCACAAACAGCACCACCACAAGCGCCGACAGCACAAGTCCGCCCAGCACCGCCCATCGCCGCTCCATCATGCGTGGAGCGGCTTGCGATGCGGTACGAGATGACGAGGGAGTTGCCATAGTGCCAATCAACGTGTTAAATCATTGTAAAACACAAAGACCATAAAACAGAGCAGAATAATGATTCCTGCTTGCTGCACGGCAAGTTTGACCTTGACGGGAATCTCGCGCCGTATGACGACCTCAATCAAAATAAACAAAATATGCCCGCCGTCCAGCGCCGGAAACGGCAGAATGTTCATCACGGCAAGAATAATCGAAAGCAGTGCCATCCAGCGTAGAAGCGAGAGTACGCCTAGGTCTGCCGCTTGTTTGCTCATTTTGGCAATTTGAATTGGTCCGCCAACGGACTGCTTGACGGAGACTTTTCCCTTGAAAATCTGCGCTACTGAAGCAACATACATCGTTATCGTCGAGACCATTTCTTGCGTTCCGACAGCAAACGATTCAAAAAAGCCATACTGTTGTTTTTTGAGGCTGCCCGTGAAAATTGGTGCTAAAGAAACGCCGATGCGCCCGTCGGTGTCTGGTGTGAGCCGACCATTCATCACAGAGCCGGTGCGCTTCCATTCAAGCGTGATTTCGTTTCCTTTATTTGCCCGAATCTGCTCGGCAAATTGCGACGTGGCAAACATTGGTGCGCCGTTCAAGGTCAAAATCGTATCGCCCGCCATCAAGCCCAGTTTCCCTGCGGGCTTCAGGCTTTCAACGCCATTAATCATCACGGCTGTTCCCGCAGGAAGCCACCCGATGGGCTGTTGCGCTGCAAGCGCGTCGGTAAGCGTTTTTGCGGGAATACGCAGAGGGAATTGTGAACCGCCGCGCTCGACCATGAACGTGATGTCTTCGCCAACATTTTTGGTCAGCAAAATCGTCATGTCCGTCCACGACTTTGGCTTGTCGCCGTTGATTGTCAGCACAATGTCGCCGGACTTCAGTCCGATAGCGTCGGCAACGGTATTTTTCTCAACGTAAGCAATGGTCGTTGTTTCCAGTACGGATTTTCCATCGAACATCGCAATTCCGGTAAAAATAGCGATTGCCAAAAGGATGTTCATAATCACGCCAGCCGCCATGACGAAGATTTTTTGCGCCGCATTTTTGGAGCGAAACTCCCACGCTTGCGGCTCCGAAGTGAGATAGTCCGTATCCATGCTTTCGTCAATCATTCCGGCAATTTTCACATAGCCGCCAATAGGTAGCATGGCGATACGATAATCCGTGACCTTCGCGTCCACGACTTGCTGCTCCTGCTCTTCCGAGAGGGAGCCGAATTTCACGCCGTGAATTTTATTAAACCCCACGACGCGATTGCCCATGCCAACGGCAAAGGTTTCGGCGTACATCCCCGTCATGCGGGCTGCGAGGAAGTGTCCAAGTTCGTGGATGGTAACGAGAATGCCCAGCACGAGAACGAAACTGAGCGCGATTGAGAGAAATTCCATAATAGTCAAAAAATGAGAATGATGAGGTTGTATATCGTTTTTTTTACAGGGTTTTATCCCGTTTTATTGTATGATTCAAACAAAGAATCATCCGAGAGAGCAGATTTGGACAGCGCTCGAGTATTTTTGCGTGGACGTAGCATTGCTTTTCACAAAAGTTTCCGAAATTCTTCTTGGGTTAATCCAGATTGACGTATCAACGATGCGAGTGTGCCTTTATCAAGGGTTTTATGATTTGGAACACAGATACCACGCGGGTAACCAGATTTCCGTAGAATAATATGGCTACCATTCTGACGCGAGACCGACCAGCCGCTTTTCTCAAATATCCGAATACATTCCTTACCCGATAATGACGGTAAATGCTCACTCATGCAGCAACCTCAGCCTCAATGTCAATCGTTGTTACCTCCAAAAACTCCAACGGCTTTTCCCAGCCCTCTTCTTCTATCGCTTCAAGCATCAACTCTATCGCGTCGCGGATGTTTGCCAATGCTTCAGCGCGAGTTCGCCCTTGGCTAATACAACCAGGAATACTTGGGCAGGAAACAACAATCCACCCATCCAAGCCATTCTCTAATACTATCGGATATTTCATTGTTTTTGCTGTAAAATGAAGATGAAACATTGTTACTGCTTAGGGCTGATTCTTCCAAAATTCTTACGCTGAAGCTGCCTTCAGTGGCTTTTTCGACAAGAAAAATAATCTCGTTGGTCATAATGACTGCGCTTGTTGTTGTCGTACTTCTACATCATAGACGAATCACCCGCAACAATAGTTGGTGTCGTTGTTTTTGGCAAAAAAAATGTCGGTAAGCTCATTCCCTCGCGCACGAGTGATTCTGCCAGTGCGCGGGTTTTTTTGTCCGTTTGCACAATGTCGTCCAGCGTGGGTGCGTCAATATGCGTAATTTTTTCCAAACACGTTTCAATCAATCGCGGAATGTCCAGAAAACCGATGGTGGATTGCAAAAACGATGCAACGGCAATTTCATTTGCCGCGTTCACAATGCAAGCTGCCGTGCCGCCTTGTGCCAGCGAGTCGAATGCCAAGCGCAAGCAAGGAAACCGCAGCACATCGGGCGGGAAAAACGAAAGGTTCTGCAAGGCGCATATATCCATGCGTTTGAAGTTCGATGGATAGCGGTGTGGCACACTGAGCGCATAGGCAATGGGAATTTTCATGTCCGGCAAGCCCAACTGTGCCTTCACCGAGCCATCGCAAAACTGCACCATCGAATGAATGATACTTTGCGGATGCACTACAACCTCGATTTTGTCCGCTCCCACGCCAAAAAGCCAGTAGGCTTCGATAATTTCAAAGCCCTTATTCATTAGCGTTGCCGAATCAATCGTGATTTTGCTGCCCATAGACCAATTCGGGTGCTTGAGCGCTTGGGCGGGAGTGACGTTTTCGAGTTGTTCCAACGTCCATTCGCGGAAAGGTCCGCCGCTTGCCGTTAAAATCAGCTTTTCCACTTCATTCATGAACTCACCCGCCAAGCATTGCAAAATAGCGCTGTGCTCGCTATCGACCGCAATAATTTCCACGTTATGCTTTTTTGCTTCCGGCATAATCACTACGCCCGCGCTCACCAGCGTTTCCTTGTTTGCCAGCGCAATGGGAGTGCCTTGTTGAATAGCCGCGTAATTTGGCAGTACTCCGCTAAAGCCGACGAGTGCTGAGAGTAAAATATCGTTGTCGGGCGAGGCGGCGGCAGCGCACACGCCTTCATCACCGCAAAGAATTTCGCCTGCAAACGAGGTTGTTCGCCGAAACTCCTTGTAGGCGGTTTCATCGGCAATGGCAACGCCACGCGGCACAAAACCGTGCTTGGCGAGGCGATGGAGTTGTTCTTCCAAAAGGTCAAAGCGCGTGTTCACGGTCAGCCAACCCAAACGAAATTCGTCAGGATGAGCAATTACGACATCAAGCGTTTGAACGCCGATGGAGCCGGTTGCGCCGAGGAGGGAGAGTGTGCGGGGCATCATGAATCATATAAAAAAAGTTATTAAGGGCAATTTGTAAGCTCTTTTCTTGCATCTTCCTCATCAAATACAAATTCCCCAGTTAAAAATCTGGTAGTGGTATAAATTTACATGATTTTATGTAAGTTTGTAAGAAATAAAGACGTTTATTCCCTCTATCGTTCCACTATGATTACCGAAACCCATACCCATAGCTGCGGAAAATGCGGCAGTACCAATATCGTTCGCAATGGCATCAA
>CANHDJ010000073.1 GCA_947459425.1 Ignavibacteria bacterium
GGAAAGACATTTGCCGACATTGATGCTCTCTCGGCATACATCAAGCAAGTAGTAGATGGGTTAAGCAATGACATTATTCTCTCTTTAACTAGCCCTGATTGGGTGATGAGTATTGTTCATGCACAATCATTAACTTAAAATGGTATAAGACCCTTCTTTGCCTTTGTAAATGGCATAATATCTCAAAAAAATTAGCAAAGATATTCAAAGAACTATACCCGAAGGTCGCTTCTACTCACGCACGGTGCGAGTAATCGTTGAAACGCCGGAAAGTGAATAGCTCTGTATCAAAAGGGTGTCTGTGCTTTGCCCCGTTGGGCAGATTCAGGCTGAGAACCGCCTAAAATTCTCATACCGAACCTGCCCGGAGCATTCACACCAAGATGTTTTCCAAATGAGCGCTCTTTCTTGGTCTTGAAGTGAAGGCAAGAAAAGCGTCATTTGGTCACGCAGGACGCATCGAAACATTTTTATCGCAAAAACAGAGACCGAAGAGAGGCAGCCATGTCAACGAACATATATCCAAAACGGTAATTTTTACAATTTCGGCTCATAGAGCGTTCCGGCAAAAAGAATCATATTTGTACTTTTTTCGCGGATAAAAAAGGCAAAAGGGCGGTCAAAGCGCACAATCCGCGACGGCGGAGGAAGGGAGGTTGTACGAATACCTACCGCTGTAGCCGCAGCCGCTTCGGTTCCGCGCTCATCAACCTTCAAAAATGTTTGGTGAATCACAAAACTTATCGCTGCCGTGACGGGCGGGCGGTACATCGCCGAAAAATCTGCACTATTTGAAAACGCAAGCCCCATGCCGAGTGCATGAAGTTCGCGTGGGCGGCTTTGAGATTCCTCGTAGCGGGTTTCCATCGAAAATTTCGGTAAAGCAATAAGCGATGCTGTCGAACTCAGGCGTTGCACCGCTTGATTGAGCAGGCTTGGCGTGAGAGATGCAATTACATTGCCGAGTTTTTGTCCTTCATTAGGCAGCAAAATTGTCATCGTGAATTGACCATTGCTATAAGGAATTTCGACTATTTGTGCATTGGGAAGCGTCGCCATGCGCACATCAGCTTCTTTCGTGAGATTCATCATCTTACATTGCAAGGTCGAACCATCTTCCCGTTTGAACGGTTGGTCATTGGTGTTTGCCGAATCAAAACGCGCTTTCCAAACGCCGTTAAAATATACCGCATTGACCAAACACATCAAATCATTCACCGTAAACTCTTGTTTGATGAGGTCTTTGATGCGATTATTTGTCTTTTGTTCCACCCACGAATTGATGTCATCCTTCACGCGGTCTCGTCCAAATGCCATACCACGCATTTCCGCACCAAACGCCTGTTTTACGGCGCTCACAAAGGGCTGTTCCATCGTAAACTGCTGATTATACCAAATGCCGTTGGCAATACGAAACTCAACATTCGGGTCAAGTCCCAAGAGATACTCCGTCAGCGTCCGCGAACCGTCGTTCACGTCTTGCATTGCTAGACCGCTTATTTGCAGTGCTTTCATCATCGAATCGCGGGTTGCTCCGGATGCGCCGTTGGTAGTCATTGCAAGGGCTTGCATATAACTCAAGGGCGAGATAAACATATTTTTACTGCCTTCAATACGGCTTGATTGCTGGAACAGCCGCAGCGCAAAGTCAACATTGGCGGTCGCAACACTTTGTTCGGCGGCGTTCAGCGCCCGAACTTGCGTCTGGGGAACGGGATTGATAACGGGCGTACACGACCACAAAACCAGAGAACACACTGAAACAAGAATGCCAGAGACCAGCATGAGAGAGGGTTTCATAGAAAATTCCTTTGATAAAAATGAGACAACTAAACTATTTGCCAAATGCTTGAACTATTCAAAATTTCACCGATAAGCCGAGCGTAACACCTAATCGCGGCGTGAGATTCCATACGCTTTGCAACTGACTTGCCACCGCAGCGCCTTCGCCAGCCAGCATGATGGAAAAGCGTTCTTTGGGCAGGAATTTTGCGCCGATAAGCGTTCGCCCCACTGCGCCCAACTCTCCGCCACCAAGCGTGATGCGGGCTAGGGGCTGCACACCGCCAAAAATATCAATCACATCGGCATTAAATTGATACGCTGCCCCAAACCACGTGCGATTGGTGGTGCTTTGGCGATATTCTGTTCTTAAATTTTGGGTGTCGTGTGCTGGATTCGTTCCGTTTGGAACAGCCGCAATCCCCGTACCCATCTGCCCTGGTGTACCCGTAAATCCTCGATTCGTCGTATTCACCTGAACCGACACCAAAAATGGCTCATTGCCGCCCTCTAAACCGATAGAATGTTGCGGCGAAAGTGCGTAATACACGCCCAGCGCAATATTTTGAAGCGGTGTTGAGGTGTTTATCGGCGAAGCATCCGCTTGTTGCGACGCTGATGCGGGAATCGCCGACGAAGCAATATCCGTGCGGGCTGCAAGTCGGGCTTCCAGCGACAAGCGTTGCCAAAATGTTGGCTCTGGTGTTTCTGTTGAGAGCAAGGTTTCATGAGGCTCTTGAGCAGTTTTGGGGGCAAAAACGGCAGAACGTGTTCCTTCCTGATGGCGCTCAAGAAGAGATGGCGCTTTTGTGCTGATTCCGAAAGCAGTTCGCACGTGTTCGCGCTCGCCGACATCCGTTGAGGTTTGATGCAGAGCGCCTGTCGCGCCATTATTGACGGTGAGGCTGCCAGTCTGCTCTTGTGCCACGTCCGATGAATCTGCCACTGGCGCAGGTGCGCCCTGAGCAAGTATGGAAGCGGTGTTTGTGCTGAAATGACGGCGTATCGGCTTTGCGAGCAGCGTTGGATATGCATTTTGCAAAGAAGTAGATTCGCCGGAGGCTAGTTTTGGTGCAGTGTTGAGCGATTGTTGCTTTGCCAAGCGTATCTCGTGCAGTCGCAAATCGTGGATGAGTGCCGGAAAAATGCTTACAAGCACCATTACAAGGCAAGCTGTCGCAAAGCCGCGTAACCAAGGGCTTTGCGGGTGTGGCAAAGCGAAATCTGCCAAAACTTTCCGGTGCAGCCCGCCAAAACGTGCAAGCGGGAATGCCCACGCATCCGCAAGCCATGTCCAGACGGGTTTTCGGCGCTTTTCGGCAAATGACCGAATCTGCTGCGCCGATTCCTCGAAGGATATCACCGGAGCATCGGTGCGGGCGGCTTGCAGGAGATCTTCCAGTTTTGATGGACGCTTTTTCATTGAACTATTCCTTGAAATTTGGTCGTTGTTGGTCGCAAGATAGTCGTCATTGTGAGTATTGAAGCTATACCGAAGAAGGTCGAAAAACTCTTCCCGTCCGGCGGCTGAGGAGAGCAGATACGCTGCCGTCGGGCGGGTTTCACGGACAAATGCCATCCAATAAAAGCGCCGTAAGAACCCGTCGGACGGCGAAGAAGCCGCCCGACGGGGTGATACCTGAATAGTTACGCCATGTTGAGCAGAATTTGCATTCAATACAGCCCTTCATCCTGTATTTTCAAATTTTTCACCGCAGGCGGGTTGGTGAGGTGGTGAATCGTGGCGCGTTCCGGGCTTTCGATGTCGCCGAGCAAGCTGCGAAGGGTTTCCCTCGCCCGTACTAAGCGCATTTTAACGGCAGAAAGCGAATCGCCTTGCAATTCTTGAATTTCTTGAATCGAAAAGCCTGATATTTCAAATAGCGTCAGTGCTTCGCGCTGTTTGAAGGGCAAGCGTTGAAGCGCTTCGTAGAGTAGTTGTGCGTCGTATTGGCTTTCAGCTGTGGCGCTATGTGGATGCAGTTCCGCATAGATTTCGCCTTGCGGAGAAGTCTGGTCGAAGCGCTCAAATAAGCGGTCTCGCCAGCGTCGGCGTTTTTCAATGCGGCTGGCAATCGTGAAAAGCCAACTCAGAAAAGCATCCTCGCTTTTGAGCGTGTGGAAGTTCTTGAATGCCTGTTCCAGCGTGTCGCTTACTAAATCTCGTGCGTCGTCTTGCGTTTTGGTCATAGCACGGGCAAACCGCGCCAAACGGTCGTGGTTGGGCTGCAAAAGCGCGAGAAATCGTGCTTGTTTGTCCGCTATGTCGGTATCAAATTTTCCCATAATGGGGACGGTTTTCAATGATGTGTGCCTGCCTCGAAGAGTAAGAGTCATGCGCAGAAAAAAAGTCACAAAGTGTGCGATTTTTTTTTTAAGTTACGCAACAAACGTCGCTCAAGCAAAACGGCGACGTAAAGAGTGTTTTTGGTATTTGGTCGTTGTTCTCGTCCTCCAACCCCAGCATTTATGCGCTTTTGGCAGAAATATCATCAAGGTCGGTCGCAAAAACGTTCCATGCTTTGTATCGGCTTAGATACGACGCTGGAGCAGATACCGCCGCATCTACACTCGTTGGGTGTGCCGGAGGCACTGGTGGAATTTAATCGGTGTATCATTGACGCAACGCAAGATTTGGCTCTTGCCTACAAAATCAATCTCGCCTTTTATGAGCAGTATGGGCTGGATGGCTGGATAGCCTTCGAGCGTACTCTGGAAGCCATTCCGCCGGAATGTATCGTTATTGCCGATGCAAAGCGTGGCGATATTGGCAACACTTCCAAGGCATACGCCAAAGCATTTTATGAGAAATACGATTGCGATTCACTAACAGTTGCGCCCTACATGGGGCAAGATTCCGTCGCACCATTTTTGGAATATGCCGACCGCATGACGTTTGTGCTGGCGCTCACCTCCAATGCGGGTTCGCACGATTTTCAGCGTTTGGACGTAGGACACAAGCCGCTCTACCGGGCTGTTATCGAATCGTCGATGGCATGGACAACGCCAGAGGGCGCACGAAATCTGGGCTTTGTTATCGGTGCGACCCATCCGCAGGAATTTTTGGAACTCCGCCAAAGTTTTCCCGACACGATGTTTCTCATTCCGGGCGTAGGAGCGCAAGGCGGCGATATGGCAAGCATTATCAGCGCCAATGCGGGCGCTCCGGCACTTATCAATATTTCCCGCGCTGTTATTTACGCCTCGCAAAAACAGGATTTTGCTGTCGCTGCCCGCAATGCAACGCTTTCTTTTTTGGAGCAGGCGCAGTTGGTGCATTATTCACGGCATAAGCACGCTGAAGAAAACAAATAATCATCTGCTTCTATTCCCTCAACACCTCAATTCATCACGTTTCTTTACCTTTTTTCCTTCTGTTTATGTCGCAACTGGCAACATTCCTCAGCAATCTTCAGTCGGATACACGCTTGACCACCTACAGTGTGCTGCAACTCAAGCAAGCCGTGATTTTGAAAGTGCTGCATCTTTTGGGCTGGGATGCTTTCGATCTCTCGAAAGTACAGGCAGACCACTCGGCGGGCGGCATCACGATTGATTATGCCTTGCAAACACCGACCAATGGAATGATTTTTCTGCATATCATCAAGCCGATGGGTGACATGACACGCGATCAGCAGGATAAAATCGTCAAGTTTGCCGCCGCAGAAAATGTGCGGATGGTCGTTCTGACCGATGGAACGCATTGGGAAATGTTTGCGCCGATGCTGCGGGGAACGCTGAATGAGAAAGAATTTGCCAAATTTACCATCACCGAACAAAGTGTTGATGAATGTGAACATTTGCTGAAACATTACCTTTCGCACCGTATTGCCTCTTCCGGCACCGCATTTACGCGAGCGGAGAAGATTTGTCAAGAGCGCCTCAAAAAGAAAAGTGCGAATCTCAGCACCGCTCTTTCGGATGCGTGGGCGGCAGTGGCACAGGAGTTTGAGACAATTTTTGTCGAATTGCTTACGATCGAATCCAAACGACTTTTTGGCTTGGAAGCAAGCACAGAAGCGGCACAGAAGTTTTTCTCCCGCTTTATTTCGATGACAACGGGAGAGCTTGCGCAAGCAAAACGCATCAAATACGACACCACCGATACGGCGCTCCCCGACGCATGGACAGGGCTGTTTAGCCAATTAGAGCCACTTTTTGTAGAATTGATGGCGATGGATATTGAAAAAGCGCACGGCTTTATCCCGGAAAAAGAAAGTATCAGCACATTTTTGAAAACACTCCATAACCTGCATGAACAGGCGCTTGGCGGGGCAAAACGGTTAAAAGCTGCATAAATGCAAGATAGAATGACTATTCACACAATCGGCATCATCGGCTATGGTCGCTTCGGAAAGCTGCTTGCCGCCTCGCTTTCACCCGACTTTCAGGTGCGTGTTTTTGAACCGGAATTACCGCATGGAACTCTCGCAACCAGTATTGATGCGGTCTCTATGGCAGCAGCGTTGCAAAGCGATTGCGTATTTATTTGTGTGCCGATTATTCAATTTGATACCGTTGTTCAAGCCATAGCGCCTCTATTACCCGCCGGAACGCCTGTTTTGGATGTCTGCTCCGTCAAAATCTATCCGACACAGGTTTTGCGCAAATACCTTCGCTCCAAAGCGCCAATACTTCCCACGCACCCAATGTTCGGACCGGTCTCGGCAAAAGAGGGATGGACGAATTTGCCCTTTGTTCTATGCCCAGAGGATGACGCAACTGCTGATGAAATCTCGCTTGTAGAGTTCTGGAGTAGCTATATCACCAGCAAACATCAAGCTCGTGTTATCACAATGAGTTCCGACGAACATGACCGTATCACCGCCTATAACTTATGTTTAACACAGCTTTTGGGGCGTGTCCTGGGGAATATCGGTATTCAGCCCTCGCCTATTGATGCACAAAGTTTCAAACACTTGCTTTCGATGAAAGAGATGTCGTATAGCGATTCGATGGATTTATTGATTGGGATGCACCGCTACAATCCTTACTCCACCGAGATGCGAGGGCGTTTGCACAAGGAGTTGGAACAGATTGAATCAATTCTTTCCGAATATCCCAATGACAACACGCTTTCGCGATGATTTTCGTAGCGTGGACAGTTTTAGCGACGAATTTCTTGTCCATTGCCCCGAATGTCGGCACTGTGCCAACGTATTGACGGCAGGTGATGTCCGTTTTGTTTGTACACATTGCGGCAAGTTGGAAATGTGGAAAGGCTCTCCGGGCGTTCTTACCAGCAAGCATCCACCAAAGCGCGATTCGTCCGGTCGCCGTATGGCGTGGATTGGTGCGGAGTATGATTGGTTTTTCCACTACCCGCTCTGGTTGCAAACGCCGTGCTGCGGACAGACACTTTGGGCGTATAATTCTCGCCATTTGGCGTATTTGGAAAAGTACGTTGCCGCCGAATTGAGAGAACGCAGACCGAATGAATATGGCTGGCGCAATTCCAGCTACGCAAGTCGGCTTCCACAATGGCTAAAAGCGGCAAAAAATCGCACAGCTGTCCTCCGTGCCTGTCAAAAACTTCATACATTGCTGGCGACTCTTGAAAATCCACCCCACTCGTAAATTTCCGTTTCATTACTTTGCCACGTGCCAAACTTTCCCTAATTTCTCGCGCTTCAGAGACGATTCACGCATAAAGTTGCTATTTTCAGAGAGTTTTTCCTTCTTCGTTATGACACGCCTTATTCTCTTGGCTATTATTCTTTTCGTGGCGATAACGTTTTTCTTTATCGCACTCAAAGGCATTTTGCGGCGTATTATCGGGGTACGAGTGGCGCAAGTGCCTCAGAGCAAGCACCGTGTCTTGTACAAAAAGGATGATGTTGTTGTGCTTCAAGGAGAAGCTCAGCCTGATTCATCACCAAATACGCCGTAAAAGAAACCTTCGCGGCATATTCACTATTCCTCAACCACCTTACACACGGCATATACACTCACTTTACCGCGTCAAAACTTCTATGAGCAAACATCTTTCCACGTCACCGGACGGGATTGTTTCCCGCGCCTTCAAGGAAAAAAGCATTTCCGATAAAAGCGTCGCTAAAAGCCCTCCAAGCGGCTTGGTAACTGCCATTGATGTCGGTACGAACTCCTTTCATGCCGTCGTTGCAAGCGTCAGCCCCAAGGGCGTATTCACGATTCACAGCCGCGACAAAGACAATGTGCGGCTTGGTGAATCAACAAGCGATATGAAATATATCACTCCCGAGGCAATGGAACGTGGAATTATAGCAATGAAGCGCTTTGCAGGAATGGCAGCACAAGCAAAAGCGCCCGTGCGTGCAATAGGAACAAGCGCGATGCGAGAGGCGCTCAACCGCGATGAGTTTGTGCAGCGCGTCCGCGAAGCCACGGGCATTGAGATTGAAGTAGTTTCCGGTAATGAGGAAGCGCGTCTTATCTACCTCGGTGTTCTTCAGGCTTTGCCGATTTTAGATACCAAAGCGCTGGTTATTGATATTGGCGGCGGTTCAACTGAGACCATCGTGGGTTTGCGGGGCGAGATGCTCTACGGGCATAGCGCAAAGCTCGGCGCTATCAGGCTTACACGACGTTTCTTTTCGGAAGAACGGCTTTCGACAAAGGCAATCAAGGACTGCCGTGATTATATTCGTGGCGAATGGGCGCTTGTGTTTCGCTCTATTCATGTCTGCGGATTTGATAAAGCCGTTGCGAGTTCCGGGACGGCACAAACTATTGCGGCGGTTGCTCTTGCGCAAAAAAACCGCTTACCCGATGACGACGAAGGCGAATCGCTTAACGGCGTGACGCTGACGCAAAGCGAGATTTTATCGGCTATTGAGCTGATTTTACAGGCGAAAACGGCAAAAAAACGTGCGGAAATTCCGGGTATGGACATAAAACGTGCGGATATTATCGTTGGCGGTGCGCTTATTATGGAGCAGATTATTACGCGGCTCAATGTGCGTGAACTGACGATTTCCGATTATGCTCTGCGTGAGGGAATTTTGCTGGATTATTATCAAAAGCAATTCGATATTGAGCGCTATCATCATCTGAGCCGATTGCGCTACGAAAGCGTGATGAATCTTTGCGATACGTGCCAAATTGACAAGCGCCACGCGGAACACGTGCGCAAACTTGCTTTGCAAATTTTCGATGAATTAAAGGAGCAGGGATTTCATGCGCTTGGCGAAACCGACCGAGAATTGCTGGAAGCCGCATCGTTCCTGCATGACGTGGGGTATCATATTTCCTCTGACCAGCACCATAAGCACAGCTACTATATCATTCGGAACTCACCGCTTCTAGGCTTTACCAACGACGAGGAAGAGCTTATTGCCAATATTGCGCGGTATCACCGCAAAAGCCATCCCAAACTCAAGCACGAAAACTTCCAGCGCGTTCCACCCGGAAAGCGCCAGCTTGTTTCCTTGCTTGCAGGGATATTACGTATTGCCGAAGGCTTGGACAGGCGGCGGCAGGCGATTATTCAAAAAATCACTGCTCTGAACACTGCCTCCGAACTCGTATTAGAAATGGAATGCCGAGAATGCGAGGAGACTCCAGAGATTGAGATTTGGAGCGCCGAGCGCCGGACAACGCTTTTAGAAGAGCAGATTGGGAAGACCATAACCTTGCGCATCCGATAGCATTCCAGCGCGGATAGCGTTTTTGTGAGCTGTTAGGCAAAGAAAAACCCTTGCATCATTATGATGGCAAGGGTTCCTTTTCGTTCGGTGATGGTGTTTCTTCGGGGAAACTTGTCCGTAAGCGTTTGGTGATTACGCCATCGTACCTTTTGCTCTGGCTTCTTTGGCAAAGGCGGTGTAGCCTTTTTTATCCAGTGTGCGCAGTGCGCGAGTGGAGATTTTCAAGGTGACAAATTTTCCTTCTTCTGCTACCCAAATACGTTTTTTCTGGAGATTGGGGAGAAAGCGGCGGCGTGTCTTATTATTGGAGTGCGATACATTATTGCCGTACTGCACTGTTTTGCCGGTGATTTCGCAAACTTTCGACATGGCTTATAGAATAAATGTTTGATAATGATGTATTTCATTTTTCGTAGCCCCAAAGATAGCACTTTTTCAGGATATTACCAAAAATTCTTTTTGATTTCCAGCATAAAACCTCTATTTTCGAGCCAATCGGAGAGGAAAACCTTTCTCAAGTTTCACTACCGTACACATTTTTTTGATGACCGCAGAGGCGCGGAGGCGCAGAGAAGAAACGATAAAATTTTCCCAATACAAATTTGGATGCTTTAATAAAAATGGCTTCACTCTGCGCCTCCGCGCCTCTGCGGTCAAAAACAAACGAA
>CANHDJ010000074.1 GCA_947459425.1 Ignavibacteria bacterium
CTCAAAAAAGCTGATCTTACACCCGCCGAACAAAACGTGCTGCGCCTTGTGAAGCATTCCAATAAAGAAATTGCCGACGATCTTGGCATTGCCGAAAGCACCGTGAAAAAGCACTTGTGGAGCATTTTTCAAAAGCTGGGCATCGCCTCGCGCTATGATGCTATTGCGTTTGCTGTGGAAGCGGGATTGATTCTTTCGCGCTAGTGCTTTGTTAAAAAAAAACAAGCAGGGCTTTGCTTTTTCTGCAAAATCCTGCTTGTTCAAAAAAATGAACCAGAAGAATTATTTTTTCAATGCAAGGGCAACAGTAATAATACCAGTAAATAATCCACCAGACGAAGCACCCACATCTTGGCGGGATACAAAAAATAGTCCTTGACTATTAGCGGTAAACGCAAGGGTATCAGGTTTTGCAACACCACTTGAAAATTGAATAAGATTGGAACCCGAAACCGTCCATGTGCCGCTTCCAGCCAGTACTCCAACAGTGCTTTCCATAATCGGAATATTGCTGGTTTGACCTAATGCGCTAATGGCTGTATTACCAACCAGACTGGCTGCAAGATTATTCGTTGAAAATGTACCCGATGCTGGTGTTGAGCCAGTGTACACGATGGATCCCGAGCCAGTATTCTTCGTAAATGTTACTCCAACGGTTACACCGGACGAAAGGTTAGACGCTGAAACATTCATCAACGGGGTGTTGGGGTACCACGTTCCGCGCGGGTCGCCACCAGTGGCAGAAGTTGGGAACTGTGCAACCGCAATGTCCGGTCCCGGTCCGGACGGCGTAGTCGTCGAAGAAGTGTTGTTGTTACAAGCCACAGCAAAGACGAGACTTGTAACAGTAACGGGTACAAGTGTTAGTCGTAGAAAAAAATTGGGTTTCATAGCATTTCCCTGATCGTAAAAAAGTATAATGAAAAATTGAGAATTTCAGAAATTTTTGAGGACATAGTTTGTATGCCGCTTCCAATCTATACTCAAAAAAGTTAAAAATTACAGTTGTAGTCCACCTCAAAGGTGGACTACAACTTGACTTTAGCTCTTTTTGATGTGCAGTTTTCATCCCTATTGAGTATACATTCTTGATTGTAGGTCGAATGGATTACACTGTGAAGAAAAGCAGTACGAAATCACGTTTACATTAATTCCCTGTAAACTTCCATTCTACGTCTTTTTGCTCGATTGAAGTTTTTATGCGGAGTGTTGTTGCGCTAAGTTCGGTCATGAACAACGGTCCATCAACGAGGTTGGTATTACTCAGAGTGATTTGTGTCCGTGTGTCATTCAGCGACCACGTACCTGTGAATTTTGCAGGCGCACCCGGGATTGCTGCAATGGCGGCAGCGGTGGGCGTAAAGGTTACCGCGCCGCTTGTGCCACTACCAGTGAATACAACCGTCATGCCCGTCCAAAGGTTCGCTTGATTGTTAGGTGCTGCCCCGATAGTAAAGCTATCAAACTTCCAGCCACCGGAGCGCGTGAGTAAAGCGGGGTCTGCTGAAACGGTAACGGTGCAAGAGGTGAGTACGCCTAGAATGGCGAAGAGTGCGAGTGCCGTCCAAGCAGCACGTTGGTGGGCAAGAAAAGTACGCATAGTATTTTTGGGAAAAATTGTAAAAAAGAAATGGGTTGTTACTTTGAAAGGCAAACAAAAGGATAATCCTGAGTATATTTGCCCCATCTGGTACAAACTTACCACTTCCCGCACTTCTCTGTAACCGTCTTGAAGTTCTATATGCCTACTACTAAAAGTTCTATATTTTCGCTATTGATTGCCATATTGGTGATTGTTTCTACTTTCACCGCTATCGCCCAGTCCACCACCGAACAGCGTCGTCAGGATTCGCTTGAGGCGCTCATCAAAAGCGTCGGGAGCCGCACCGATACTGCCGCCGCGAGGATGCTCGCCGATGCTGCTGCTGAGTATATCAATTTCGATAGTGAATACGCACTCAACATCGCCACTCGTGCAGAGAAACTCGTTGCCAGCATAGTTGCCAAAAGCGCAATCACACCACTCCGCATTCACGTGATGATTACTCTCGCGGACGTTTGTTATGCTCACAATAAATATCCCGAAGCTATCAAATACTACGACAGCGCACTGACGATGGCGCGGCGCATTGGTGCAAATGCAGAAATAGCCTACGCGCTCATCGGGCAGTCAATGATTGAGCGCGACCAAGGCGCTATGTCAAAAGCATTTGCGAAAAGTTTGGAGGTAATGGAATTTGCCCAAAAAGCCAATGACCACCGCTTGACCGTCATGGCGACAATGACGCTTGGACTTGGGTATTTCGCAGCACGAGATTTTGTCAGTTCGGATAGCATTTATGCCGTTGCCTTACAGCTATGTCAAGGGAAAGAAGATGACGACCTCAGAGCAGCGATTTACAATTGTAGAGGCATTTTGATTGACCAGATGCAGCAGCCCCAAAGGGCGATAGAAACGTATCGCAATGGCTTGGACTTGGAGCAGGAGTTAGGGCGGTCGCGGAGAATTGGGCGGATTAGCAGCAATATCGCACTGGTATTTATGCGGATTGATAAGTTTGATTCGGCGCTGGCGTATCAAAAAATTTGTTTGCAAAAGTATGAAAAAACCAAGTACGATGCGGGGTTGGCTAATTCTCTCAGTATTATTGGCATGACGCAGGTGAAACTTGGTCAATATCAAGACGCGATTGTCTCCGCGAAGCGAGCAATCAAACTCTCGGAGCCAAGTCATTTTTTTCAGGAAATGAACTATGGCTATTATGTGCTGACCGAGGCGTATTCGGGCTTGGGTGATTATAAAAGTGCGCTCGCAATGAATCAGCAAATGGCTGCTATTCAGGATTCTATGTACAACGCCGCCAGTGCAGAAAAACTTATCGAACTCGAAACCGCAAAAAAAGAGCAGGAAATCAAGCTGCTGCAAAGCAAACAAGCGCAGGAAAATATCATCCGCAACGCGCTCATAGCGGGTGCATTAGCACTCGCGGGCTTTGTGGCATTGCTGATTCGCGGAAACAACCGCCGGAAGCGCGATAATGCACGGCTTGCCGAACTCAACGACAAACTCTTCGATGCCAACGAGGAACTGAGCCTGCTCACGTCGGAAAAAGATGAAATTCTGAACATCGTTACGCATGGCTTGAAAAGCCAGATTTTTGGTGTTCGTTCGCTTGCAGACAGTATAACGACAGCGTTTGCTGGCGGTGCTGTTCCCCAACATACCGCGCCGCTTGCTGAAATGTCAAGCAGTATCAGCCGTTCGGCAACGCAGATGTTTTCGCTTGTTACCAACCTGCTTACTGTCAATACCGCAGAACAAGGCTTGCTCACCCCAACGCTGGTCAAAACGGATGTTGGTGCGGAGGTACAAAAAGTTTGCGAAGAATTCAAAGAGTTTGCGGCAGTAAAAAGCATAACGCTCAGTGTTGATGCGCCAGAGAACGAAAACTTAAGTGCAAATACAGATAGACAAATGCTGCGCGAGGTTCTGGAAAATCTGGTTTCCAATGCGGTAAAGTATTCGCCGCAAGGCAAAACCGTCGTTGTACGCCTCAAAGCCAGCAATGAAGCGGTTCGTGTGGAAGTGCAAGACGAAGGCGAGGGAATTTCTGAGGCGGATATGACAAAACTCTTCGGTAAATTCGCTCGTCTGTCGGCGCGTCCCACAGGCGGCGAACACAGCACAGGGCTGGGACTGAGCATCGTCAAAAAGATGGTCGAAGCGATGAACGGCAAAGTATGGTGCGAGTCCGAACTAGGCAAAGGCGCGACGTTTATTATGGAATTACCAATGTTGGCGAATGTATGAAGAGTGAACAACATAAACAATCGGCTATGAGACACTTCTACATGACCTCGTTTTACCTCTGGGGAAGACAAACACTCGTGTTCTGTTGCCTTCTCTGTTGCCTTTCGTTGTCGCCACTTTTTGCTCAGGTGAGTCGAATTGACTCCCTAACCAACGCCCTAAAAGAGCGAGAAAATCTTGGAAAAGTGGATACCATAACCGTTCAATTATTGCACACATTGGCGAATGTATTCATTAACAGTAATGTCCGTCAAGCCCAGACATACAGTCTTCGTGCGCTGGAAATGTCCGAACAACTACAGTATTCGACTGGTGCAATGAAGGGATATTTGGTCTTGTCGCGTATTGCCACCAATCTGAACGATTACCGGAAAGTCCATGAATACCTCGAAAAAGCCTCTGCACTGAATAGAAAAACGCGAAAAATCCCCGAACTCGTGGATATATGGAACAGCTACGGACGTTTGTATCTAGTACAAAATCAATATCAGAAATCACTTGAAGCGTATCACAAAGCACTCGCCTTTAGCAATGAATTACCGCTTTATGCCGGCACGACACGAGTATTTATGGGCTTGGCGCTGATACATCGTCTGCGTGGTGAGTATGCAAAGGCATTGGAGTATGGATATAAGGGGTTGAAAGCGGCAGATTCACTGAATGACAAGGAAAATTCAGCGCGTCTCTATGGCGACATTGCATATATCTATTCTGACCAAGGCAGGTACAATGAGGCATTAGAAGCAGGATTGAAATGTATAGAAGGTTTGCAACGGCTGAGTCAGCCGAGCCAATACAAAATACCAATAGCGATTCGTAGCCTTGCCGTTAGTTTATCTTATCAAGAAATGAAGCAGTATGATAAAGCCTTGGAGTATTGCTTGAAGGCTTTGCCAGTGCTTCAAGAGGTACGCGCTATTGACCACGAAGTAGCTGCACATTATCGTATGGCAAAGATTTATCTGGAGCAAAAAAACTATGAGAAAGCCAGTATTTCTGCCAAAGAAGCACTTCGCCTCAGCACAGAAATCAAAGATACCACGGGCATTGCTAGAACATTATCTGTGCAAAGTCTAATTTCGAGTGCCACTGAAAAACATCAAGAAGCAATCACTTTGGCTGAACGTGCTTTTGCATCTGCAAGCCCCATTGCAAATAGCGCACTTTCTATCGAAATTTTGTCCGTGCTGTCCCTCGTGAATGCCCGTGCGGGAAATTTTGAAAAAGCACTGGAATATTACTCACTCTATTCAGCACGAAAAGATTCAGTATTTACGCGAGAAACTTTGCAAAAAGGGGAAGAATTAAGAGTTCAATACGAGACCGAAAAGCGTGAAAAAGAAATTCTTTTGTTGCAAAAAGACAAAGAATTACAAAAGCTCACACTAGCTGAACAGCGCGCCGAGATTGCTCGCCGTCGGGCAGAAGCAGCGCAGCAAGAGCAGCGCGTTGTTCTCTTGCAAAATGAAAAAAGCATTCAGAGTTTAATACTCAATCAACAAGAAGCCACTATCACCAAAACCCAGCTATTACTGGAGCGCGACAAACAAGCACTGGATTTGGCTAAAAAAAACAGACTACTCACTGAAACTGAGTTGCAACGCCGCACGACGTTGCAATGGGCATTTGGATTAGGTTTTGTGCTGGTTTCGGGGGCTGCTTTGTGGTTTGCGGCATTATACCGCAAGAACAAACGCGCAAATATTTTTATTTTACGCCAGCAAGCCATTGTCGAGGAGCAGACCGCCGAAATTGAGATTATCAATTCCACGCTCCACGTGCGGAACCAAGAATTGGAAAACTTGAACATGGAAAAAAATGAAATTATCGGCATAGTTGCACACGACTTAAAAAACCCTATTGGTGCGGTTCGTGGGCTTTCCGAGTTAATTCATAGCGGGTTTGTGGACCAACAGCAGATACCGGAGGTTACTGGGCAGATCGTCATTACCGCTGACCGAATGCTCGAACTCGTGAAAAATCTGCTCGATGTCAATCAGTTAGAATCCGGTGGAATGCAGTTTCAACGTGTGGCATTCGATATTGTGCCAGTTCTGGAAAGCATCATTCAACAATACCATGCGCAGGCATCCGCAAAAAATATCGCGCTCCACTGTATTCCAGAATCCGCATCCAATCTTATTCTTGCTGATGAGCAAGCAACTGTGCAGGTTCTGGACAATATTATCTCAAATGCCGTCAAATACTCACCACACGGGAAAAGTATCTTTGTGCGTGTAAAATCCAGCACTGAAGGGGTGCGCGTGGAAGTACAGGACGAAGGCGAGGGAATTTCTGAGGCGGATATGACAAAATTGTTCGGTAAATTCGCTCGGCTCTCTGCCCGCCCGACAGGCGGTGAGCACAGCACGGGTCTGGGCTTGAGTATTGTCAAAAAAATGGTCGAAGCGATGAACGGGCGCGTCTGGTGCGAATCGGAATTTGGCAAAGGCGCGACGTTTATTGTGGAATTGCCCGGCGCAAGGTTGTAAGAGCGGTCTGGGCAAAAACTATTCATTTCTGGTACTTTTGGTTGGGAGAAAACAAGTCTATGAGAGATAGAATAACACTGATAGCACTTCTTGGAATTGCTGTTTTCGTAAGCAATGCTTTTCTTGGCGGTGCTTACGGATGCTTGTCGGTAATGGCGCAATCTGCTATCGCACCATCGGCAACACAGATCTATACGACGCTCGGTTCACAAAAAAATATCCTGCGCCCCACGATGACGGCACAAGATTCACTGCTGAGTGTCCTACGGCGCTATGAAGCAGAGAACCGCAACGATACGAATGTCGTGAGGGTGCTTTGTACGTTATCGAATGAATTGGTGGCGATAAATCCGATGCAAGCACTTGAGTACGGAAAGCGTGGGAAAGCTCTTGCCGAGCGCTTGAACGACCGCAGGGGTCTGGCTGGGGCGCTGGAGGGTATCGGGCGGGCATATCGTGTGCAGGGGCAGTATGGAATCTCGCTAGAACAATTTTTTTCTATGCTGCGCATAGCTGAAGAACTGCACGACAAGCACTTGCAAATGCGTGATCTCAGGCGGATATCATGGAATTACGTGAGTTTGCAGAACTATGTGGCAGCCCTGCAATATGCGGATCGGGTCTTGCAGATGAGCAAAGAGTTGGCAGATACCTTAGAGGAAGGAATAGCGCTCAATACCATTGGACAGGTACAAATGGAGCAAAAGCAGTACGACAGTGCCTTGGAAAACTTTCGGGTTGCATTGGTCATTGCACAAAAATATGCTGCGCAAGATAATAATTTTCTCTTAGGTGTTACAGAGAATATAGCACAAATTTATAGTCGGCGCGGAGACTTTTCTAAGGCGGAAAGCTATTTTCGTGCGGCACTGGCGGCAGAAGAGCGCTTGAATCGCTATGCCATAATCGTATTTCTGAATCAAATGCCTGGTGCAAGAAAAGAAGTATGCAGAAGCACTAATGTATGCCCAAAAAGCCCTTTCGCTATCGGATAGTCTCCATATCGGTTTGTTTAAAGAAGCCATCTTCCAGCTCTTTGCCAATATTCAGGCGGGTCTTGGCAATGCGCCTCTCGCGTTGGAGTATTACAAACGCTCTGTGGCGCTCAAAGACTCTCTTGCCGGAGTTGCAACGGCACAGAAAGCTGCTGCATTGGAGTCGGCTTTTCAGCAGGAAAAAAATGATAAGATACGCTTGGGTCTCGAATCGGAAAATCGCCTCCAAGCGATTATTCGTAATTCCGTTATTGGGGTGGGGGCGCTGCTTGCTGTTTTGCTGGGTGTCCTTCTGAATCGGTATCGTCTTAAAGTGCGCTCGGAAGAGCAATTGCAACTCACCAATGACGAAATCGGCAGACAACAGATGCTTCTGGAAGAGCAGTCGAGGCGTATTGAGGAGATGAATATCGAACTGCAAGAAAACAATGTCCGACTTCAGAACACTAATATTGAACTGGATACTGCCAATGCGGAGCTGTATGATTATGTCGAAGAACTTAATCGTATCAATGCTGAATTGGATGCTCGTAACGAGACGCTCAGCGAATTAAACCGCGAGAAAAACGAGTTTCTCGGTATAGCAGCGCACGACCTGAAAAATCCGCTTGCAGCTATCCGTCTTACCTCTGAGATGCTTGAGCGCTTTGGGGCAAAAATGTCCGATGATGAAAAAGCACAGCGTTTGCAGAATATTTCCTCTACCGTCGATAGGATGATGGCAATTATCACGAATGTATTAAGCAGCAATGCGCTGGAAACAGGTGTTTTGAGCATTTCGGGCGTGGCGGTTAGTGTTTCGGAATGTATCGCAAGCCTCACGCATGAGTACGCAGAGCGTGCCCAAGCGAAATCTATCACCATACGGTCAAGTCTTCCCGAAGCGCCTGTTGTCGTGCTAGCAGACAAATCAATGCTGTATGGAGTGCTGGAAAATCTCCTTTCCAATGCCTTGAAATTTTCACCTTCGGGTACCACTGTTACGCTTTCAGCCTACACCGAAAACACGGTGTGCCGAATGGCGGTGCAGGATGAAGGACCCGGAATTTCACAAGAGGACAAAGTAAAACTCTTCGGTAAATTTGTTCGTCTCTCGGCACGTCCGACGGGCGGAGAACACAGCACCGGATTGGGCTTAAGCATCGTCAAAAAAATGGTCGAAGCGATGAATGGGCGCGTCTGGTGCGAATCGGAGGTGGGTGGCGGTCTTCCGACAGGCGCGACGTTTATTGTGGAACTGCCATTGAATCAATGATAGAGCAGTTATCACAGCTTTTTGAGACATCATGTATCCAGTAAAATTTCCTTTGATAATGCACAGATATACACATTGGCGTATGTTGCTTTTGGCGAGCGTATTCTTCGTTGTCGCGCAGCCTGGCATTCTTCATGCTTGGCAAGAGCAGCCGCCGGACAGTGTGCGCCTTGCTATCATAAAAGCACCAAATGACTCTATCAAAGTGCAATTCCTCAACAAACTTGGCGTACTGTATTGGTATGATTTTCCCGATTCTGCCCTTGTCTATCACCGTCAAGCACAAGAGTTGAGTGAGCGTATTTCCTACCCCGTTGGGCTTGTGAATGCTCTTCACGGCATCGGCTTTTGTATGCAGTTGTTGGGAAGACCGTCCGAATCACTTCGCATACTGCTCCAAGCGCTGACGATTGCCGAAACGCTTCGGGATAGCGCTTGCCTTGCTTCTTCCTACAATATGGTCGGGAATAATTATAGCGGTCAGCAAAAGCATCAGGAGGCAATCAGGTATTATCAACGTTCTCTGGACTATAATCGTAACAACCGATTTGTTGCTCAAGGACTGGGTAATATCGGCATTGCTTTTCACGGTCTACACCATACAGATAGTGCTTTGGTGTATCTGCGCAATAGTTCCCGTTTGTACCAAGAAGCCAATACGATGCGCCCCTTTGGTATCATGCAGCTTTTTCTGGGGAAAGTCTATCAGGAAATGGGTCGAGCCGATAGTGCCTTGCAGTGCTTCAATGCGGCATTGCGCACCATGGACATCAACACCAATCGCAAGTTTGTTGGTATGGCATATTATCACCTCAGTTTACTGCAAATCTCCTCAGGAGAGTACATCAATGCTCGTGAGTATGCCCAAAAAGCCCGTGCTGTCTTGGAGCGAGGTAAATTTCGTGTGCAGATTTTGGATTGCTACAAAACGCTCTCGGATATTTATGCCAAACTTGGCGACCATAAAAGAAGCCTGGGGTATTACAAGCTCTACGATGCCCTGGGCGATTCGTTAGCTTCTGTCGAATCAAGCCTCCAAATAGCCGAAATTCAAGGGAAATACGAAACAGCCACGAAAGATAGAGAAATAGCCACCTTACGTGCGGAGGAGAGCCTGCAAACATACTGGCGCAATGCCGCTATTCTCGGCGCTCTTTTTGCCATCATGCTTGCATTGTTGGTATGGAATAGGTATCGCATCAAAAAAGGGTAGTGGTATAAATTTACATGATTTTATGTAAGTTTGTAAGAAATAAAGACGTTTATTCCCTCTATCGTTCCACTATGATTACCGAAACCCATACCCATAGCTGCGGAAAATGCGGCAGTACCAATATCGTTCGCAATGGCATCA
>CANHDJ010000075.1 GCA_947459425.1 Ignavibacteria bacterium
GGCATTGACAATGATATGCAGATCGTTTTTAGGCGGTTTGCCGATTGAGGGATTTGGAATCTATCAACGGTTCGAGTATATTCCACTGGGCAATACTCAGGTCGGAGGGGTAAGAAGTGGTATTCATATCTCCCAATTTGCGGGTTTTGACCGCTTTTTTCAAATTTCTTTTGACTTTTCAAACAGCCTCTAAGAATATTCCCCGATGCCCAGCAATGATGCGCGTTCTTGCGTTCACGTCCCACTATCGCAATATCTGCAAAAGTTTGTGCGCCCGCTCACTCCCCGCCTGCACGACAAGGCTGTATGTGCCACTGGGCAGGGTGTGGAGGTCTTGAGGTATCTCGTGTGTGCCGGAGGGAAGTTCACCAAGTGCCCGATGCTGCACCAAACGGCCAAGCGCGTCGAAAATACGGAGTTCTACCGTACCCGCTCTTGGTATATCCAGCGTCAGGCGTGTACGGTCAAAAGCGGGATGCGGGGCGAAGGAGATGGTCACGGAGGCGGGCTGTGGCGTTGAGGCGCGAACGGAGACTGTACCAATACCTGCTTTGAAGACACCGCCACCATTTGTACCGGCAAAGAGCGTCCCCGTGCCGCTCACTATCAGGGCAAAGACAGAGGAATTCATTAACCCGGCATTCACTTGTGTCCATGTCGCACCATTGTCCAACGAGCGAAAAATTCCGTCAAACCGTGTCCCAGCAAAGAGTGTCTCAGTGCCACTCACCGTGAGGGCATTAACATCGGAATTCGGTAGCCCAGTATTTACCCGTGTCCATGTTGCTCGATTATCTGACAAGCGAAAGACACCGCCGCCGAAGTATGTCCCAACAAAAAGTGTCCCAGTACCGCTCACCGTGAGGGAACTGATATTAGAATGCGTTAGCCCCGTATTCATCGGCATCCAAGTCGCGCCATTATCAGACGAGTGGAATACCCCGCCACCGTCTGTCCCAGCAAAAAGCGCCCCAGTGCTACCCACTATTAGGGCAGTGACAAATGGATTTGCTACCCCTGTATTCGCAGGTAACCAAGCCATGCCATTGTCCGACAAACGGAACAACCCACCACCACTTGTCCCAGCAAAGAGCGTCCCAGCCCGGCTCACTGTGAGGGCACGCACAAATGAATTTGGTAGCCCCGCATTCACGGGTGTCCAAGTCTCGCCATTGTCTGACGAACGAAAAACTCCAGTACTTGTCCCAGCAAACAGTGTCGCTGTGCTGCTCATTGTGAGAGCAAAAACATTTGGATTCGTTAGCCCCGCATTCACGGGTGTCCAAGCCGCGCCATTGTCTGACGAGCGAAACACCCCAGCACCAACTGTCCCAGCAAAGAGCGTTCTAGTATTGCTCACCGCGAGGGTAGAGACAGCGGAATTCGTGAATCCCGCATTTACGGAGGTCCAAGTCGCGCCATTGTCCAACGAACGAAACACCCCGCCACCGTTAGTCCCAGCAAAAAGCGCCCCAGTACCAGACACCGCAAGAACATAGACAGACGAATTCATTAGTCCCACATTCACGGGCATCCAATTTGCGCCATTGTCCGACGAGCGGAATACCCCGCCACCATTTGTCCCAGCAAAGAGCGTCCCAGTGCTACTCACCGTGAGTGCTAAGACATTGGTATTCATTAACCCTGCATTCACCTGCGTCCAAGTTGACCCATTGTCCGACGAGCGGAACACCCCGCTAAAATCTGCCCCGGCAAAAAGCATCTCAGAGCCGCTCACTGTGAAGACATTGATAGAGGAGCTTGAAATCCTTGCATTCACGGGTGTCCAGGTCGCTCCGTTGTCTGACGAGAGAAAAACTCCATTTCTTGTTCCAGCAAAGAGTGTCCCAGCGCCGCTCATCGTAAGGGTACGAACATAGGAATTAGTTCTTAGTCCTACATTCATTGGTATCCAATTCGCGCCATTGTCCAACGAGCGGAAAACCCCGTTACTTGTCCCAGCAAAGAGTGTCCCAGTGCTACTCACCGTGAGTGCTAAGACATTGGTATTCATTAACCCTGCATTCACCTGCGTCCAAGTTGACCCATTGTCCGACGAGCGGAACACCCCGCCACCGCTTGTCCCAGCAAAAATCGTCCCAGTGCTGCTCACTGTAAGGGCATAGACAATAAAATTCGTTAACCCTGCATTCACTTGTGTCCAATTCGCGCCATTATCCGACGAGCGAAACACCCCTCCGCCCTCTGTTCCAGCAAGAAGCGTGGTACCATTGTTTGCAAAACTGCGAATAAATCCCCCATACGGACCATTCGTCTGCTGCCACTGAATATCTTGAGCCTGTGCAAAGCCGAAAAACAAGAACAAAACGAGATACAGAGCCATTGCCCGCACGTTTGCAATGATAATGCCAAGAGGAGTTTTCATAGAGAAACCGATGTATTGGAATGAAAAATTTCACTTTTTTTGTTGAACCTCATTTTACAATGCCCGAAAGCGCTTCAATGCTTCTTCTTCCAGCACGGCACGGTGGTCGGGGTGCGCTATATCAATCAAGGCTTTTGCTCGTTGGCGCATATTTTTGCCGTAGAGATTCGCTATGCCATATTCGGTCACAACATAGTGGACGTGCGCCCGCGTCGTCACAACGCCTGCGCCTTGCTTCAAATACGGCACAATACGCGATTCGCCCTTGGAAGTCGTCGAAGGAAGCGCAATAATCGGCTTGCCGCCTTCGGAAAGCGAAGCGCCGCGAATAAAATCCATCTGTCCGCCAACACCCGAAAACTGCCGCGTGCCGATAGAATCCGCGCACACTTGTCCCGTCAAATCTACTTCGATGGCGCTATTGATGGCAGTTACTTTGGGGTTGCGGCGAATAACATGGGTGTCGTTGACGTACTCGCTGTCCAGAAATACGGTCAAAGGATTGTCATCAACAAAATCGTATAAACGCTTTGTTCCCATCACAAAGCCCGTGACAATTTTGCCCGGATGCACACGTTTGTGTTCTCCCGTCACCACACCACTTTCTACCAAATCAATGACTCCTTCGGCAAACATTTCGGTATGAATTCCCAACCCTTTATGGTGCTTCAGCGCAGCCAAAACCGCGTTCGGAATAGCACCAATGCCCATTTGAAGTGTTGCGCCGTCGTCAACAAGAGATGCGCAGTGGTTTCCAATAGCGGTTTCAATCTCTGTCATCGGCGGAATATCAATCGTCGGAAGAGCTTCATCTACTTCGACGGCGGAGTGAATTTTGCTGATATGAATAAATCCATCGCCGTGTGTACGCGGCATTTGCGGGTTGATTTGGGCAATAACAATTTTGGCACATTCAACCGCAGCCCGCGCAACATCAACCGACACGCCGAGTGAACAATACCCATGCTCATCCGGCGGCGAGACCTGAATCATTGCCACATCAAGCGGAATAATGCCTCTTCGGAACAAAAGCGGCGCTTCGCTTAGGAACACGGGGATATAATCGGCACGCCCCTCCTCAACGGCTTTACGCATATTTGGTCCGACAAAAAGTGCGTTGACGTGAAAATGGGGAGCCATATCAGGCGCAGCATAGAGCGCATCCCCTTCGGTATGCAGATGCACAATCTCCACACCACGCAACGTGGGGGAACGCGCCGTCATAGCCTTAATCAACTGCTGCGGAGCTGCCGCAACGCTGTGAATAAATACCGTCTGACCAGAACCAATCACCGATACGGCTTCATCGGCTGTACAAAAATGTGTTTGCATGAGAAACAAGAAAAAGAATGGTGAAGTTGTTTTATGCCGCTTTTGCGCCCGCCGTCATGGACTCGGCATCTTCCAAACGCTTGATTTCATCCCGCAATTCGGCGGCTTTCTCGAAGTCGAGATCGCGGGCGGCGTTTTTCATCTCCTCGCGGAGTTGTTCGGTCAGATTTTTTCGCTGCTCCGGCGACATGAGTTTGAGAATTGGGGCGGTTTTCTTTTGAATATCGGCAAGTTCCGCCACGCGACGTTTTTCGGTGCGTTTGGCGTTGATGTCCGCAATGGAAGTGCCTTGCAGGATTTCTTCCAACGATTTATAGACCGTTTTGGGGTCAATGCCATGTTTGGTGTTGTATGCCACTTGCAAAGCGCGGCGGCGATTGGTTTCGTCCATGAGTTTTTGCATAGATTTCGTGATTTTATCGGCATAAAGGATCACCAAACCTTCCGCATTACGCGCCGTTCTTCCGGCAGTCTGGAGCAACGAGCGTTCGCTCCGCAAAAAGCCTTCTTTGTCGGCATCCAAAATCGCCACGAGCGAAACCTCCGGCATATCCAAACCTTCGCGCAGCAGGTTCACTCCCACCAGCACCTCATATTTGCCCAAGCGTAAATCCCGCAAAATCTCTACTCGCTCCAGCGCATCCACGTCGGAGTGGATATAGGCTATTTCTACATTCAAATTGCGCAGGTAGTCTGTCAAATCCTCTGCCATGCGCTTGGTGAGCGTTGTAACCAGCACACGCTCTTTCTTTTGCTGACGAAGGCGAATTTCGTTCAGCAAATCGTCCACCTGATTTTTGATTGGGCGAACACTGATTTCCGGGTCGAGAAGCCCCGTCGGGCGAATTACCTGCTCCACGACGACCCCGCCGGACTGCTCCAATTCATAATCGCCAGGCGTAGCGCTGACGTAAACAAACTGATGCGCGACTTCGTTAAATTCATCAAAACGCTGCGGACGGTTTTCCATTGCCGAAGGCAGACGGAATCCGTGTTCCACGAGTGTGCCTTTGCGCACGCGGTCTCCGGTGTACATGGCGCGAACTTGCGGCAGCGTTACGTGGCTTTCATCCACCACGAGCAAATAATCTTCCGGGAAATAGTCCAGCAAACACGTCGGGCGCTCCCCAAAGGTGCGTCCCGAAAGGTGCATGGAATAATTCTCCACGCCGGAGCAGTAGCCGACTTCACGCATCATTTCAAGGTCGAACATCGTGCGCTGCTCCAAACGCTGCGCTTCCAAAAGTTTATTGGCATCATAAAGTTCTTTCAAGCGGTCGCGGAGTTCATTTTGAATAAGCAAAATTGCCTGTTCGACTTCTGTTTCCGTGCTGGCAAAAAGCCGCGCCGGATAGAGCGTCGTAGCCTCCAGCGTGTCAACAACTTTGCCGTCAATCGGTGTGATGATGGACAAACGGTCAATTTCATCACCAAAAAGTTCCACGCGAATAGCGATACTGTCTTCGTAAGCGGGCATAATGTCAATCACATCACCGCGCACCCGAAATGTGCCGCGCCCAAACTCGAAATCATTGCGCGAGTAGTACATATCGGCAAGACGGCGAATCATCTGCTGGCGATCAATGCGCATCCCTTTCCGCAGCGCCATAAGCATTTGCTGGAACGACTCTTTGCGCCCCAAACCATAAATACACGACACCGACGACACTACAATCACATCCCGCCGCCCTTCTACCAAAGCGCTTGTGGCGCGGAGTCGCAGACGGTCAATTTCGTCATTGATGGCAAAATCTTTTTCGATGTAGGTGTCGCTCGACGGCACGTATGCTTCTGGCTGGTAGTAATCGTAGTAACTGATGAAAAATTCCACAGCATTGTGGGGGAAAAATTGCTTGAACTCCGCATACAATTGTGCTGCGAGGGTTTTATTGTGCGAGATAATGAGCGTCGGGCGTTGCGTCTTTTCAATCACATTTGCCATAGTGAAAGTTTTTCCCGAACCTGTCACGCCAAGCAAGGTTTGATGCCTGTCGCCGCGCTCAACGCCTTCGACGAGTTGGCGAATGGCTTCGGGTTGGTCGCCAGTGGGTTTGTAGTGGGAAACGAGTTGGAAGTCGGGCATAATGTCGGGGTTTGAGATGGGGAGTATTTTTGGGGATAGAATTCACTAAACAAATCTACGGAAAAAATTTTCATTTTTTTCGTTCATTTCCTTTTCTCTAATTGCGCTTTATCGGAAGAAACTACGATTTGGCACGGCATTTGCTCTTTTACAAAGTCAGACTCGTAAACCGTGATTTCTCAGAGAAATACGTCAATATCATGCTTTAAACTGCTTGTAACACACTCACTTTTCACATTTTCGGAGAAATACCCATGAAGACGCTGCATACTGCAATCGTGCAAAGCGCTCTCACGGCAATGACCGCTTGCGGTCTTACCCTTTCCCCTCTCGCACCCAGACTGTACGCCCAAAGCCCTGTTGAAGCGGGCAATGCGCCGACCTCCGTTCCACGTCGCGGAACGACAACGGTGGATAACCTCGGTGTGCGCTACCTCAAACTGGGGAACAGCTACCGCGAAGCCCGTAATTACGACCTCGCACAAACCTATCTCAAAAAAGGTTTAGATATGTTGCGCAACCGCAATGCGTATTGGGAAGCCACTGCTTACGAATATTTGGGGCTGCTCTACCGCGACATGGGCGACCGCCAAATGGCGCTTGAATACTTGCGTACAGCCGCTTCGCTCTATGACCGCGTTGTAACAATGCGCAATAATCAAGGCAGCGATGAAGTTTTGCGCAGCGTTATTGCTGATGTGGAGCAGGGTGGTAGTACCCCTGTCGGTATGCGCGGTATGCCCGCACCACCGCCAGACGCACGTATTCAAGACGAAAATCGCCGTTTGCAAGATGAAAATCGCGTTTTGATGACACGCATCAACGATCTCGAAGCCCGTATTCGCCAGTTAGAATCAGGTCTTGCTCCAAATCCAGGAGTATCCAACCAAGCCGCATACAATCAGGGAATGTCGCTCAAAAGCCCAATGTCGGTGGATATGAGCGATTGCAAGCGTGATTTGGAGGCAATCGCCCGCTACCGCGAAAGCACACTTTGGCTGAATGGTTACGCTCCGATAGATTTTTCGACACGCGATGTTCGCATTACGGGCGGCGGCGCACGGGTGGATGGAACGGTCATTGTGGGCTATTTGAAGCGTGGTGAATCGGCAAAAATTGATGTCACGATGCCGCTTGGACAATATGTCATCATTGGCGACGGCTGCGCTCCGAAAGCACGAGATATTGACGTGCGGATTATCAATCAACAAGGCGTAGTCTTGGAAAGAAAAGATATTCGTTTTACGGGCGTTATGCCGAACCCGGCACCGTCGAACAGCACCGCGAACACCAATAACGAAAGCGCTGGAAGCCGCCCAACAAGCGATTCGACCCAGACGCAGCCACAACAACGTCCGGCAGACAACAGCAATACCAGCGCATCGGGCAGCATCAGCAATGACGAGGCACTCCGCAATCGCCCATCCAACACGCGAGAAGCACTTGCAAAAGTGGCGTGGAACAACGAGTACGGCGGTGTTCACACGTTCTTGATTACGATGTACGAGTGCGAATCCGAAGGCGCATATTTCTGCTTTTTGGTTGGGAAAAAATAATTGAGGGCTTTTGTCAGACACAGGCAATCGTGCCTGCTTTACAGCATAAAATCTGGCTTTGACAGCGTAGGCGTTCTTGCCAACGCAGTAAAAAAGACGCTTCAACAAGAACGCCTGAATCTTCACCTAAAGAAATGACCATCAAGGATTGATGTTATGAATTTCCAACAATTTACTCGCTATGCCGCAGCAACACTGGTCTTGTGTGTTGTTGAACTCTGCGGAGGCGCACTTGCGGGCAGAACAACCGAGGCAATCGCGCAAGCGCCACGCCGTGTACCGCCGCGCCCCACTACCGCTCGTCCGCCAACGGCTCGCCCTCCCGCGCAACCGCGAACAACCGCACGACCGCTTCCGTCGGTGCGGCTCGGCTCTCCGAAAGTCATGCTTGAGGAGGCGCAGCGCTCGTTGAAACTGGGCAGCAGCTACCGTGAAGCCCGCAATTACGACCTTGCGCAAAAATACATCCAACGCGGAATCGAATTGGCACAAAAAGCCGATAATCGCTACTGGGAAGCCACCGGATACGAATATTTGGGGCTGGTGTACCGCGACATTGGTGACCGCACGGCGGCTTTAGCGGCGTTACAACGCGCATCGGATATTTTTAACGGGCTGATTAAGCAACCCGACGGCAGCCAGAATGCAACAAAAGCACTGATGGACGATGTTCAGCGCAATGACCGTTCGCGCCCGCCTTCAAGCGTTGTGCCGACTCCAAGCCTTGCCTCACCCTTGCCACAACGCCCTTCGCCAACCGTGCCGCCCGCGCCGAGCAGCGATATTGAGCGTGAGCGCACCTTAAATAGGCAGTTGAACGAGCGCGTGATGGCGCTGGAATCGAAAATTCGTGCGCTGGAAGACCGCTCTCTTGCTACGCCGGGCGGCAGTTCACTGCCACCAAGTAACCCTCTGCCGCTTTCAATGCCAGCTCCGGCAACAGAAAGCTCACCGGGTGTGATTGCACGGACGATGCCGCGCCAAGTGCCGGACGGCGGCAAGCCTCAGGCAGAATTTGCGCCGTTCCAAACTGACAAGAAAACTCGCCCAGAGCCAGTAGCACAGCCACGCCCTGCTCCAGCACGTGCAACAACGATGGATGTCGTCACGCTGCCCGTTTTTACGTTGCAAATCGGTGTTGGTGCGGGGTATAATCTTAATGTAAATAGCCGTGTTACTGCAAGAAATACAACGGTAACACCATCAACCACATTTGTCAATGGTGGTGCACCGGCTCTGTCTTTCCCGCTTTTGTCAATAAGTGGTGATTATTTCGTGATACCAAATTTGTCGGTTGGCTTGATGTATGGCTATTATCCGGGTCCCGATCAAACCGATTCGGTGACAACGATCAATGGCACACCACCACCATCTACGGTGGTGACACAAACAACGAGAAGTTATCATCTTGTAACTCTGCGCTCGGCGTATCATTTCGTCCGCGACCGCACGATGGATATTTATGCGGGAATATCGCTCGGCACATTGCTTAATCTTCCATTATTCGACCCACTGCGCCTTTACGCGGGCTTGATGGCGGGCTTTCAGTACAATTTCACCCGGCAAGTTGGTGCTTTTATTGAGCTTTCGGGCGGTGGGGCTTATGTTGGTACTACGACGGTTGAAAATTCAACATTACCGATACAGATCGGTGCTTACGGACGCTTGGGGCTGGCGATAAATTTTTAGAAGTTAACTGAATAGTTACGGTTATTCGTATAAGTCGAAAGCCCGTCCTACTGTATTTATATCGTATCTAGTCAGGTAGGTGTTTTGCCCTTTTGTTAAAATCTGGGCTAAAACTTGCAATAAGCTCTGAAAATCGCCCGATTTTTTACGATTCCTATTGCCGTTTTTACAAAATCGTCTCAATTTTGGA
>CANHDJ010000076.1 GCA_947459425.1 Ignavibacteria bacterium
TGATGTGATGATTGTTCCGTCTCGAGAAGAAGCATTTGGGCAGACGGCGTTAGAATCAATTTCTTGCGGCACTCCGGCGGTGGCGTTTCGCGTGGGCGGTTTGGTGGATACTATTCGCCACAAAGAAAACGGCTATCTCGCCGAACCCTTCCAAATCGAAGATTTGGCGCGAGGTATCGGCTTTGTGCTGAAAGATGCCGAGCGTCATGCTGTGCTTTCGCAGAATGCCCGCAAAACCGCATTGGAAGGCTTTACGCTGGAACATCAGGCGCGGCGCTATTTGGAAGTCTATTCGGAATTGCTCTCACAAACCATACAGTCATAAACTCAAGCATTCATGCGACCTGCAAACACTCTCAATCTTTCGGGTTATATCCCACAAATCACCGGAGTACGCGCTATTGCGGCGTATATGGTGTATTTTCACCATTTTCCGCCCGTGTATATTTTGCACCCGTTCCTGCTTCAACTCGCCAAAGAGCTGCACACGGGCGTTGGACTGTTTTTTGTTTTGAGTGGGTTTCTTATTTTTCAACGATATTACGAGACTGCCAAGCCGCATAGTCACTGGTGGGCAGAGTACATTCGCAACCGCGTGGCGCGGATTTATCCGATGTATTTTTTGCTAACGTGTGCGTTTTTTCTCAGCCGTCTTGTGCGACATCACGAATTCCACATCGACCAATTTTTGCTCAACATCACGTTTTTACGCGGCTTTTCCTTTGATTATCTCATCACGGGCATACCGCAAGGCTGGACGCTGACGGTGGAGGAATGTTTTTACTTTAGTGCGCCATTGATATTTATGGCAATTCGCCGATGGAATATGCTCGTGCCGCTAGGAATTATCTACTGTACGGGCTTTTTACTTCTCCTTATTGGCGAGGCGATACATTTTAAGCAGTTTTTTATGCCATTCGGTTTTATGGTGTATTACACATTTTTCGGACGCTGTTTTGAATTTTTCTGCGGAATGTGGCTTGCACGATTTTTAATGAAACGCGAATCAGAAGGCAAAATACCGCAAACCCGCTTTGTAACATGGCTGGGCGTTGCCCTAACGCTTCTGAGTATCTATGTCATGTCCTTGCAACAGCCATACAGCACCTATCTCGGCACGGGGCTGCACACGCCATTGGGTGGAGTATTGAATAATATCATTCTGCCGATATGCTACACGATGATTTATTACGGGCTAATTGTCGAGCAGACATGGCTTCGACGCTTGCTTGCGACGGATGTAATGGTGCTTTTAGGTAAAAGTTCCTATATCTATTATTTGATCCATATGGGGTTGATTCAAGCAGTAGTTGAGCGGGTTACGCCGGATTTTCGCTCGTGGACGGGCTTTATTGCGCAATTTCTCCTCTTAAACATTATCGCTATTGCATTATTCAAATTCGTCGAAGACCCGCTTAACCATTGGATTCGTAAGCACTGGACATGGGGTTTACAGCGATAATTCGCCCAGTTTTTGCCTTGCTATGGGTTTGTCATTTTTTCAACTCACGATATACTTCTTTTTCTCTTCTTATTTTATCTATGCAACGTACACTATATCGCTCATTGCTATTTTTGATGCTTGTGTTCTCATGCGCTTTTGCTCTTGCTGGAAAAGCGATGGGGCAGCAAAAGACCGCCCTCCAAAGGCGGTCTTCGCCAGAGCAGATTGCTAAAATTCAGCCACTTTTGCAGGAAGCGACCAGACAACAAGCAACGAACCCACAAGCTGCTGTTAAGATCCTGACGCAAGCCATAGAAATCGCCCCGCAAGAGGCTCAACTCTATTTGTATCGAGGCAGAATCTACTTTGTCACAAATAATTTAGCCTTAGCCAAGGCAGATTTCAACCGTGCTGTCGAACTCAATCCAACAATGGCAATGGCATATCTTTTTCGCGGTGCTGTGGCACTCAATCAACAGTTGCTGGAGGAAGCAGAAAATAATTTCTTGACAGCAGTACGCCTCGACCCGAAAGATTACAATGCTTTGCTTAATTTAGCCATTGTCCAAAATCTTCTCAAGAAATACCCTGAAGCAATTGCTGCTATCTCAAAGGCAATACGCATTAAGCCGAAAGAAGGCATTGCCTACTACGAGCGGGCGAATATTTATCGTTCTCACGGCAAATACCGTGAATCGGTGCAGGATTACCAAAAAGCTATCCAAATCAACCCTAAAAATTGGGATGCTTATATTAATAGTGCTACATCAAAGGGGCTGTTGGAAGATTATCAAGGAGCGATTGATGACTATAACTATCTCATTGCTAATCAGCCGCCAAACAAAACGACATTATACAATCGGGGCTATGTATATTTCATTCTCAAGCAATACGATAAAGCGATAGAGGATATAAGCAAAGCGCTCGGTGTGGATTCATCGTTCAAACAAGCCGAAATACTTCGTTTACTTTCATGGCAACAGATGGGAAAAGTGCGAGAGGCTCTTGAACAAGCACGTACTATCTTACAAACAAACCCACAAGATGCACAAGGATTTACGAATGCTGGTGGTCAAGTTCGAGCGCTTTTGCAAGAAAATGAATTTATCAATGCAGAAGTATTTTTTCGTCGCCATGAAATTCGTGCATCAATGGGCGATGAGCGAGGAGCCTGCCGCGATATAAGCAAAGCCGAAGTGCTTGGTTATCCAAACATTCAGCCGAAACGTCTAGGAGTGTGCCTGACCATGGGAAGATTTACTGCAGCAGCCAATTTTCCAGAAAATCTTCAGTTTTTTCCGCGTGGCAATAACGATTCCGCTTTTGTTCCGCTTGTTGGCTTATTAACCGAAGGTGGCTTTGATTCCGTCTATGTTCAACTCTATAAAAATGGTGTTTTTGAGCGGCGGACTGCGAAGGCGCTGCAATACAACTACATTTTGCGCGGTACAGAGACTATTCCCCAATCGCCCATCAGCACCGGGATAAGTATTCATGCAGAGTTAGCAGAATATTCCGTCAAACTCGGCTTGAAATCTGCCCTGCGCGACACAATTATTGCAACGGCTGATAGCCTCGTCTGTGGTGATGTTATCTTGGTGAGTGGACAATCGAACACCGTTTTGGGCGCACTCCCCCGCACACCGCACAACGAGTTTCTCCGCACCTACCAGATGGGCTATAACGACTCCTACTGGGGATTTGCTGCCGCTAATAATAATCGGGACGATTACAACGTCGGCGGGTTTGCGCTGCAACTCCAAGAGCGCCTTGCTGCCAAGCACAACGTCCCGATTTGCGTGATTAACGGCGGTTTGAGCGCCTCCACGATTGAGCAGCATTATCGGGATGACGCAAAGCCAACAAACCCAAAATCGTGGTACGGTAGAATGTTTTGGCGGGCAAAAGAAAGCGGTTTGGCGCGAGCAGCAAAGGCAATGATTTGGTATCAAGGTGAATCGAATCAAGGTGCGGGCTATACGGAAAAATTTGCGAAACTCTATCAAGCATGGAAACAAGATTATCCCGGATTGAAAAAAATCTATACCGTCCAAATCCATACTTCCAACTGCGGGCAATCTGACCAAGCAATTTTGCGCGAACAGCAACGACTTCTGCCTCAGCGATTTCCTGATGTTGAAGTTGTAGCTTCTGCCGGATTACCCGCCCATGATGGTTGCCATTATGGAAATGAAGGATATATCGCACTGGGAAATCAGTTGTATGCACATTTGGCGCAAGATTTCTATGGCGGCACGGATTCCGTCGGCACTCAATCTCCTAATCTCCTCCGTGCCTATTGGAAGGATGCGACACGCAAAACAATAGCACTTGTTTTTGCCACAAATGATTCGCTGACAATAAGCAAAGACACCAGCATTGGCGGGAAAATCCGCACCCTTGCGGCGGATGCTTTTTTACTGGACGGCAAACCGCTCAAAGCGGCTTCGGTTCAGATAGAAAATAACACGACTGTCGTTGTTACGTTGGCAATGGCACAAAACGCCCAAACGATAAGTTATATCCCCGACCATTGCTATACGGGTTCGCCGGAGGCTCCATGCGAGTTATATCAAGGTCCCTGGCTTATGACGCGGCGTGGTGTGGGGGCGTTGACGTTTCATAATATCCTCATCGAAGCCGCGCCATAGCGTTTTTTTATGCGCCATGTGGTCCCACACGCGGCAAGGGTGCGCGGTTTTTCACATACATATCCACCCAAGCCCGCATATCTGCGTTGCTTTCGTCACGCCGACCCGCAAGAACGTGGTCGGCGTTGTCGTAGATGATGAGTTTGTACGGATGCTGACTTGTTTGGAGTGCCATTCCGAGTTTGTAGGCGTGTCCCGGTGCTACGCGGCGGTCGCCGCTTCCGTGGAGAACAAGCAATGGTGTGGTCTTACAGAGTTTGTCGGCAGAAAATACTGCCGAACGCTTGCGGAGTTCTTCCGGGTGGACGGCAACGTCAGGCAGGAAGCGCTTTGCAGTGACAAGAATATACGAATCTTCGGCGAGGTCGGTAAAATCTGTTGGAGCGCCAAAGGTTATCACCGCCTTAAAAATCGTTGTGCGCATCAGCATTTGCAACGCCATCATGCCGCCCCTGCTACCGCCAATAATCCCAATGCGCTCCGCGTCAACATATTCCAGCGTTTGCAGAAGTGCTAACGCATTCATCGCATCGTCTATATCGCCCGCACCCCATTCTTCTGTGCCTTCCGAACCACCTCGCCCTCGATACTGACTGGCAATAACCACATACCCCCAACTCGCATACAGCCCAACTGTTGCCGCCGCCGTTACATCGCTTAATGCGCCGGTCTCCCCCGTGCCACCAGCATTGAAGACAAGAGCGGGAATTTGAGCGCTTTCCGCAGGTGGCAACCCCAGATACGCCTTGATTTTCAGTCCTTCACTCCAATAGGTAATCTGATACATCTGCACTGCTGCATACCGCGCAAAATCGTCGGCTGGCATATTTCGCCGCGCCATATTGAGCGTCATTTCGGGTATGGCGACGGGCTTAGAGTCAATAAGTGTGGCATTCATGGGCGTTGGTTATTAGTGCATTGGTCATTCATACTTGGTACTTGCTACCTTCTTGTTCGTTGTTCCTTGCTTACCAATGTTCGGGCTTGACTTCTCGGGTCATCAGTTCGTGCATGGCTTGGGGAGCGGGTTTGTTCTCAAAGAGAACTTCATAGACTTTATGCGCAATGGGCATCTCTACACCAACTTTTTTAGAAAGTGCATAGACCGACTCCGACGAAAATACGCCTTCGGCGACCTGTTGGGTTTCTCGGCGAATCTGCTCCATCGTTTTGCCTTTGGCAATTTGTTCACCGACCGCACGATTCCGCGAGTGGCGGCTGGCGCACGTAACAATCAGGTCTCCCAACCCGGAAAGACCCGAAAACGTTATCGGATGCGCTCCCAAGGCAACGCCCAAGCGGGTAATCTCTGCCAGACCCCGTGTAATCAAGGCTGCTTTGGTATTATCGCCCATACCCAAGCCATCAACAATGCCCGCCGAAATCGCAATCACATTTTTCACCGCACCGCCCAATTCCGCACCAATAACATCCGTTGAATGATAAACGCGGAACGTAGAGCGCGTAAAAACTCGCTGGACGAGTTTGGCAATATCTTCGCTCTCGGAAGCGGCGACAACTGTGGTGGGAAGTTGTCTGGCAACTTCTTCGGCATGACTTGGTCCTGTCAGAGCCGCGAAATTCCTTGCTTCCACGCCTGCCGCATCGCGTAAAATTTCCGAAACCCGCATGAGTGTTCCCCGCTCAACGCCTTTGGAGGTGCTAACGATAATTTTCCCTTCTGCATCCAATCCATAATCGGCAAAAGCAGGACGAATGAATTGCGTGGGAATAGCAATGACGAGCATTTCTGCTGCATTTGCTTCTTTTGGGTCGTGCGTCAGATTGATAGCATCGGGAATAACGACCCCCGGAAGATAGGCGCTATTGATGCGGGTTCGGCGCATCTGCCCGATAGTGTCTTCGTTCCGCGCCCAAAGCGTTACGGCGTGGTCGTTGGCAGATAAAACAAGAGCCAGCGCTGTACCCCAGCCGCCGGCTCCGAGAACGGAAATGTTCATAGTGTGAAGCGTTGTCTTGTATGAATGGAAATGGCTTCATTACTGCTCAAAAAAGCTATTTTTTCTTGAGAATATTCGCCAGCCTCAGGTTCTCAAATTTATTTTCATTGCCTTCGACAAGGCGTTGAATGTTTTGGCGGTGTGCGTAAAGGACGAGCAAACTCAGCCCAATCAGCATAAAAACGATGGTGTGGTAGCCTTCAATATTAACGTGGAAAATATTATAGCGTACCGCCATTGTCGTCGGGAGTGCCACGGCTGCGAGGATCGAACCAAGCGACACATAGCCTGAAATACCAACGGTGATAAGAAAAATGCTAAAAATAACGGCAACTTCCACCGGAGCAACACCAATTAGCATACCGGCTGCCGTATTGATACCTTTGCCACCTTTGAAGCCAACCCACGGCGACCAAATATGCCCCATCACCGCAGCAATGCCACAAATCACGCGCACCAGTGTCATATCTTGGAACGGCGTGTAATTAGGAAAAGGAATTTGCTCACCGTGAAAAAGATAGGCAATAATAGTAACGGCAGCGACACCTTTCAAAATATCAACAATTTGTACCGTTAATCCCCATTTTACGCCCAAAACGCGAAAGGCATTGGTGCTACCCATATTGCCGCTACCGCGCTCACGGATGTCAAAACCAAAGAAGCGACGGCTGATAATAACTGCCGTCGGGAGTGATCCGGCGAAAAAACTCAACACGGACACAATAACGAGTCGCAAAATAGGATCCATAGTCGTTTGCGGAAGAAGTGAAACACTAGACAAATCGTGTACGAACCTGTTACACTGCCATAAACTTAGCAGATTTCTGGGTAAAAATCAAATAACATTCTGCGTTTGACAAGAAAAATTTTGCTACCAGCGAAATTCACCCCTAACTGTTGACACATCAACCTTCTACAAGCGCCCCAAGCCCTTGTACATATCATATCTGGCGCTATAGGTCACCAAATTAAAATTGCTGTCGCGGAGTGTGCCGCCCGAAGGAGAAAGATAGAATGGAGCAGTCGTGCCAGTGATGGTTTTGCTGAGGACACCATGTTCGTCCACGTAGAACTGCACGAGTTTGTAGCCGAGTTTGGTTTCGGCGGTTTCAATTTGCTTCCGAAGGGTCTCTTCGGAAAAAAGATAGATGTCAGCGAGTGATGTTTCCATTGCAAACGGTGAATACGTTGAAAAGAATGGTTATTCTTGCGCTTTGTAGAGATTGTTGTGATAAATGTACTGACGCACATTCTCTGGTACAAGATAGTGGATAGATTCTCCGGCGCTAATGCGGGAGCGTACCTCCGTCGAGGAAACCGCCAAAATAGGGGCTTCTATCCACACAGGCGAACGTTCATCGGTCGAAAGATGGAAGGCGATTGCACGTTCTACATCGGGAGCTATCGTATGCGGGCGGCGAGCTATACAGATTTGAACACGCTGTGTAATCTCTTCCCAATCTTTCCATTTCGTGAAAGCGGCTGCTTGGTCGCCTCCGACAAGCAAAAAAAACTCTGCATCGTCGCCAAATTTATCCCGAAAATAATTCAGCGTGTCAATCGTGTAGGAAACGCCTTCGCGGTCAATTTCAACAGTGTCAACCTCAAATTTTTCATTGGATTCAATCGCCAAGCGCAGCATATCCAATCGCTGTTCTGAGGTGGTTAGTTCAAATGAGTCTTCGGTAATTTTGAAGGGCGAACGGTATGCCGGAACGAAATAGGTAAAATCCAACCCCATCTGTTCGGTGAAGCGGTCGGCAATGATAAGATGCGCGATATGAGGCGGGTTGTAGCTCCCACCGATAATACCGATTTTCATAGAAACGTCTGCAGGATAAATGATGAGGAATGGAATCATTCCAACGGTTATGCTTCTTTAAAGAAGCGGACAATTTCTCGGACATGATTCACAATCGCCGCATCTGCCATTGCTTGCGACATAGCGTTTTGTGCATCACGAGTAATTTTTTCATGATCTAATTTGTTGCTTTCAGTAAAGTTATCCAGATGATGACGAAGTGTATCAAGTGGTAGTGGTATAAATTTACATGATTTTATGTAAGTTTGTAAGAAATAAAGACGTTTATTCCCTCTATCGTTCCACTATGATTACCGAAACCCATACCCATAGCTGCGGAAAATGCGGCAGTACCAATATCGTTCGCAATGGCATCAA
>CANHDJ010000077.1 GCA_947459425.1 Ignavibacteria bacterium
CCATCTTGAGACAACACACCTGAACGACCCTGCAAGGCTGTGGCGTTTGTTCGCCTTACTTGCCATTGCTCTTCTCTGGGCGTACCAATGCGGACTCTTTTTGATGGAGAAAAAAGCCATTACCGTCAAAAAGCATGGGCGATTAGCGCATTCTATTGCTGCATATGGGCTTCAAGAACTTCAGCATTTTTTACTCAACTCACAGCACTTCAGGCAAGTGATCATCAGCTTTCTAGGACTTTTGTCCTGTACATAGTTAGGTACCACAAAAAGAAACGGCTTGAAACCTAGAGTTTCAAGCCGTTTCGCGTACAGAAGGTGGGAGTCGAACCCACACGGGTGTTAAGCCCACTGGATTTTGAGTCCAGCGCGTCTGCCGGTTCCGCCACTTCTGCTTGCAGACATCTCTTCAATTTTATCGAAAAAAAAAGCCCCAATCAAGGGGATTTTTGTGGGCAGTGAGGGATTTGAACCCCCGACATCCTGCTTGTAAGGCAGGCGCTCTGAACCAGCTGAGCTAACCGCCCGTATTTTTTTTAACACAAGTGTCAAATACAGAATTGCAATATAGCAGGATTGCCGCTATATTTGCAAATAAAATTTTTCGTTCACGATATTTTTTTCTTGTATGCCCAACTATCCTACTTCTTCCTTTTCGTGTAGCGGAATGATTGTCAATATCTTAGAGCGTACTGTTCGTGGCGGCACGATTCACGTCCACGCCGGAAAAATTTCTGCGATTGACTACGATGACCGAGCTTATGGCACTTTTCTCCTGCCCGGATATGTCGATGCGCACGTCCATATCGAAAGTTCTATGCTTGTTCCGTCGGAATTTGCACGAATGGCTGTTGTGCATGGTACGGTTGGAACAGTCTCCGACCCGCATGAAATCGCTAATGTGCTTGGTATCAATGGTGTTCGCTACATGGTCGAAAACGCCAAACACGTGAATTTCAAAATCAACTTCGGCGCTCCATCGTGTGTCCCGGCAACAACCTTCGAGACCGCAGGCGCAGTTGTTACGGCTGAAGATATTCGGGAACTCTTTGAAAAAGATGGACTCAAGTATTTAAGCGAAATGATGAATTTTCCCGGAGTGCTGTTCCGTGATGAAATGGTGATGGAGAAAATTCGGATTGCGCATGAACTCAAGCGCCCTGTGGATGGACACGCGCCCGGTCTGCGCGGCGATGATGCAGCGAAATACATTTCTGCCGGAATTTCCACTGACCACGAGTGTTTTACGCTCGAAGAGGCATTGGATAAAGTCAAGCACGGCATGAAGATATTGATTCGTGAAGGCTCGGCGGCAAAAAATTACGAGGCGCTCCACAGCTTGATTACAAGTCACACCGCGCAAACAATGTTTTGTAGCGACGACAAACACCCCAACGACCTTGCTGTGAGCCATCTCGACGAAATAGTCCGCCGCTCGGTGCAACGCGGACACGATGTGCTGAACGTGCTGCAATGCGCTTCGGTGAATCCCGTGCTGCATTACGGCTTGGATATAGGTTTGATGAGGATTGGCGATGCAGCAGATTTTATTGAAGTAGATAATTTGCGCGATTTTCGTACTCTGCGCACCTTCATTAACGGCGAATGTGTTGCCGAAGGTGGAAAAAGCCGTATAGAGCGCATTACGGCTCCGCTTGTGAACAATTTCCACTGTTCGCCAAAACAAGCCTCTGACTTCCATATTCCCGTAGAACAAGGTACAACAGCAGTAGCGGTGAGGGTTATCGAGGCACTAGATGGGCAACTCATTACGAATGAGATTCATGAAACCCTGCAAACAAGCAACCACGGGCTTCAGAGCGACACCCAACGTGATATTTTGAAGATGACGGTCGTTAATCGCTATACTGACGCTGCTCCGGCGCTATGCTTTATCAAAAACTTCGGTTTGAAGCGGGGTGCGATTGCGTCCTGCGTCGGGCATGATTCACACAATATCATTGCTGTCGGGACAAGTGATGACGCGCTTGCGGCTGCGGTCAATGCCATTATCAAGGCAGAAGGCGGTATTGCGGTTGTGGATGGCGAGAGCATAGATGTACTGCCGCTTCCGGTGGCAGGGATTATGACGAATGAGGATGGCTACGCCGTCGGCGAGGCATATTCTCGCATTGATGCCAAGGCAAAAGCGCTTGGCTCCAGTCTTCATGCGCCGTTTATGTCACTTTCGTTTATGGCGCTTTTGGTAATTCCCGATTTGAAACTGAGTGATAAAGGCTTATTTAGCGGGCAGAAATTCGCGTTTACACCACTGTTTGTTTGAAAACATTTTGTGTGAGAAACCTTTATGAGCGAAATTTTTGCAAATATCAAAACCGACCCCAACCAAGTATTCATCGGTCTTACGGGCGGCATTGGCAGTGGCAAAAGCACCATTGCGGCGTTTATCCGCGAGGCGGGCTACCCCGTCTTGAGCGCTGACGATATTGGGCGCGATTTGACCAATACACACCCTCGCGTCAAAGCCGCGATTAACGAGGCTTTTGGCGAAATGTATCTGCCGGATGGTTCACTAGACCGCGTAAAAATGGCTTCACTGGTTTTTGGTGATAGCCCAGAACACGCACAAAACCTTGCGCGAATCAACAGCATTGTCCATCCGTTTGTCTGGCAGGAAGTCGCTCGTCAGGCAAAAGAGCAGTTCCAAGCAGGGAAACGGTTTGTTTTCAATGAAAGTGCGTTGTTATTTGAAACGGGTGCTGATAGATTCTACGATGCCGTTTTGGTCGTTGATGCCGACGAAGAGGTGCGTGTGAGGCGGCTTGCAGAAGGGCGGAATATTCCAGAAGATGAGGCGCATCGGCGCATTCAAGCGCAGATGCCCGCAGAGGAGAAGAAGCGGCGAGCGGATTATGTGTTGGCGAATAACGGCTCACAGGCAGACGCAAAAGCCAGAACATTGCTGTTTTTAGAGCAAATTGAGCAAACAGAAAGTGTGCCTATCCGAAAAACTCGGTAGGATGCTAGAAGGTGGTGATGTGATAGAACGAGATGACGGGGACTTTATTAAACAGCTCTCGTTAGCCATGCAAATTTTTTAGCGCAAGAATTTCTTTTCTGCAATAAGATAAATCGGAATGCCAATAGCAGCAATAAGCAGCAATCCTTTAATGGAGAAAATTGCGCCGATAATGCCAAAAATTATGCGGAGGATAAACCCGGCAATCACAAATGCACCAACAACTAACGCTATTTTTTTGAGAATTTCCATAGTCGTGTGGACTCGAAGAAAAGTGAAGGAAATCTTTGTAACACATACCGATTGTGGATGATATGTGCAAGTGTGTACTTCTCAAAGAACGAAGGTTCGGCAAAAAAGTTTCATTTCGTCTATCAATCATACAAAACATGGGTTCAAGGATAGAAAATACCCCATGCTCGACAAATACCGATACCTTCTCTCTCAGCGTCATTATAATACCCGCCCCGTTTGTTATCGTTCACTAAAAATGAGCAATCACACAGGAAATTCGATGATAAATGTCGCTCCGCTACCTTCTTCCGACTCGCACCAAATCCGTCCATGTAAAGTTTCAACCAGCGTTTTGACAATCGAAAGCCCCAAACCCGTCGAATTTTCTCCGCCCGTTGGCTTGGCGGACAAGCGGGCAAATTTTCCAAACAGTTTCGGCATATCCTCGGCACTAATACCGGGTCCTTGGTCGGATACCGCAAGCCGAATTGCTCCCGTTGTCGGCATGAGTTTGAAGCGTATTGTGGTGTGGTGCGGTGAGTATTTAATCGCATTCGAGCCAACATTTTCAATAATGCTCCGTAATGCCATTGGATCGGCAAGAATACTAATAGAATCGGCTTCCGGGGCGTATTCCTCAACAAGTACAATTCCCTTGCGATCCGCCACCGAACGCAAATCTCTCACCACCACTTCCATCGCGTGCTGAAGCGGGATGTTGGCGAGTTGCACTTGCATTGTACCGGTTTCAATGGCGTTAATATCCAGCAACTTAGAAATAATGCGGTTCATACGCATTGCCGTCATTTCGATTTGGTCGGCTTTCTGTACAATTTCTTGTGCTTCCATACGGTCAGCATAGCGCTTCATCAAACCTGCACTCATCATTATTTGTGCCAAGGGATTTTTCATATCATGGGCAGCGATTCCCAAAAACTCATTTTTTTCGGTATTGAGTGTTTGGAGCATCGTATTCCGTAAAGCAATCTCTGACGCGGTTTGTTGCATCGAAGAAAGTGTTCGCGCTTTGGAAAATGCCGCAATAATGTGTTCCCGATAATGCCGACATCGCACAATATCTGCTTCGCTGAATGCTGTGGGCGAAGAAAAATTATCAAAAAATAAAATTCCTTCCATCGAACCGGCAATCGGAATCGTAATCAGTAAGGCGCAGGCTGGCGGTGCAATGCTGAATTTCTGACCTTCGGGAGTATTCGCCGGAAAATCCGTGACGACATAAACGCCGCCTTCCAAGCCGTAAACGCCTATGTAGCGGCGCTCCATTTCCTCATGCGTCAGCACAACATCAGCAAATGTGGAGTGGGAATAACCATGAAATGCCACAAATCGGTAACAACTATTATCATGGTCAAGCGCCAGCACAGAGCCTTTTTCCGCCGAAGGTAAGAGCAGATGCCCTTGTTCCAGCAGGGTTTGTAATAAGCGTGGCGTGTCGGTCTCGCGGTTAATTGTTTTAACGATAGAATCAAGCGTTTCGAGTTCTTGGATTTGTAATTGAATCGCTCCATTGAGGCGCTGCAAATGCAAGTTGGATTCGCTTAATTCCGCATTTGCCAACTCAATTTCGGCTGCTTGATCTTCCAAAATACGCTGCTGTCGCTCAATTTCCTGATTTGCCTCTGAGAGTGCCTGATTTTGAGCCTTGAGTTTTTGTCCAGCTTGCTTTCTCAAGTAGGAACGATTGGCAAAAATCATCACCAATGCCAATGCCGCGCACGTAATGGCGATGAGCGTGTTTCGCAACATAACTTCGCGGTTTTGCTCAAGCTCTTTGAGCCGCGCTATAAGCAATATTGATGTGGTATCGGCAGATGGCGGCTTTTGATGTTGTGCCTCGCTGCGATACAAAAAATACGTGCAAAGCAGTGCCAGTGCGAAAAAGAGAATACCAATACGCCGAAAGCGCAGAATAAAGCGTGATTCGTTTGATAATGGGTGGACGGGCATAATGTGGTGCTGTGGTCGCAATATCGAAAAGAGTGAAAGGACACAAATTAGGCAAATACCAACGATACGGCAATGCGACTTGCCTGTATAGTGAAAATTTGATGTTCAAGGTGACTTGAGTCGTATATTGCGTTATCAAACCATTACACACACTTTTTTCTCGCACAGGAACTTCTCGCAAACGCTATGCCCCCAAGAACCTACCATTTTACCGACCGCGACCGTCAGCGTTTTGCCGAACTTCGTCCGGAGATTCAAGCGCGGTTGGAGGATTTTCAGCGTGTTCCCACATCGCAGCGCTTTTATGAACTCTGCTATTGCCTTTGTACACCGCAATCCAAAGCCGAAAATGCAAATGCTGTTGTCAATATCCTTCAAGAGCGAGATTTTGAGCGACTTGGGTTCGACCCCGTTGCTGTTCTCCGCGATAAAACACACTACATTCGTTTCCACGAAACAAAAGCAAAACGCCTTCTGAAAGCGCGAGACCATTGGTCAGCGATAGCAGCCGTGCTGGACTCTACGATGAACGATGAACAGAAACGGGAATGGTTGGTCGAAAATGTCGATGGAATGAGTTGGAAAGAGGCTTCGCACTATTTGCGGAATATCGGTTATCGTAATCTTGCCATTTTAGACCGCCACACACTAAAGCATCTTGTTCGGTGTGGAGTTTTCGATGATGTGCCGAATATTGCAGGGAAAAGTCGTTATCTGGCAGCCGGAGAAGGTTTCAAGACCTTTGCGGCATGGGTTGGCGTTCCGATGGATGAATTAGACCTCTTTTTCTGGGCATCGGAAGCCGGGCTGATTTTGAAATAAGCATCTGCCCACACATCCCATGATTTTTCACTGTTTTTTCTTGATAAAACCCAGAAAATCAAGCGTGTCCGGCACTGCTCGCCAGAGAAGCCGCAAAGGGAAATTCAAGCGCGACCGCACAAAACCAAAGACCAATGTACCCAGAGTGGCGGTGTAAATAACAAAGCCAAGCGGCGCAAATGCCGGAATCCGCAACAAGCCCACCACAACAAGACTGCCCAAACCCACCAACACCGCCACAACGATAAACATCAGTAATCGCCGCATCTCACCAAGCCCCAGCATCACAGGCAGTAGAGCCACAAACGGCATTGCTGGCGCAGCAAACGCCAATAGACGAAAATACCCGACGGCTGCGGCATATTTCGGCGACAAAAGCCGCGAAATCACATATTCCGCCACATTGAGTTCCGTGAGCAACAGCACTACAAGCGTTGCCGCGAGGCTGAAGGACACCATTTTTGAGAGCATTGCCGTCAGTTCTGTTTGGCGATTTTCATGCAAAAGCCGCATGGTTGCTGGATAGACAAGGCTTGTAATGGCACTGAAGCCCTCGTCGAAAAAACGGAACAGCGTCTTGGCGGATTGATACATACCGACTGTCGCAGCGCCGAAAAAATACTGCACCACCGTCACATCCAACTGCCGCACAAGATTCCCCAGAAGGCTTGCCGTGCCTTGGTATGCGCCTGCACGAAAGAGTTCACGCGAACTGAGATGTCGTTGGCTTTTGAAGGTCAATTGTGATCGCGTAATCCAGAGTGCGGCGAATGAACTTGCTGCCATACCGCTTGCGGCAATCGTCAGCATTGCCTCGAATGATACGAGACGCTCTGTTGCCAGCATCCATGCCGTGAGCGCAGTCATGGTGCCAATCCAAATGCTGTTGACAATGAATATTGACCGTGCCTGCACGTCGCGTATCAGATATTTCAGACAGAGTGTTCGCGGCAGACCAAGCAAGCAAAAAAGCGGTAAGTACGCTGCAACCGTCGTCAAACGCGGTTCATTGAGCAGCCATGCAAAAGGCATTTGTAAAAGAAACACCAGCAATGATGCGCCGAGTACGAGAACACAATGCCACACTATAGCAAAACGATTAATGCTGCCACGCACTTCTTTGTCTGCCCCAAAAATAATCAGTGATTGTAAGATAAACCCGTCGCTGACGGCGAAAATGAAGGTTTGAAGAGCATTACAGAGCGTGTAAAGCCCAAGTTCCTGTAAAGGAAGGGCGTTGTTTTGGAGAATATTGACAAAGCCATAGACGAGGTACAGCCCCTTGTCGGTGGCTGTCCACGAAATTTTAGCAAGATGGTCTTGAATGCGCACCACAGGTGAAAGAAATTGAGGAGTGAAGGAGAAAGGGAGAATTTATGTGGCATTCAGAGCGATTTTTTGTGCAACCGCGTGAAAAACTTCGTCCACCGTGATAGTATTTAAGGAACGGACAAAAAATAAGTAACTAAACTTTTCGAGGATAAATGACATAATTCCATTGCCCCAAATGTGGGTCAGGCGTAATGTTCTTGGTGTGATGAAAATCATGGGCAATTGTGCGTTTGGTCTTGTACTCTTTGCGATTGGTGC
>CANHDJ010000078.1 GCA_947459425.1 Ignavibacteria bacterium
ATAACGAATGTAGGGCAGGAATTGCCCGAACTAACGCTTGGGGAGTCTGCTACCACGAGGGGCGACGTTGAACCAAGAAGCCCCCGCCTTTAGGCGTGGGGTGATTCACTACCTAACGCCTTTGTACACGACAAAACTCACGAAGCAAGATTTTATTATAGCTAGAAAGCAGAAAACCGCCCAAAAAGCGGTAGACGATTGAAACGCTCTTCGCTTCCTTGAAATCACGCGGTTTCCATCTTGAGACAACACACCTGAACGACCCCGCAAGGCTGTGGCGTTTGTTTGCCTTACTTGCCATTGCTCTTCTCTGGGCGTACCAATGCGGACTCTTTTTGATGGAGAAAAAAGCCATTACCGTCAAAAAGCATGGGCGATTAGCGCATTCTATTACTGCATATGGGCTTCAAGAACTTCAGCATTCTTTACTCAACTCACAGCACTTTAGGCAAGTGATCATCAGCTTTCTAGGACTTTTGTCCTGTACATAGATTTTCTGCTTTATCTCTGCTTGAATTCAAGAATCCTCCTCACCTGCGTTTTCTATGAAAAAATTCACCGCCGCTCTTGTTTGGCTACGCAATGATTTGCGGCTGCATGACAATGAAACGCTTGCCCGCGCCGCTCGTGATGCGGAGTTCGTTGTGCCTGTCTATTGCCTTGACCCACGCCATTTTGCAACTACATCCTTCGGTTTCCCCAAAACAGGGGCGTTTCGGGCGCAATTTTTGCTGGAAAGCCTCTCGGATACGCGCTTGCATTTGCGAAATATTGGCGCAGACCTCATCATTCGGCGGGGCAAACCCGAAGAAATTCTCCCGGCATTGGCAAAGGAATATGCCGCGCAATCTGTGTGTTTTCACGAAGAAGTCACCGATGAAGAATTGCGTGTCGAAGAGGCTTTGCTGGATAACCTCGCCGTGCAAGGCGTGAAAGACGTTTCATTTTGGGGTTCGACGCTCTACCACCTAGACGACCTTCCATTCAACACCGAAAAACTTCCCGATGTTTTTACGCAGTTTCGCAAGATGGTGGAAAAAAGTGCAAAAGTGCGCCCGACATTTCCCGCGCCACAAGCGCTGATGCTGCCTACGGGCATAGAATCTGGCGAAATACCGACAGTACAGGATTTGGGTCTTGCGCCCGCAAGCATGGACGCACGAGCAGTGCTGCCCTTCAAAGGCGGTGAAACACAAGCATTAGAGAGACTCAACGACTATTTTTGGTTAAAAAACTGCTTAAAAGACTACAAAGAGACTCGCAATGGCTTGATTGGCGCAGACTATTCCTCCAAGTTTTCGGCATGGTTGGCACTGGGTTGTATCTCGCCGCGCACCATTTATGAGGAAGTGCAGCGCTATGAGCGTGAGCGCGTTGCCAACGACTCGACATATTGGTTGGTATTTGAATTGCTCTGGCGTGATTTCTTTCGCTTCGTGGCACGAAAGTACGATACCGCCTTGTTCCGCCGAAATGGAATTATGAATGTGAGCAAAAAATGGAAGGAAGATTGGAATGCTTTCGAGGCGTGGAAACAAGGAACAACGGGCGTTCCGTTCGTAGATGCGAATATGAAGGAATTACTTTTGACGGGCTTTATGTCGAATCGCGGGCGGCAGAATGTGGCGAGTTATCTTGTGCGCGACCTGAATGTTCATTGGCTCATGGGCGCAGAATGGTTCGAGTCGCAGCTTATTGACTACGATGTTTGCTCAAATTATGGAAATTGGAATTATGCGGCGGGTATCGGCAACGACCCACGCGAAGATCGCTATTTCAATATTCCCAAGCAAGCCAGTATGTACGACCCGCAGGGCGAATATGTGCGACGGTGGAAGTAGCGGTAAATCACTCCGTATCCGTCGTGAAGCGGTATCCAAGTCCTTTCACCGTTTCGATTGATGAATGATATTTGCCAAGTTTTTCGCGGATTTTCGAGATATGCACGTCCACCGTGCGTTCAATCACCTGCACACTTTCGCCCCAAATTCGGCGCAACAAAAATTCACGATCAAAGATTTTATCAGGATTTGAGGCGAGAAATGCCAAGAGTTCAAATTCTTTTTTCGGAAAGAAATGCTCTACGCCGTCGATGCGAACAGTATAGTTTTGGCGATTGATTTCTAATGCAGCAATTTTCAATAGTTCCGGTGCAGCAATCGTCTCGGTTCGTACCGATTCTGCCGGGCGACGAATACGAGCTTTGATACGGGAAACAAGCAAGCGTGGGCTAATGGGCTTTTGAATATAATCATCTGCGCCGAGTTCTAGTCCCAAAATCTCATCAATTTCACCCGATTTCGCTGTAAGAAAAATAACCGGAATTGCGCTTGTCGCGGCGTTGGCGCGAATAGCCTTACACGCCTCGAAACCATCCATTTCGGGCATCATAATATCCAAAACAATAGCATCCGGCAAGCGTTCAAGGGCTTTAGCAACGGCTTCTTGACCGTTGCTTGCTTTGACGACCTCGAAGCCTTCTTTGTGGAGATTGTACGCCAGCAGTTCGAGAATATCAGGTTCATCGTCAACAATGAGTACGGTTTTTTGTGCCATTTGCTTGAAAAAATTTGGTGTCGTGGTGGAGCATATTCAGAAGTTCCTAAAATACAGACTTTCCCCGTGATTTCATCTGTCCAATCGACCACTTGCAAGATTACGTTTTGGTAACATATATCGTCGTAATCAAAAACACCATAGAAAATCCTCAATTCGCACCCACACGACCCATCACCACAGGCTTTTCGGGCAAGAGCTGCGAAAGTGCATCAACACTGCTTTCCGGCGTGATAATAACAAAACCGATACCAAGATTAAAGACATGGCGCATTTCCTCATCAGCGACTGCACCCTCGCGCTGAATACGGGCGAAAAGCGGTGGTAGTTCCCACGCCGACCAATCAACCTCAAGATGCAGGTGTTTTGGTACGACACGCTTGGTGTTGCCGACGATGCCGCCGCCAGTGATATGCGACAGACCATGCACGAGTTCATGGGCATCGGGGCGCTCCAAAATTGGCTTGATCACAGGCAAATACGATTTGTGTACCGCCAACAGTGCCTCGCCAAGTGTCATTCCAAGGTCATCGCAGTACGTTTCTGGCGCAAGACGCGGAAAAAGGACACTCCGAGCCAGCGAATAGCCGTTAGTGTGCAGCCCCGTGGAACGCAACCCCAAAAGAATATCGCCCTCTTGAACACTATCGCCACGCAGCATTTTGGATTTTTCTACTACGCCCACTATCGTTCCGGCAACGTCATATTCGCCTTCGCTGTACATAGACGGCATTTCTGCTGTTTCACCGCCAATCAGAGCGCAAGCGTTTTCACGGCAAGCCTTCGCAAAGCCTGATATTACCTGCTCTGCCGTACCAATGGCGAGCTTGCCCGTTGCAAAATAATCCATGAAATAGAGCGGTGAAGCGCCACAGACGAGAATGTCGTTCACACAATGGTTCACGAGGCACTGTCCGACGGTATCATGCTTCCCGGTCATAAACGCAACTTTCAATTTCGTCCCAACGCCATCAACGCTGGAAACTAAAACGGGATGCTCATATTCCGGGAAACGCGCATCAAAACAGGCTCCGAAAAGCCCAATATCGGTCATTACTCGCGGGGTGAAGGTGGAACGGACAAGCGGTTTTATGCGATCAACAAGCTCTTCGCCCGCTTCAATGCTAACTCCGGCTGATTTGTAATCCATGACAACGAAGGAATTTGGGAAGTGTTGAGTTTGAAGTGTTGAGTGTTGAGGCAGGAAAAGTGCTGCTGCCTCCACTCACGATTTTCTATCCTGCACAAGCATATCAAGTTTTGCATACCATTCCGCGCCAAAGGCACGAATAAGCGCATCTTTGACTGTTTCGGGGATGTGAACATTTTGACGAGTGCCATATTCCAGTGCTGGCGCACATTCATCAAATTTGTCATAGTACAAATATGCCCCATTAAAGTCGGTCAGCCGAACAGGGAAAAGATGGCAAGACAATGGCTTACGGAATTCTGAGCGTCCTTCAAAATATGCTTTTTCAATAGCACATTTTGCCACATCGCCTTCATAGAAGACAAATACACAATCGGCATCGTCAATACAGCGCGTGGTGTAGTCGCCCGGATTACCTTCGTAGCTGCCGTGCTTGGCAATTTCTGCTTTTGAGCGCTCGGTGAGATATTTCGAGGCAGGTTTGATGGCTTGTTTGACAAGTTCGACCTCTTCATCCAGCATTGGTGCGCCCTGACCGCCTTTTATCGTACAGCACGCGCCTTTGCATTTATTCAACTCGCAGAGAAACGGCGTACTAATGATAGCTTCATCAACCAAAATATTATCAATAAGGAACATATAAAGCGCTTAGATACGTGGTTCGATGGCAGTAGTGGCAGTAGCTTCGGTATAATCCGGAGGCGACTCAAGAAGGTTCAAGACCTGGCGCAATGCGTCGCGCAAAGAGAGGAGTTCGGCACGGTTGAAAAGCATTACCGCATCGGTTTTTTGGGGGGGCTGCTCTGGCAATACCAATTCTGCTAATATACCTGCGGTATCCGCTTCTAAGAGGGATGTTGTTGCTTGTTCCGCATCCAATTCTGCCGATGCTTCGCCGTATGTGATCGGTGTTTCGGCGTGAAAATGCTCAGAAGGCTCTTCGATAGGCGTTTCCGTCGGTGACGGAAGCGTAAGGATGGACGACAGTGTTTCGGTGGTATTGAGAGATTCCGCCTGCACGGTTCTCGAAAAAGCGTGAAGATGCGGTGCTGCCGTGCTTGGTGCGATAGTGGGCGTGATTGTACTTGTTACCATTGCTATTTCGTGGGAGGTGGCATGATGACTCTCCGATACTCCGTTTGTAACAAGTATTGAAGCGCTCTCTGGCAAATGCTCCGTCGTTTTTTCATGGTGCGTGGGCGTGATATGGTGCGCCGCATCGGATGTGCCTTCCATTGGGCTTGTCGGTTCCGTAGTCGCTGTTTCGGGATGCTCCGTTTCATCTATCGGAAAATAGAGCGTTTTCAAATGCTCTTTTGCGCCATCAATCGTAAAACGGCGGATGCGCAAAAGTTGCTGAATGGTGCGGATAATCTCAATATCGCGGTCGTTGTAGATACGGTTTCCGGCACGATTTTTCTGCGGGCGGAGTGCTTCAAATTCTGTTTCCCAATAGCGCAGAACATACTGCTCCTCATCAACAAGATTGCTAACCTCGCCGATGGAGTAATAGAGCCGTTTTATACCGGGTTGTTCCACGCTGTTTGTCCAAAAACAGTATAACAAACGAACATTTACAGCACCATGCAGGAAAATACGCTTTTCAAGCGTGAAATTCAAATGCCGTATCACAAAAAAAGCCGTCGCTCAAGAAGTGCTGATGCGACGGCTGGAATGTTCAAGCGTCCTTTTACATTGGCGGCGGATAATCCTGCGGAAGCGGCTCATCTACACGATAGAACAACTTGCGCTCATAGATTTCGCGCATTGCAATAAAGGTTGGCTTCGGAATTTTGTCAAATTCTTTGCTGATTTGCATTTGGTCGTAATTTCCGTACTCCGTCTCGTCTTCAAGCGGATCAATGTGCTGCATACGGGCTTGGAGTTGTTGCTTGATGTCGTCGTTAATCTGACGAGAACGCAAACCCATTGCCGTAATTGCCTCGTAAATACTGCCTCGATCTGAGGAATCAAGGCGGATTGCCACCGGATTGACAATGTATTCTTTCATTGTCGAATCTTTTTTATCTCTGGATGCCATGATGATATAGCAAAAGTGAGAAGATATTTTGAACGAACCACAAAGATACAATTTATTCACGATTTTCGCAAGAAGTCGTTAAATCGTTTGTGTAGTTAGCAGAAAAAGTTCATATTTGCCGCACCCAATCAAGCACCACGATGATTCGCTATTTTTTTGACAATACCTAGGTATGCGCCTCTCTCGCCTTTTTAATCTCACCACCGCTTTTGCTGAAATTCTGTTCTCGCGCCCATTTGCGCCGAAAGCAAAAGCCCCTCTCGCCACTCAAGAACGCGCTCACGTGCGGCGAATCCTTGTCTTTGGGTATCTGGGCTTGGGCGATGGCGTGATGATACTGCCCGCATTGAAGGCGCTCCGTCGGCTTTTTCCCAACGCCACACTGGATTTCATCGGCTCTCGGCGGACAGCCGCCTACCACGTTCTTCAGCTTGCCGATATTTTTCGCACCATGCACTTTTTTGAATTTAAAACAGCTAACTGGCGCGAGCGTCGGCAAATGAACAAACTCCTTATTGCGCAAGGCTACGACTGTGTTTTTTGTTCCTATACCGCACCGATTGAGCATTTTGTTCCCTTTCTGAAAACCGTTCCGCACCGCGCCGGACACACGCTGACGCGGAAAAGCGCTTCCAGAGTGCGCTTCCGTCCTGATTGGCTTCTGCACTACGCGGCGGCACTTGCTCCCGACGAGCAGATACACGAAACCGAGCGCTACGCCCGCATCATTCGGGCGCTGGCAGCAGATGCGACTATTTCCACGACGACCGAAGCATTTCACTTCTTCACGCCCCAACCTTCCCGTAGCCCGCACCAAAAGACCCATGTAGCCGTTCATGCTGCCGTCAGCCCGCTTCTGGGCTGGAAAAATTGGGGAACAGAACGATTTATTGCGCTTTGTCAACGTCTTGTGAGCGAATATGCCGTGACGATAACGCTTCTGGGCGATGCGTCGGAACGGACGCTATTGGAATCAATGGCTGAGAAAATTGGTCACACCGCAATCCACGTCTCCACGCCACGTGCAGGAGATTTTAGCACCGAAAGCCTTGCTGAGACCTGCCGCGTTCTGGCAAGTGCGGATGTGTTTGTGGGGAATGAAAGCGGAGTTGGACATATTGCGATGGCGCTTGGTGTGCCGTCGGTGCGGATTTTTGGTATGACGGATTACGCGAGTTTCCGGGCGCTTGATGCGGAGCGGCACACCGATATTCGCAAGGATTTACCGTGTAGCCCGTGTTTTGTCTTGGGGCAAGTCAAGCGCGAAAGCCTCAATGTGGAAATATGCGGACATAAAAACTGCTTAGGAATGACGAAAGAATAAGCGAATAAAGTTGTAGATTGCGTTCTATGGAAAAATCACCCAAAACCCTCGAAGAAGTATCCCAAGCATTCTTTTTGTCATTGTCGGAAAAAGACCGTCGTTTGTTTGCCGCTCAGCAAGCACTG
>CANHDJ010000079.1 GCA_947459425.1 Ignavibacteria bacterium
ACCAAAAAACCGCGTTGAGCCTTGCTCAGAATCGAAATTTTTTCTATTATATGCTGTGCATTGCGCATGATACCTCTTTTCTTGATACTGTACAGTGTGGTTACTTTACAAATCAAGGAAGAGGTATGCTTTTTTACTACTCTTTTTTTTAAATGTCCAGACTATTGTATTAAACAAACAGACATAAATAAATTGACAGTCAAACAAAAATTATTTAATGCAATCTAGACCTGACATACAGCCAGCCACACACTTTACCAAGCCGCCGTACAAAGCCAACAGATAAACCAGAACTTGAGAAAAATGTGTCGGCTCCACAACAACAATGATCTGTAAATCGGTTTTCTACGATTACCATTGGGTTGCGTCCTTCAGTTGGTGAAAAAGATGTTGATATGCGGTATCGGTTATAAACAAACTCTCATGCGTCTGCACAAAATGAACAACTGTGCTGTGCGGTCGGCAAAGTTCACGGGCGATTTCCCGCACAGTATAGCCTTGCTCCACCAAAATTGCCGAAAGCGCCCGGCGAATCTATCCTAAAAGAAGCAAAGCCGCACAGAACAACGTTCTGTGCGGCTTTGAAGCAATAATTGCTGTCTTTGGTGACTTGCCTCAATCCTGACGCGCAACCTCTAGCCCAACAAGGCGCGTCACGTTGCCATCTTTCACTTGGAGCAAAACTGCTTGACCACGCTTGGCGGTCAAAATATCTTTGAATTGTTTTGCAGAAATTGCTGTCTTTGGTGACTTGCCTCAATCCTGACGCGCAACCTCTAGCCCAACAAGGCGCGTCACGTTGCCATCTTTCACTTGGAGCAAAACTGCTTGACCACGCTTGGCGGTCAAAATATCTTTGAATTGTTTTGCAGATTGAACAGATTGTTTGTCGGCTTTGAGAATCACCGCGCCAGGGCGCAAGCCGATTTTTGCAGCTTCGCTGTATGGTGTTACTTTTGAAACAACAACACCGGCGGTAACGTCCAATTCTCGGCGTAATTCGCTCGTCAGTGGTTCAACCGTCAAACCAAGATTTTCAAATTTTACAGGAGCATTGTCGGTCTCTTTTTCGTTTGGAGCGCTTGGTCTGCCGGGTTCGGCGGTGATTTCTTTTTCATCATCACGGGCTTTGAGCGTCACGGTTTTGGTGATGCGTTTGCCGTCGCGCCAGATGGCGAGATTGACGTTATCACCAGCGCGGCGCATACTAATCAGTCCTTGAAGTTCATTCGAGGTTTTGACAGGTGTACCATCAACTTCCAGAATGACATCGCTTTCTTGTATTCCTGCGGCTTTGCCCGCGCCGTTTTTGATGACATCCTGCACAAGAACACCAGAGACTTTGTCCAACCCTAATGCTTTTGCTGTGGCTTCATTGACCGACGTAATATTTACACCGATATAGCCACGATTGATTTTGCCGTCATCCAGCAAATCTTCCACCACTGAGCGCATTAAATTCACCGGAATAGCGAAACCATAGCCTTGGAAAGCGCCTGTGCGTGTGGCAATCGCGGTATTAATGCCAATAAGTTTGCCTTCGAGATTGAACAGCCCGCCCCCGCTATTACCGGGGTTGATAGCAGCGTCGGTTTGAATGAAATTCTCGACGCTGTATGGATTTCTGCCGGCACCCGACAAACCGCGACCTTTTGCGCTCACAATACCGCTTGTTATCGTGGATTGCAGCGTTCCGAAGGGATTCCCAACGGCAACAACCCATTCGCCGACTTGTACTTCATCGCTATTGCCCACAAAAGACGGCGTAAGATTAACACCGCTTTTCGGTTCGACCTTGATAACGGCTAAGTCCGTGAGTTCGTCGCGTCCGATAAGTTTTCCTTTGAGTTCGTGTCCGTCGAATGTGGTAACGGTGATGTCTTTTGCATCTTCGATAACGTGATTATTGGTGACGATAAAACCGTCGCCCGTCAAAATCACACCCGAACCGCTTCCTTGCGAGCGGAAGCCTTGAGAATCATCGTCTTCATCATCACCATCAGGGCGCTGCTGCGGGTCTCCGCGTTGCCCACGCTGATTGGGTCCGAAAAAGCGAAAACCAAAGAAATTTTCAAACTGCTTCATGCGCGGGTCTGCTTTGCGCTCGGTAACGACGGCGATGGTCACCACTGAAGGATTGACGGCTTTGCTGACAGCGACAAATGCATTATTGAGGATTTGAGCCGAGGGTTCTATTTTGACGGGAGGCTGTCCGGAGCCAAGTTCTATACGCTTACGCATCTGTGCAAAGGCAGAAGAAACGCCATCTTCACCAAAAAACGATACGATTGCTGCGCCAATGACAACACCAAGTGCTACCAGCACCAGTGCCGCAAGCATCGGTCTTTTTTTCATAACGATACTCCAGTTTAAGAGAAAATGTGAACAAATTTTTAGGGGAATCTTCCTTGCAAAATACGACATCGCAGAAAGGAAGTTACTCACTTTTTTGCCAAAAGACAGCATTTAACAGATTTTAACAATCTGAGATTTTATGCGGTCTCAGGGCTTGTCTAGCAATAGACGAGGAAGCAGCACGGAAAGTTTAAGAACGGAAAAATAGACTTCTGCTGTAAGCGTTTTGTGGCGGAAATATCGTGATAGTTGGCGCAATAAATACCATGAAATACGTTGAATTTAATACAAGAATTGAGTAAATTCACCACACAAACAATAGCGTTTTTATGCTCACGCTTTGAAAACTTCTTTTCGGAATGTGAAGAGTTGCGCGAAACAGGCGCATTTTACGGGACAAACGATGGCTATTCTGGCACAAACAGCAACCATAGTGGATGAAGTTGCCGCGTACATCAGTCGGCTTCTGGAAGAAAAATTATCGGATGTCTATGCCTTTCACAACATTGAGCATACCAAGGATGTTGTCGAAGCGGCTGAACGCATCGGCAGGGCAAGTCAACTTTCGGAAGACGATTTGATCGTGCTGCTCACGGCGGCATGGTTCCACGATGTTGGCTACACCGAAACATACGAGGGGCATGAGTTTGTTGGCGTACAACTGGCTGAGGAATATTTGGCAGAATTGGGCTGCGAATCCCAATTTGTCGAGCGCGTCATTTCGTGTATTCTAGCAACGCAAATGCCGCAGCAGCCGCGCAATACTGTTGAAGAGATTTTGTGTGATGCCGATGTTTCCAATGTTGGCTCGGACACATTTTTTGAGATGAGCGCCCGCCTCCGCAAAGAACTCCAAGCCGTCAAAGGCGAAGTGTTCACCGATGCCGAGTGGTATTCGGTTCAGCATAGTTTTTGTAAATTTCATCGTTTTCATAGCGAATATGCCCGCCGTGTGCTTGGCGCAAAACAATTGGAAAATCTTGTTGTCTTAGAGCGCAAACGCATAGGCTAAACCTCATTGGTGCCGTTATGATAAAAAAACTGCTTCTTTGGATTCTGCGTATTAGTGCGGGTTTTCTGGTTCTGTCGGTCGTCTTGGTCATTGCGACCCGCTTTGTGCCAATCGTTCTTACGCCGCTCATGGTCATACGCCTTATTGAAGGCGGTTTCGAGGGGAAATGGGTGGGAATTGATAAAACCTGGACACCGCTCGAATCTATCGCACCGAATATCCAACGCGCCGTTATTGCCTCCGAAGACGCACGATTCCTCACCCATAGCGGTATTGACTGGGACGCAGTGCAAGAAGCACAAAAGCGCAACGAGCGCACAGAACGGCTTGCCGCACAAGGAAAAATCAAGAAAAAACGTCTCTACGGCGCAAGCACAATTACCATGCAAACCGCAAAAAACGCCTTTCTGTTCCCCGCGCGTACCTATCTCCGCAAAGCATTTGAAGCGTATTTTACCTATTTGATAGAATTTTTTTGGGGCAAACGGCGTATTCTGGAAGTGTACTTAAATGTTATTGAGATGGGCAGTGGTGTCTATGGCGTGGAAGCCGCTTCGCAGCACTATTTCGGAAAATCTGCCGCTCACTTGTCCCCGCGCGAAGCCGCTCTTATCGCTGCGGTTCTGCCAAATCCACGCAAATGGTCGTCTGCCAAGCCCTCCGGCTACATTCAACGCAAAGCATCAACAATTCAAGCGCGTTCTGCGGGCGTGGCGCTGCCGTAAGAAAACGCAGGATTTTCCTCAAACAACAATATCATGGGCAACATCATCAAAAAACTTGACAGCTATATTCTCCGTCAACTTGTTTCGACCGTTTTATTCAGCATTATAGGGCTGTGTGTGCTGTTTGTGGTGGTGCATTTGCTGGAGAATTTGGATGGTTTTTTGGATAGAAAAACACCGCCAAAACTTATCGCTCTTTTTTATCTGAACTACCTGCCCGAAATCATTAAGCTCATCACGCCAATAGCCATGCTGCTTTCGAGCCTTTTTACGATGGGGCGATTTTCGCAGCAAAACGAATTAACGGCGATGAAAGCAGGCGGGATGAGCCTTTACCGCATTATGCTTCCGGTGTTGTTGTTTGGCATCGTGCTTTCGGCGGGGCAGTTCTATTTTGATGGGTGGGTTGTTCCTCGTGCAAACCGCTTCAAAGCTGAATTTGAGCGAAAGTACATGGGCAAAGGGCGCGTCGAAACCTCGCTCTACAACGTTTACGTGCGCGATACGCCGACACGCAACCTCATTATGCGCTTCTACGACGACCAAAGCAAGACCGGTTCAGGCTTCACGCTGGAGGAATATTCTTCCGAGCAGATTCCTCGTATTTTGAAGCGCATTGACGCGGGGAATTTTTCCTACGACACGGTTAAAAATATGTGGCAACTGGGCAATGTCTTTGAACATCGCTTCCAGACTGACTTTCAAGCACGTCCCGACGTGCGTATCGTTCCCACCTCCAGCCTCAGCATCAATACTACACCTCGAATGTTGATGCAATTCCAGCGCAATACGAGCGAACTCACCTTTCCCGAACTCAAAGAGTACATTGATGCTTCGGAGCGCGGTGGCAAGGATGTGCGGCAACAGCGTATTGCATTTTGGGGTGAATATGCTCTGCCGTGGGCAAATTTTATCGTTATGCTTTTTGGTGTTCCTATCTCCGGCGGACAGCGCAAGGCGGGATTAGCACTGGAAATAACAATGGCAATGGTGATTGCATTTGTCTATGTGGCTTCTATTCGCATTGGTCAAACGCTTGGTTTAGCGGGTGATGTGCCGCCAATGCTTGCGGCGGCGGCTCCGCATCTGCTCTTCCTTCTGCTGGGATGTGTGAATATTGTCCGGGCGAGAACTTGAGTGGTGTCTGCGACGCTCAAAAATGGGTAAAAATTGCACGTAAGTATTTGGATAGTAAAAGCCTTCGATTTCTATGATAAAGTCAAGCAATTTGGTTCTCAATGGTTTCACTTGAAAGCGCCTTGTATAAAGAAGGAAATATTGCGTCGTTATACCGACACTTAAATTTATGTCAATGCTATGATAACACTACGATACGTTGCCTTGGTCGGGCTTCCGATGGCATTTCTCTTCGCCTTCTCTTGCCAGACACCAATTTCACCGGAAAATGATGGTACTTCCAGCCCTAATTTCACTTGGGCAGTGCAGTATGGTACTCGTGGTCCCGATGGATTAGCGGTGGTAAATCTTGATGCTGCGGGCAATATATTGGTTGCTGGCTATCAGCAAATCTACACATCCGATGTTACAACCTTCAGTGCGGGGTGGACAGATGTGGCATTTGTCGCGCAATACTCGCCAAGCGGCGCACTCCGTTGGGCGCGGCGTACCAATAGCAGCACTTCACAACCCGATATTACCTACGGCAACTCTTCCGGCACGATATGGCGCGGTGTGGCATCGGATGGCGGAAACAACGTGTATGTTGTTGGTGAATTCCGCGATACCATCCGTGCCGACACATTCCAATATGCCTCCCGTGGCGGCAGCGATATTCTTTTAGCAAAATACTCCGCAAACGGCACTTTACTCTGGATGCAGCCTTTTGGCGGTAAACTCCATGACGCTGCTACGGCAATCGCCATCAACAACGCCGGAACAATATTCATCACGGGCTATTTTACGGATTCTCTGCGTATTGGTAACACACTGCTTACAGGGCGGAATGGCTCACGAGATATGTTCCTGTGCGCTATGACTGGCGACGGTACTCTTCTTTGGGTGCGAAGCGGCGGGGGCGGACAGGAGGACGAAGGGCGACGGCTTGTTCTCGACAAGCGCGGAAATATCTATCTTGTTGGTGCATTTACTGGCGGGGCAACTTTTCAGTCCGGGGGTGAAATTTTTAGCTCAGATAGAGACCATCCTTTTTTGGCGCGGTACACTCCCGATGGTACGCTGACCTTGATACGCGAAATTGGTGGTTCCGCAAACGATGTTACCGCCGCCTTTCCTGCCCTTGATGGTGATGGCAATATCATTCTCGCTGGTGCTTTTACTGGCGGGGCGACCTTTGATACGGTTAATTTTGCTGCATTGTCCTCTAATTATCAAACAAACAGCTATATCGCCAAATTCACGTCGGAGTTGAAAGTTCTCTGGGCAAAACGATATGCCGCGCCGAGTCCAAGTTTTAATGACCTCGCAATAGATACACAAGGAAACTGAGCTGCTCCCCATAAGCTGGACAGAGAAATGGGTCAAAGTAAGTGGATTTCAGGGTTTATTGACCATGCGACGGCGAGCCGTCGCCACAAAAAAATATCGTTCGTTCGGATTATTTGTTAATACTCAGATGATACATCCAAAAG
>CANHDJ010000080.1 GCA_947459425.1 Ignavibacteria bacterium
GCAAGGCGACGGAGTTCTGTTGTTGTTGCCGAACCCCAATCTTTTAACGATAATGGTTTTCTTCCGCGTGGCATGATTCCTCCGAGTATTGATGAACAATGCCACAAAATAACTAATAATTGTCTAATTAAAGAATCATGTACTTAGTGCGCGAAATCGTGACGTGCCTGTCTTCAAGCGGTTGGCGCAAGACTTCCAGCACATTGCGGGCAAATTCAGGCAACTCGTCCATAAACAGCACACCATGATGCGCCAACGAAATCTCTCCCGGGCGTGCCACGCCTACACCGCCGCCAACGAGCGCCGCGTCCGATATGGTGTGGTGCGGCGCACGGAAAGGACGCACGGTAATAAGCGCTTCGCTTTCAGGCAGCAGCCCCACAACCGAATGAATCTTCGTGGTTTCGAGCGCTTCGTCGAGTGTGAGCGGGGGCAAAATCGTTGGGAGGCGTTTGGCAATCATTGTTTTACCACTTCCGGGCGCACCAACCATAATTGCATTGTGTCCGCCTGCTGCCGCCACTTCCAATGCGCGTTTCGCATTTTCCTGCCCTTTCACGTCGTTCCAATCCACCGAATACGTTTCTTTGCGGGTAAAGAGCGTTGCGGGGTCAATGAAACGAGGTTTGATGCCATTTTCACCATTGAGATATTCTATGGTCTCGCGCAACGATTTCACGGGAATAATCTCCACGCCGCTCACCACGGCTGCTTCGTCGGCGTTTTGTGCGGGCAGAATTACTCGCAACAGCCCCTCATTTTTTGCGGTAATTGCAATCGGCAACGCGCCATGAACAGGGCGCAATGTACCGTCCAGAGCGAGTTCGCCCAGAATCAAAGTTTTCTCAAGGTCTTGATTGCTCACAATTCCGATAGCCCGCAAAATCCCCACTGCTATCGGCAAGTCAAAGGCACTACCTTCTTTGCGGATGTCCGCAGGGGCAAGGTTTACTGTGATTTTTTTTCCCGGAAAAATGAAGTGGGAATTTTTAATAGCAGCCGACACGCGCTCCCGCGACTCCTTCACGGCAGAATCCGGCAATCCCACGACAACAAATGCGGGCAAAGCATTTTCTAAATGTGTTTCGATTTCAACAAGAAATGCCCCAACGCCAAGCGTGGATGCGGTTCGGAGCCGTGAGAACATGACAACAAGGTTGAGTGAATGAGAAATACTCTGCTTATAGCGGCAAATCTACACATTTTCCCCTATATTTTTCTGTACAATTCTTTAGCGCATGATTCTCAAGTGGGTGGCGGCGCAAGCGTCATCACACATACTCTTTTGCCAGACGCACGATGGTTGCTTGTGCTTCAGCAAAACTCATTGTGCTGGTGCGGCATCCGGCAGCATTGGTATGACCACCTCCGCCAAAATGTGCGGCAATGGTGTTCACCGGAATCGTTCCTTTGGAACGCAACGACATCTTGATTTCATCGGGCAGTTCCACCACAATCGCCCCCATTTTTACGCCCTGCAAGCCAAGCGTTTGCTCAACAAAGCCTTCGATATGGTCAATATTCGTGCCTGTTTCCCGCATCATTGCTTGGCTGACAAGCATCAGACACAAACGCCCGTCGTGGAAGGTTTGCATTGTCGAAAGCGTTCTGCCCAGTAGCAGAGCGCGGTTCATCGGGTTTTGATTAAAAACATTATCAAAAACCGCGTAGGGTTCTACGCCAATCTCAATCAAACGAGCAATGATGCGGTGTACATCTGCTGTTGTGCGTGGAAAGCGAAAATTCCCCGTGTCAGTCATAATGCCCGTGTAGAGCGCTTCGGCAAGTGAAGGAGTGCAATACGTTTTTCCATCACGCTCTTCCAAATAGGCAACAAAGCGGTATATCAGTTCGGCGGTCGAACAGGCTTCAGTATCAATCGCGTAGGCGGCGGCAAATTCTACGGGTGCTTGGTGATGGTCAATCACGGCTTTTACTGCCGGAGAGCGCATGATTGCTTCTTCCATGCCGCGCATCCGTGCCGGGCTGTTGCCGTCTAGCACAAAAATCACTTCTACGCCCGTCAACAGCGCTGTATCGCGGTCTGCATCAAAAACGCGAATTTCCTTGCTTCCTTCAAGGTAATGAAAATTATCCGGTACGTGGCTGGGATTAACAAGATGAACCGTTTTGCCAAGTTGCCGCAAAAGGTGCGTGAATCCTAATTGCGAACCAAGCGAATCACCGTCGGAATTGACGTGCGTGACAATACAAAAGGAATGATGCTGCTCAATGATAGCAAGGCAAGCATTGAAGCCGTCTTCAAACGAAGGGATGTGGGCAAGCGGGGCGAAAGTGAATGATTGCATAATGGCGATACTGGTAAAAAAGTGTGTGACAAGCGCTACAAAAATACGTCGCCCATTCGTACAAGACAAATCAAACGAAAATTCCTAGTTTTTGCTATCTTGGGCGAACCCGTTCATTATTCACTCTACTCTACTGAGACTGGGTGAAAATTGCAGATGCAGCACCCGCCCGACGGCAGCGTTCTCGCACTCCTCAGCCGCCGGACGGGAAGAGTGTTTTAGCCTTCTTCAGTATCTCGCGTATTTATGCCGCCCGAAACCGCACATTCCTCCCGCAACGATATTTTGCATGGCGCAATTACGCCAACGCTTTGGTCGTTTACAACACCGCTCGTTTTTAGCTTTTTAATGACGATTATTTATTCGTGGATTGACACCTATTTCGTCAGTCATCTGGGAGCGGCGGCGATAGCTGCCGTCGGGCTTTCGGAGCAGTTTTATTATTTCACCTACACCGCAGCAAGCGGCTTTACTATTGGCACAGGAACAATTATTGCGCGTCGCGTCGGTGAAGGCAATGAACGCGAGGCAGAGACCGTTGCCGTGCAGGGCTTGGCGGGTGCGCTGGTGGTTTCAATGGCAATTATGCTGGTGATGCAAATTCTTGTCCCGTTTGCTCTGCCGTTGTTCGGTGTCCAAGGGCAAACGCTGGAATATGCACGGGAGTACCTGCCAACGCTGCTTGCGGGCTTGCCGTTTGGAAATTGTATTTATCAAATGAACGTCACGGCGCGTTCGACGGGCAATTCCGGTTTTGCGATGCGGACGCTGGTGAGTTTTACGCTGCTCAATCTCGTGCTTGCGCCTGTGCTGATTTTTGGTGTGCGCTTCGTCGGCATCCAAATTGTACCGCCACTTGGTATGTTTGGTGCGGGTTTGGCGACGGCATTAGCGAATTTTGGTGCGGCGTTGCTGGGGATGTTCATGCTCACACGCGGGGCAACTCGTTTTGGCGTTACGTGGCGCTTACCATTGCCGGAAGCCTCGACAGTACGGGCTATTCTGGCGATTGGTGTGCCGTCGTCCTTGCAATATCTGGCTGTTGGCGCTTCGAGAGCAATAATGATGACGATGCACAATGCCTTCGGAACAAACCCCGCCGCCGCTTATACGCTGGGTTTGCGGCTGGATTTTTTCGTTTTTATGCCCATTTTTGCGATGGGTGTTGCGATTGAAACCTTCACCGGGCAATGCTTGGGTGCGGGCAACATTCCCCGTATTTTTAGCTTCTTCCGCGTGGCGACGGTACAGATGATTGGGATTGCGGGAATATTAGGACTTGCAGTTTTTACGGGCGGTGAGTATTTTGCATCGTTATTTACTCGTGATGCAGAGGTTGTACGTGAGGCAGTAGCATATATGCGGATTTCAGCCCTTTCTTATCCATTTTTTGTGGCGCTCATTCTAGCACTACGGGTGATTTCGGGTGCGGGCGATGCCACACGCAGCATGGTGCTGATGGTTGTTGTTCTTTTTGGGCTGCAACTACCGCTTATACTTGCTTTCTCACGCTTTTTACCCTTTGGTGTTCACGGCATTTGGTACGGTATTTTTCTTGGATACGCTCTTGGCGCAATTCTGGTTTATTGGCAACTTCAAGCGAAACAGTGGCTTGCAAAGAAGGTGTGATGCGCTTTCTGGGCGATATGCCTGTGCGGTGCTTTTTCTTATGCTGTTCCTCCACTCGTTGCCCGTTTCTGCTCAACAGAACCTACCCGAAGCTCACCACTACGACTTTTCGCGTGTTGACAAGCTTTTGCATGATTCCCTTGGACGTTTCGACGATGGCTGTGCGCTCGTAATCATGCAGGATGGTAAGGTTTTGTATGAAAAGGGGTTTGGCACCGTTGGTGTTGAGTCGGTGATGCCGATTGCCTCCGCCTCGAAGTGGCTCTCTGGCACACTCCTTCTAACGTTGGTGGATGAGCATAAAATCGCGTTGTCCGATTCGATTGGAAAATATTTACAATATTTATCCGGCGCAAAAGCAACAATTACCGTGCGGCAATTATTCTCGCACACGTCGGGCTTTGCGGGCGAAATAGCAGTCATGCGGGATATGAAACTCACAATGAAAAATGCAGCCTACGCTCTTTGCCAAGAACCGCTCAAATACAAGCCCGGAACGGCATTTGCCTACGGCGGTGCTTCGATGCAAATTGGCGGGCGAATTATGGAATTAGTGGGCGGAAAATCGTGGGAACAGCTTTTCCAAGACCGCATTGCCAAGCCACTTGGAATGACGAACACCAGCTTTTATGGACTGGGCATAACCGATAATCCGCTTGTAGCGGGCGGCGCAAAGTCGTCGGCTCGAGAATATATGCGGTTTTTGCAGATGATTTCCAGCAAAGGGATGTGGCAAGGTCGGCGTATTCTTTCGGAAGCGGCGTGTCTGGAGATGATGAAAAATCATGCTGCCGGAACGAATGTCCTGAAACAATATCAGCAAAACTCCGCCACAACCGACAGTATCAAGGAAAAAGCAGATTACGGCATCGGTGTTTGGCGGGTGTGTGCAGAAAATAACGCACCGTTTACCCAGATGCTCCTTTCTCAAGTTATGCCCTTGCACAATCTTTTAGAATTGAGTTCGCAAGGACGCAACGGCTTCACGCCTTGGTACGACATGAAACGCAACATCGTGGGCGTTCTGGCAACCAAAACACCGCTCCGCAAGATGAATCCGACATACCGCGCCTTGAAAAGACTTCTCCGCGAGATTGTGCCGTTGCCGCAGGTGATAGCTGTTTCTCCGAATCCGCCCGCCGCCACTACAAGCGCCACCACAACTCACACGGTTCGTAAACGCTAGTCTGTGGGCTTGAAAGAAGAGAAAGTCGTTGCTGAGAAGGTGATTTTAGCGTAGATTCGCGGTGTGAACAGTTAATATTTTGATATTTCCTTTGAACTTGTATTTATGCGCTTTCTACGATTATTCCTGCTTCTTTTTCTCGGCTTGTTCCAGAGCGCCTTTGCACAAGATGTTCGTGTTCGCGCCGTGCTGGACACCGCATCAATGCGTATTGGGGAACAAACGCGCTTGCGGCTTTCTGTCGAACACGCGCCCGGCGTACAGGTGCAATTTCCCTTTCTTGCCGATTCCCTTGTCAGCAAGGTGGAAGTCATAGACCGCACGGCGATTGATTCGACGATGCAAGAAAACAAGAGCGTTTTGGAGCGCCAAACCTTCACCCTTACGTCATTCGATGAAGGGGCATACAATCTTCCGGCGCTCACCTTCACCTATCGCAAACCCAACGACCCGACGGAATACAGCATACAGACTGAGCCGTTGACACTTGCGGTGTCGGGAGTTCCTTTGCCGCAAGCACCACCAACGCAGGATACAAGCGCTACGGCGGAAGCAGAAAACATCCGCGACATCAAACCCCCACTTGCCGTACCACGTACTTTTATGGAAGTCGCACCATATCTTGCCGGAGCGATACTCCTTTTTGGGGGAATTGTTTGGGCAATTTGGTATTTCCGCACCCATCGCAAAGTAGCAAATACCGATGCTGGCGTTCAACAAGCGCCCAAGCGCCCTGCCTTTGAAGTGGCAATGGAAGAGTTGGAAAAATTGCGCGAGGAGCGCCTTTGGCAAAGCGGCGCTGTGAAGGATTATCACACACGGCTGGCAGACATCGTGCGGGTGTATGTGGAGGACACCTTGAACGTGACGACATTAGAGGCGACAACCGAAGAAATTATCGCCGAACTTCGCACCAAATCTTGTCCGGCAGGTACGGTCGAGATACTACGGGCAGTCTTGGAAAAAGCCGATATGGTCAAATTCGCAAAATATGAAGCCTTGCCGGACGAAAACGAGCGCAGCCTGCGCTTGGCAACGGAACTTGTTCAAATCACCGCCTTAAAAGAACAAGTTGCATCGGACTAATTTCTCACTCCCATTTTCTCAAAACCGCATGAATGCTGAATCATTCGAGTACGAAGTTTTTTTCAAGGGCGGTCAAACGCTTGCCATTCGTGGTTATCTTCACGTCGGCAGGGACTCGCATCTTATCTACGAAAGCACAGCACAAGGCTCAAAAATTGTTGCTGTCATTTCCTACAATGAGTGCCAAGCTATTGTCCGCAACGATGCTCTTTTGGGGCAATCCGAAGAGGCATAAATTAGTCGTCCCTGAAAAAGTCTAAAAAGCGAGGCGAAGAAATAAGAACGAAAGTAATTGCCGAATGAATATTCGGAAATTACTTGCTGCCGCCGCCATCATGGCATTGATAGCGTCTCCCTCAATACCC
>CANHDJ010000081.1 GCA_947459425.1 Ignavibacteria bacterium
GATGCCATTGCGAACGATATTGGTACTGCCGCATTTTCCGCAGCTATGGGTATGGGTTTCGGTAATCATAGTGGAACGATAGAGGGAATAAACGTCTTTATTTCTTACAAACTTACATAAAATCATGTAAATTTATACCACTACCAAATTCTGAACGAGAAAACAATCTCCAAGAGAGCAAAAAAAATGAGCAAAAACCGTGACAAAACCTATGTTTCTGAGCAATCCTTCGACAATATTGATTTCACACAAAAGCCCCTCCCGATGGGCGAATACGAAACCTGTACATTTGTGAATTGCAATTTTTTTAGCACAGATTTGTCGAATATTGAGTTTTCGGAATGCGTCTTTCAAACGTGTAATCTCAGTTCGGCAAACCTTACACAAACGGCACTACGAGATGCGCGCTTCAACAATTGCAAACTTGTTGGAGTGCATTTTGAGAATTGCAATGATTTCCTGTTTGCTGTTTCATTCGACCATTGTTCACTGAAACTTGCATCATTTTACAAACTCAGCCTGAAGAAGACGCACTTCAAGCATTGTAGCCTTCAGGAAGTAGATTTTACGCAAGCAGATGTGTCGGGTTCGGTGTTCGACGAGTGCGATTTGTTGCAGGCGGTTTTTGACAATACCATCGTGGAAAAGGCGGATTTTCGGACGGCGTTCAATTATTCGCTCGACCCGGAGCGGAATCGTATCAAAACAGCCAAGTTTTCGCTGGAAGGGATTGTGGGGCTGCTGGATAAGTATGATATTGAGATTCAATAAGGCTGCGATTTGTCGTTTTGAATATTGGGGTTCTAAACAGCATGGAGAGTCTCACGCGGATTGCCTTGCAATACACTTTAGAGCAATTGTTTACGTCTAAGAAAAACCGTATATTGCTTTCTTGGCATAAAATTTTTTGCTTTTTTCATGTTTTGCTTGAGTATGCTTCCGCTCAGTCTCGTCCACTCCGTCATTCACACCTTGCTTCTGGCGCTTTCTGCGTCGGGGCGAAGCGTGGACGGATTGGAAGTTGCCCGGCATATCACGGGTACGGAATTTCAATATTCGGTGAGCATACCCGACGACTGGGTAGTTGCACAACGGGCGTTATATCACGCCATTCGTGTTGAGGCACTTCCTGAGACACTGCCTCAGCCAACGGCGCACATCTATTTAAGCCTTGCTGCCAGAGAACATTGCTCAAACTTGCTCAATGATTGTTCTCTCGCTCCCGCGCAAGCACACAAGAGCGTTTGGCAAATACAGACCGTGCGAAGCCTTGATTTCCTCGGCGCTCCGGCAAAAGATATGCTCGTGCGTCAGAGTATTGGGGATAATTTGACGAAAATTCGCAAGATTTTTACCGTGCGAAAAAGCCACGCTGCCGCACACGTTTTTGTGCTTTTCTTTTTTGTTCCCCCCAACGATTATGAGCGCTACAAAGCACGTATTGATGCGCTCCCTGCATCATTTGTTTCCCTAGGCTAAAATCCCTTCCTGCTATTTTTTATGGCAATTCCTACGAATAGTTCCTATTCGTGATTGCGGCTTACACACCGCATAAAACCTGAAATCTACAACCTATTTTTTTAGACAATGTTAAAATTTATTGAAAAAATCTTTGGAAGCAAACACGATAAAGATGTTAAACGAATGCTTCCCATCGTTGACGAAATCAACGAGTTTTACGAAGAATACAACAAACTTTCCGACGACGAGCTTCGTGGCAAAACCGCAGAATTTCGCGGTATTCTTGCCGAGCGCACCAAAGAGTTTCAAGACGAAATTGCGGCTCTGCGCGACCAACTGAAAAATGGCGAACTCACCGGCGAAGAAATTAGCGACATCTACGACCAGATTTCAACGCTGGGAGACGATGAATATTCGACGATCCAAGAGACGCTCGACGAAATTTTGCCTCAAGCATTTGCAACCGTCAAGCAAGTGTGCAAGCGCCTTTCAGGACACAAATACAACGTCGTTGGGCGCGAGATGATTTGGGAAATGATTCCCTACGATGTGCAGATGATGGGCGGAATCGTCATTCACGAAGGAAAAATTGCGGAAATGGCAACGGGCGAAGGAAAAACCCTCGTCGCCGTATCGCCGATGTATCTCAACGCCCTGCCACAACGCGGTGTTCACCTTGTTACCGTCAATGATTATCTTGCCCAGCGCGACCGTGAATGGATGTTGCCCGTCTTTGATTTTCTTGGCATCACAAGCGGTTGTATCACCTCCGATATGGACGTGGACGAGCGCCAGCAAGAGTACAATCGCGACATTACCTACGGCACAAATAACGAATTTGGTTTCGACTATCTCCGCGACAACATGGTCGGCGATGCACGCGATATGGTGCAGCGTCCGCACAATTTTGCTATCGTCGATGAGGTGGATTCGGTGCTGGTAGATGAAGCACGCACACCGCTTATTATCTCTGGTCCCGTTCACCAAAGCGACCACCGTTACGAAGAAATGAACCCGTCATTGCGCCGTCTCGTCGAGGCACAAGCACGACTAGTAGCAAAAATAGTCGCTGATGCGGAGCGCCTTTTGCAAAGTTCCGGCGACAACAAACAAGACAAAGAAAATCGCCGCGAAGCAGGTATCGCCTTGCTCCGAGCATATAGAGGCTTGCCGAAAAATAAGCGCCTCACGAAACTTTTTGCCGTGCCAGACAACACGAAACTCATGCGCGAAACCGAACTCGAATATCTCCGCGACCAAGGAACACGCATGAGCGAGATTGACGAGGAATTGTACTATGCGATTGATGAGCGTCAGCACCAAATTGACCTCACCGAAAAAGGACGCGAGTTTTTAAGCTCTTCCCAGACCGACAAAGACTTTTTTATTATCCCCGATGTTGCGGCAGAAATGAGCGCCATTGAGGGTGATACGACATTAGAAGGTGTTGAAAAGCAGCTTCGCAAGGACAATGCTATGCGTATTTATGCCGAGCGAAGCGACCGCATTCACACCGTAACCCAGCTTTTACGCGCCTATTCGCTTTACGAAAACAACGTTGAATACGTCGTTGACGGCGGCAAAGTGAAAATTGTGGATGAGTTCACCGGACGTATTCTGGAAGGGCGGCGCTATTCGGACGGCTTGCACCAAGCTATTGAGGCAAAAGAGGGCGTAAACGTCGAGCGCGATACGCAAACACTGGCAACCGTAACGCTCCAAAATTACTTCCGCATCTATCGCAAACTTGCTGGAATGACCGGTACGGCGGAAACCGAAGCGGGCGAATTTTACGAAATCTACAAACTTGATGTCTGCGTGATTCCGACAAATCGCAATATCGTCCGCGATGATATGAACGACCTGATTTATCGCACCAAACGCGAAAAATTCAACGCTCTTATCGAAGAAGTCAAGCGTGAGGCAGACAAAGGACGCGCTGTTCTCGTTGGTACGACAAGCGTCGAGGTCTCCGAACTTCTGAGCAAAATGCTTGCCCGCGAAAAAGTAAAACACAATGTTTTGAACGCCAAACAGCACCAACGCGAAGCAGAAATCGTTGCCGAAGCCGGACAACCACGCGCTGTGACCATAGCAACAAACATGGCTGGACGCGGTACGGACATCAAACTCCATCCGTCTGTCAAAGATGCAGGCGGATTGGCAATTATCGGCACCGAGCGCCACGAAGCGCGGCGCATTGATCGGCAGCTACGCGGACGCGCTGGTCGGCAGGGCGATCCGGGGTCGTCGAAATTTTTCTTGTCGCTGGAAGACGATTTAATGCGGCTTTTCGGCGGTGAGCGTATTGCGGGAGTGATGCAATTCTTGAAAGTACCGGAAGGCGAGCCGATTGAGCATAATCAGGTGACAAAATCGGTCGAGCGGGCGCAAAAGAAGGTTGAAGAAAACAACTTCGGGACTCGTAAGCGCCTCTTGGAATATGACAACGTGATGAATCAGCAACGCGAGGTGATTTATAGCCGCCGCCGCCATGCGCTTATGGGCGACCGCATGAAAGGTGAGATTATGGATTATGTGCGGGAATTTGCGGATGACCTCTATGATACCTGCCATCCCGACGGCGACGTAGAGCATTTCCGTGAAGAGCTTCGTACAACGCTGTTGTGCGATATTGAAATGGAGCAAGATGAATTTAAGGGCTTGCGCCGCGAGGAATGTACGGAGCGCGTGATGGAAGTTGCCGAAGAATTTTACTCGCGCAAAGAAAAGACCTTTGGTTCGGAATTTATGGCAGAACTTGAGCGCGTGGCTATTCTGCAAACGATTGATGAAAAATGGCGTGAACACTTGCGCGTGATGGATGAACTCAAAGAGGGCATTCACCTTCGGGCTTACGGACAAAAAGACCCGCTTTTGGAGTACAAAGGCGAAGCATACAAAGTGTTTGTGGAACTTGTTGCTGAGATGAACCGCGAATCGGCGCATTATGTCTTTCGCTATTTCCCTGAACTTACGCCGGAGCAGGTGCGCCAGATGCAACAGCCGCACAGCAATGGCAACACCAGTATTTCCGCGCCAAACGGGATTGTTCCGCGTTTCACGACCACCAATTCCAACGCCATGCGCTTTTCACGTCCATCTGCCGAGCAGTACACCTACGCGAATGCGGAAGCTGTTTCCGAAGTCGCCGATGCTGTCTCCGCGCAAATAGCAAACGAGAATAGCGCACCAAAGACAATCGTCAACACGGCACCGAAAATCGGACGCAATGATCCTTGTCCTTTCGATCCGAATAAAAAGTTCAAAAAATGCTGCGGCGCTGCGGGCGGAACGCATTGTGTGAAACAGCAGTAAAGTGGTCGTTGATATCGTCGGCTAACAGGAGTGCTAACGTAGTTCGCACTCCTGTTTAGCGGCGAAGGCGCATTAAGATCCCTCCTCAAAAATTATTCCGGCACCATGCCCATCAAAGCTATCACAATTGATTTCTGGAACACGCTCTACGACTCGCAAGGCGGCGAGGGGCGCGACCAAGACCGCTTCACAATCATCATGCGCAATGCCCTTCGGCTTGGGCATACTCTTGAACCACAAACCTTGAAAGCGGCTCAGAAAGCTGGTTGGGAGCATTTTAACGTCGTTTGGCGTGAGGAAAAACGAACCCCCTCGACACGCTCAATGGTAGAATTTTTCTGGAAGCACCTCGCTATTGCTGCCGATACGCAAGCTATTGATGAGGTGACGGTTGCTTTCGAGGAAGGAATATTGCAGCATCCGCCCTCGCTCTTGCCCGGAGCTCTTGAAACCGTGCGCTTTCTGGCAGAACATCATTACATCGCGCTTATTTCCGACACCGCGTTTTCGCCCGGACGTGTGCTGAAGCGGGTTATGGAAGGCGATGGCATTGCCCAATATTTTTCAGCGTGGAGTTTTAGCGATGAAACGGGCGTGTCGAAACCGCATGAACAGGCGTATCGGACAGCATTACTCGGGTCGACTTGTTCAGCAAGAGAGAGTGTGCATATTGGTGATATTGAACGAACCGACATCGTAGGAGCAAAAAGCTACGGTATGCGAGCAATTCTTTTTGCCGGAGACCCGCATGGACGCATGAACGACGAACACAAAGACGCACCAAGCATCGCCGATGCCCGCGCAGAATCCTGGAGTGAAATCCCTGACCGTATCAAATCATTTTTGCCATGACAAATAGTACGTTCAAAAACAAGACTACAAGTGCATTCCTACTGATTGTGAGCCTTCTTTGCTTCTGTGGAATGGCTCTCTCCGCCTGTTCCGGCGGATGGTCGAAGGAAGAGGATAATTTTGTGGAGACCTACACCGAAGTGCTTATCGCACGGGAGCAGTTTGCGCGGGATACGGCATTAGCAAACACCAGTGTTCGTACAATATTGAAGCAACACGGCTTTACTGAAGAGACATTCCGCCAACGCTTTAGTGAACTTTCCGGCAAACCCGAAAAATTGCGGCAAATGCTGGATTCCTCACGCAGTCGAGCGCGAAAAATTGCCGAGCGCGAAGCGGAAAAAGAGCGCAAGGAGGCAGAGCAGAAGCAAAAAAATGATAGTGTGCCAAAGCCTCAAAGCCTTGATAAAACCAAGCCTCCACAAGATATTCGCTAATGAACGTTGCCTGAACTCAAGGTATCGGCGCAACACTTGGCGAGAAGAAAACGCCGAGGTTGGAAAATCATTACCAAGATTCTATGCGGAAACAAAACCCCTTTACACAAAATCTCGACTATTATCTCTTGGGTAGCGGTATAAATTTACATGATATTGCGTAAATTTGTCAAAAATGCTGACGAGAATCATTCCACCAACCTATCGTATATGATTACCGAAACCCATACCTACCACTGCGGAAAATGCGGCAGTACCAATATCGTTCGCAATGGCATCAATCGTTGTGGCAATCAACAGTATTTATGCAAAGACTGCC
>CANHDJ010000082.1 GCA_947459425.1 Ignavibacteria bacterium
ACACCTCACTTCCCGATACAAAACTTCCCAAAGACCGCATTCAAAATATCATCGTTCCAGACCGCACCCGTAATTTCGCCAATGTGCTTCAGTGCCGCACGGAGGTCGAGTGCGGTAAATTCATTGGATTCGCCCGCAAGCGCCGCTTCCCGTGCTTTTGTCAATGCGTCGGCAGCTTGTTGGAGTAATGCGGCTTGCCCGCATCCAACGCAATCATATTGGATGCGCATTGTTGTTGTGGAATTGTTTGAAAAAGAGCGCATATACCACATGGCAAAACCGTCTATGATCTCAAACATCGTCTGCTTGATAACTACATGAGGCAACAACTGGCAAATCCATCAATCCTTTTTTCGTAAGCCCTAAGTATATCAACTCAAAACTCCCGTTCCCTCAACAGCCACGCCGCCAGCCGCCACTGCGTCGCCAGCCCCAAGGACGTGGAGCGAAAAATGCGTTCGGGCGTGGAGCAAAATAGACGGGCGGCGGAGCGACAAAGCCCGGACGCGCTCCATAAAAGTAGGCTGGTGGTGGAGTTGGGCGGTAAAACCTCCCGCCTCGGTCGCCAAACATTCGCGGTTGCGCACAGGACGAGCTGAGGCTCGCAAGCGTTATGCCAACAAAGGCAACAAACAATAAGCGTTTCATGGCAACACCTTCACATATTGGGGTGAGAAAGACTGTGGGGGGATACCTGTCTGACGCGGCAATGCCTGAAATCGTTTAATTTCTTCAATTCAAAAGGGCGAACTCCCATCAGACTCGCGTTCAAGCCAAATTGTGACCGGACCATCATTCACCAATTCTACGTCCATCATTGCCCCAAAGATTCCTGCTTCGACGGGTAAACCGCTTGTTTGCTTGAGATGCACGAGCATTTGTTCGTAAAGAGGTTTTGCCATCTGCGGCGGGGCAGCGTTGATGTAGCTCGGACGCAAGCCTTTCTGAGCATCAGCATACAGCGTGAACTGCGAGACCAGTAAAATTGAGCCTTCCACGTCAGCGAGAGAGCGATTCATTTTTCCCTCGTCGTCATTAAAAATGCGCAGTTTCGTGATTTTAGAACACATCCATTGAATTTCGTTTATCGTGTCGGTAGCGGCAATGCCCACCAAGACCAGCAAACCATGGGCTATCTGCCCGACAATCTGTCCTTCGACTGTCACTGATGCTCGTTTTACGCGCTGAATGAGGATTCGCATACTATTGAGAAAAATATCACTGTTGAAATTTACTGATGCCGGGCTAGAAATAATCCCCACACGTTATCGAACGGATGCACCGATGTTGCAGTTCCTTGCGTGTTCACAATATCGCCGCCTTCGTTGAACCATCGAAAAATTCCACCGCGAAGATTGTAGCACTGTTTCGCACCAGAGGCTTTTGCTAACGATTCTACGCGCAAAAGCGCATCACTACTGCGTTTCCCGACAGAGCAGTACACAACGAGGTTTTTTCCTTTGAAAGCAGCACTATACCGATTGACAAAATTTTCGGGAGAAATCGCCGGAGGCAGATGCAAAGCGCCTTTCAAGTGGCTTTCGTTGTATTCGGCTTCCTCGCGAACATCAAGGAGAAGCATATCATCGGAGTGCGATGCCATCTGTGCTGCAAGTTCACTCGGTGAAATTTCCGGAACAGGCGCAGACAAGTGTACAAGCCATTCAACGATATACAGGGCAGAGTTTTGTATTTTCTTTGTTGGCAAGAGCAGCAAGACAGATGCGCCGATGACGAGCGCGACGACTGCATAAAACAGGAGTTTGGAAAGCATATTTGGGGTCAATGATATTGCTCAATATTTTGACCAATATACTGAAAATGGGTAGAAATTGTACCTGTCAAACTCTTTTTACGCCAAAAAACAGCAAACCCCGCGTAGAACAAGATTCTATGCGGGGTTTACCAAGATGTGGTGAGAGTACGACGATTGTCGCTTTTTCCTTCAGCAATGATTATTTCACAAAAAGCATTTCTTGGTAGGTTGGCAATGGCCAAAGGTCGTCAGGAACGATTTTCTCTAGCTTATCGGCAAATTCACGGACTTTTGCCATTGCAGGAATAACCTTTGCTTGCATATGTTTTGCCTTGCTGTGAACCGTGTCGCCACCTTCGTCAGCATTGACGGCAACCAATTTATCAAGCGCATCTTTGAAGCCGTCAACAAGCGTCAGAGCTTCTTTGAGCGATTTTTCCAAACCTTTAGAGCTTGCACCCACAGCCTTCATGCTTTCCAGCGTCTCAGCCAGACTGCGCACATACCGCGAAGCTGCCGGAAGAATACTTCGTTGTCCAAGCGATGCGGTGGTTTCGCCTTCGATGTTAATGGTCTTGAAGTATTGGTCAAGCAAGATTTCTTCCCGTGCAAACCACTCACGCTCGTTCAAAACGCTGTATTTGCCAAAGAGGGCAATGTTTTTCTTCGCATGGAAGGCTTCTAGCGCCTCCAACGACGTATTTTTGATGTACAGACCGCGCTTTTTCGCTTCTGCTTTCCACTCGTCACTGTAACCGTCGCCACCGAAAATAATACGCTTATGCGCCTTTGCGACTCCCTGCAACACCTCTTGCAGAGCGGCTTCCAGCGTTTTTTTTGCTTTTAGGTGTTTTTCTACTTCGTCAGCCAATTCATCAATTGCTTCAGCCGCAATCGTGTTCAAAACCACAAGCGGGAACGAAATGGATTGGCTCGAACCCACAGCACGGAACTCGAATTTGTTGCCCGTGAAAGCGAAGGGGGATGTACGGTTGCGGTCGCCAGCATGAAGCGGAAGTGGCGGCAGTACAGGCGTTCCCAGACCAAGCAAATCCTTGGTTTCTGATTTTTTCGCTTTGCCTTTTTCCAGTTGTGTAAAGATTTTTTCTAGCTGGTCACCCAAGAACACCGAAACGATCGCTGGTGGCGCTTCATTTGCGCCGAGACGGTGGTCGTTTGCTGCTGTCGCAATGCTCACCCGGAGCAGGTCTTGATGCTTATCCACTGCCTTCAATACGGCTGCGCAGAAAAAGAGGAATTGCATATTATCATGCGGAGTGTCGCCCGGCTCCAGAAGATTCATTCCGGTATCGGTGGAAAGCGACCAATTTGTGTGCTTGCCGCTTCCATTCACGCCTGCAAAGGGTTTTTCATGCAGAATACAGACCATACCGTATTTGCGGGCAGTTGTGCGCAGAACTTGCATTGTAAGTTGTTGGTGGTCAGCAGCAACGTTCGTATTTTCAAAAATCGGAGCAATTTCAAATTGTCCCGGGGCGACCTCGTTGTGACGTGTTTTCACAGGAACGCCCAGTCGGTACAATTCTTCCTCGACATCGGTCATGTACGACAAAACACGGTCAGGAATCGAACCGAAGTAGTGATCTTCAAGTTCTTGTCCGCGTGGCGGCTTTGCACCAAAAAGTGTGCGACCAGAAAGCAGTAAATCGGGACGGTTGTAGGCAAAATCTTCGTCAATAAGGAAATATTCTTGTTCTGCACCAACGGTAGAATACACCTTGGTTGCCTTCACACCAAAGAGTTTCAAGGCACGGAGAGCAGACTTATTCACTGCTTCCATAGAGCGGAGCAGGGGAATTTTATGGTCAAGCGCTTCGCCTGTCCACGATGCAAACGCCGTCGGGATGCAGAGCGTAGCACCTTTAGGGTTTTTCATAATAAACGCAGGCGAGGTAACGTCCCACGCTGTGTAGCCACGCGCTTCAAATGTCGCACGAATACCGCCGGAAGGGAAGGACGACGCATCGGGTTCGCCTTGAATTAACTCTTTGCCCGAAAAACGAGCAATCGCGCCGCCGCCAGAATTTGGCGTAATAAAGCTATCATGCTTTTCTGCCGTAGAACCCGTAAGCGGTTGGAACCAGTGCGTAAAGTGCGTTGCGCCGCGCTCAATCGCCCAATCTTTCATCGCCACAGCAACGATGTCGGCAATTTTCGGGTCAACGGGCTTGCCAAGGTCAATCGTCGCCATCAGACCATTAAACACATCTTTGGGCAGCTTTTGACGCATAATGTCAATGCTGAAGGTGTCGTCGCCAAAGATTTCATCGGACGAAGGGCGTTTTTCCGTTTGAGAATGTCCGTTTGGGATAAATTTGCGGGCTGCCGCTACGACATCGTAACGGCGGGTTGCTGTATGTGCCATAGTTCTCTCTGAAATTGTGATGATGGTGAGAAAAATATAAGGAATTGTGTTTATTATGAGTGTTTTGTTTTTCCATTAGCTAGGGCAAGCGTAGAAGGCTTCGTACCGGTATCAATAGACAAGGATTCGTGATGCGTCGAAAGGATGATGTTGGTCAAGGTTTTTTTAACACCGCTCCATTCTTGCATCCGTGAAAGGAGTTGTTCGAGCGAACCAGGACTGGTGGTGCGGATTTTCACAAGGTGCGAAGCGTCTCCTGTAACGGCGTGGCATTCCATAATTTCCGGCTCTTTCGTGCAATTATCCAGAAATTTTTTGTAATTATGGCTTCCTTCAACCGTTACCAAGATAAACGCTGCGATATTCAGTCCAAAAGCGTCAGGTTGTAATTTCGCAAAATAGCCTTTTATTATGCCACGTTCTTCCAGCTTGCGGACGCGCTCGCTGACGGCTGGAACGGATAAATGAACAATTTCTGCCAGTTCGTTGAAATGTGCGCGTCCATTTTTTTGGAGAATATCGCAAATAACTCGGTCAACGTCGTTCAGGATGTGTGATGCCATAAATCCAAAAAAAATATATCGTGAATGAAAAAGCAAAGCCGAATTAGTTTAGGAAAAACCTACCACAAACATAAAACTTTTAAGTTCAAAATCCAAATTTTTTAGAAAAAATTATGCTTGTTTTTGACCCTATATGCGCGATAGCGACCCCGCCCGGTTCAGCCGGACTAGCAATAGTCAGGCTTTCCGGCACGGGCTGTTTTGCCATAGCCGACCAATGTTTTCACGGGAAAACCACCATTCAAGCAGCGAAAAGCCATACGGTTTTGTACGGCACATTTGAGCAAACACAAGGCACAATGCGGCTCCCCATTGATCAAGTAACGGCATTTATTTACCGTGCGCCGCATTCTTATACTGGCGAAGATGTTGTGGAGTTTGGCTGTCATGGCGGAAGTATTGTCTCGGCGGAAGTGGTTGAGACGCTCATTGCTGCCGGAGCGCGTCACGCCGAACCGGGCGAGTTCACCAAGCGGGCTTTTTTGCATCAAAAAATGGACTTAACACAAGTGGAAGCCGTCGGCGACCTCATTCACGCTGTTTCCAAGCAGGGAAGTCACGCCGCAGCACAGCAACTCATGGGCGGCTTTACGCGGCGCTTGGCGGAACTTCGGGAAAAACTCTTAGAATTATGCGGCTTGTTGGAATTAGAGTTGGATTTTAGCCAAGAGGATATCGAACTTATTGACAAAAAGCTGTTGGCAGAGAAAATTGAGGAAACACGCGGGTTTTGCGTGAGCCTGGCACAAAGTTTTCGCTCGGCGGAAATTGTTCGGTCGGGCTATAGCGTGGGTATTGTGGGCTATCCGAATGCAGGCAAATCCTCGCTCTTGAATGCGCTCTTGGAACGCAAACGCGCCATCGTTAGCGCGACTCCCGGTACGACGCGAGATTATATCGAGGAAGTGATTCATTGGGAAGGAGCGGCAATACGCCTCATAGACACGGCGGGCATACGCGAAAGCCAAGACACCATCGAAATTGAAGGCATTGCACTCGCCGCAGAGCTTTTGCAGGAATGCCATTTAATACTGGTTTTGAATGACCTCAGCGAAGGCGAACATCATTCCAACCCGCTTCTGCACAGCCTTCAAGCGAACTTTCCCAATGCAGATTTTGCGCTTGTGCAATCAAAAACCGACCTTGTACATGGCGGCAATACTAGCCTTGAGGCACTTTCTATCTCCGTCCACAACGGCGATGGTATTGGCAATCTCAAGCACGTGCTGGCACAAAAAGCCCGCGCCGCCACCGAAACCATCAATGACGCGCTCATCAATGCCCGACAAGCCACATTGCTCCAACAAGCCGCCGATGCACTTTCAAAGGCGCGAGAAGCGGCGCTTGCGGGCGAATCCAATGAATTTACCGCACTCGACCTCCGTGCGGCACTGAAGCACATTGGCGAAATTACGGGTGCGGTCTGGAACGATGATATTTTGAATGCGGTCTTTGGGAAGTTTTGTATCGGGAAGTGAGGTGT
>CANHDJ010000083.1 GCA_947459425.1 Ignavibacteria bacterium
ATTTCACTACCGTACACATTTTTTTGATGACCGCAGAGGCGCGGAGGCGCAGAGAAGAAACGAAAAAAATTTACCAATACAAAAATGGATACTTTAATAAAAATGGCTTCACTCTGCGCCTCCGCGCCTCTGCGGTCAAAAACAAACGAAAAATATGTACGGTAGTGAAACCTGCATCATGCAAATAGCATCATCGTCGAAACTGGTCAAAAACTCATCAATGCGCAATCAATTTGCAGAAATGAAACTCTTTCTTACGTTTTGCGTTGCAAGAAGGGTAAAATCTTTTGTAAATTACCAACCTCGAATATCGGAGCGGAAGTATGAACACACCCACAGAATACCCCAACGGGCATCCGCACGATACCATGCCTTTCGCAAGGAATATAGCTATGAGCAGCTTTTCAAATAACAACTGGGATAAATACAATTCCGGTCGGGATAATCGCCGCCGCGATGACCAGAACGATTGGCAAGAAGATTTTGCCGATATGCGCAATAAATGGCGCAAACGCCGTCAAGACCGCTATGAGCGGGACTTGGACAGGGGTAAGGAATATCGCACCCGGGCAGGAGAAATCGTGGGTGAGATTATTGATACCGTCATGGATGCGGTGGATTCGGCAATGGAGACCTCCAAAGCAAATCGCGCCCGCTTACAACACGAACGCGCCAATTCGCCCGGAGCTGTTGACCGCTACCGCGAAGAAACCTATAAACGCTTAGTCAAAAAACTGCAACAAGCCGAACGCAAGTTGGAAAGTAGCAAGCGTGGCGTGGTGTTCAGTTCTATTATGTCGGTCTGTTTTGGGATTGGTATGATTGTTGGCGATGCAGATTTGGGCGTTCCGGCGCTTGTCTTTGCGGGAATGGCTGCCATGACCGCCTACGGAGTGCGGGAGCATCGGCAGAAATTTTTCCGTTTGCAGCAAGAGCATCAAGAGTTTCTCACATTAGCACCTGCTTCGTCGCCACCGATGTCTTCGGCTTCGCCAAGAAATTTTGTGTTAATGGAAAAAGCAGTCTTGCGGTATGCCTACGAACACAACGGGAAGGTTTATCCGGAATTGTTGGTAATAGAATCAGAATTTTCGCTCTCGGAAGTGGAGCAGTTTCTGAAACACGCTGTTGAAAAGCGTATTGCGGCGGTGGAAGTGGATGCAAACGGACGCGCATTTTACTACTTCAGCAGTTTAGATAACTCCGACCCATATTCGGCATTGAATCAAACTTTGCCGCCGACCTAAAGCACTCGCTTGATGCGATACGAACAATGGCTCAAGGTTAGGTGTGTCAAACCTATGCGCCAAGTTGTTCTTACAGATTTTGACAGGTACGAAGCGTATTCTGCCCAATTCTTCCACGCACATTCCGTTCAGCCTCTACTATGACTCTCCACATTGAACAACCCCATATCTTCCCGTCCAATATCATTGCTGGCGTAACGAAACGGAATATCCATCTTTTTCCCGAAACGGGGCTATCGCTCTTGAAAGCGCAAATTCTAGGCGACGATGAGGTAGAAAGCCATCGTCTGCACCTCGCCAATGCTATCGGTGTGGAGCGCGATGCACTCAAATTCCAGAAGCAAGTTCACGGAACAAGTATTCGTGTGCTTTCGCCGGAAAATCACGAGCAGCATATCAAAGAACCGCTCAATGAATCGGATGGCATGATGACGGCAACGCCAGGATTTATCTTGTGTGTGGGCATTGCCGATTGTGCAGCCGTATTGCTGTATGACCCGGAACATGATGCTATCGCAGCGCTTCACTCCGGTTGGAAGGGAACCCACGGGGATATTGTCCGAGGAGGAATTCAGCAGATGGCAAAGCGCTTCGGCACAGAAGCCGCATCGTTACGTGCGTACATCTCGCCGTGTGCATCGGGTAAGCGCTATGTGGTACGCGAGGATGTGGCTCAATTCTTTGCCGCGCCTGCGCTTCAGCGTTTGAACGATGAGGAATTTCTCTTTGACAATCGGCTTCGTATTCAAGAACAACTTCGGGAAAGTGGTGTTCTGCCGGAGCATATTGAGGTCGCATCCGGCTGCACGATTACCACTGAGGAGTATCATTCGCACAGGCGCGATGGAGAACGCGCCGGACGCATGGTAGCCTTTATCGGAATGCGCAAGACGACGTAAATCATTTCGCATCAGTTACCTCTGTGTTTAACCTGTTTCTAATCCTACCAGCTATGTCCACAACCGCTTCCCGCCTTGTCCGCGCACCGCGTGGCACAGAATTAACGTGTAAAAATTGGCAAATCGAAGCCGCCTACCGCATGATTCAAAATAATCTCGACCCCGAAGTCGCCGAGCGCCCCCAAGACCTTATCGTCTATGGCGGCTTAGGCAAAGCGGCACGGAATTGGGAAAGCTACGATGCTATTTTGTCGTCACTGCGCAGCATGAACCCCGATGAAACCTTGCTTGTCCAATCCGGCAAACCCGTCGGCATTGTGACGACGCATACCGACGCGCCACGGGTGATTTTGGCAAATTCCAATCTCGTCGGCAAATGGGCAACATGGGATGAATTTCGGCGATTGGACGCTTTGGGATTGATGATGTACGGGCAGATGACCGCCGGAAGCTGGATTTACATTGGGACGCAAGGCATTTTGCAAGGCACATACGAAACGTTTGCGGAGTGTGCGCGGCAGCATTTTGGCGGTACACTCGCAGGGCGCTTTGTCTTGACGGCGGGCTTGGGCGGTATGGGCGGCGCACAGCCTCTTGCAGCAACGTTTAATGGCGCTGCCACACTGTGTATCGAAATTGACGAATGGCGCATTGACAAGCGCATCCATGACCGCTATTGCGATGTTAAATCCGACAATCTCGACGAAGCATTAGCAATCATTACCAAGCACGTAGCCGAAAAAACGCCTATCTCGGTCGGGCTGCTCGGCAATGCTGCCGAAATCTTGCCGGAACTGCTTCGACGCGGTATTTTGCCTGATGTGATAACCGACCAAACATCCGCCCACGACCCGCTTAACGGCTATTATCCGGCAGGAATGACCAAAGAACGCGCCGACGCGCTCCGCACCGAAAACCCTGACGAATACTTGCGGCAAGCGCATGAATCCATCTGCACACACGTCCGGGCAATGTTGGAATTTCAACGGCGCGGCGCGGTGGTATTTGATTACGGAAACAATCTTCGCGGTGTGGCGAAAGAATATGGCGTTGCCGATGCGTTTGATTATCCGGGCTTTGTACCCGCATTTATTCGTCCGCTTTTTTGCGACGGAAGCGGTCCTTTTCGATGGGTGGCACTTTCGGGCGACCCGGCGGATATTGCAACCACTGACCGCGCCATCTGCGAGCTTTTCCCGGAAAACGAATCGCTGCATCGCTGGATAGACAAGGCTTCGAGTAGCTTGCGGTATCAAGGGCTTCCGGCACGGATTTGCTGGTTAAAATATGGTGAGCGGGCAAAAGCGGGCAAACTCTTTAACGACCTCGTGGCTTCCGGCAAGGTTGCAGCACCGATTATTATTGGGCGCGACCACTTGGATTGCGGCTCGGTGGCTTCGCCGAACCGCGAGACTGAAGCAATGAAAGACAGCTCCGATGCGGTTGCGGACTGGGTGTATTTGAATTTTGCCTTGAATGCTATTGGTGGCGCGACGTGGGTATCGTTGCATCACGGCGGCGGTGTCGGCATGGGATATTCGCTTCATGCGGGAATGGTTGTTCTGGCGGACGGTACACCAGAGGCGGAGCGCCGTTTGCAGCGCGTTTTGACTTACGACCCGACCATGGGCATTTTGCGCCATGCCGATGCCGGATATGAACGCGCTCAAGATAATGCGCGGGCGCATGGAATCAGGGTTCCGATGTTGTGAGTGTTTGTATGCGGACTCAGAAGCCTTACGACGGCTCCCTGCCTGACGGGTGGAGAACCGCACCGTTTCCGACAAGTAAAAATCTATCGGCACATCATCTGCTGTAGCAGAACCCGTCCGCCTGTTGTCTCAGCAATGACCATGTACACGAGACCGCGTCCAACATCGCAATATTCACCACACCAGTCGCTGTGCGTTCTTTATAGCATCGCGCCGCGCATACCATACGCACGCACCGCGCGTTGATCCTTGCTATCAGTGTGGGGCTTATACCAATTTAAGTCGAGCATTGTGCATGATAATTGAGTAAACAAGGCGCTTCAGCCCAATGTTATGCACAATGATTAACTCAATTTGGTATTACTTCAACAAAATCAGGCTAAAGCCCTCATAAAACCTCATGCTGAGTCGGCACAAGCATTACCACAAAATTTTTCGCAAGGCACGTAATTCTTTTTTCATTATCACTTTTACAGCATTCTCATGCGTCGTTTTCACCGTATCATCTCGCTTTTTGCGGGTATTTTTTTGACACTCATTACTGTTACGGGTGTCTTGCTGCACATCAACGAATTTTTGGAGGAAGAAGAGCAGAAACAGCCACAAACCGCTTACAACCTTGCACAAGGCATACCGCCTGAGTGGACGGTGGCTTTGAATAAGGGTCTGGCAGAAGTCATTGCTAAAAAAACTGATGTTCGTGTGGAACGGGTTCGGATTGACCTTGAGGGCGAAAAACCTCGCTTTATCATACAAACTGGCGGCGAAGAGCGTATGAACTATATCATTGGCACCGACGGTGCAATTCTTAAAGCTACACGTCCACAAAAAAGCCTCCTGTTCCGTCTGCATACTGGCGAAATCATTGGCGAGGTGGGCGAGGTGATGAATGTGTTTTTTGGAATAGGACTTCTGTGCTTACTCGCTACGGGTTTTGTGATGCTCTGGGATATGGTTCGAGCAGCGCCAAACGCGAAAACGGCTCTACGTCGTATTCTCGGAATGAAGCCGTAAAAATTTTTGCCATTGAAAAAAAAAGCAATAAATTGCAAATCTGTGTTTTATAAAAACACTGCGGACTGTAGCGCAGCCCGGTAGCGCACTACTTTGGGGTAGTAGGGGTCGTGGGTTCAAATCCCGCCAGTCCGACAATACAAAAGCCCATCAAACCTAGTTTGATGGGCTTTTGTATTTTTCAGAAAAACGAGAATTTTGGCAAAAATGTTGCCTGAAAAAAGAACGTTTGGGCAACATTTGGGCAACATCATTTTCCGCTCTTTGTTCTTGCAGGGCACACGACCCTCCGCACAGATTAACACTTGCCATCTCCACATAAAGCGGCATTTGTTATTATTGCCCGAAGGGGCGAGTGTCCAATTTTGAGAGAAATAAACGATAGCTTAGGACAAAGTTTTTACCGCACCAGTGTAAGCTGCCATGCAGCATCAAGCCAATGAAAACCGCGACAGGCGTTTGGAGAATGTTGAGAAGACGGTGTATAAAGAGTAGCCTACTACGGTATTCTTAATGCAGAGCGGAGCAAAGAATTTTGCTTCGGCTTTGCTTTCATACACTATTCATGCTATATTTGCCGTCCAATACCTATGTATAGTGTTTTTCACACTACCAATTTTATTCTCACATCTGACATTTTAGACGTTTGTGGCTGACACTACTATACGAACTATGTTTCACACTCAAGAGCGACGTGAGGACACTCTAGCTGTACCCATGAAGTGTGAACGTGTAGATGCTTGGCTGGGAAACGGTTATTATTTCTGGTATGAGATTCGAGACGCACGCCATTGGGGGCAAACAAATAAACTAAAGCCCACAGGTAGGTATCAAATTTATGAAGCAGAAATTGATTGCGCCAATATCCTGGATGCAGTGTTCCATGAACCGCATTATCGGTATTGGGTAGAAATAATTGATTTTGCTATTGAAGAACTCACGAAACGTCTGCCCTTGAATGCCGTTTTGACGATTAGCGAAGTCCATGATTTCATACGCACACGAAAACTCTTGCCCGAAGGTTGTACGGGTATCCTGTTTGAAGACTTGCCCGAGAATGATGCAAGAATACCCCTTCTGCCGTATTCTTCCGGCAGAAAAAGAACATTTGTTTATCGGCGGAGAATCCAATTAGGAACGAGAAATAAATAAAAGCGTGTTATCCAAAGTAGTATTTTGCCAGTAAAAACTTCTCATGATTGAACCATATTCAGCCGCAGTAGAGCATCAGATGCAAACGTTTTATGCTCATTTGAAAGAACGAGATCAGCGCCATTA
>CANHDJ010000084.1 GCA_947459425.1 Ignavibacteria bacterium
GGCTTGAGCGCATAGATACTGGCTTGCAGCGGCACTCGTTCACCGGCAATGCGGCGGTGAGCATCGTCATTATGCTTCTGCCATAACAGGCTATTGTCGTGAGTTCACGTGTTGGGAACAGCATCGGCATAGAAGAACGTTGTTGGAAAGGAGTACAGGACACTGCATGGTCACGTGTTATGGAGCAGACGACCTCGTTGTACGTGCGTGGTATTATCACGCTTTGGGTTTGGCATGAGGGTCATTGTCTTGGCTTCAGACACAAGTATTGTATTCAGGAGCGGTAATATACTTTTTTTGCGGAAATAAAGCAATGTTTTGTAGGCGAGAAAAAATATTTCGGGTGTGCTTTGGAGTGCTGCACGTTGTATCATCAAATTCTGAAAAAAGCGTATATTTGGTGAACGCTGTTGATTTCTTTTTTACCACTTCGAGTAGTGCAGTATGTCCACAATTCAATCTCTTGAGCAGCAAATCGCCTCGCTTCCGCAAGCAGCAAAGGAAGAGTTGACACATTTTCTTCGTGTGATCACCGACAAATATTCAGACGAAAAATCCGAACACGAGACGATGCAGCAATGGTCGGCTTTTTCACTTTCTTCTGCGATGCGTGATATAGAAGAAGAGGAAACTCCTTATACGATTGCTGATATTACGGAAATGAGTGGCACAACAATAACAAAAATCGCCGATGGAGTTGAACGAATTTCACTGGGTTTACTAGGTCACTTATTCACATTCATTCTGATAGAATCATGAATACAAGTCGCTGCTCATCTGGAAAAATAGCGCTTCTTACTGTTTTTTTTCTCGGCACTACCATTCTGTGTGCGTCTGCTCAGAACACCGCCCCCGAAGCCCATCCAACACGAATACTCCTGAAAATCAAGCCGCAATCAGCATTGATGGCAGAGATTCAGCGTGTCGCAACGTTAATAACGACGCAAAAATATCCTTCATCTCTCGCGCCTACTGGTGGTGTCTGGGATATTGCAACACTGACCAAACAGGAAGATTTACCGATGCTGACGGCATTATCGCAGCAAGGAGTCAAGACCCTACAAAAGCTCCTTCCGAATGTAAGTGCCGACAATCAAGAGGCGATACAGTGCGGGCTTGAGCGAATTTTCGTTGCCGAATCTCGCTCATCGGATACTCCTGTTCAAGATGTCGTGCAAAGCATATTATCTGCATCGAAGCTGATGACAGCGTCTATTGAATATGCAGAGCCGGATTATATCGGTCATGGCGGAGGTGTGTTTGCGGGCGAAGCAGCAATGCAAGAGATGACACCGATGCAGGACGAACCGCGTAAAAACTCGTCCCGCCTTCAATCCCTTACGCCCAATGACCTGTACTTCTCGCAACAATGGGGGCTACGGAACATCGGGCAGCGCATTGGAAACCGTGCCGGAAAGGTTGGTGCTGATGCGAATCTTGCGCCCGCTTGGTCTATCACGCAAGGAAGCGACTCCATGATTGTCGCAATTTTAGACTCGGGGCAACCCATTGGAGCGGCCGTTATGCCGGATTTTGCAGGACGTTTACTTGCTGGATATGACTACGCCAATAATGATGCCGACCCAACCGATGACCATGGACACGGCTCGAATGTGATGAGTATTGCAACGGCAAAGGGTAATAATTTTGAAGGTATTGCGGGAGTCAATTGGAAATGTAAAATTTTGCCCGTCAAAATCCTTGATAAAAACAACGCAGGGCAGTATTCATGGTGGATTAACGGTTTGCGTTTTGCTGTGGATGCGGGGGCGAAAGTGGTGAATATGAGTGTCGGTGGCACTGGTAGAAGTAGCGCACTCGAAGATGCTGTTATCTATGCACACAGCAAAGGAGCTATCGTTGCGGCTTGTATGATGAACACCAATAACGCTGTTTCGTACTATCCGGCAGCATATTCTCAAACTATTGCTGTCGGGGCAATAAATAATCAAGACGAACGCGCTGTGCCATTTTGTTTCAGTGCCACAAGCGGTAGTAATTTTGGGCAGCATCTTGATTTGGTCGCGCCCGGCGAACTTATTGCAGGGTATCGCAATACCGATGGCGCGATAACGAACTGGTGCGGCACTTCGCAAGCGACACCGATTGTTTCCGGTGTTATTTCCCAAATGCTGTCCGTGCAGCCGACACTCACGTTTCGGGAGATTCTGACCATTCTCCAAACAACGTCTATTGACCGTGTTGGTCCGCCGAATGAAGACACGCAGGGATGGGATATGTATTACGGTTGGGGGCGATTAAACGCTGACGCTGCCGTTCGAGCCGCACAAGCATTACGGATGACTTCCACTCAGGATATAAGCGCTCTTGAGCCGATTTTACAGGAGGTTTTCCCAAATCCAACAAGTGGTGATGCGACGTTTGCGCTGAATCTTTCCAAAGCAGCGCACGTGAAGCTAACAATTTTCACCGTGTTAGGAAACACTCTTCAGACCTTAGCAGACAATACCCTTTCTGTGGGGCAACATCGTTTCGTCTGGCAAAGCCTAGGCTTGCCTAGTGGCGTATATGGCTATCGTCTGGAAGTGAATGGAGGCGCTGTGCAAAGCGGCTTTGTGAGCGTTGTACGGTAAGTGTGCAAAGATGCCGCCTAGACAACAAGCGAATCCGGCACATCAATTTCCATCAGTAGCATTGCCGAAGCTATTGTTTTGCCTTGCGCATCAAGTTTAAGCGAAACCGTGCCGCCGCCGCCGAGAGTGTTATGCAAAACAAAATTCAGTGCCCAAATATTGGGAAGTTCGTAGCGCTCCACCTCGCCTAAGCACACCCCCTCAAAGTGCCGCTTGACGCGCTCCGTCGTGAGGGCTTGCTGTAAAATCGGATACCATTCTTCTTTGAAAGCAATTACACCACAGTTTGCCGCATCGCCTTTGTCGCCGCTTCGGGCGTGAGCCAATTTTGCAAGGGGAAGTCGCATAAACGTTTGTCCTTTCTTGTACGTCATAGTAAAAAGAAAATTACAATGATAGAACGCGAATTTACAACTTATCTGCGAAAGTTTGTACAGCAAATAAAATTGTCATAAATTTGCAGACTTGGCTTGTTTGGTCGTTGTCGCGTTTTTAGGCTGTTCGCCCAATACCATTAGTTCAGGTGTATCAACGATTTATTCATTTTATACAGCGCAAAACCTGTATTCCTCCGACGGAGAGCCGCAGATGAATCGCATCATGTTCAAGTCGAAAATTCACCGCGCTTGTGTTACTCAAGCCGAATTGCATTATGAAGGTAGTTTGACGATTGATGAAGATTTGATGGATGCCGCAGATTTACTTGCCTACGAAAAAGTTTCTGTGGTCAACATCAACAATGGTGAGCGTTTTGAGACCTACGTGATTCCGGGAAGACGCGGTAGTCATGTGATGTGTCTGAATGGCGCTGCTGCTCGTAAGGCTATGATTGGAGACCGCATCATCGTTATAAGCTATGCCATGATGAGCGATGAAGAGGCTCGTGATTACAAGCCAACGGTGCTGCTTGTGGATGAGCGCAACGTCGTCCAGCAAACAAGCCGCGAAGTGCTTGCTGAAACGGTTGTGTTGAATTAGTCCTATTTCTCAGCCTTAACATTCTTTAACACAGCGCGAGTGCAACTGCACAACGACAAATTTCGTACTTTTGCCCATTATTTTTTGTTCTTTTCATGCTCAATTCTCTCGCCGTCATCATTCTTGCCGCCGGAAAAGGTACGCGGATGAATAATCCGAATAAAGCGAAAGTCATGTTTGAACTTTCCGGCAAGCCGATGATAGATTATGTTGTTCAACAGGCAGAATCCCTTGCACCGAAGCGCATTATTGCTGTCGTCGGCTTTCAGAAAGAGTCTGTGATGGAGTATTTAAGCACGGCTTTTCCGGGGCGTTTGGAATATGCTCATCAAGATACCCAGCTTGGCACTGGTCATGCGGTGCAGCAAGCAGAATCGCTTTTAAGCGCTTTTGCGGGCAATGTTCTGATTCTTTCCGGCGATGTTCCTCTGCTCCGTGCCGAGACGCTTCATGCCTTTGCTAATGCTCACGGAGCAAGTCATTCTGCGGTTTCTGTTCTCAGCGTTGATGCGCCGAATCCAACGGGTTATGGACGCATTGTGCGGGCAAATGACGATTTTGAGCGCATTGTCGAGCATAAAGACGCAAGTGAAGCAGAACGCGCTATTACCGAAATCAACAGTGGCATCTATCTTGTTCGTTCTGGCGAACTTTTCTCGGCATTGCGGGAAGTTTCTAATGCCAACGTTCAAGGCGAATATTATCTGACGGATATTATCAGCATCTTGCGTGGACGTGGCGAAAGCGTTTCGGCGTGGAAATGCGATGCTTTCGCAGAAGTCTTGGGTGTTAATACGGTCGAACAGCTTGCCGATGCACAGCGTTTGATGGAAATTGAAAATCCAATGCTGGCGGAAGCGGCGTAAATACTGAGTTTTCTCGCATTATTTTAAGGACATAACCATGATTAGCGGTGTCAATCATCTCGGTATCGCCGTCCGCGATTTACAAGCAAGTATGGCGCTTTTTCAGCAAATTTTCCGAGTGGAATCCTTTCACCGCGAGACCGTTGCTGACCAAAAAGTAGATATTGCATCCTTCAAAGTCGGTGATGTTTTAGTGGAACTAACCGCCCCGACAGATGCGGAATCACCGATTGCAAAATTTATCGAAAAGCGCGGCGAGGGTATTCATCACGTCGCTTTCACAACCGAAGGCGTAAATGAGGAGTTGCAACGCCTTGCCGCAAGCGGTGTGCAGCTTATCAATACCACTGCACAAAAAGGCGCACACGACATGATGATTGCCTTCTTGCATCCCAAATCCACCAATGGCGTTTTGATGGAGCTTTGCGAACCGCCGGAACAACATCGGTGATTCGCCTTAAATTCTGACAAAATTCACGAACTTTTTCGTTTCACTTTAGGAGACTACCAACGCATGAAGCGTATTCTTTTTCGACTTGGCGCATCGGCATTGCTTTTCAGCCTTGCCCTCAGCGCTGCACAAGCACAATCGGTAAAATCAACAGGCAAAAAAAAGCCAGCACAAGCCACAACTGCTGCACAGCCACAACCTGCAGCATCTACGGGCAAACCCGCTTTGCTTGCTCCTGACCGCAAACCTGACCCGGAAATGGGCGTACTGGATTCACTCCAAAAAAATGCAAAACGCTATGAATCCTTAGAAGATGCACTGAAAGAGCCGGAAAACGTACAACTCTTGGATTTGCATGAAAAAAATCTGACGGCACTCCCGCCGGAAATTGGCAAACTCGTCAATCTTCATACACTCAGCCTTTACGGTAATAAACTAACAAGTCTGCCAGCAGAATTTGCTAATCTCAAAAAGCTCAAGTCGGTGGATTTGGGGAAAAATGATTTTACGCAAGTTCCTTTGGCTGTAACGAAGATTTCAGGCTTGAAAGTCTTGTACTTGACGGCAAATCAACTAACAAAGATTCCTAAAGAAGTCTTTACGCTGAATAATCTTGCGCTTCTGGATTTCGGTGGCAATCGTTTGACGGAACTTTCACCCGATATTGCAAAAATGACCAAACTGCGTTTGTTGAATCTGCGATTCAATAAACTTGATAAAATTCCCGCGTCATTAGCAAAACTCAAGAATCTTGAAATGCTTCAGATTAACGCTAACCCCATCTCAGAAACAGAACTCCGCAAAATTGAGACGATGCTTCGCACAACCGATGTTCGTTTCAACTACTAGACCTTGCTGACTGGTAACGGCTTATAGCCTTGGACAAATAACACAAACCTCCCGCTCAAGTTGACGTGCTTGATTGCGGGAGGTTTTTTTGTGACAATAGTCTGGACATTTTAAAAAAAGAGTAGTAAAAAAGCATACCTCTTCCTTGATTTGTAAAGTAACCACACTGTACAGCATCAAGAAAAGAGGTATCATGCGCAATGCACAGCATATAATAGAAAAAATTTCGATTCTGAGCAA
>CANHDJ010000085.1 GCA_947459425.1 Ignavibacteria bacterium
GTCCGTAAAAATGCCGCCAATATCTTGGACGCTCTGGTGGATGCCTTCCATGGCAACAATTTTGCTCTCTCAATTTAATTGACCTGACCAGTTACTCCATTTTTTTGATGACCTGACCAGTTACTTTTTTTTGATGTTAATGTCTACCCCACCATCGCCGGCATCCGCGCCGGACGCGACGAAGTGCTGGAAAAAGGGATAGAAGTGCTGCGGGAGATGATAGCCACAAAAAAGTAAGCAGACGAATTTTTTTTCTTGGAAATGTGGTCGGGGGTAGTTTTGCAAAGGTCTCTCTGTTTAGCAGGGCAATCGCATGAAAAAAAGTTATAGCGCAAAAAGAATTTACACTCTCGTACTTAATATGTGATTCTTAAAATAAGCGGTTGTTTTTAAGCCATTATTTATGAGGCTTCTTGAATTTAACGTAGCTTCAATTCTTGCTTATAAATAGTTAGTTATTTTAAGAATTATGTACTTAACTATACGTGCGAAAATCCGCCGTTTTTCCTACCTTTTTCATGCGATTGCCCTATAGATGGAGAAAGAGTATGGTAAAATCTCACTGATTTTTGTTAATTTTAAGGGCTTCGTCCATTATCCCTCATCCTTCCCTCACCAGAAATTATGCCGCATTTCACCACCCGTTCGCTTTTGGCGCAATGCCTTATGCCGCGCATCTCGTCGGATGATTATTACGATGCCGAAAGCGGCGAAAGCCGACGTAAAGCGCTCCATTCCTTGATTCAGACCGAAGGTATTGGTGGTGTATGTGTGTTTGCGGGCAATGCCCTAGAAACAGCGCAAATGCTGAAGGAACTCCAAACGATTGCCGCACGAGCCCAGCATCCGCCGCTTTTGGTGAGCGCAGACTTTGAACATGGCGTAGCAATGCGACTTTCCGGCGGAACAGCCTTCCCACACGCTATGGCACTTGGCATGGCAGACAATACCACGATGACGGAAAATGTCGCCCGGGCTATCGCCTCAGAAGCTGCAATACTCGGTGTTCATTGGAATTTCGCGCCTGTTGCGGATGTTAATGCCAATAAAAATAACCCCATCATCAATATCCGTGCTTTTGGCGAAACGCCCGATGTGGTTTCGCGCCACGCCGAGGCGTATATTCGCGGTACGCAATCCGCGCAAATTCTCTCCACCGCCAAACATTTTCCCGGACACGGCGACACGCAATCAGATTCCCACCTTGAACTGCCCACGCTGCCCTTCGACCGTACACGATTGGATGCGCTGGAATTAGCGCCCTTTCGCATTGCCATTGCCGCAGGAGTGCGCTCGGTGATGGTCGGGCATCTCGCAGTTCCTGCATTAGAGCCGGATGCAGCGCTTCCCGCCTCGCTTTCGCACAACATTATGACGAGGCTGTTGCGTGAGGAACTTGGTTTTACGGGCATTATCGTCACCGATGCCTTGGATATGAAAGCGATTACGAACCATTGGAGCGTTGAGCAATCGGCAGTGATGGCATTTGCGGGCGGCGCAGATGTAGTGTTGCTTCCCCCAGACCCGCTTCGCGCCTTAGATGCGCTGGGGGCAGCCGTGACAAAGGGGCGGATTCCTCTCAAAAAAGTGATTGAGTCGGCGCAACGTATTCTGCAAGCCAAGCAATGGTGCGGCTTGCTAACGATACAGGCAGAAGACGCATGGCACATCGAAACGCTAGAAACCGCGCAAATACAACGTGTCCGCCGTCGCCCCGATGAACTGCCCGAAATGAATAAACAAGACCAAAGCCTTTTGGCGCTTGATGCTGCAAAGCCCGCATTGCGCTGGTTTGGCGACACTGCCGCCGTGCAGTCGTTGGAGCGATTTCAGCAAATAGCAGGTTTTGCGCTTGTCGAAGAGCGCGATATTCCTGCGGCAACAAATTTTTTTCGCTATTTAGCGCAATTATATCGCGGCGATTGCGATTTTGCGTTTGTTGATGCCGATATTCAGGAACAAGATATTGCCGAACTGCTAATGGGAACCCAAGACGCAGAGATTATCATTTTTGCGGTGTTTGTCCGAACGCAAGCCGACGAGCGCGGCTCTATCGCCTTGCCGAAAGGTATGGAAGCAATCGCCAAGCGCTTGGCAAATGGGAAACCGTCCCTAGCGGTCTTGTTTGGCAATCCATACTTGCGTGAGACATTTCCGGCATCGGCGTTTTTATGTACCTATTCGTCGTCCGAGCCGTCGCTTGGCGCTGCGGCTTCAGCACTCGTCGCGGCGGATTGATATTTTTTGCAATCAATTTCCTCACAAACCCCAAGCAGGTGTTATCATGAGCGTTCTGCCCTATTTTAGCGTTTTTATCTTTCACCTTTGCATCGTTCTGGGCTATTGGCTGGGCGGTGCGGGCAATTTTTTAGCGCCATTGGTGATATTTGTCGTTGTGCCGCTTCTGGACGTTGTGTTTGGGCGGGACAGCCGCAATTACACCGCCGAAGAGTATGAAGAACTGGAGCATCGTTTGAGTTTCCGCTTCGTAACGGTTCTCTACGCTCTTGTACAGCTTGCGCTTGTCGTCTGGGGTGCGTACGCGCTGGGCTGGCAACCAAAATCCATGCAATGGTGGGAAATGCTCGGACTGGCGCTTTCTATCGGCATTGTCAACGGTAACGGCATCAATTTCGCACATGAACTTTTGCATAAACCAACGAAATTCGAGCAGTTTTGTGGGAAAGCGCTGCTGATGAGCGTTTCGTATATGCACTTTTTTATTGAGCATATCCGTGGGCATCATGTCCGCATCGCTACGCCTGAAGACCCGGCATCGGCGCGGCGCAATGAATCATTTTATGCGTTTTTTCCACGCACGGTGATTGGGAGTTGGCAGAGCGCTTGGGAGTTGGAGACTTCACGCTTGCGCAAACGGAACATTCCCGTCTGGCACTGGCGAAATCAGATGCTGTGGTTTACGGCATTACCAATTCTCTGCGCTGCCGCATTGGGACTGATGTTTGGCGGCATTGCCGTTGCATTTTTCGCGTTCCAAAGTTATGTTGCTATTCAAGAATTAGAAATGATTAACTATGTGGAACACTACGGTCTATCGCGGAAAAAACTTCCAAACGGGCGGTATGAAAACGTGAGCGCGGTTCATTCATGGGAAGCACGGGAAGCGCTTACCAACACGCTTCTCATCAAACTTCAGCGCCACGCCGACCACCATATCAATCCCATTCGCCGCTACCAATCGCTCCGCGTTTTTGAGGAATCACCACAAATGCCGACGGGCTATCCGGGTATGATGCTGATGTCGCTTGTGCCTCCGCTCTTTTTTCGCGTGATGAATCCTCGCATTGACGACCACGAAAAGCGGCTTCAGGAGGGGCTGTAGTTCTCAAGAACCTTATTTTACCGCAAAATATTTACCCTCTGCACGGCAATCTCGCTGCCCATCCGCAAACGCAGTGTATAAGAGCCACTTGGACAATATGTCATCGGCAAACGGAGCATTTTCGCTTCTCCGGTGTCCACCACGCCCTCCGCGCCGCTCCAACGCTGTACGACTTGCCCCAAAATATCGACCAATTCAACTTCAGGGCGACCTTGCAACTCTTCGGAATATCTGAACGTGAGAGCGACATCGTTGGTTGCCGGATTCGGTGTTACCGAAAGAATCTGCACAGTGCCTGTCGTCGGCTTTATCAAGCGTTTCCCGCCTGCCCGTGAGATTGCTGCTTGAAAGAGACCATCTTGTGATGGTTCAATAAAGACCACGCGCCCGTTTTCATCGCCCAGAAAAACGATAGACGGCAAACGAATATTGGTTCTATCGGTATCTCCGGCGACGACGCGGCAGGAAAACTGTGCCAACACTCGCCGCATTGGGTTCACCTGTCCCGTTATCTTAAATGGTATCTCGCGCTCTGACCTGCCTGATTGTCGCAAAACGCGCACACCGTCTTGCCCGTCAAGGGGAACAAGAACATTCCTATCGGTCACAACAATCGCTTCCCAGTCCGTTCGCGGCAGCGCAGAAAATAGCTTGCTAATATCACCTGAATCCACAACGACATTCATGCGTACTTCCGCGCCGGGTGCAAGGTTGTTCGCCGTTGGTCGAACGGCAAAGCGGATGCGAATATCCTCCCGCGTCTCTTGGCGGGCGGTCAGCTGAAATTCAGGAATTGCTTCGTCGAGTTCTTCGGTGTGCGATTCGTTGTAAACTTTCAAGCGCAACTGCCCACCGATGCTTCCAATCTCCTGCGCAAGTACCGAATACGCAAGCACCGTCGTGTCGCCAATGCCCAAGCGCTGTTCAGCAGATTTTCCACTTTCGGCAAAACGAAACGCATCACCGGGAGCGCTCGGCATCGGCTCAATTATGACGGGCTGCAGTCCGCGATTGATGAGCGTCATCCCGCTTGCCAAGCGCCGTTTCGCAATGATCGTGTCCGGCAAAGCCGTCTCCACCTGTACAATACCCGCCCAAGCGCTCAATGTCTCGCTTGTTGTTTGTACTGAAGGCAAACCTTCTACGCGGAAGCGCACTTCTACTTGTGCCGCTTTTCTTCCGCCCGTGCTTCGTGGCGCAAATTCTATCGTTGCTTCGGTACTACCGCCCGGGCGCAGTGTTTGAGAGCCTAGGAGCATCGGGAGGCTGAACGCATTGTCGGTATTTTGCGCCAATCCTACGCTCTCCAGCGTGATATTCCGTTGGGATTGATTCGTCAGCAGAATGGCTCTGCGACTGCGTTGTTGGATGACCGTGCGGGGAAATGGGGCAACACTCACCAATACTTCCGCCTGCCCTGCACCCGTCGTAAAACGCCACACATTCGACCACACACCCGCGCCGCCGCCATTGACCGCCCGCACCCGCCAGAAATACTGTCGCAATCCTTCGAGGGCGACTTGTCCAATTTCATTCGCCGCTATTTCCCGCGAAGCCGTTGTTGCGGCGATACGCTGCTTGTCAAACGTGCTGTCGGCGGCAATCTGCACTTCATACCAGACCGTGCGAATATTTCCTTCGGCAGTTGGCGGCAGCGCAGACCAGCGAAGCGTCGCGGTCGTCGCAACATTGCGGCTCTCATTTGGCGGGCTTTGCTGGCGTAATGCTTCTCGCGGAGCAAGTGGTGTTGCTGCTTGCAGCGTTATTGTATGCGTCGTTAGCGTCAGTCCGCGTACCCGAACAGAGGTAATCTGACAAACATACTGCCCAGCATCGGATGGGCGAAAAAATGTCAATGGTAGAATCGAATCCGGCGACACCGAGCGCACTTCCACGCCATTTTTCAGCCATCGGTAAAAATTTCGTGAGCCGCCCACCCCGGCACTCAGAGAAAATCGGCTTTCAAGCGGTACCGGTACGACTCGGTTTGCCTCACCCACGCTATCTTGCGGAATATACGTCAGCGAACCGAGATTGATGTTTGGCTCCAATGCCGCAAAATCCAAACGGTTGCGCTCTACCGAAAAGACTCGCAAGCGCCGTAATTCCGTCATGTTCGGCAAACCGCTCAAGCGATTGCCCGCCAATGTGAGCGTTTCCAAAAACGTCAAACCCGCCAATTCTTGCGGGACAGCGCCTGTCAAGCGATTGCCCTCCAGCGAAAGTGTCCGCAAAAATGGAAATCGCTTCAACTCCGCAGGAATACTGCCCTCAATCTCATTTCCCGAAAGGTCGAGCCGAGAAAGTTCAGATATTGCCTGTAATCGCGCAGCAGTTCTTTTACCGCCGCTCTGTGTCGTGTCCGGCTCAATAGGAAAGCGCCCCCCGAAACGATTGCGTGACAAATTCAGCGTTTGAAGATTCGGTAATTGCAAAAGAGCAGGTGGGATTGTACCGAAAAGCTGATTGTTACCATTGATGCCGTAAAGCCCCTGCCTTTAGGCATGGGGATATAAGGCATTTTGTCGCAGCCATGAGGGTAGTGCGGTTTGCCGTTCTTACGGCGGGACGCGCTCCCGAATAGCGCGGCAAAGTTCTTTTGGTTGTCAGTGGTAGAA
>CANHDJ010000086.1 GCA_947459425.1 Ignavibacteria bacterium
ATAATGGCGCTGATCTCGTTCTTTCAAATGAGCATAAAACGTTTGCATCTGATGCTCTACTGCGGCTGAATATGGTTCAATCATGAGAAGTTTTTACTGGCAAAATACTACTTTGGATAACACGCTTTTATTTATTTCTCGTTCCTTAGGGGTTTCTAATGATGGAATTGTATTTATTTCTGGACAACGAATTGTAACGACTGGACCGCCAACTTTTGCCACAACACAGCAAGCTATTCTACTACGTTCACTCAATAGTATCCCCACCACCGTCGCAGCAAGCAATGACGAGCAATCCGTGGTTATCGCCCCCAATCCCGCATCAACAAATGTCATCATTCAAGGAAAAGCAGAGCATACGGGCGTTGTCACGGTAAGGCTGTACAATAGCGCTGGCGTGGTTGTTTTGGTGGAGCGCATCACCGTGAGCGAGGGTGCGGAATATTATCGCAGTCTGGACATTCAGCATCTTCCGGCGGGAATGTATATCGTCGAAGCGGAAGAAAACAAGCAGAAAACCTCGCGCAAGTTGATGAAACAATAAGGTATTGCGGCGAGTAACCAAAGCGAGATGAAATCTTTTTGGATAAGAGATTTTATCTCGCTTTTTGTTTCCCTGCGGTTGGACAAAAAAAAAATCTTTGTTTTGTTCGTCAAAAATCGTAAACTGAGGGCTTCGTTTTTTTGTTCAACACAAGCCCAAGCAAAATGTTTACGCCGTTTCCCGACGATTTTTCCTATCCCGCACTCGAACACGAAACCCTGAAATTCTGGGATGACCACAAAATGTTTGAGCGTTCGCTTGAAGAGCGCAAAGATGCTGAGGTCTTCATGTTCTACGAAGGTCCGCCGACCGTCAATGGTCGTCCGGGCATTCACCACGTCATGGGGCGCACTATCAAGGATATGATTTGCCGCTACAAGACGCAGCGCGGTTTCCGCGTTCCTCGTCAAGCAGGTTGGGATACGCATGGTTTGCCCGTTGAACTTGCCGTCGAAAAACAACTCGGATTGGCAAATAAACAAGAAATTGACAAACTCGGCGTTGCGAAATTTAACGAAGCCTGCCGCGCCTTTGTGTATGCCAACATTGAGCAAAATCAAGGCTGGCGCGAACTCACGCGCCGCATGGGATATTGGCTCGACCTTGATAATCCCTACATCACCTGCACGAATGAGTACGTCGAATCCGTCTGGTGGTCGCTGAAGCAATTCTTCGACAAAGGACTGATTTACAAGTCGTTCCGCATCACGCCGCAATCGCCGACGCTGGAAACACCGCTCTCCTCGCATGAACTCTCGCTTGGTTACAAGGACGTACGCGACCCAAATTGCTATATCAAACTTCCTGTCGAATCCTCACCGCTCAAAACCATCGAAGGCGCACAAATCCTCGTCTGGACGACAACCCCGTGGACGCTCATTTCCAACACCGCTCTTGCTGTGAGCGCGGAACTGGACTACGTGCTGGTGCTGAATAAGCGCGAAATCAAGCAAGGCGATAGCAAGATTGCGACGGAAGACAAACTCATTCTCGCCGAAGCACTTCTCGGTAAATTGGATGGCGAGGTCGAAGTTTTAGCAAAATTTAAAGGCGCAGATTTCCTCGGAACACGCTACGAAGCGCCATTTCCGGGAATGATTCCGCACTCACGCGAAGAATTTAGCGATCTCCACACCGTACTTGCCGGAGAATTTGTCTCGGCAAGCGATGGTTCGGGCGTAGTGCATCTTGCTCCTGCCTTTGGAGCGGACGACTTTGAGATGAGCAAAAAATTCAATTTGCCCTTTTTTAACCCCGTTTCTCCGGGCGGGCGCTTTACCGAAAAGGCAAAAGAGTTTGCCGGACGCACCGTTAAAACCTTTACCTATCCCGATCCCGCAACGGGCGGCACACGCACCGAAGAAGGCGCAGACAAAGACATCGTGATTGCGCTCAAAAAAGCCGATAAAATCTACCGTTCCACCAACGATTACCTCCACAGCTATCCGCACTGCTGGCGCACGGGCAATCCGGTCATCTACTACGCCCGCGAATCCTGGTTTATCAAGTCGTCGTCCTACAAAGAGCAGCTTGTTTCCAACAACAACATCATCAACTGGCAACCACCGGAAATCGGTTCCGGACGCTTTGGGAATTGGTTAGAAGAAGTGAAAGATTGGGCAATTTCGCGTGACCGCTATTGGGGAACACCGCTTCCACTCTGGGTTGCGGAGGGCGAAGGAAACGAGACGGATATTTTTGCAATTGGCTCAATTGAGGAGTTGAAACAAGGTTTGTACGAACACCCCGAAGTGCAAGGCGGGAAGCGCATTCCGGTCGCAGAAGCGCTTGCAAGCGGCATCGAACTTGACTTACACCGCCCTTTTGCCGATAACGTAGTTTTTGAGAAAAATGGCAAAACCTATCGTCGCGTGAAAGAAGTGATTGATGTGTGGTACGATTCTGGCGCAATGCCGTTTGCACAACTCCACTATCCTTTTGAAAATAAAGAACTTTTCGACAAAGCGTTTCCCGCACAATTCATCTGCGAGGCTGTTGACCAGACACGGGGCTGGTTCTACACGCTGCACAATATCGCAACGGCGGTCTTTGGTACGCCATCGTTCCGTAACGTAATTGTGAACGAACTGATTTTGGACAAAGAAGGGCAGAAAATGTCGAAGTCGAAAGGCAACGTCGTTGACCCTTTCGATGTAATGGAAAAATATGGTGCAGACGCGGTGCGGTGGTACTTCATCACGAACAATCCACCTTGGAAGCCGACGCTCTTTAATGGCGATGATATTGCCAAAACGGTCATTGCAGACTTTTTCCGTTCGCTGACCAATACGTACGCCTTTTTTGCCTTGTACGCCAATATTGACGGTTTTACGGGAGCAGAAGAGCAAATTGCCTTTGCGGAGCGCCCCGAAATTGACCGTTGGATTTTGTCGAAACTCAGTTCCACGCTGCGCGAATACTTGCGTCTGATGGACGAATATGAAATCACACGGGCAATGCGTTTGGTACAAGAGTTCAACATCAACGACGTTTCCAACTGGTACGTGCGCCGCAATCGCCGCCGTTTCTGGAAAGGCGAAAAAGATGCGGATAAAATTGCAGCCTATCAGACGCTTCAAACCGTGCTTCAGACGCTTGCCAGCATGATGGCTCCACTTGCGCCATTTCTGGCGGAGACTCTCTACCAACGTCTCAAGGGCGCAACAGCGCATGATTCTGTGCATTTAGCGCCAATGCCGTTACCAGTGGAAAATCATATTGACTCGGCATTAGAATTACGCATGGAAAAAGCGCAAAATATTGTATTTTTGGCGCGTTCTCTCCGTGAGAAGTCCAAAATCAAGACGCGACAACCGCTTAAACGGATTTTGGTGCCAGTGTCCTCGCCGGAGGAGCGCCGTCAGATTCAATCGGTGCAAGATATTATTACGGAAGAAATAAACGTCAAAACGGTTGAGTATGTTTCCGGCGAAACCGATATTGTGCGCAAGTCCGCCAAAGGCAATTTCAAAACACTCGGTAAAAAATTTGGCAAAGAAACACAGTTTGTCGCTAATGCGATAAAAGAATTGAGTGCCGCACAAATAAAGGAATTAGAGCGCAACAAATCTCTTGCTCTTGGCGTAAACGGTGCAGACTTGACGCTGGCACTGGAGGATGTTGAAATCGTGAATGAGGATATCGAAGGCTGGCTTGTGGCTTCGGACAAGGGCGTAACGGTTGCGCTCGACACCGAATTAGACGCGGCATTGCGCAGCGAAGGCATTGCGCGGGAGTTTGTGAGCCGTATTCAAAATTTACGCAAAGATTCGGGGTTCGAGGTCACCGACCGCATTGCGCTGGAAGTTCACGCAGAAAGCACGATACAGAGCGCCTTAGAAACGATGCTTGCCTACATAAAAGATGAAACCTTGTGCCAGAGCCTTACCTTTAGCACAAGTCCGCTTCCCACAGTGTTGGATTTCAACGAAGAAACAATTTCGGTAGCAATTCAAAAACTCTGAGCCTCTCGTACTCAATCAATTCAAAAACAGCAGCATAACGAGATTTTTCACATTCGGAAACCCGCACAGTACAAAGCGCGGTCACTCCGAAGTTTCAGGAGTAATTATTCTATGGCAAAATCAACGAAAACTCCGGCAAAAGCCTCTGCAAAAGCCCCAACGAAGGCGACATCGGTAAAGACGGCTTCGGTAAAATCAGTTTCCAAGCCAGTTTCTGCCAAAGCTGCTTCCGCCAAAGCTGCCCCTGCAAAGGCAACAGCAGCCAAACCGACACTAAAAGCATCGGCGAAGGCATCAAGCAAAGTACCAGCAAAATCTTTGCCGCAGGATGCTTCTCCAGCACGTGCCACATCAGGAAAAGTATCGGAAAAGACCGTTGCGAAAGCAAGCTCTAGTTCGTCGGTAAAAGTCTCATCCGGCAAGATCGCTGCAAAGGTTGAGCCAGTAAAAGCATCATCCGTAAAAGTCACCCCAAAAACGCCAGAGCGTGTTCCTCCGGCGCGACCCGTTCAAAAAATTCCTGCAAAGCCTATGACAAAAACATCGGCAACACTTCCGGCAAGAATAATCTTGCCGCCACGCGACATATCGGATAAAAAAGCCCCTGAAGAATTTGAAGATGCGTTTAGCGATGTACCACAAGAACCAGAGCAGTTCTCGCCTGTACCGATGGCTTCACGCTTGCAGCGCACATCCGTTCGCTATTCCGACGAAGACCTGACGGCGTTTCGCAAGCACATTGAGGCAGAACGCAAAAAAGCAATGGAAGAATTTCAAATTTTGCGTGAAAACCTCGAAGATCTCACAAATTCTGAGATGGCAGACGAAAATGCTTCCTATTCAATGCATATGGCAGAGCAAGGCACAGATGCTCAAGAGAAAGAAAAACTCTATGCCCACGTACAACGTGTTTCCGACTACATCAAAAAACTTGACGAAGCACTCCAGCGCATTGATGATAAAGTCTATGGAATTTGCAAAATGTGCGGTATTTTGATTGCGAAAGAGCGCCTACTTGCTGTGCCGATTACCACCCAATCGGCATCCTACAAACTTCGTAAACGTTGCCCAGAGGATGGCATTGATCGTATTGTTCCTGTGAAACGATAAAATCTATTTTCTGCTTTTCTTGTCCGCCCAATGACTGTACAACTTATCGTTAGTCGTTTGGCGGATTTTTTTTTACCTATGCTCCCACGCCTATACGTTCATCAAATCATTGGTTTTTCATTCTCTATTGTGCTTAATTTATGAAGTTCTCCCTATTTTTTCGATGCAGCATCGTTGTTACCGTTTTGGGTATTCTTGATTGTCTGCGGTCTCCCGTTCTCCATGCTCAGAACGATTCTATCAAGGTTGCGCCGACGTATCAACAGACCGAACTTATTCTTCAGTCCACCAAAATATACACTCGCCCTGTAGCGGATATTGATGTTTCCTGTATATGGCAACATACAAGCGGGCGGACAATTACCGTCAAAGGCTTCTGGAATGGCTCGGCAGAATATCGCGTTCGCTTTGCCGCGCCGCTTGCGGGTGTCTGGACGTATCGCAC
>CANHDJ010000087.1 GCA_947459425.1 Ignavibacteria bacterium
GAATCTCACTAGGGGCTTGGTATGCTCCTACCTCCGCCATTGCTTGCTGCGGGGGCAGCGAAACCCCGAATCTTCTGGGGCAGACTTCTTTACAAAAAACGCTCTTGAGCCGCTTGCTACCTAGAGAAAACTGTCAAAACTACTGTAATAGTTTATTGAGAACTGCTTGGGTATCCCCGTCCTACGCTTTCCGAAGCGTAAAGCGGGTTGCCCGGAAAAACCTTTCTCCAAGCAATACGTTGAATTATGACCGAGAAACCCGCAGGAAGGCAGCGTTTTTTGTACTTCTCAACCACCCGACGGGATGATTTCTGAATGCTTACCTTGTGAGTAAAAATTCTTTCAAACGCTCATACTTGTTGGGAATGAGCGTAGCGTGTTTTTCCTTGCGAACGTAGTCTTGAAGACGTTCTGGGAGAGCAACGGGCTTGCCAAGAGCGGGTTCAATGACCGTTCCAAATTTTGCCGGGTGCGCTGTCGCAAGAACTATACCAACGCTCTCCGAAAATTCCGGCTGTGCCAGAAGGCGCTCTGTTGCCGCATAGCCGACTGCGGTATGCGGACACATCAAGTATCCATGCTCTTTTTCTACGCGCACGACGGTTTGCAAGGTTTCTTCGTCGGAAACGCTTGCGGCAGCAATATTTTTGCGTATGGCTTCAATATTACCTTCGTAGAGTGCTTCGATTCGTGCGAAATTACTTGGATTGCCCACGTCCATCGCATTTGACGGCGTTTCGACCGATGGTTTGGCGTGGTACGTGCCGTTGGTAAGGTAAAGCGGGAAGGTATCGTTGCGGTTCGTTGCGGCAAGAAACTTTTTCACAGGCAAGCCTAGTTTGTGAGCGAATAAACCGCCTGTGAGATTGCCAAAATTGCCACTCGGTGTGCAGAAAACGGCATTTTGACGCGCTTTGGCGGGAAGTTGCGCCAGCGCACGAAAATAATACAAACTCTGCGGCAAAAGCCGTGCGATATTGATAGAATTTGCCGAGGTGAGCGCCACATTTTTCGCTAAATCTGCATCCTGAAATGCGATTTTGACGAGTGCTTGGCAGTCATCGAATGTGCCTTCGACTTCCAACGCAGCGATATTGCCGCCCATCGTGGTTAGTTGCTTTTCCTGCACGTCGCTCACTTTGCCTTTTGGATACAAAATAACAACGCGGATTCCGGGAACATTCCAGAAGCCATGCGCCACAGCGCTGCCAGTATCACCAGACGTTGCCACCAAGACGCACAAATCGCCACGTGAATCTTGTGCAGTACCAGAAACTTTGCGAGAATAACTCATCGCCCGCGCCATAAACCGTGCGCCAAAATCCTTGAAGGCAAGCGTTGGTCCGTGAAACAGTTCCAGCGCATAGATACGCTCGCTAATGCGCACAAGCGGCGCATCGAAGTTAAACGCTTCGCGGACAAGCGGCTCTAAATCCTGCTGTGGAATTTCGTCGCCGATATATGCCTGCATCACGCGGACGGCAATATCTGCCATGCTCATTTGCGGGAGTTCGTCGAAAAACGCCGGAAGCAAGTGTGGAAGCGCTTTCGGCATCCACAAGCCGCCATCACCCGCGAGTCCTTGCATGGCAGCGTGGAGGAAATCGGTCTGAAGTGCTGGGGAATTGGTGCTGTAAAGGTTCATAAGTCTTGAGAAAAAAGTTCAATTATTTGAGAGAAACAATACGCGGGCTGCCTTCTGCCAAGCGCGAAACGTAGAGTGTTCCTTCGGTGCAAGCCTCCGTCAATGCGGCGTGCATTGCTGCGCCAACGCGCTCTGCGGCTTTCCGCGAAGTAGAGAGCGCAAAAACCGACGGACCCGACCCCGAAATACTGCATCCAAGCGCCCCGGCATCCAGCGCGGCTTGTTTCATAGCGTAAAAACCCGGAATCAGCGCCGCACGGTGCGGCTCGGCGACGACATCATGCAGCGACCGTGCAATCAAGCCGTCGTCCGATTGCATCAATCCTACAATCAAGCCCGCAAGGTTGCCCCATTGCGTGATAGCGGTTTTCATCGGGATTTCTTTGGGTAAAATTCCTCGTGCTTCTTTGGTGGAAACCTCGCAGTGCGGGCGAATAACCGTACAGTGGAGATGCTGCGGGGCATTGATGCGCACGACATCCGTTGGCTTGTAACCACGAATCAGCACGATACCGCCCATGATAGCAGGTGCAACGTTATCGGCGTGTTCCGAGCCGCTTGCAATAGCCTCGCCTTTCATACCAAAATCAACAAGTTCTTCCGGCGAAAGTGGCTTTTCAACAAGGGCGTTCACCGCCACAAGAGCCGCAGCAGCACTTGCCGCACTCGACCCCATACCGCTTCCGGCGGGCATCCGCTTACGAATGGACATCGAAACGCCAAAATCTGCTTGAACACCGTCCAGAAACGCCGCAATCGCGCCGCCAGCCGTGTTTTCAAGCGGGTTTGTCGGCAAATTCAACTCCGGCAAACCATCGTCGCTCGAAATATCGGTGATAACAATGCCTCGTTCAGCCGTAACCCGCACCGTTACTTCGTCTCCGGGCGATTCCAGTGCAAAACCCAGCACATCAAATCCACACGCCACATTCGCCACTGTTGCCGGTGCAAAGGCGGTTGCTTCCGTTTTTACTGCTTTCATGCGTCTGTTTTGCTCACTTTCTTCGTGGTTTTGGGTTTAGTCTCGGTAGCTTTGGCACGAGTACGCTTGGGCGCTGGAGTTTCATCGGCTTCCGCAATGTTTGCCAGTGCGGTCTTGGCGCGTGAAGTTTTTGTTGCCGTTGCTTTTGTTGTTGTCGTCTTTTTTGTTGCTGAAGCCTTTGGTGAAGCGGCTTCTTTGGTAGAAGATGGCTTGGCAGCAGCTTTTTTGACGACTGGTTTGCTTATTTCATCTGTTTCCGGCGCAGCAGTTTTTGCAACAGCCTTTTTAGCGGTGGTCTTTGTTGTCGCCGCTTTGGTAGTTGTGGTTGTTTTCGATTTTGCGGGCGTTGTTGTTTTCGGCTCTTTTTCGGATTTTTTCGGTTTTGCCGCTTTTTTCTCTTCTTCTAATTGCTTCAAATCTAGCACGGGAGCGTCGCCCCAGAGTTTGTCGAGTTTGTAGTATTCGCGGGCATCGGTGCGGAAAATATGCACCACAACGTCAAAATAATCCAGCAAGACCCATTCGCCGACATCGCGCCCTTCGGTACGCGGGCGGCGCTCACCAACGCTCAGAGTAACGCGAGCAAGCGCATCGGTCAGCGCACGGGCGTGGGTGTCGGAGTTGGCGGTGCAAAGGATGAAATAGTCGGCAGGTGAGGAATCAACGCTGCGGAGGTCAAGAGCAAGAATATTTTCGCCCTTGAGATTGTCGAGAGTGCGGACGCAAAGCGCCGTGAGTGCAGTGGAAGCGGTCATTAAGAAGAAATTAGAATGAAAAACGAATGATATTTCAATGGTTATGTGCAAACATTGATGCGCAAAAATACGATAAAAAAGTCAGGAAACGCAGTAATTTCCCGACTTCTTCTTTATGAAAATCTTCAAGAGCCGTGTTTACTCAAGATTGAGAATACTAATACCCTTGTGCCGCATTGCCACTTGTCTTGCCGACGAGTGCATCCACAATCGCCACACCCGCACTTGCGCCGAGACGATTTGCTCCTGCATGAATCAATGCTTGTGCAAATGCAAGGTCGCGGATGCCGCCTGAAGCCTTTATGCGAACGTTTGCGCCAACGTGCTTTTTCATAAGTTCAATATCTGCCACTGTTGCACCGGAGGCGGCAAACCCCGTGGAGGTTTTAATAAAATCTGCTCCGGCGCGTGTTACGGCATTGCAAGCGGCAATTTTTTGCTCTTCATTCAAGAGCGCTGTTTCGATAATCACTTTTAGTATAGCTTGCGGCTTGTCCTCGCGTTTATGCGCCACATAGCTGAGGGCAAAAATTTCATCCTCGACTGCCTGATAATTCCCGCCAACGAGTGCGCCGATATTCAGCACCATATCAATTTCCCGCGCACCCGCATCAATGGCGGATATTGCTTCGTACATTTTGGTTTCCGTTGTGTTTGCCCCAAGCGGAAAGCCAATGACCGTGCAGACTTTGACGGGTGAACCTTGGAGTTCTTGCGTTGCAGCTTTGACAAAAGCGGGGTTGACGCACACCGACGCAAAGCCGTAATCACGGGCTTCGGCGCAAAGTTTCTGTACGGCGGGCAGAGTGGCATCGGGCTTCAAAAGTGTGTGGTCAATCATGGCAGCAAGGTCTTGCTGCGCGGATGTAAGCGTTATGGGCATGGGTTATTTTCTTCCAAATTGCTGTAAAATATTGCTGTTTTCAAAACGATTTCAAACATAGAGATTCTTCTTCATTTTGCCTAATGCTTTGCAGGAAAAAATACGGGTAGTGGTATAAATTTACATGATTTTATGTAAGTTTGTAAGAAATAAAGACGTTTATTCCCTCTATCGTTCCACTATGATTACCGAAACCCATACCCATAGCTGCGGAAAATGCGGCAGTACCAATATCGTTCGCAATGGCATCAA
>CANHDJ010000088.1 GCA_947459425.1 Ignavibacteria bacterium
ACGCAAGAGTTTTTGCAGATATTCGACACTTTGGCGAATGGCAGGTAATGGATGGCGCATAGTTTTGAAAATAAATTTGTGTAATTATCTTGTAATTACCAAATATACATAAAATTTATGCACAGGCATTAACTTGAATTGGTATAACTCACGATGCTTCTCTACCAACCATGCGGCAAGCCCAACTTTTTTTTACCCATTCCAATTCCATCTGTAGCTGACCGATGCGGGCATAGAGTTCCTGCTCCCGCTCGCTCTGCTCTTGACGTTCTTTCAGAAGCGATTGTTTGTCAAACACACTTGCAGCACCTTCTTTCAAGAGAGCTTTCCACGCGCTGATTTGCGTCGATTGCAGCTTGTATGCTTGACTGAGTTCTGTCAGTGTTTTGTTCTCTTTCAAGGCTTCCAGCGCTACGTTTGCTTTGAATCTTGCGCTGTGCGGTGTTCGTGTTTTTGCCATTGTTCCTCCGAGATTTTTTGACTAAAATAGCACAAAATATTATCTATGCTACCTGTCCCAAAAAACGGGAGCATCTCAGAAAATCGTGCTGCTGCCGTAAAGCACAGCGAGGAGTGAACCGCATTCGCACTCTTGTTGAACGGCGTTTATGCGCTACATCACAAACGGTAATTTGACAATTTCCAGCATTTGTGCAGTTTCTGAGCCACTCTCGTCCGCTACAACCACGCTTGCGAATGCTCCCGGATTAGCAAACGCCGAACGAATATAGCCGAGAGCAATGTATTTGCCGAGTTCGGGTGAAAATGTTGTGCTGGTCATTCCGCCAATATCGATGCGCTTTCCTGCTTCCGACTGCTCGTCTATAATACGTGCTTGAAGAGGAATTGGCGTGTCGCTCACAAAGCCGGAAAGCCGCATCTTCACTTTATTGTACGTGTCCAGACGGGCAATCACTTCTTGTCCAATATAACAGCCTTTTTTGAAATCCACCAAGCCAACCAAGCCCGCTTCAAGCGGATTTCGCTCATTTGTCCATTCCAAGCCGAGTTTGCCCCACGCTGACTCAATACGCAATGTCTCAAACGTTGCATCATTCACCTCTGCTACACCTTCCAAACTGCTCAAAAGCTCAATAAACCGCCCCTCAAACGCCTTCGGCACAAGCAGCGTATAGCAAAATTCGCATAATGGCGGCTGCTTCACGATGACAATCTCCGGCACGTCCGGCAGAGCGGCTTTCAGCCACGACGACGTGCGCACGTCGCCCAAAATGACACCGCCCATTATTTCTTCCAAAAGCTGCAACGCTTTTACGCCAAAGACAAGGAATGATGCGTACTCTGCGGTAGAATCCGTTGTGGCAAAATCATCAATAAACGTGTATTTTTCTAGCCATTCCATTGCTTGTACGCCCATTCCGGGGGAAAAGAGAAGCATCAGGTCATTCTCCCGCGCCAACACCGTGAAAACGTCGATAATACGCGCTTTGTCGGTCAGCAAAATATTTTGAACACCCATTCCACGCTCTGTCGTCCCCGCGAGTCCGCTCAGAGTGTTGGTGGTCATGCGTTGAAGCAGGTCGAATCGGTCGTTTCCTCGCGCTATCACGATGTCGCAAGGGTGTTTGCGCCACCCGACACTTGATTTTGCGGTTGTATAGGCTTCGGCATTGAAGGAGTGATGAGTATTGGAGCGGTCTGTGCCATTGGAAAGAGTATTCATCAGAAGGAATGATTGGTCAAAAGGTACGAAATTCGTAGTTTGCATCTGCCTGGTATGCCGCGCCGCAAGGCTGGTTATCGGCGAGACCAAGACTTTACCATACTGTGGACGAATGGCATGAAAAAAAATTACATGAATTGTCGTTGTATTCTGCTTGTTACTTCCCTCTTCATTGCTCTCTACTTCAGCACGGATGCGCTTTATAGCCAACAATACATCACGGCAACAGGCGCAACCTATCGCGTATTTTTCCGCGACAAAGGTGGCGAAACGTTTCAACGTGGCAGCACCCTCTACGCCCGAACAGAAGCTCTTCTCACACCCAAAGCATTAACAAGACGCAGAAAAACATTACCGCCGGAGCGCATCATCACGCTTGCCGATGCACCGCTCCACGAGCCGTATTTAGATAGCCTTCGTCGGGTCGGAGCAAGTCTTCTCCTACGTTTGCGGTGGAATAACTATGCACTCGTTACGTGTTCGACGGTGCAGATTGAGCAAATACGACGCTTTCCGTTTGTCCGTGCCGTGCAGCCCGCAACGGCACGGCTTTTTCCCCTGCGTGATGCCGCAACAATCGCCGTGAAGAGTCTTTCATCAGCAGAGGAAGCATTGGAGCGGATTTCCTTGAAGAGCGCCAACTGCGGAACGCTTGGTTACAGCGATTCCCGTCGTCAACTCCAAAGTATTAATATTACCCCAATTCACGAACTTGGTGTCGCGGGAAAGGGCGTTGTTATCGGCGTGATTGATGCAGGATTTCGGCAGCGCGAGCAAAATTCCCTCAAAGGCGCATCCATTCTCGGTGAATACGATTTTATACAAAATGATAGTGTGACGGCAAATCAACAAACGACCTTCACAAAAGACCTCCCCGATCAAGACGATCATGGCACAAAAGTTCTCTCGGTGATGGCAGCGTATTCACCGCAAAACCTCATTGGAGCAGCATTTGATGCCGACTATTTACTGGCAAAGTCCGAAGATTTACGTTACGAGCGCCATATTGAGGAAGACAACGCCGCCGCCGCGCTTGAATGGCTGGAAGCACGCGGCGCGGACGTTATCAACGCCTCGCTTGGCTATTCCACCTTCGACCAACCCGATGAAAGTTACCGTTACGAAGAACTCGACGGTAAAACGTCTATCCTCACTCGCGCCATCAACGATGCAGTTGCGCGAGGAGTGCTGTGCGTGGTCTCGGCAGGAAACGAGGGGCGCAGAGGCTCCAGGACACTCAATGCTCCTGCGGATGCCGATAGCGCCTTGACGGTTGCGGCGATTCGTGCGGATTCTGCGGGCGTGGTGAATTTTTCGTCACGGGGTCCGCGTGGCGACGGCGGCATAAAACCGGATATTGCAGCGCAAGGCGATTCGGTGATAGTGGCAGCGCCATCGGGTAGGGAATTTCAGTACGCACGGGGGACATCGTTTTCTTCACCCTTGATAGCGGGCGGTGCAGCATTGCTGCTTTCGGCATTCCCCGAACTCACGTCATCGGATGTGCGCAAACTCTTGAAATCCAGCGCTTCGCAAGCCGCCAAGCCTGATACAATCTTGGGTTACGGCATTGCAAATATCCAAGCAGCTATGCGCCTTGCCGGAACAATTGTTGCGCCGGAATTGGTTTCCTACCCCTTGTGGGACGCGCAGCGCATCGGCATTTCAGCGTTGCCGCAAGGAATGACTCTTCGTACCACGCTCTACGTGCGCTTTGCCGATGAGCAGGCTTTTTCACCGCTTCCGCTTCGACCATTTCCCCCGAGTACGCTGTATCTCGCGGATATAGCATTTACGCGCTTTGCAGGAAAATCGGCACAAGCCTACGCTGTTGTGGAGGACGCTACAACCTCGCGGCGCATTCCCTCATCGGGCGCAGTAGAATTACGACCACGAATCGCATCAGTTCCATGCGGAATACCATCTGCGACGCTTCCGATTGAGAAACCAGACAATATTCAGGAAGGCGTTGTGCCGTCTCCTATAAGTAATGATGCGGGCTTTGCAACACTTCTACTGACAACCCCTGAATCGGCAACGTTGGAATATACGGTCTATTCCACCTATGGAAGCCCGATTGCAAGCGATACGGTGCAAGTAACGCCCGGTATCAGCACGATTCCCTTTGCGGTCAATCGCTTTGGACGGGGCGTGTACTTCGTTCAAGTGCGCTATAATGCCACGATTCAGGTGTTTCGGTTTGTGGTGAATTAAAACCGCCGTCCACGTTTTTACTTCTTAGTACGTGATTCTTAAAATAACTAACTATTTATAAGCAAGCATTAAAGCCACGTTAAATTCAAGAAGCTGCATAAATACTGGCTTAAAAATAATCACTTATTTTAAGAATCTCATATTGAGAGGCTGTTTGAAAAGTCAAAAGAAATTTGAAAAAGCGGGCAAAACCCGCAAATTGGGAGATATGAATACCACTTCTTACCCCTCCGACCTGAGTATTGCCCAGTGGAATATACTCGAACCGTTGATAGATTCCAAATCCCTCAATCGGCAAACCGCCTAAAAACGATCTGCATATCATTGTCAATGCC
>CANHDJ010000089.1 GCA_947459425.1 Ignavibacteria bacterium
CAAGAGTTTTTGCAGATATTCGACACTTTGGCGAATGGCAGGTAATGGATGGCGCATAGTTTTGAAAATAAATTTGTGTAATTATCTTGTAATTACCAAATATACATAAAATTTATGCACAGGCATTAACTTGAATTGGTATTACACCGACGCGAAGGTACTGAAATGCACCTCCAAGGAAGTTTTCCATGACATCGCGATTAAAGGTATAGAGCAGGCTCGCTTCGCGCAAACGAATGTTGCTTGCATCTTCTACCCACTGCGTATTCGTGAGATTGCGGCGTTGGCGGTCGCGTATAGCAATCAAGCCATCCGGTGTTGTTCCACCTAAATCCATGAGGAAGCGTGTCAGGTTGATTCCTAAACCGCCATTTTGATGATCGACCAAGAAATAGAAACTCAAGCCCCCGATGCGCAAGGTATTCGAGAAGGCAAGATTGAAGTTCGCTTGTCCGTCGCCCACAATGGTATTTGGGTCGGTAACATTGTTTGCAATACGAGTCTGGCGACCGATAATCGTCGTTGGTGCTAATCCGGCTTCGATGCGGTATGTGCCAAGATTCTGACCAAAACCGCCACGGCTAAATGCTGGAACACCGCCCATATCTTCGACTAACTGACGCGCGCGAAGGAAATTAAAACGCATACTCCAATCAACGTCACTACTGCGAATTGGGTTGATATTCAAACTTGCCTCGATACCATTTGCAGACATACGAGCCGCATTCGCAAACTGGTTGGTATAACCAGAAGAGCGTGGAAGATCTTTCAGTACAACCAAGTCCGTAATGCTTCGGTTGTAGTAGGTCAGTTCTAATCCCAAGAGTCCATTCAGGAAACCTGCATCAATACCAACTTCAAGTTCGGTGGTGCGTTCCGGGCGAATGTCGGGATTACCTCGCGTTAGAGGTGGAATTAAACCAACGCCGGTACCGCCGCCAATGATATTATTTTGTACTAAACCTCCAAATTTCGCCAGAGCATTGGGTTGGTTGCCTGATTGCCCCCAAGCAGCGCGGAATTTGAACTCTTCGATAGTATTTTTCAAATCGCCCCAGAACTCAAATTGAGAAAGGCGCACCGAAGCTGCTGCTTTGGGGAAAAGATAGAGTTGGCTTGTGTTGCCGAAAGCCGAGCTTTGGTCGCCACGAATACCGGCAGTGAAGAATACTTTGCTGTCAAAATCTATTTCCTCTTGAGCATAAAAACCTCTATCATACAACAAGGTAATCTGCTGGCTAATTTCTTGACGTGAGGAATTGGTTAAATAGTCCTGAATAGCAACCAAACCTTCAGCAAGGACGCTCACCGAATTGATGCTACGATTTTCAAACTGCGCACCAACTGTTGTGGTAAAGGATATACGCGAATCAGTGGTGTAATTGTGAATAAGATTCAGGAACATATTCGAGAAGGAGCTGTTTGCCCGTGTATCTACTACTCTTCCCGGCAGAGCGCGGACACGCTCATGTTGTGTTGTAATCGGAGAGGTGAGATTGTTTTGTTGGCTGAAGAAATCCGCTCCGCCCTGGGCAACAAAACGCAAACTTTGTTCATCAGTTTTGAAAATAGACCAATCAACTTTACCAGAAACAATGACGCGATTGATATACTCAAAATTGCGAAGAATGTCGATAATTTCCGCGGGATTCGACCCTGCTTGTGCATAAATCGGATAGGTACCATCCGAGCGGCGGCGAATATCCAAGAAACTCGGCAAACCAGCAGCAGCATAAGGAACGCTAGTATTGGTCTGGTTGGAATTTCCCGTGAATCCACGTTGAGAATTGGAGTTGGTGTAGCCGACATTCAATTCACCTTTGATATTATCGGCAAATTCATGGCTAATGTTGAGACGGGCATTGTAGCGCGTATATCCCGTATTGGGCATAATTGCTTGATCGCTCCGTGCTGTACCGGAGAGGAAAAACTGCGTTTTATCCGAGCCACCGCTTGCACTCACTGTTGTTTCGTTGGTCAAACCTTGCTGACCATAGAATACATCTTCGTAATCAATAAAGGGATTCAACGCTAAAAGCGAATCCAACTGAGTACCTGCAAACCGACGACCATCGAAGGTAAGTCCATTCGGGAATGCTGCTTGAACACCATTATTGGCAGAATCGCGTCCGGGGCTGTAACGTAATGTTCCTTGTTTGCGGAGCAATGAATTGAAGCCAATTTGCTGCGAAACATCAATTTTCGTTTTTCCGGCTTGACCTTTTTTTGTCGTGATAATAATCACACCGGCAGCAGCTTTGGAGCCATAGACCGCAGCAGCAGAGCCGCCTTTGAGAACTTGGATGTCCTCAATATCATTCGGATTCAAGTCGGCAATGCGGTTGGAAGGCTGCCCTTGTGGGCTTGCTGAACCGAAACCAGTTGCATTGGTGATTACGTCCAGACCGCCTTGAAGCGCATCATTGCTCATAATCACGCCGTCAATGATGTAGAGGGGTTGCCCCGTACCAGTAATGGTCGTAACGCCCCGAAGATTCACGCTCATACCGCCACCGGGAGCGCCGCTATTCTGACGAATAGTAATGCCAGCGAATTTTCCTGCAAACGCCTGATCAACAGTCTGTGCAGGTGCAGGAAGAAGTTCCTTCGCGGAAATAGTGCCGATGGAATTGGGAGCAACCGCACGTTTTACACCGCTTGCCACACCCGTAACAACGATTTCCGATGTTTTCAATACGTCCTCTTGAAGACGGACGACGATATCGGATTTATTTTCGGTTGCTTTCAGTTCAAATGGCTTGAAACCAATATAACTGAAAACGAGAGTCGCACCATTCGCGTTCGGAATGCGCACACGCCAAAGACCTTTACTATCGGAAAAACCACCTGCTTGGACACCTTTGGCTTTGATCGCCACGCCTGCGACAGATTTGCCGCGATCGTCAAGAACAGTGCCGGAAACGACTATTTCTTGTGCAAAAGCCGGAATAACTGTTCCGAAAATGCAGAGCAGAAGAGTCGCAACAGCAACGGAAAGTCGCCATTTTTTCATAAAAACCTCACACAGATAAAAGTAAAACGAGGGTGAATTGGGTAGCCATACAAAAAAACTTGGTTTGGTTGAAAACCAACATACTGAGACTATAAACGCACAACACGCACAGCATTCTAAAACCAAATATTACATTCTCAATCTTCTCACACAACAAACAACCGCGTCGCTCAATGCTAGTCTACACACACAAGTCCGTCTCATTCGTCCCCTTTGTCAAGGGGGCTAGTATGGAAGCGGCTTACGAGACTTCTGTTCATAGAATAATGATCAAGGAGGAACATCGTTTCGTAGAATATTTGTTTGTCGGTTTTAGTATTCAATAGTCTGGACATTTTAAAAAAAGAGTAGTAAAAAAGCATACCTCTTCCTTGATTTGTAAAGTAACCACACTGTACAGCATCAAGAAAAGAGGTATCATGCGCAATGCACAGCATATAATAGAAAAAATTTCGATTCTGAGCAAGG
>CANHDJ010000090.1 GCA_947459425.1 Ignavibacteria bacterium
GGAGCGGTGGAACAACACCCTTCGGCAACGAGTGGGGCGTTATGTCCGCAAAACCCTCTCGTTTTCCAAACGAGACTTTTGGCATCAGATTGTAACCGAAATGTTTATTATTACTTACAATCTCTCATGTATTACTTGACCACTACCTTCGTCTTTATATTCAAGCGCCGCACAATACTTTCTTTCACACATTTTCTCAATCCGCGTGAAAAATGTGATTCTTCCTTGGTTTGTCGCTATGATGTTCTTCATGGCGAACGATCTCTATGCGCAGCAGCGCCTAACGCCTGGCAATGGCGAAAACAAACTCCACCGCATTGATTCGCTCACCCAAGAACTATCACGCAGTAGCAATGCTCTTGAGGACACAACGCGGGTGAACATCCTCAACGAACTGGCGTGGCAGTTACGGACGACGGCTCCTGCAAAAGCTGTCGAGTATGGAAAACAAGCAATTACGCTTGCCCAGAAGATTGACTTTAAGCGAGGTTTGGTAAAATCATACAGCTATGTAGGGGTTTGTTATCGGAATCAAGCAGAATACGGACGTGCTGCCGAATACTATCTGCTCCAACTTCGATTGGCAGAGGAGTTGAATGCTGATGATGACGAATTTTTTGCCCTCACCAATATTGGAAACCTATACATTCTTCAAGACGATTGGGCAAAAGCCCTTGAATACTTGCTTCGCAGCATGAAATATGCCGAATCGCGCGGCACACTGCAACAGCGTTCTTATACTTACGTGAATATCGGACGCGCATATAGCGGACAAAAACTGTATCGCAAGGGCTTGGACTATTTAGAAAAAGCCCTAGCGATTCGCCAAGCACTTGCCGATACGCAGCAAATCGCCATTGCGCTGCACGATGTTGCCATTGCCAATTACGCTCTCGGCGACACAGCAAAAGGCTTGCGGTATCATCAGCAAACGATTGATTTTGCCAATGTTTCCGATGGGCATTTGACGGCACGTGCGCTAACGTTCATGGCGAAAGTCTATCACAACCGAAATATGATTGATTCTTCCGATACACTTGCCAAACGTGCGTTGCGGATTGCATTGGAAACAAATCAGCCCGAAACCATTACCGTTGCTCTGCGAATTTTAGCAGATAATCAGGCGCGGCGCGGGCATTTTCGAGATGCCTATACTATGCAAAAAGAGTACATCGCTCTACACGATTCTCTGATGGATGGCAGCGGTGTCCGCGAAGTAGCGATGCTGCAAGGACGGTACGAAATCGAAAAAAAACAGCGAGAGATTGATACATTGATAGCGTATGAAGAGCGTCAAGATATTCTCCGTAATGCACTCATTGCTGGCGTGATACTGACGGTAGGGTTTGTTGTTATACTGATAAATCGTAATCGCCTGAAAGAACGCACAAATCAAGAAATTTTGCACCAGAAATCGCTGGTCGAGCAGAAAACCCGCGAGGCAGAAGCAAGTAATAAAGCGCTTGAAGAGCAGAATCAGCTTATTGAACAAGAGCGCGAAACACTTGCCCTAACCAATACGGCTCTTGCAGAAGCAAATACCGTAAAAACCGAGCTTTTGGGTATTGCTGCCCACGACCTCAAAAATCCTATTGCTAATATCCTTCTTATTGCGGAGCTCTTGGAGGCATCACAAGGTAACATGAAGCCCGAAAAATTCAAGGATTATACTTCTGGAATAAGAGAATCCTCGGCACGGATGTTGCAACTAATAGATCAGCTTTTGGGGATAAATGCTTTGGAGCAGGGAAAATTCAACATAACGTTGGAAAACGTGAGTGTTGATACGCTCTTAATGAATGAAAAAGAGAATTTTTCGCTGACGGCAAATGCCAAAAATATTTCCCTCTATCTTGATGTGCCGGAGGATGTAAATGTCATGGCTGACTGCTCAGGGTTGCAGCAGATAGTGGACAATTTTGTTTCTAATGCCATCAAATACTCACCCAAAGGTAAAAATGTGTGGATACGTGGTGAAACGATTCGGTACGAGGATGGGAAATTTGTCCGTATCTCTGTACGCGACGAAGGTCCTGGGTTGTCAGAAAAGGATCAACAACGGCTATTTACTGCTTTTGCGCGACTTACCGCACGTCCGACAGGCGGAGAGAATTCAACAGGGTTGGGATTGGCGATTGTGAAAAAAATTGCCGAAGCCATGAATGGGCGCGTTGGCTGCGAGTCGCGTCTGGGCGAAGGGGCGACATTTTTTGTGGAATTTCCCCACGCCTAGCCAATGGCGCATTATTCCGTATCCGCATGAAAGCCTCGTTATTCCTTGTTTGCCTTGCTTTGAGCAACATTTGTTGTGCGTGTAGTACCGAAAAGAACGTAGACCGCATTACACTTGGCACGTTCAATATGGAGTGGTTTGGTGATAATTCCGCCGATGACCATAAACCTCGCTCAGAAGCTGATGATAAACTCCTTGCACTTGTTCTCAGCGATATAGACGCAGATGTGCTGGCAGTGCAAGAAGTCGAGAACGAAGAAGCATTGAAGCGCCTTTTGCAGCACATTGCCAAAGAGGGTAGCTCCGAATATCGCATTGCACTTGGCGTATCGGGTGGAAAGCAGAAGGTGGGATTTTTGTACCGAAAGCCTGTGGAACTCGTGTCGGTACGCGAAATTGACGCAATCGCCGTTGAGAAAGGGCGTACTCGTGCGGGTTTGCTGGCTTTTTTTCGGGTTGGTGGCTTTGAATGGGCAATGCTGGCGGTGCATCTCAAATCAACCTCTCGTGCGGATTCTACGCCAGAGCTTGTGCAACATTCACTTGCTCTTCGCACCGCACAAGCCGCAGAAATTCTCACGTTTGCGAATTCTTTCCAACAGACATACTCCGCCAAACCGCTTTTTATTCTCGGCGATTTCAACGATTCACCGGGTAAAAAACGGACAACACTGGATATTCTGAAACACGCACCAAACCTGACGTTTTTGACCGAAGACCTCGCAAGCTGCTCCTACTCAGGGCTTCCGACGATTGACCATATCATCGCTGGTAGCAGCGCCACTGGGCGGGTATTGCGGGGAACACTGCGCACGGTGAATTTTCGGGCAATGCTTCCGGAGAAAGCAGCAGAGCGGGTTTCTGACCATTGCCCCGTGGTGGTGCAGTTTTCGCCGCGTTAAGATTGTCAGCAAAATTTCGTGTAATACCTCGACAAATGAGGTCTCCAATGTTATTGCTCACCGCGTGCTATTGACTAATAGAACTGCCAAGTTCTATATCCTTTCTCCTTTACCGACGGTTTCCAAGTACGATAAGATATAGTACCTTTGTCTTGTAACAATAGTCTGGACATTTAGCCCGATATTTTTTTGGTCTTATGTCTGAACAATCGCGTAATTGCTGATATTCTGAAACTCAGGGTGATTTTTTATCATCTCTGCCGAAAGTCCATAGATTGATAATATTCGCAGGGCAAAGTGTTCA
>CANHDJ010000091.1 GCA_947459425.1 Ignavibacteria bacterium
CAACGCCTTGAAGCCAAATGGACGATGCCCATTCAAAACTGGGCGAATGCTCTCAACCAACTCCACATCCTGTTTCCCGGACGATTACCAAACTCTTTTTAGCGTTTACACAAAACTTCTTGCACACTCCGCCTTTGCCAAATTCCGATTCGCACCAGACGCGCCCGTTCATCGCTTCGACCATTTTTTTGACAATACTCAAGCCCAGACCCGTGCTGTGTTCTCCGCCTGTCGGTTGGGCAGAAAGGCGGGCGAATTTGCCGAAGAGTTTTTTCATATCTTCCGGCGAGATACCTTCCCCTTCGTCTTGGATTTCAATGCGTACCAGATGGTTTTGTGTGCATACACGCACAAAAATGTTTTTCCCAAACGGAGAATATTTGACCGCATTCGATAGGATATTGTCAAATATCTGCATTGTTGCTTGCTTGTCTGCGGCAATAAGCGAATTTTGGGTGCTATTCTGATAATGAAACTGGACTTCTTTTTCACTGGCAGCCTGACGATACGCCTCCATTCCTCCCAGCACAATCGGCTCAATATCATATACCCCAATCGTAAACTGAATTCCTCCTGATTCCAAACGATTCACTTCAAGCAGATTATTGACCAAATCCAGCATTCTGTCTGCTGTAGAAATAATCTGCCTAAAGGTAGCAGGTTTCTGTTCTTGCTCAATAATTTCAAAGTGAAGAAGTTCCGTCAGACCACGAATTGCGCCAATGGGATTTTTTAAATCGTGGGAAACAATGCCGATCAACTCATTCGTTTCATAGTTCAGAAGTTCAAGTTTGCTGTTTTGCTCTTGAAGGGTAGCATTTGCTCTTTCTATCTGTTGTGCTTGCTCGTTCAATATTTCTACCTGATGCTTAATCTCCATCGTACGCTCTTGCACCTTCGTTTCAAGATGTTCGTTTGCTGCTTGTTGTACTTGTAGTGCTGTTTGTTGTGCCTCCAATTTCTCTTTCCGCAAGAGATTAATTCGGTAGGCAAGTGCAAAGGCAAAAACAGCCGCATCAACAATAGCCCCAATTTCAAAAAGGTAGGTGGTAACAAACGTTTTTGCCACAAACCCGAAATTTTCTACTGAGCGAAGAATTGTCCCTCCGAGCCAAATACTCCACGCACCGACAAAAAACCAAGCAGGCTTGTAGCCACGAAAGGCAATTATGAGACTGATTATCAGAAACAATATGAGTGCCGGAATGGTAATAAAAAATCCTATAATTGATATTGCGACACGAATCGGTACGACAAAAGGGAGAACAAGACAAGCAAACCCTAGAACCTCAATCCCCCAAAGAATTCTGTGCAGTAATGGTTCTGATTCAGTCCGCAAAAATACTCGTGCAAAATGACTAGCAAAGGCAATCGTGAAGGCGATAAAAATTGGGATTATCCTATTAACCATAGAGGGAAAATATTCAGCACCATATTGTGAGGTATGCCCATTGATGGATGCATACATTCCCACGCTGCTTATCATAAACAACGCATAGAAGAGATATGCGGTATCGCGTAGCCCAACAAAAAGAAAAAGATTGTACAATGCCATGATGACAATACTTCCGTATAACACGCCGAACCAAAGTTGTGATTTCTGCGTTTCATCTTGAAAAGAAGACCATGTGTAGAGTGCCAATGGTGCTTGCACAGAGGTTTCCGAGCGAATCCGCAAATATACAACCACTGTGCTATCCACAGGAATATCCAACGGAAAGACAACGGTTCGAGCATTGACTTCCCGCTCGGCAAAGGGTAAGACATCACCTGCACTCCGCGATAACCACTTCCCCGTCCTCTGAAGCGTAAAAATGGAAACTGTGTCAAGGGCAGCAAATCCTACTTCCAGCAATCGTGGAAGCCATTTCTTACCTGACAGATGCTCATTTTGTGAAAGTGATGTGCTTTGTACTCCAAGCCGTAAGCGAAACCAATATGTGCAGCGACTAAAACCAAAATTAGGCACCATAACCTTTGAAGGCGACCACAAACCGAAGGCGGTATCGTGTACGGTTTCAACGCTCCAGAGTCCGGCGGAATCAATCGCAATATCACATCTGTTTCCAAGGGAAAGTGGTTCTTGAGCAAAACAACGAAGTGTCAAAGCAGCGCTAAACACAAACACAAGGGCAAATGTGTGATTGCGGAGTATCATAAGTAGAGTGCAGATAGATGGAGTGAAAGAGAATACACAAACAATACTCCGCAGACAAGAGTGCGTTACGTATGCGACTCTGCGGGCAGTTCCACAATAAATGTCGCGCCTTTGCCAAATTCCGATTCGCACCACACTTTACCGTTCATCGCTTCGACCATTTTTTTGACGATGCTCAAGCCCAGACCCGTGCTGTGTTCGCCGCCTGTCGGGCGGGCAGAGAGCCGAGCAAATTTACCGAAAAGTTTTTTCATATCGTCTGGAGAAAGTCCGGGTCCTTCGTCTTGCACCTCTACACGCACGTAGTCAGTAGTGGATTGGTCATTGGTCATTGGTACATTGGTCATTTGGTGAGTAGTATAGGGGCTGCCTCCGTTAGACGAATGACCAATGGCTAATGTCGAATGGCGAACTCTTACCAACACGCTTTTCCCCTGCGGTGAGAACTTCACGGCATTAGAAAGCAGATTGTCCAGCACCTGCGTAAGAGCTGTTTCATCGGCAATCACAGGCGGTGTGGGCTGCTCGTTCAATGTTAATTGCAGATTTTTTTGCTCTGCCGCAAGGCGATAATTTTCGACGGATTGCTTCACCAGCACGTTCATATTGAGCTTTTGCTCATAGAACTGCACGCCGCCATTTTCAATCGCATTGATATCCAGCAGGTTTTGAATCAGTTCGGACATTTTTGACGAGAGATTTTGAATAGAATGGAGGCTATGCCTCAGGTCTTGCTCACTGATTTTCTCTAATAACATCAATTCGGTATTCATCCGAATAGAGGCAAGTGGGCTTTTCAGGTCGTGGGCAGCAATGCCCAAAAACTCGTTTTTTTCATCATTCAATTCTTCCAATCGCAGATTTTTCCGCTCCAGCTCGGCGTTACGCTCCGCCAAAAGCTCTTGCTGCTCTTGAATTGCCGCGTTGGCGCGGCGAAGTGCCACATTTTTCTCCTGCAAACTCGCTTCCGATTCTTTTTTGGGTAGTGGTCAAGTAATACATGAGAGATTGTAAGTAATAATAAACATTTCGGTTACAATCTGATGCCAAAAGTCTCGTTTGGAAAACGAGAGGGTTTTGCGGACATAACGCCCCACTCGTTGCCGAAGGGTGTTGTTCCACCGC
>CANHDJ010000092.1 GCA_947459425.1 Ignavibacteria bacterium
GCGGTTAAACGCCTTGCCAAAGAACATTTGCATATTAAACGCATTCGTCAAGACTTTTTGCAAAAACTTTCCACCCGTCTGATACGCGAGAACCAAGCCATCACGGTGGAAGAATTGCAGATACGGAACATGATGCAAAATCATCATCTAGCGAAGTCTATTGCCGATGCAAGTTGGTACGAGTTCACGCGCCAACTGGAATACAAAGCCACGTGGTACGGGCGTGAGTTCTCAAAAGTCTCCGCACGAAATACCTCAAAGATGTGCTCGGCGTGTGGAGAAAAAGCAGAATCCATGCCGCTTCGGGTGCGTGAGTGGACGTGTGCAAGCTGTGGCGCACACCACGACCGCGACATCAATGCGGCACAAAATATCAAAGAACGAGCGGTCGGGCAGACCGTGTAGCTTGGGAGATATACAACGGCAGTAGTCGGGTAGCCCAAGAATCCCACGTGCTTTAGCCGTGGGAGTGTCAAATTCTTTTGCTGCATTTTTTGAGGCAACGCACTATGCGATTTTACCTTTTTTCTCTCGCCATTATTCTCTTGGAAAGTGCTTCCCAACTGGCTTTGGGGCAAACCCAACGTCCCGCTTCGGAGCGTCCCGCAACCGAGCGTTTTCTCAAAGCAAAAATCTGGCTTTCCGAAACATTTACCCTGAAGGATGCTGAAGAGGCTGGCGTGGAAGTTGAACACAGCATTATCAAGGGAAAGCGCTCCGTGGAAGGCTTTATCAGTTACTACACCTTGCAAACCCTGCGTGAGCGCGGTGTCCAAGCCGATGTGTTGGAAGCAGATGCCGAAAAAGCAGCCGCGACAAAACTGCGAAATTTCGCCGAGCAGTCCGCAAAACATCGTCGTTCCTTGCTCACAGGTGATACGCCCCGCAACTTCAAACTTGGCTCTTTGGGTGGGTTTTATCGTTTGGAGGAAATTTATGCGGAATTTGCCCAGATGCGCACACTCTTTCCGCAATTAGTCAGTGCGCCGGAGACCATCGGAGCATCGGTCGAAGGTCGTCCGATTTTTGCCTACCGCATTGGTACTGACAGGTCTGCTTCTGCTAATGCACCAGAGGTGCTGTACACCGCACTGCATCATGCCCGCGAACCCGCTAGTGCTGCATCGCTCATTTATTATTTCTGGTGGTTGTTGGAAAAATTTCAGGACAACAGCCCGGAAGCCGCGTATTTGCTGAATAATCGTCAAATGTATGTTGTTCCGGTGGTTAATCCCGATGGTTATGCCTATAACCAAACTATTGCGCCCGGCGGTGGTGGTATGTGGCGTAAAAATCGGCAACGCAATCTTGATGGTTCTGTCGGTGTGGATTTGAATCGGAACTATGGCACACAAGCCTTTTGGAATGCGCCTAATGGCGGCTCTTCCACGAATCCACGTAGTGACACCTATCGCGGTACGGAGCCGTTTTCCGAGCCGGAAACACAAGCAATACGGGATTTTTGCCAACGCCGCAATTTTCGCACCGCTATCAATTATCATTCCTACAGCAATCTGCTTATTTATCCGTATTCCTACGTCGCTACCGAAACTCCTGATTCTACCTACTTCCGCGCTCTTACGGCTGAAATTACGAAAGATAATCGGTATTCCGGCGGGCGCGATTTGCAGACCGTTGGTTATGCTGTGCGCGGCGCGTCGGATGATTGGATGTACGAGGGCATGAGTGGCAAAAAAATTATGGCGTACACGCCCGAAGTTGGTACGACCGATGACGAGTTTTATCCCACGCCCGACCGCATCATTCCGCATGGTGTAGAAAATATTAGCACAAATCGCATGACGGCGTGGAGTGCGGCGGTGAATCTCCGTCCGGTGCAGTCCTACGTCGTGGAAAATCCCCAAACAAATCTAGCGCGAATTATTGTCGAAGTGCAGAATATCGGGATTCAGAATGCAAGCACTCCGGCGGCGATTTCACTCCGCCCGTTGGCAAAGGGAATGACCATTCTTCGAGCCGACAGAGCGCTCCGTGCCTTGCGTTCGACGGAACTTGTGCGCGAGGCGTTTGACTGCACCTTCGATACCACGATTGCCAATGGCAGCATTATTCCTGTCGAAATCCTCATCACGCAAGAAAACACGCCGCGCCGCGACACATTGCAGGCGCAAGTTGCGCAGTTTTCCCGCGAAACCCTTCTTGCCGGCGAAGCCGACCGCAGCAAGTGGATATTGGGGCGCTGGGACGTTGTACGCGACGCACTGACGGGGCGCACGGCGCTCACCGACAGCCCTTTCGGTAATTATTTTTCAAATACCCGCAGTTATGCCCGAACCGTTGCACCATTAAATTTGCGTAATGTTCAAGCCGCCACACTGGAATTTCAGACGCGCTGGTCGGTGGAATCCAATGCCGATATAGCCGTAGTACAGGTTTCGGCAGATAATGGCTCAACGTGGAAGCCGCTTCGCACCTCGCTTATGAAGCCCACGAGAGCGTTTAATAGCGGTTTCGGCTTTGATGGCAATTTCCCGCAATGGATTCGGCAAGAATGCTCATTGCGCGAGGTGTTGGGTCAGGATGTGTTATTGCGTTTTGGGCTTTTGAGCGATGCCGACGCTGAGTTTGATGGCTTGTACGTCTCCGATGTGGCGGTGCGACTCTACCGCGATACGCTTACAAAGCGCACAAACACGCTGCTGGCAGAGCCACGCTTAATGCAAAATAGTGTGCGCATCGGCAGTGACCTCAATATTGAGTTTCCGCTTTCCAACGAGACCCAAACAGATGTTGTCATATACAATGTTCTCGGACAGGTGGTTTTTGCTGCTACGGGCATTGCGATTGCCTCTGACGGCATTGCAACGCTCCGTCCTGCGCTTTTTGCCGGAGGACTCTATTTCGTGGAAGTCCGCACGGCAAGTGGCTTGAGAACACGGATGACGCTTATGTTGTCGTGATATATACTCAAAAAGGGCAAAACGCTCTTCCCGTCCGGCGGCTGAGGAGTGCGAGAACGCTGCCGTCGGGCGGGTGCTGCATATGCAACCTTTGACCATTTTTAGTATAATTTCTTTCACACTCTCACTAAAATAACGCTATGGTTCAGACAAGATTTCAAAC
>CANHDJ010000093.1 GCA_947459425.1 Ignavibacteria bacterium
ATAATGGCGCTGATCTCGTTCTTTCAAATGAGCATAAAACGTTTGCATCTGATGCTCTACTGCGGCTGAATATGGTTCAATCATGAGAAGTTTTTACTGGCAAAATACTACTTTGGATAACACGCTTTTATTTATTTCTCGTTCCTTATTCGGTATTCGTTAGCGTATTTTCTTTGCTCTGAGACGGCTGAGTGTTTCTTGGCTCATACTCAAGTATGATGCAATCGAACCCAGCGAAAAGCGCAAAAACACGTCGGGGCGAGATTGCATCAGGTGTTCATAGCGTTCTTGAACAGATTGGAATTGTAACGAAATTGCCCGCTCATGCTCCTGAATCAAATACTGTTCGGTGATTTTTCGTTCAAAATTGGCAATTTCCAGATGCTGTGAACACAATCGCTCAACGTCGTGATGCGACAACACCGCCAGAACGCTATCTTCGACCAATTCGCCATACTCATAACAGGGTTTTTCCGAAAGGAAGCTGTAAAACGCCGTGCAGAGGTCGCCTTCCAGCAGAAGCCTTGTTACAACTTCCTTGCCGTCTTGTAAGTAATACTGCCGCACAGCACCTTGCAAGATGAAATACCCGTATTTCACAGTTTGCCCGGGCTGAAAAAGATATTCATAGCGAGGGTAGCGAGATAGGGAAACTGCGCCCAGAAAACTGAGCCGCGTTTCCGGGGACAAGACTTGCAACAGTGGTAAATGTTGCAAGTCTGTCGTATTAGACAAATGAAGGAGTGTATTCATTCAGAAATTTTTGATGGTTTTCGTGTGATAAGATAAAGAAGCGGGCTAAACGAACCGACAATCAATGTTGCGATAACCCAAACCCAAGGATTACGACCATGTGCTTTGGCATCACGCCACATCCAGACATTGATGAGCATTGCCGCAATCACCAAATCGACATAAATTTGTATGGAGTTGTAACTGTGCATAATTGAGGAGGGAACACTGGTGATACCTTCGTTCCAAAGGGCAAAGGCAGTGAATATTCCGAAAAGAATAAATGTAACGAGAAGAATACTTCTGAACATACGATAATTCCTTGATACGTGTAAAAAAAATTGTGTGAAAAAATATTTAACAGAAGGTTAGTCGCGTGCTGTACGCCACAGCGGACCGACAGCAACGAGAAGGACAAGTATGTTAATCCCTGCATTCGAGGCATTTCCTGACGCAATTGACCCGGCACTATCCAAGCAGAACCATGCCAGAATGCCGATTAACACAGACTTGCGTACGCCTTCCGGTGCTTTATCATAAACCCAGACCGACAAACACCAAATCATTACGCCCCAACCAAACAAAAAACCGCCCGTCAGAGCCGACAGGAAGCGGGTTGTAGCGGCATCGTAATTTTGTACGCCGTCAAGCGGCAAACTGAGCAAATCAAGCGTGAAGCGGGCAGGCTCGGATGTCGTCAGCATTGTTCCCAAAAAGAACACTGGACCGAATGACCCAACCACAATAGCGGTGATTTTGAGCCAGAATTTATGAAAATTGTGCGTTGCCATAAGCATTACTCCGAAAAAGTTTGTGAGTGGAATGATTTGTGCTACAAACTTCCGAATATCGTGGTGGATATTTTTTGATATAGGTCAAAAATGTTCTCAAAAATTTTCACTACCGTACATATTTTTAATTGACCGCAGAGGCGCGGAGGCGCAGAGAAGAAAATGGATATTGTACTGTGTAACATGAGCAGAGATTTTTTTCAGAAATGGCTTCACTCTGCGCCTCCGCGCCTCTGCGGTCAAAAACAAACTAAAAATGTGTACGGTAGTGAACAAAAATTTATTTGTGTGAACTGGTGCGAGTGTAAAAAGCAAGAATCATTTTACCAGCCCCTAACCTTTTCCTACAATCAACGTGAGCATTTGCTCGTCTTTGTGGAGAGTTATTTTATTTTATCATTTTACCATAACCCCTTCAAAAAATCTATGCACGGCACTCGATTGGCTCCAACATGGTTGAAATTCTTGATTCGTCGCGGTATTCAGGGCGGTGTGGTATGGTATTTTTGCTCCACAATGCTTGTTGCTCAAACACAACAACCATTAGAAAAAAATTCCACACAACAAGGTATTTTAACTCTTCAACACGAATTTACGATTGCCGTTGGAACGTTACCTGCATGGAAAGCCGAACGCAATGTTGAATTTCGAGCCATAGATGCCGCACCGACGGCTTTACGCGATACGCTCAATTCCGCGTTTCGTTCCCGCGCTGCCTTTGGAGAGTTAGGTTTTACCTTGCGTTACGGGATGGTGATTGATGAAAAAGTGAGCTTGTCGCTGGCAGCATCGCCCTACTTTGGCTCGTTTGCTTCCGAACAAGAGAAAAAAGATCGGGTGTATGGAGTGCAATTTGACTTCACTGCTGGTTATCGGTTTACGTTTGTTCAATCGCAATCAGCATCGTGGCTCTTTGCCGTAGAGCCTTCGTGCCGACTTGCCTACACGATTGGCGGGTATAGTTTGGGATATTTTTCCGGTGTGAAAAAAGAATGGCTGCAATTCGGCGAAACAAAGTTTTACGATGCAGAAACGGCGTTCCATCTCATTGACAATAATCTGGGCATTGCACCGTGTGTAAAAGCCCTTTGGAATCCGGGCGGTGGTGTGATGGTGGTTGCGGATGTGTCGTGGATGCTCAATCTTTCTCGGCAAACTGTGTTTAACATTGCCGGAGTGGGGGCTGATAAACAGACTGTAGAATGGCTTCAAAAGCCATTAGAGAATGAGAGCATTCGCTATGAGGTTGATGGCAGACTGGTTAGACAGGAGAGCATCAATGAGATGTTTGGGTTTACGCGCCTGTCGGCAAGTATTGGGTTGGTATTTCGCTTGTGATATTATTCTCTCTCGTTCAAAAATTTCAATCGTGATCCTCGAATGTTGATAATCAACAATCATTAACAATAGTCTGGACATTTAGCCCGATATTTTTTTTGTCTTATGTCTGAACAATCGCGTAATTGCTGATATTCTGAAACTCAGGGTGATTTTTTATCATCTCTGCCGAAAGTCCATAGATTGATAATATTCGCAGGGCAAAGTGTTCA